>DATMCI010000108.1:0-93230 GCA_035558535.1 Kofleriaceae bacterium
GGGCGTCGTCGGCCTGCACCAGACCGGCATCCCCGACGAGTACCAGCCCAGCCTCTCGGTGCGCTTCATGGGCATCAGCGAGAAGGCGATCATGTCGTACCTGGTCAGCGCCTATTACTCGGTGGCCGTCCTCGTCCCCGACGCGCTCGCGATCCTCGAGAACGTCGAGATCGGCCGAGCCATCGTCTGACGGAGGGGTGGCCGTGGCGGAGATCTCTCAAGACGCGCACCAGCTGAGCCTCAGCACCGAGGCGGCACGCCAGCTCGTCACGACGACGAAGTCGCGGCCGCAGACGCAGAGCACCACGCCGCGCTGGCTGCTCAAGCTCTTGCCCTGGGTCCAGACGCAGGCCGGCGCGTATCGGGTGAACCGGCGCCGGACGTACCCGGTGGGGGACGGCCTCCTGAGCTTCACCTCCGTCCATGAGGCCGCGCGCGTCATCCCCGAGGCGCTGCGCGGGCTGCCGGTGCTCCGGGGCTTCCCCGACGCGTCGGTGCTGGAGGAGCTCGCGGATCGGTTCGTCCAGCGCGAGCTCGTGCCCGGCGAGGTGTTCATCGAGCGCGGCCAGCCGGCCGGCACGCTCTGGCTGATCGTGGAGGGCAAGGTCGAGAAGCTCGGCGTCGGCAAGTACGGCGATCCGATCCTCCTCGGCGTCCTCGGCGACGGCGACTACCTCGGCCACGAGGTCCTCTTGGCCGCCGGCGGCGACTCGCCGTTCACCGCCCACGCCGCCACCGCGACGACCGTCCTCTCGCTCGAGCGGGCGCGCTTCGCGGACCTCGTGCGCGAGACGCCGGCGCTCGCGGCGCACATCGACGCGTTCCTGGCCATGACGCGCCGGCCCCGGGACAAGGACGGCCAGGCCGCCATCGAGCTCGCCGCCGGCCACCGGGGCGAGGCCGCGCTGCCCGGCACGTTCCCCGACTACGATCCTCGGCCGCGCGAGTACGAGCTGAGCGTCGCCCAGACGATCCTGCGGGTGCACACCCGCGTGGCGGATCTCTACAACGATCCGATGGATCAGGTCACCGAGCAGCTGCGGCTCACCATCGACGCGATCCGCGAGACCCAGGAGCACGAGCTCGTCAACAACCCCGAGTTCGGGCTGCTCCACAACTGCGATCCCGCGCAGCGCCTGCAGACCCGGAGCGGGCCGCCCACGCCCGACGACCTGGACGAGCTGCTCTGCCGGCGGAAGAAGTCGCGGCTCCTGCTCGCGCACCCGCGGGCGATCGCGGCGTTCGGCCGCGAGTGCAACAAGCGCGGCGTCTACCCGCAGACGACGACGGTCGACGGCGCCACCGTGCGGGCGTGGCGCGGCGTCCCGCTCCTGCCGAGCGACAAGCTCCCGATCTCACCGGACGGGGCGACGTCGATCCTCGTGCTCCGCACCGGCGTCGAAGATCAGGGCGTCGTCGGCCTGCACCAGACGGGGATCCCCGACGAGTACGAGCCGAGCCTCAACGTGCGCTTCATGGGCATCAGCGAGCAGGCGATCCTCTGCTATCTGGTCAGCGCGTATTACTCGGCGGCCGTCCTCGTCCCTGACGCGCTCGGCGTCCTCGACAACGTCGTGGTCGGCCGGTAGTGCGAGGCTAGCCAGCAGAGCAGAGCAGAGCAGAGCAGATAGTAGAACGCGCACGTCAGTGCTTGTACGGACACGCACGGCTGCCACGCGCGCGGGGTGCTCCGCGGCTTGCTCGCTCGGGTTGGTACATTCCTCTGCAGTGAGGTCAGTGCCCGCACGCCCGCCCACCGTTGGTGCTCGCACGACCGATCGCCGCCACTCGCTGCGCCGCGGAGCACCCCTGGCGCGCGGGCGCGCCGTGCGTTGGCGAGACGCGTGGCGCGCGCTCGTAACGGTTGGAGCGGGCGAAGCAGCCTGTTGCATGGTGTTCCCTGCTCCTTTGGTCGCCCCGCGCGCGACCGTCGACACACTCCCGTGTAGTGTGCGCGCATGACCAAACACCGCTTCGTCTGGCACGACCTGAACACCAAGGACATCGATGGCTCGAAGCAGTTCTACGGCGAGATCTTCAACTGGAAGTTCGACGCGAGCACCACCGGCCCCTATCACCACATCACCGCGGGCGACGAGATGATCGGCGGGATCCGGCAGATGGGTGCCGACGAGCCGCAACCGACCAACTGGCTCGGCTACATCGTCGTCGACGACGTCGCGGCGATGGTCGCGAGCATCACCAGCGCGGGCGGCAAGGTGTACATGCCCACGACCCACATGGAGAACGTCGGCACGTTCGCGGTCACCGCCGACCCGACCGGCGCCGTGTTCGCCCCCTGGAAGAGCGCGCGTCCCGGGGAGGATGTCGAGCAGCAGGGGATGCCGAAGCCCTTCACGTTCTGCTGGGACGAGCTCATGTCGACGGATCCGTCGAAGGCCGGTCCGTTCTACGAGAAGGTGTTCGGCTGGAAGCAGCGCGCGGTCGACATGGGCGGCGGCATGACCTACACGCTGCTCGATCGACCGGGCGTGAAGAACGCGCGCGGCGATCAGGCCTCCGCGGGCGGCATGATGAAATCGCCACCCGGAGTGCCGCACTCGTTCTGGCTCGCCTACGTCGGCGTCGACAACTGCGACCAGCTGTGCGAGCGCGCGACGCGACTCGGCGCGCAGGTGACGGTGCCGCCCACGGACATTCCGAACGTCGGCCGATTCGCGTGCTGGCTCGATCCGCAGCAGGCCGCGATCGCGATCCTACAACCGCAGATCTAGCTCGCCGGCTCGCCGGCCCGGCCCGGCCCGAGCGCCAGTCGCCGAGCACCGCGGGTACCCGCGGGCACCGCGGGCACCGCAGGCGAGCGCTAGCCGTGGCCCACTCGGCCCCCACCCGCGCGGCCGGCGGCATGGGCGGCGCGCCAGCCCCCGCGCTCTGCCCAGAACTTGCCGGGGCGGCAAGAGCGGCCCCATCATGCGGCGGCGAGCGCCGTGAATTCGCCCCTCAAAAGAAGCCTGCTTGTCCTCTACTGCCTGTTCGTGATCGCGCCGATCTACTGGCTCGTGGTCATGTCGCTCAAGTCCAACGAGGAGATCCTCGGCGGCCTGACCCTGTTCCCCGACGCGCCCACGCTCGCCAACTACAAGACGATCTTCACCGATCGATCCTGGTACATGGGCTACGTCAACTCGCTCGGGTACGTGCTCCTCAACACGGCGCTCTCGCTGACCGTCGCCCTGCCCGCCGCCTACGCGTTCTCGCGCTACCGCTTCCTCGGCGACAAGCACCTGTTCTTCTGGCTGCTCACGAACCGCATGGCGCCGCCCGCCGTGTTCCTCCTGCCGTTCTTCCAGCTCTACTCGAAGGTCGGCCTGCTCGACACGTACTGGGCCGTGGCGCTCGCCCACACGCTGTTCAACGTGCCCCTCGCCGTCTGGATCCTCGAGGGGTTCATGTCCGGCGTGCCGCGCGAGATCGACGAGATGGCGTACATGGATGGCTACAGCTTCCCGCGCTTCTTCGTGCGCATCTTCCTGCCGCTCGTCCGCTCGGGCGTGGGCGTGGCCGCGTTCTTCTGCTTCATGTTCAGCTGGGTCGAGCTCCTGCTCGCGCGCACGCTCACGACCGTGCACGCCAAGCCGATCAGCGCCACGATGACCCGCACGGTCTCCGCCGCCGGCATGGACTGGGGCGTCCTGTCCGCCGCCGGCGTGCTCACGATCGTCCCGGGCGCGCTCGCCATCTGGTTCATCCGCAACCACATCGCCAAGGGCTTCGCGCTGGGGAGGGTGTGATGAGCTGGATGTACTGGACGCGGCACACCGCGATCTTCTTCGGCCTCATCTTCGCCACGCTCATCGTGATGGGGATCTGGGAGTCGCGCTCGCCGACCGTGTCCCGGCGCGGCTTCCTGCCGATGCAGACAACGCGCGGCGATCGCCTGTTCATCGGCATCCTGGCCACCGCGTTCATCAACATGGCCTGGCTCGCCCTCACGACGATGACGCCGTGGGGGGCGCTGGTCCTCTCGGCCGCGGCGATGGTCGCGATCGGGCGCTGGGGCTAAGGGGGAGGGGACGCCGTGGCGCTGGTCCTCGAAGACGTGACCAAGATGGTGGGCCAGGAGCACCACCTCCGGGACATCGATCTCACGCTCAAGCCGGGCTCGTTCAACGTGATCCTGGGCCGCACGCTCGCCGGCAAGACGAGCCTCCTCCGGTTACTCGCTGGCCTCGATCCGCCGACGTCCGGCAAGGTCGTCAAGGACGGCAAGGAGATCACCAAGCAGTCGGTGCGCGAGCGCTCCGTGGCGATGGTGTACCAGCAGTTCATCAACTACCCGTCGTTCACCGTGCGCGAGAACATCGCGTCGCCCTTGCGCGTCCGCAAGGCGAAGGGCATCGACGAGCGCGTGCGCGAGCTCGGCGCGATGCTCAAGATCGAGCACCTGTTCGATCGCATGCCCGGGCAGCTGAGCGGCGGCCAGCAGCAGCGCGTGGCGATCGCGCGGGCGCTGGCCAAGGACGCCGAGCTGCTCCTCCTCGACGAGCCGCTCGTCAACCTCGACTACAAGCTGCGCGAGGGCCTGCGCGACGAGCTGCGCGCGATCTTCCGCGCGCGCGCGACGACCGTGCTCTACGCGACGACCGACCCGGCCGAGGCGCTCGCGCTCGGCGGCCAGACGATCCTCCTGCACGAGGGCCGCGTGCTCCAGCACGCGCCGACGCTCGAGGTCTATCACCGGCCGGCGAGCGCGGCCGCGGCGCTCGTCTTCAGCGATCCGCCGATGAGCCTGTTCGACGTCACCGTCGCGGGCGGCGCGGCGAAGCGCGGCGAGCTCGAGCTCCCGCTGCCCGGCCACCTGCAGGGGCTCGCCGAGGGCAGCTACCGCTTCGGCATCCGCGCCAGCGACTGCCGCCTGCACCCGCGCGCGGGGCTGGTCCCCGTCGGGGCCGAGGTCGAGCTGAGCGAGATCAGCGGCTCGGAGACGTTCGTCTACCTGCGCCACCACGACCTGCCGTTCATCGTCCAGGAAGACGGCGTGTTCCATCACGAGCTGGGCGCACAGCTCACGTTCTACATCGATCCCGAGAAGCTCCTGGCGTTCCGGCCCGAGGCCGAGGGCGGCGCGCTCGTGGCCTCGTACCGGCCGATCGCCCCGGTCGGCCCGGCCGCCCCGGTCGCCCCGAGCGCCGAGGAGTGAGCGACGCATGGCCGAGATCACGCTGAAATCGATCGCGCACAGCTACTCGGCGTCGCCGGGGAGCGGCGACTACGTGCTGCGCGACGTCGATCTCAAGTGGCGCGATGGCGGCGCGTACGCGCTCCTGGGGCCGAGCGGCTGCGGCAAGACCACGCTGCTCAACCTCATGTCGGGCCTCCTCCGGCCGACGCGGGGCCAGATCCTCTATGGCGACCGCGACGTCACCGACCTCGATCCGCGGGCGCGCAACATCGCCCAGGTGTTCCAGTTCCCCGTCATCTACAACACGTTCACCGTGTTCGAGAACCTGGCGTTCCCGCTGCGCAACCGGGGCATGCGCGGCAGCGACGTCACGCGGCGGGTCGAGCGCGTCGCGGAGATGCTCGAGCTCGGCAGCCTCCTCAAGCAAGACGCCTCGGACCTGACCGCGGACACCAAGCAGCTCGTGAGCCTCGGCCGGGGCCTCGTGCGCGACGACGTGGCCGCGATCCTCTTCGACGAGCCGCTCACGGTGATCGATCCGCACCGGAAGTGGACGTTGCGCCGCAAGCTGCGCGAGATCCACCGCGAGTTTCGGCACACGCTCGTCTACGTCACGCACGATCAGACGGAGGCGCTGACGTTCGCCGACGAGGTCGTGGTGATGCACGAGGGCCGCGTGCTGCAGCAGGCGACGCCAGAGGAGCTGTTCGCCAACCCCGCGCACACCTACGTCGGGTACTTCATCGGCTCGCCGGGCATGAACGTCCTGCCCTGCCGGATCGAGGACGGCGGCGCGGTGATCGCCGGGCACCGGGTGCCGCTCCCCGCGGAGCTGGCCGCGCGCGCCGCGGGCCGAGCCGGCACGCTCGAGCTCGGGATCCGGCCCGAGCACCTGGTCCTCGGCCCGCCCGAGGGCGGCGTGCCGGCGACGATCGTCTTCGTCGAGGATCACGGCCGGTTCCAGATCGCGAGCGCGACGCTCGGCGAGGGCGCGACGAAAGACGCGGCGCCCGACGGCGCGAAGGCCGCGATCAAGCTCAAGCTCCCGCCCGGCGCGCCGGTGGCCGCCGGCCAGACCTGCCGCCTCGGCCTGCCGCCGGAGCGCGTCCGACTCTACGAGGACGGCCGGGCGATCCTCGGCACCTCGCCCGCCACAACTCCCACGACCTCGCCCGCCACAACTCCCGCGACCACGACCGCGGCCGGGACCGGGGACTGAAAGCGCCCGCACAGAGGCACCATGGTGAGCAAACGCAAGAACAACCGCGCCTGGCTCCTGGTGACGCCGATGGTCGTGATGGTGGCGTTCAGCGCCATCGTGCCGCTCATGACGGTGGTCAATTACTCGGTGCAGGACATCCTCGGGCCGGAGATGCGAGTGTTCGTGGGCTTCGAGTGGTTCCGCAAGGTGCTCCGCGATCCCGAGCTCCACGGCGCGTTCCTGCGCCAGCTCCTGTTCTCGTTCGCGATCCTGGCCGTGCAGCTGCCGCTCGGGATCGGTATCAGCCTGCTCATGCCGCGGCAGGGCTGGCGCTCGTCGGCGACGCTCGTGGTGCTCTCGCTGCCGCTCCTGATCCCGTGGAACGTCGTCGGGACGATGTGGCAGATCTTCTGCCGCGCGGACATCGGCGCGGCCGGCGCGGCGCTGCACGGCATGGGCATCAGCTACAACTACACGGCGAACCCGGTGGACGCCTGGCTGACGGTGGTGGTGATGGACGTGTGGCACTGGACGCCGCTCGTCGCCCTGCTCTGCTTCTCGGGGCTGCGCGCCATTCCAGATGCCTATTACCTGGCCGCGCGCATCGACGGCGCCTCGCCGTGGGCGGTGTTCCGCTACATCCAGCTGCCGAAGCTCAAGAACGTCCTCGTCATCGCGGTGCTGCTCCGGTTCATGGACAGCTTCATGATCTACACCGAGCCGTTCGTCTTGACCGGCGGCGGCCCCGGCAACAGCACCACGTTCCTCAGCCAGTTCTTGACCCGGCTCGCCGTGGGGCAGTTCGATCTGGGGCCCGCGGCCGCGTTCTCGCTCATCTACTTCTTGTTCATCCTGTTGTTTTGTTATGTATTCCGCGTGATCATGACGCGCCCCGACGAGGGCTGAAGAGGAGAACCATGCATCGAGTGCGATTAGCTTTGACTCCGGGCGGGGCGGTCCGCGCCGCCGCGCTGGCCGCCGCGCTCCTGGGCGCGCTGTCCTGCGGCAAGAAGAAGGAAGAGTCCGGCGGCGGGGGCCAGCCGCAGCAGCCGGCCAAGCCCGATCCGGCGGCGCAGGCCAACCAGGAGGCGGCGATCCAGAAGTGGCTCGCCGAGTTCCAGCCGAGCACGCTCAGCAAGGAGCAGCAGACGGCCGAGCTGCGCTGGTTCATGGAGGCGGCCAAGCCGTTCGCCGGCATGAGCATCAAGGTCGTGTCCGAGACGATCGCCACCCACGAGTACGAGTCCAAGACGCTGGCGAAGGCGTTCTCGGAGATCACCGGCATCAACGTGATCCACGACCTCATCCAGGAGGGCGACGTCATCGAGAAGCTGCAGACGCAGATGCAGTCGGGCACCAGCGTCTATGACATGTACGTGAACGATACCGATCTGATCGGCACGCACTATCGCTATGGCCAGGTGGTGCCGCTGACCGACTTCATGGCCGGCGAGGGCAAGTCGGTCACCTCGCCCACGCTCGATCTGGACGACTTCATCGGGCTGTCGTTCGGCACCGGGCCCGACAAGAAGCTCTATCAGCTCCCCGATCAGCAGTTCGCGAACCTCTACTGGTTCCGCTACGACTGGTTCAATCGCGATGACCTGAAGCAGAAGTTCAAGGCCAAGTACGGCTACGAGCTGGGCGTGCCGGTGAACTGGTCGGCGTACGAGGACATCGCCGACTTCTTCACGAACGACGTCAAGGAGATCGACGGCGTCCGGGTCTACGGCCACATGGACTACGGCAAGAAGGATCCGTCGCTCGGCTGGCGCTTCACCGACGCGTGGCTGTCGATGGCCGGCGTGGGCAGCCCGGGCATCCCGAACGGCCTGCCCGTCGACGAGTGGGGCATCCGCGTCGAGGACTGCCGCCCGGTGGGCGCGTCCGTCTCCCGCGGCGGCGACACGAACAGCCCGGCCGCCGTGTACTCGCTGACGAAGTACATCGACTGGCTCAAGAAGTACGCGCCGCCCGAGGCGCCTGGCATGACGTTCTCGGAGGCCGGCCCGGTGCCCGGCCAGGGCAAGATCGCGCAGCAGATCTTCTGGTACACGGCGTTCACGGCGCCGCTCACGAAGCCGGGGCTCCCGGTGGTCAACGCCGACGGCACGCCGAAGTGGCGCATGGCACCGTCGCCGCACGGCCCGTACTGGGAGGACGGCATGAAGCTCGGCTACCAGGACGCGGGCGCGTGGACGATGCTGAAGAGCACGGATCTGAAGCGCCGGCAGGCGGCGTGGCTCTACGCGCAGTTCACCGTGTCGAAGTCGGTCTCGCTGAAGAAGTTCTTCGTGGGCCTGACGCCGATCCGCAAGTCGGACATCGACTCGGAGGCGGTGACGAAGGAGGCGGCGAAGTTCGGCGGCCTCGTCGAGTTCTACCGCAGCCCGGCGCGCAAGCAGTGGACGCCGACCGGCACGAACGTGCCCGACTATCCCAAGCTCGCGCAGCTCTGGTGGCAGAACATCAGCCAGGCGATCACCGGCGAGCTGACGCCGCAGGCCGCGATGGACAAGCTGGCCAAGGAGATGGACGACCTGATGAGCCGGCTCGAGCGCATGGGCATGAAGAACTGCGCCCCGAAGCTGAACCCGGAGAAGGATCCGAAGGTCTGGCTCGATGAGCCGGGCGCGCCGAAGCCCAAGCTCGCCAACGAGAAGCCCAAGGGCGAGACCGTCTCGTACGACGAGCTGATCAAGAGCTGGCAGAAGCAGTAGGGAGCGCCGCAGCCGCGCCGCGGCCGCGCCGTCTCCGGTCAGGCCGGGCGCAGGCGGTCCATGCTCTCCCGCCACGCGGCGAGCGCGGCCTTCACGCGCCCGAACATCGCGACGAGCTGCTGATCCGGCGGCGCGTCTGGTCGGCGGGCTGGATCGTCCCAGCGCCGCGGCAGCTCGATCCCCTGCCACGACCGCAGCTCGATCCCCTCGAGCCTGAGCGATCCGTCGCGGGCTACCAGCACACGGGCCTGGGGCTCGCCCTGCCAGGCGAGATGCACGATCCGGCCGCCGCGCCCCTCACGCGTCACTGCCTCGGACACGAGGGGCTCGCTCCGCTCGAGCCGATCGAGCGCTTCCGCTGCCCACTTCGCCCACGCCGCTGGTGAGGGCATGGACCGCGCCTTGCCGTACGTCCCGGATGCGTGCAGCGTGACATCGACGCGGAGCCACGGGCGCTCCGTCTGGACCTCGTCCACAGCGTCCCGGTCGAGCAGCTCGCTCAAGAGGTCCTCCTCGGTCGTGGCCGTGCGCGCGCTCTGAAGCGCGTCCCAGGCATACTCGAACGAGGCCGTGGTGTGAACCAAAGGCTGCTCCCACCAGCCGGCCACTCCCACGACCGACCGGCACTTGCGCCTCATGGATCGGAGATCGAGCGACTCCTCGACGAGCTCGACGCCCATGACAGAGAACCCGGCGCCCTGGAGCGCTCGGGTCCATAGCTCCTTGAATTGCTCGTATGTCATCTCGGGTCAGTCATCTCGACTCGCTTCGATTTCCGGACGAATCACTTCACGAATCGCGTCCGCGAATGTATCTCTGTCTGACAGAGTCTTTAATAGATTGCCGGCGGAGGCGCAAGCGTATGTCTCGTCGAAAAAATAAGCGTTACGTAAAGACCTTCCAACAGCGCCAGACCGAGCGCCGATTACTGGAGATGAATCAAGAACGAGTCATTATTGAGCCCATCGCATCGAACTTCTTCTGCTCGCACATGCTCGCGCACGACTTCGCCGACCAATGCGAGGTACGGCTCGACGACCTCGACTTCGACCTCCGCTGCGGCTCGCTCGCCCTCGAGCTCTGGGCGACGTCGCCCAAGCATGTCCGCCCCGTGCTCGACGCGCTACACGAGCTCACGGAGGAGCGCGAGCGGCACCGGGACGTGCTGGTCCGCCTCCGCGAGCGGCTGCTCGACCTCTCCGATCGCGAGGCCGTTCACCATCACCTCGACTACTCGCCCGAGGACCTCCGGCAGCAGGTGCGCCGGGCGCTCTCTCCAGACCCCAGCAGCCCGGACCCCGACGGCCCGAAGAACGCAGGCTCACGCGGGGTCGAGTGACACCGGCGCACGCCCGATCCGCGAAGTATCGTGGCCGCCATCTAAGCTTTAACCTATTGATAACTTTGTCTTCACCACGACAAAGTCGGCCGAAATTGACGGGGGATGCCTCCATGGTTGACATTGTCATCGGATGTTGTAAGGTGAAACCTGCGCTGGTGACGACCTCAGACCGGATCGGTCAAGCCGGCCGCATCCGCTATCCCATCGCGCGCCTGAATTTCGGCCTCGCCCTGAGCGTCCTGCCAAAGGAGCGGCTCTTGATCACTTCGCAGCAACTCGGTGAACGACTGACCGACGCACGGAAGCGCGCAAGGCTCACGCAAGCGGAAGTCGCGGACCAAGTGGCGATCGCGCGCACGACCCTCGTTGCTATCGAGAAGGGTGAGCGGAGGCCAAGCAACGCCGAGCTCGTGCGACTCGCAGAGGTCCTGAAGACGTCGGTCCATGACCTGCTTCGCGAGACGCTCGTACGCGCGGAGCTGTCTCCGCGTTTTCGTGTGGGCTTCGGTATTGACAAGAAGTCGAGCCCGATCGCCGAGGCTGTGGAACGACTACGTACGTTCGGTGCGCGCTACGCGAGCCTCGAGCGGCTGCAGGAGTTGCACCGTGTGCCGGCTCGGCTCGAAACACTTCGAACGTATCGCGTCGATCTGGGACAACACCATACTCTCGATGATCGGCTGGCCGGCGAGGACGCTGCGCGCACCGTTCGCAGCATGCTTGGCCTGGGTGACGAGCCCGCGCTCCACCTCGACGAGCGCTTCGAAGTCGAAGCAGGGCTCCGCATCTTCTACCTCGATCGCTTGCCCTCGAAGCTCGCCGCGTTCCTGCTCTGGAGCGATGAGATCGGTGCATGCGTGGCGATCAACGCCGACCATCCGGCCGAGAAACAGCGCTGGTCGCTCGTTCACGAGGTTGGTCACTTGCTTCGCGATCCCGAAGCAGGAGATGTCCTCGACGAGAGTGAGCCGCCGAAACGGGCCGAGGAGCTCTTTCCTGACAGCTTCGCGACCGAGCTCCTGATGCCGGCCGTGGGCGTCCAGAAACGATTCGCCGATAAGTGCAGAGCAGGCCGGTTCGCGCCCATCGATCTCCACTCACTCGCCCGCCATTTCGGGGTCTCGTTCCAGGCGATGGCCTTACGTCTCGAAGATCTGCGTCTGCTCCCAAGGGGGAGCTACGAGAAGATCACCAAGCGTCAGATCCGTCCCAGAGAGCTCGCTCCTCACGAAGTACAACCATCGCTGCTGCCAGCGTCGCGGCAAATGCTTCCAGAGCGATATGTGACGCTCGCAGTCGCAGCATACGATCGGGAGCTGTTGAGCGAAGGTGAGTTCGCGGAGTATCTCGATACCGACATCGCGACCGCGCGGCGCGTCTATCAGGAGCATCTCAAGATCCACCTGGACGACGGGACGCAGCTACCGATCGATTTTGCTGCTGATGACCTTCGAACAGCCTGACACGACATGACGCGTCCGCTGGTCATAGACGCGTGCTGCACGCTGAACGTGCTCGCGACGAGGCTCGAGCTCGAGATCGTTCAGGCTTGCGACCTGCAGCTGCTCATCAGCGACCGAGCGCATGGTGAAGCGCTCTACCTTCACACTCCACCAGATGGTGATGGGGTGCGCACCAAGGAGCTGGCTTCGACGGCACGGCTCCGCACCGCCGGTCGTCTCCAGATTCGCACGATCGATACTGAGCCGCTGGTCGATGCCTTCGTCGAATGTGCAACACAGCTTCGAGACGAAGACGCGTCGTGTGTAGCCCTCGCGGGTGTCCTCGGGGTGCCGCTCATGACCGATGATGGGAAAGAGCGCCGCGTCGCACGAGCGGTCTTCCCCAGGATCGAGCTCGTCTCGACGCTCTCGGTGCTGCACGATGCCGTTCGGGAGCTAGGGCTCCCCAAAGATGCACAGCTGCATCTCGCTGCCGATCTTCGGTGGCGTGGAAACTTTGCGCCCCCTCGAAAAGATCCGCTGTCTGCATGGTATGCGGAGCTGCTATTCAAGGCTGGAGTCCCCGTGTAGCGCTACGTGCTCACGCACGTGCCGCGCCGTAGCCGCGCGGCGCGCGGCGGCGAGCGATCAGCCGGCGCCGCCGAGGGCGGCCTCTTCGGCGAGCGGTCAGCCGGCGCCGCCGAGGGCGGCCTCTTCGGCGGCGATCTCGGACTGGCGCTTGGCGACGTCGGCCTCGGTGAGCGGCGGGCCGGGGAAGCGGCGGCGCTCGAAGGCGAACCAGACGACGGCCAGGACGACGACCGTGCCGGCGAGGAACTTGCCGACGAGCTGATAGGGGGGCTGGAAGCCGACGAAGACGAGGACGCCGCCGCCGATCAGGGCGAGGACGCCGACGGGCCGGGACCACACGCCCAGGTGGAACGGCCCCTTCTTCGTCCACTTCTTGCCCTCGGCGAGGAGGCCGGCGCTGATCGGCATGAGGTACGAGACGTACAGGAAGACCGCGCAGCCCGAAGACAGGACGATATAGGCGCTGTTGTCGACGCCGCAGACCCGTCCGAGGATGAAGCAGAGCCCGGCACCGACCCAGATGGCGGCGCCGGGTGTGCGGTGCTTCGAGTTGATCCGGCGCAGGAACCGGGACGCCCCGGGGATGCCGCCGTCGCGAGCGAACGCGAAGATCATGCGCGAGAGCGAGGTCATGCCGGCCAGGGCGCAGAGATAGTTGGCGAGCACGATGCCGATCGCCAGCGCGGCCTTCACCCCGTGCGGCAGGTTGCTACCAAAGAGCACGTAGGAGAACACCGAGAAGCCCTGCTTGTTACCTTCGACCAGATCCGGCATGGCGAGGAGGACGGCCGCCACGAGGAGCCAGCCGAACAGCGCCGACCAGAACACCGCCGTCAGCATGCCGCGCGGCACCGCGCGCTGGGCGTCGCGGGTCTCCTCGGCGGTGTGCGCCGAGGCGTCGAAACCGGTGATGGTGTAACAGACGTGCAAGAGGCCCAGGACGAAGGCGAAGAACAGGCTCGGGGTCGCCGGCCACCTGTCGGGAGCAGGTATGTACGTGTTGTTGGTGAACGTGACGAGGCGCGAGAAGTCGAGCTCGACCGGTGACGCCACAAGGAGCCCGACGATGAGCGCGAGGGAGACGGCCAGGATCAGGTAGCCGGAGAAGTCGGTCAGGATCGTGGTCACCCGGATGCCGACGTAGTTCAGGACGGCCTGGCTGAGGGTGATGACGGCCACCGCGATGGTCAGGTGCGTGCCGGTAAACGCATTCGCGTCCATGCCGAACGCACCGACGAGCACCAGATCCTTCAGCAGCAGATAGACGCCGTAGTTGACCGACGACACGACGAAGAGCAGGCCGACCAGGTTGATCCAGGCGGTCGCCCAGCCCCAGCCCCGGCCGCCCAGGATCGAGCCCCAGTGGTAGAGGCCGCCGGCCGTCGGGTAGGCCGAGGCGATCTGGCCCATCGCGGCGGCCACGAGCAGCGCGAACACCGAGCCGACGATCCAGCCGATGCCGATCGAGCCGCCGCCGGCAGCGCCGTACGCGACCACGTAGGTGCCGATGCCGCCGGCGAGGATGCAGATGATCGAGAAGGAGATCGCGAAGTTCTGGAACCCGCCCATCCGGCGAGAGAGCTCCTGCGAGTACCCCATGCTGTGGAGTACCTTCAGGTCTTCGTCGTGATGACTCGAATCCTTTGGAGAGTCTGATGAGGTATTCATCGCCGGATAGGCGAATGTAGGCTCCGAACGCGGTCCGAGTAAAGCTGAATGGCTCGCGGCCGCGCCCCGGACTCAAGCCGGGCCAGACCGGGCCAGGCCGGGCCAGGCCGGACCGGGCCGGGCCGGACCGGGCTCAGCGGTCAGCCGGTGGCGCGACGAGCGACTCGAGGATCGCCGCGCCGTGCGTCCACAGGAGGGCGCCGCCTGCGCCGTCCACGACGGTGCGGGTGGCGCCGGGGATGCGGCGCGCGAGCGACTCGCCGAGGTCCGGCGAGTGAAAGGGACTCGCGTCGTGGCGGCCGTACCAGAAGTGCACCGGGATCCGGATCGACTGGACGTCGAATGGCCAGCGGCGCATCGCCAGCAGCGTGTCGCGCCCGTAGCCGGCGGGCCCCTGGGCGAAGCCCTCGTCGAGGGCTTCGCGAAACGCGGCCACGAAGCGCGGATGGCAGTAGACGGCGAGGTCGACCGCGGGGCTCAACGAATGGAGCATCTCGAGCATCATCGCGGGCGTCATCCCGCGGAAGAACGACTCGCCGGCCAGGGGATCGTGCTCGGCTTGCTCGATCAGGCGGCGTACCTCGGGCGGCAGCGCGTCGCGCAGCGCCGGAGCGGCCAGCTCGTCGGTGCCGGCGACGATCGCGACGGCCGAGACCACGCCCTGGGCGGCGCACGCCAGCGCGAACGGCGCGCCCTGCGAGAAGCCGACGATCGCGGGGACGCCCAGATCGCGCGCCGCGGCCAACGCGCGCACATCGGCGGCGAAGTCGAGCAGCGAGCGGTCGGGGTTGGGATCGGAGCGGCCGAGCCCGGGGCGGTCCAGCGCGATCAGCCGCACGCCGAGCCGGTCGAGCGCGGCGGTCGCGAACCCGAGCGCCGAGCTGGTCGCCGCGCCGGGGGCGAACAGCACCGGCGCGCCGTCCGGCGGGCCCCACTCCGACCACGCCACGCGCCGATCCGCGGCCACGTGGGTCGCGCCGCGCCGGGCCGGCGCGCCGAGGTCTAGCTCGAGCTCGAGTGACATGGGCCCGAGTATCTTGCGCTGAGCTGGTGCCGACAAGGGCGGCGAGTCGGCCTGACGAGGCGTGAGCAGGCTAGAGGTCGGCCCAGGCCGAGAGCGGGCCGCCGAACGCGCCGATGTCGGGCGGCGTGCCGTCGGGCTCGTGCGCCTTGCCCTGGTGGCAGCCGGCATCCAGGGCGGGCGAGCCGGGCGCCAGGTGGTAGTCGCCGGGGCCGGCGAAGTGGGGCTCGGCCTCGACGTTGCCATCGGTGCCGATCGTGAAGCGGGCCTCGTTCGCGTTGGCGCCGTTGCCGTGGAACAGGTTGCAGGCGATGTGGCCGGTCTGGATGTACTGGAAGCGAATGCCGAGCGGCGAGCCGACGACGATGTTGTCGATGATGTCGAGGTAGGCGGCCTGATTGCCGATCGCGAGCTCGGTGTTGTCGACGAACACGTTGTTCGCGAGCAGCGTGCGGTCCTGATAGTGATTCGCGACGAAGCCGCTGCGGTTATTGACGAACACGTTGTTGCGCACGACCGCGATGCCGTGGTGATAGAGCATCACGCCGATGTAGTTCGACGCAAAGACGTTGTTCGCGATGATCGGCGGCGCCTCGCGGGTGGGATCGTTCCAGCCGAGCAGGCTGCTGTAGCCGAGGTAGACGCCGGCCGTGTACCAGTTGCCGGAGCAGTCGAACGGATCCTCCGTCGCGCAGCCGTACCGCGGCGCGACGCCGCGCATCGTGAAGCCCGCGACCACGCTGCCGGGCGCGCCGGTCAGATCGACGAGCGTGCGGCCCTGGCCGCCCGCGTCGAGGGTCGTGTGGCGCGCGCCAGCGCCGAGCAAGCACACGCCGGGGCGCAGCTGCACCGACTCGGTGTACGTGCCGCCCGCGACCCGGACGGTGTCGCCAGGGGCGGCCGCGTCGATCGCGCCCTGGATCGTCGAGAAGTCGCGCGGGACGTGGAGCTGGCGCGCGGACGCCATCGTGCAGGGCGCGTGCATCGCGCGCGTCCCGAGCAGGTTGCCGTCAGCGTCGGTGATCGTCGCGATGAACACGTCCGTGGCCGTGCCGACGAGCGTGATGGGCGAGCCATCGGAGGTGACGGTGCGCTCGTCGGGCATGTCGTGGTCGACGAGCCGGCTCGTCGAGACGAGCCAGCCGGGCTGCAGCTCGTCGAGGGTCACAGTGACCGAGCGGGGCAGCGGCGGATCGCCGGGCTCCGGCTCCGGCTCGGGGAAGGGCCAGGGCTCGGGCAGGGGCGGCTCTCCGATGTCACCAGGCATCCCGCAGGCCGCGAGCAGACATGTGGTTGCGAGCGCTGCGCAGACGGACACCTTCATGCGGCGGGTGCAATCCAAGCGGCGTGCCGCGCGTAACCGTGCGAGGGGACTCGGAGGTGCCTCAAGATCCTGAGGCGCGCGGCGGTCGGCGCGGCAACGCTGGCGGGGCGGACGCCAGCGGGGCGGGCGCCAGCGGGGCGGACGACAGCGCGGGCGGTGTGCAGCAATCGGCGGCAGCGTGATGGCCACCTCCTCGAGGCCAACGAGCTACGGAGAGACGGCGCGGGCGGCGCGCCCGTGGGTCGCGGCACCGGCGGCCTGGGGAAAAGCTCGGCCCGACCGTGCGCACGCGCTCGATCGTCCTCGATCGGGCCACCGTGCACCGGCGAATCCTCGTGACCGGGACCGCGGAACACTTGCCCGGCAGGACGTAAAGTGAGTATCTTGGTGCGGTACGCGCAGGGAAGGGGAGCATTACAGTGGAGCGGCGGTTCGAGGTGCGCTGAGCGGATCCCGAGAGATCCAGCAATCAGGTTCTGGTGGGAGTGGGTCGGTGTGCTGGTGGATCGGCAATCTGTATTGCGCTGTCTGAATCCATCCAGCCCCCGCGTCTCATGCACGTAGGGAGGGTTGGGCATGTCGCAGAACGAGTTCCTCAGGATCGCTTTACTCCGCGCTGACCGTCAGCGCGGGGCTTGCGCCCTCGCGCGCCGCCAGCGCGCAGGCCGGAATCGCCGATGACGCCCCCCCTGCCTCAGGGGCGGCTGTCCCAGGCGCTCGTCGTCGGCGTCTCGGAGTATCACCACGTCAGCAGGCTCCGGCCCACGCGGGACGTCCCCGGGGTCTGCGACGCGCTCGCGAGCCCGGACTGCTGCGGGTACCCGCCCGAACGCGTCGAGGTGCTCGAGGAGAGGGCCGCGACGCGGGACGGGATCCTGAGCGCGCTGGATGCGCTGTGCGAGCGCGCCCGGCCCCCCGGCGCGCGCTCCTTCTTCTACTTCTCCGGCCACGGCGGGACCGGCGCCGATGGGCAGTCGTACCTCTTGCCCGTCGACGCGCGGCGCGGCGCCTACGCCACCACCGCGATCTCGGCCCGCGAGCTCTCGCAGCGGCTCGCCCGCTGCGCCGGCGAGCTCACCGTCGTCCTCGATTGCTGCCGGGCGGCCGGCTTCTCGACGCCGCCCGGCGCCGACGCCCCGGTGCCCGATCCGGCGTCGAACGGCGCCAGCGCTGCCGCCGCCGGCATCGATCCGGGCCTGGGGCCGTTCACGGACGAGCTCCGCGCCGAGATCCAGGCTCGCGGCCGGGTGGTCTTCGCCGCGTCCCGCGCGGACGGCAGCGCGTACGTCTCGCAGCACGCCCCGTACGGCATCTTCACGGGCCACCTCCTCGACGGCCTGCGCGGAGCGGCCTCCACGGACGGCAGCGACGTCACGGTCGGCCAGCTCTTCGATTACGTCGCCCAGCGGGTCGTCCTGTCGTCTGGCCGCGCCCAGCGCCCGGCGTTCATCGCGAGCATCGAGGACTTCTACCCGCTGACCCGCTACCGGCGGCCCCTGCCGCCCTGCCCCGTCTTCGAGAAGGACGTCTACCTCACCTATGACCCCGACGATCCGGTCCTGGAGGACTGGGTCACCGGGGTCTTCCGCCGCGAGCTCGAGCGGCCGGGCGTCGCGCTCTCCGTCTGGGATCGCGACACGCTCGGCGCGCTCCAGATCGATATCGAGGAGGCGATCGTCAAGAGCCGGTACGTCGTGGTCCTCTTGACCCGGGCGTACCTCGAGAGCCGCTTCGAGGAGCTCAAGACGACCATGGCCATCATGCAGGCCGTCAATACCCGCTCGCGCCGGTTCATCCCGGTGCTCCGCGAGCAGTTCCACGCGCCACTCTACATCCAGGCATTCTCGGGGATCGAGCTGACTCCGCAGCGAGAGATGCGGTTTCGCGCGAGCATGGATCGGCTGATCGCACGCCTCCGCAAGCACCCGCACGCGCCCTGAGCGCCCGGGACGCGAGGACCGACTCACATGGACAGCGCAGACAGCGACAGCACGGACAGCACCGACAGCACCGACAGACCGGATCTCGATCTGTTCGTCGTCTTCGCCGAGCCCGACGCTGGCTTCGTGCGCGATGGCTTGCTCCCGGCGCTCGAGCTGCCGCGGGATCGGGTGCTGCTCGTGGACGAGCTGCCGATCGGCGGGCTCGTCGTCGAGGAGATCGATCGCGGCGTGTCCCGCAGCCGCTACACGATCGCCGTGCTCTCGCCCGCGTACCTCCGGGATCGGTGGGCGCAGTTCGGTGCCCAGCTCGCGCTCCACGCCGGCCGGGACGACGCGCGCGTGCTCCCGCTGCGGCTCGCCGACTGCGAGTTGCCCACGCGGATCGACGCGCGGGTGGCGCTCGACTTCCGGGATCGGGCGCGCTGGGCGTGGGAGCTCGCCCGCCTGCGCGCCGTGCTGGGCCGCCCGACGCCGGACGGCGCGGCGGTGCCGTATCCGGATAGGTGGCGCCAGCGGCGACGGCGGCGCGCCCGGCTCGGCGCGGCGGTGGCGGCGGTGGCGGCGGTCGTTGCGATCGCCACGCTGCTCGCGATCGCCGCCGTCACCGAGTTCCGGCCGCGGCCCGACGAGAGCTCGGTGGCGGCGACCGCGCTCTCGCCGCCGCCGCCGCCGCCGCCGCCGCCGGGCATGGCGCGGATCGGCGCCGCGAGTCTCGGGCCAGGCGTCGATCGCGCTGCGGCAGTTCCCGCAGAGTGCCGCGGCGCGATCGCTGACGACGGCTGCCGCGGGGGCGGTCCCGCCGCGGGTGGAGCGCCGAGCGCGGTCGCCGCGTTCTACCTGGACCGCCGTGAGGTCACCAACGGCGAGTACGCCGACTGGCTGAACGCCACCGCCGGCGCCTGGCAGCTCACACCCCACGCGATCGTGGCGACGCGGACCGAGCCGTCGATCCCGCTCGTCCGCACGGAGAAGTGCGGCGACGGTCTAACCATCTCCGCCGAGGGGCGCGCGCGGGTCACGCCGGAGTCGGCTCGGTGGCCGGTGGTGTGCGTGACGTGGAGCGGCGCCGACGAGTACTGCCGCGTGCGCGGCAAGCGCCTGCCGCTCGAGGCCGAGTGGGAGCTCGCCGCGGTGGGCGCCGAGGGCCGGCCGTTCCCGTGGGGCAGCGCGCCGCCGCGGCAGGACGTCGTGGCGTTCGGGCTGCGCGGCACCGCGGCGGCGCATCCGCGCGACGCTGGCGGCTCGCCGCAGGACGTCTCGCCCGACGGCGTGGCGGATCTGGGCGGCAACGTGGCGGAGTGGATCGAGGACAGCCGCGGTGACGCGAGCCTGCGGACGCTCCGCGGCGGCGGCTTCGGCGGCCGGACCGCATGCGACGTGCTGGGGGCGCGCTGCGTGCGGCTGGACGGGAGCAGCTGGAAGCTCGACGCGGGCTTTCGCTGCGCGCGGAGCGCGATGGAGGAGAGGGGACAGCGATGACAGCGATGACGAGCGCGAGCCGTGGCTCTCTGGGTTCAGCGGCGGTGGCGCTGGCGGCGGCGGTGGCGGTGGCAGTGGCACTGGGGATGACAGCCTGTGCGACGGCCGTCAGACCCCCGCCGTCCAGCAGTGGCGATGACGAGCGCGGCATAAACCTCGAGGCCACGCCGGAGCTGCTGGGCTTCGATCACTCGATCCAGGTCCGCGAGTCGCGGGTCGGCGTCCCGCACGAACTGCGCGATGGCGACACCCTGAAGGCCGGCGACCGGATCCGCGTCCACGTGCAGACGTCCGTGGATGCATATCTCTATCTGGTGTACTGCTCGAAGCAGGGAGTCACGCTGTACCCGGCCGAGGGCGTGATTCGCGCCCTGGCCGGCGTGGTCACGGCCCTCCCGACCGGCAGCGTCGAGCTCGAGGTCGACAACGAGCCCGGCACCGAGATCCTGTACGTCGTGGCCAGCACCGCGGAGCTCGCCGCGGCCGATCCGAAGCTGGCGGCAGCCCTGACCGCGAGGATGCGTGCCCGCACCGCGCAGGACTGCGGGCCGTCCCTCGACGCCGCCTTCGTCGCGACCTCCGGCGCCACCTCGGCCGCGCGCCCGCTGCCCGCACCGGCCGCGCAGCCGCCGCCCGCCCCGGCCGCGCGGCCCCCTGCCCGCACGCCGACGACGATCCGGGGGAAGTCGGTCGCCCCGCGGTCGCTGCCCGCACCGGCCCAACCCCGCCCGCCGCTGTCTCCACCGCCGCCCGATCCGGACTTCGTGCGGAACCCCGGCGCCATCGCGGACAGCACCGGCATCGCCGTGGTACGCCACGAGTTCATTCACGTGGCTCGATAGCAACCGTGATCGCCCTGGCGCGGTGTCCCCGCAAGTGAGCTACCAGGCAGATGTTGCTTTTTGTATGACTCCGGGTGGCCGGCAACGTCGATCGGGGCGAAGGCTTGGTCAAGAAGTCGAGTTGCCGAGGAACAAGGTGTTGGCGATACAGTGCACTCCAGTGATTGGCGTCGGAGGCGGGGCCTGGGGAGTGCCCGCGATCGTGAGGTGGTCAACTCCGGGCCGGGGCCGCGCTCGCAAACGGATCCCAGCGCTCGGGCAAACTCCACGCCCAGCTTGGAAGCACGTCGAGGACGACCACGGCGCAGCGATCTGGCGATGAAGCTCACAGACAAGGGAAGGGGATGGAGCGATGACACAGGAAGCGATAACGCCACAGAGAACGCGACGAGCCGGTGCGCTGTTAGCCCTCGCCGTGCTCGTCGGGAGCCTCGGGCTCCCGCAGCCTGCCATTGCGGGGCCGAATTCGCCGACGCCGCAAGCCGACCTCGATGAAGCCACTCGCCTCGACAAGGAGGTAGAGAGTCTGTACCGGGGAGGCAAATTTCAGGAGGCGGTCCCGCTCGCGGAGCGAAGCCTCAAGCTTCGGGAGAAGGCGCTGGGGCCGACGCATCCCCTCGTCGCGGCGAGCCTCAACAACCTGGGGCTGCTCTACCAGGAGCAAGGCGCATACGCACGGACCGAGCCGCTCTTGGTCCGCGCGCTCGCCATTTGGGAGAAAGCGCTGGGGGCGATGCATCCTGACGTCGCGGCCAGCCTCAACAACCTGGCAGGACTCTACCAGGCGCAAGGCGCGTACGCGCGAGCCGAGCCGCTCTTGGTCCGCGCGCTCGCCATTTGGGAGAAGGCTCTGGGGGCGATGCATCCTGACGTCGCGGTCAGCCTCAACAACCTGGCTATGCTCTACCTGGATCAAGGTGCGTATGTGCGGGCCGAGCCGCTCTTGGCGCGCGCGCTCGCTATCCGCGAGAAGTCGCTGGGAGCGATGCATCCTGACGTCGCGACCAGCCTCAACAACCTGGCCGCGCTCTACCAGGCGCAAGGTGCGTACGCGCGAGCCGAGCCGCTCTATGTCCGTGCGCTCGCCATCCTCGAGAAGGCGCTGGGGGCAATGCATCCAGACGTCGCGCTAAGCCTCAACAACTTGGCCGCGCTCTACGAGGCGCAAAGCACGTACGCGCGGGCCGAGCCGCTTTATGTCCGTGCGCTCGCCATCCTCGAGAAAACGTTGGGGGCGATGCATCCTAACGTCGCGCTAAGCCTCAACAACCTGGCCGCGCTCTACCGAGAGCAAGGCGCGTACGCGCGAGCCGAGCCGCTCTTGGACCGTGCGCTTGCCATCCGCGAGAAGACGCTGGGGGCGATGCATCCTGACGTCGCGAACAGCCTCGACAACCTGGCGCTGCTCTACAAGACGCAAGGCGCGTATGCACGAGCCGAGCCGCTCTATGTACGTGCGCTCGCCATCCGCGAGAAAACGCTGGGGGCGATGCATCCTGACGTCGCGATCAGCCTCAACAACCTGGCCACGGTCTACCGGAAACAAGTCGCGTACGCACGAGCCGAGCCGCTCTTGGTCCGTGCGCTCGCCATCGGCGAGAAGGCGCTGGGGGCGATGCATCCTGACGTCGCGCTAAGCCTCAACAGCCTGGCTGCGCTCTACTCGGATCAAGGCGCGTACGCGCGGGCCGAGCCGCTCTTGGTCCGTGCGCTCGCCATTCGCGAGAAGGCGCTGGGGACAATGCATCCAGAAGCCGCGCAAAGCCTCAACGACCTGGCCCTGCTCTACCGGGATCAAGGCGTGTACACACGGGCCGAGCCGCTCTTGGTCCGTGCGCTCGCCATCTGGGAGAAGGCGCTGGGGCCGATGCATCCAGACGTCGCGACCAGCCTCAACAGCCTCGCGTCGTTCTACCAGGCGCAAGGCGCGTATGTGCGGGCCGAGCCGCTCTATGCTCGCGCCGCAGAGTCCCAGGAAGCTTACCTGCGAGTCGAGCTTGTGCGGCTGTCGGAATCGCGCAAGCGCGACCTGATGAAGCTCCTGTATAGAGAGACCCTGCAGTTGGTGTCGTTTCACGCCCACGCACTGCCCACTAGCGCGCGAGCGCTCGACCTGGCGCTGACCGCCGTCTTGCGCCGCAAGGGCCGCATCCTCGATTCGCTTACCGACAATCAGGCCGCGCTCCGGGCTCACCTCACGCCGCAGCTGCGCGCCAAGCTCGATGAGCTCGCAGACGCCAAGAGTGAGCTCTCGACGCGGCTGCGCGCGCCGTACCAGCCGCGGACTGCCCCGGCGCAGACGGCCGCGCTGGCGGCGCTCCGGTCCCGAATCGACGACCTCGAGGCGGAGCTCAACGCGGCGAGCATCGAATATCGCGTGCAATCGGAGCCGGTGACGGTGGCGAAGGTCCAGGCAGCGCTGCCGCTCGGCGCCGCTTTGGTCGAGCTCGTGCGCTACAACCGCTACGATCCCCGACAGCCAAAGCCGAAACGGTGGCAGGAGGCACGCTATCTGGCCTACCTGTTGCCCTGGCAAGGCCCACCCCGGTGGATCCCGCTCGGGGACGCGGCCACCGTCGACGCCCGGATCGACGCCGTGCTCGCCACGATGCACAAGGGCGCCAGCGCCGAAGCGACGCGGACGGCGCTGCGCCGCCTCGACGCCGTGGTCTGGACCCCGATCCGCGACCAGCTGGCCGGGGTCTCCCACGTCATCCTGTCGCCCGACGGCAAGCTCAACCTCGTTCCGTTCGAGGCCCTGATCGATCCGCAGGGCCACTACGCTCTGGAGCAGTGGCTGATCAGCTACGTGACCAGCGGCCGCGATCTGCTGCGGCTCGCGGCCCGGCCGGCGCCCCGCGCACCAGCAACCATCGTCGCAGATCCGGACTACGGTCCCGGCCCGCTATTTGCGCGGCTACCCGGCGTGCAGGGCGAGGCCGTCGAGGTCGCCGCACACCTGCCCGATGCCCGGCTGCTCACCGGCGCGCAAGCCACCAAGGCGGCCCTCGCCGGTGTGGTCGGCCCGGCGGTGCTCCATGTCGCGACCCACGGGTTCTACGCCCGCGGCGCCACGACGCCTGCGCCGCCGGCAGGGCCGGTGCGGGGCATGAACCTCGAGGACGATGCGCCGCTGGCACCGCCGACCACCGAGGATCCGACGGAGGCGCTCGATCGCGCCGGCCTCGCGCTCGCGGGCGCCAACAGCCGACCCGACGGCATCGCCAGCGCACGCGAGCTCGCGGGCTACGACTGGTGGGGGACCGCGCTGGTCGTGCTGTCGGCGTGCCAGACCGGCGTGGGCGAGGTCGCGTCCGGAGAAGGCGTCTACAGCCTGCGCCGCGCGCTGGTCCTGGCCGGCGCGCAAGCGCAGGTGGTCAGCCTGTGGAACGTCAGCGACGCGTCCGCGCGCGCGCTGATGCGCGCGCTCTACAGCATGCTCGCGCGCGGCATCGGCCGCGCCCAGGCGCTGCGCCAGGCCAAGCTGGCCCTGCTCCGCCAGCCGCAGTTTGCGCACCCGTACTACTGGGCCGCGTTCATCGCCGCTGGCGACTGGACTCCGCTCGACCCGGACACCTTGCGCCAGCGGGCGCCGAGCCCGTGACCATCACAGGACCAGCAACAGCCTGCGCCGCTGAGTCGACAGGGTTCGACGGGTGATCTCTGGTTGCGACTGCACTCTGGCGGTGAAGCTCACAGACAAGGAAGGGGATGGAGCGATGACACAGGAATTGATAGCGCCACAGCGGACGCGACGAGCCGGCGCGCTGCGAGTGCTGGCCCTCGCCGTGCTCGTCGGGAGCCTCGGGCTCCCACAGCCTGCCATTGCGGGGCCGAGCTCGCCGACTCAGCAAGCGGACCTCGATGAGGCCACTCGCCTCGACAAAGAGGTAGATAGTCTGTACGAGGGAGGCAAGCTTAAAGAGGCGGTCCCGCTCGCGGAACGAAGCCTCGAGCTTCGGGAGAAGGCGCTGAGGCCGACGCATCCCCTTGTCGCGGAGAGCCTTAACAACCTGGGGCTGCTCTACCAGGCGCAAGGCGCGTACGCGCGAGCCGAGCCGCTCTTGGTCCGTACGCTCGCCATCTTGGAGAACGCGCTGGGAGCGATGCATCCTGACGTCGCGAACAGCCTCAACAACCTGGCGATGCTCTACCAAGTGCAAGGCGCGTACGCGCGAGCCGAGCCGCTCTTGGTCCGCGCGCTTCAGCTTCGGGAGAACGCGCTGGGAGCGATGCATCCCCTCGTCGCGGAGAGCCTCTACAACGTGGCGGCGCTCTACCGGAATCAAGGCGCGTACGCACAGGCCGAGCCGTCCTTGGTCCGTGCGCTCGCCATCTACGAGAAGGCGCTGGGGCCGATGCATCCAGACGTCGCGGATAGCCTCAACAACCTGGGGTTGCTCTACCAGGATCAAGGCGCGTACGCGCGAGCCGAGCCGCTCTTGGTCCGCGCACTCGCCATCCGCGAGAAGGCGCTGGGGGCGATGCATCCTGACGTCGCGACCAGCCTCAACAACCTGGCCAGCCTCTACCAGGATCAAGGCGCGTACGCGCGGGCCGAGCCACTTTATGTCCGTGCGCTCGCCATTTGGGAGAAGGCGCTGGGGGCGATGCATCCTGACGTCGCGACCAGCCTTAGTAACCTGGCAGGGCTCTACCAGAATCAAGGCGCGTACGCGCGGGCCGAGCCACTTTATGTCCGTGCGCTCGCCATCCACGAGAAAGCGCTGGGGGCGATGCATCCTGACGTCGCCACCAGCCTCAACAACCTGGCCGCGCTCTACCAGGCGCAAGGCGCGTACGCGCGGGCCGAACCGCTCTTTGTCCGCGCGCTCGCCATCTCGGAGAAGGCGCTGGGGGCGATGCATCCTGACGTCGCGAGCAGCCTCAACAACCTGGGGTTGCTCTACCAGGCTCAAGGCGCGTATGCGCGGGCCGAGCCGCGCTATGTCCGTGCGCTCACCATCCAGGAGAAGGCGCTGGGGGCGGTGCATCCAGACGTCGCGCGAAGCCTCAACAACCTGGCCACGCTCTACCAGGCGCAAGGCGCGTACGCGCGGGCCGAGCCGCTCCATGTCCGTGCGCTCGCCATCCGCGAAAAGGTGCTGCGGGCGATGCATCCTGACGTCGCGCGAAGCCTCAACAACCTGGCGCGGCTCTACCGGGCACAAGGCGCATACGCGCAAGCCGAGCCGCTCTATGCTCGCACCGCCGAGGTCCGGGAAGCCAACCTGCGAGTCGAACTCGCGCGGCTGTCGGAATCGCGCAAGCGAGACCTGATGAAGCTCCTGTACCGAGAGACCCAGGAATTGGTGTCGTTTCACGCTCACGCGATGCCCACGAGCGCGCGGGCGCTCGACCTGGCGCTGACCATCGTCTTGCGCCGCAAGGGTCGCATTCTCGATTCGCTCACCGACAATCAGGCCGCGCTCCGGGCTCACCTCACGCCGCAGCTACACGCCAAGCTCGGCGAGCTGGCAGACGCCAAGAGCGAACTCTCGGCGCGACTGCGCGCGCCGTACGATCCGCGGATCGCCCCGGGGCAGGCGACGGCGCTGGCGGCGCTCCGGTCCCGGATCGACGGCCTCGAGGCGGAGCTCAACACGGCGAGCGTCGAGTATCGCGTGCAAGCGGAGCCGGTGACGGTGGCGAAGGTCCAGACGGCGCTGCCGCCCGGCGCCACCCTGGTCGAGTTCGTGCGCTACAATCGCTTCGATCCCCGACAGCCAAAGCGGTGGCAGGAGGCGCGCTATCTGGCCTACCTGTTGCCCTGGCAAGGCCCACCCCGGTGGATTCCGCTCGGGGATGCGGCCACGGTCGACGCCCAGATCGACGCCGTGCTCGCCACGATGCACAAGGGCGCCAGCGCGAACGCGACGCGGGACGCGCTGCGCCGCCTCGACGCCGTGGTCTGGGCCCCGATCCGCAACCAGCTGGCCGGGGTCTCCCACGTCATCCTGTCGCCCGACGGCAAGCTCAACCTCGTCCCGTTCGAAGCCCTGATCGATCCGCAGGGCCGCTACGCTCTGGAGCAGTGGCTGATCAGCTACGTGACCAGCGGCCGCGATCTACTGCGGCTCACGGCGCGACCAGCGCCGCGCGCGCCGGCGACCATCGTGGCAGATCCTGACTACGGTCCCGGCCCGCTGTTTGCGCGACTGCCCGGCATGCAGGGCGAAGCCGTCGAGGTCGCTGCACACCTGCCCAACGCCCGGCTGCTCACCGGCGCGCAAGCCACCAAGGCCGCGCTCGCCAGCGTGGTCGGCCCGGCGGTGCTCCATGTCGCGACCCACGGGTTCTACGCACGCGGCGCCACGACGCCTGCTCCGTCGGCGGGGCCGACGCGAGGCATGCACCTCGAGGGCGATGCGCCGCCACCACCGCCGCCCGGCGAGGATCCGACCGACGCGCTCGATCGCGCCGGCCTCGCGCTCGCGGGCGCCAACAGCCGGCCCGACGGTATCGCCAGCGCGCGCGAGCTCGCGGGCTACGACTGGTGGGGGACCGCGCTGGTCGTGCTGTCGGCGTGCGAGACCGGCGTGGGCGCGGTCGCCTCCGGCGAAGGCGTGTACAGCCTGCGCCGCGCGCTGGTCCTGGCCGGCGCCCAAGCGCAGATGGTGAGCCTGTGGAACGTCAGCGACTCGTCGGCGCGCGCGCTGATGCGCGCGCTCTACGGCATGCTCGCGCGCGGCATCGGCCGCGCCCAGGCGCTGCGCCAGGCCAAGCTGGCCCTGCTCCGCCAGCCGCAGTTCGCGCACCCGTACTACTGGGCCGCCTTCATCGCCGCAGGGGATTGGACTCCGCTCGACCCGAACACCTTGCGCCAGCGGGCGCCAAGCCCGTGACGCCAGCAGCACTCGGGCGAGAAGCCAAGCACCCAGCGATCCGAGGTCGCGAGATCGAAGACACGCTCCGAGCCGTACACGGGCGGACGCTGACGAGGCGGACGCCAGCGCAGACAGTGCCCAGCAATCGGCGGCCGCGTGTTATCTCTGAGCCATGCGAGCTGTCGTAATCCTGATCGTGATGGGGGCCGCGCTCGCGGCCGCTCCTGCGCGAACCGCGTCTGCTGGCGTCTGCGTGGACGAGTCCGAGGCCGACGACGGCATGAAGCTGATCGAGGCGTTCGCGAAGGACAAGTCGAAGGGCAAGGCGGTCGAGGAGGGCTACGGCTGGATCTGCGTCGAGGTCGACGCGCTCCGGCTCAAGTCGCGGATCGAGCGCGCGTGCCGCAAGATCCTCGATCGCGATGGCATCCAGAGCCGGTGCACGATCGCGGTCGCGGCCGCGGGCATCCCCAAGCTGGGCGATCACGACATCTACGCGTTCGTGGTCGCGATGGCCGACGATCCGCTCGTTCACCCGGGCAACATCGGGACGACCCGGCTCCTCTTGCTCGGCCGCATGGGCGACGCCCGGGCCGTGCCGAAGATCGTCGAGCTGTGGAAGGAGACGCTCCCGCGCGCGGCGAAGAGCGAGAAGAACCGCCCGGCGATGATGGGCTGGAGCGTCTGGCGCCAGGAGGCGGCGGAGGTGCTCGGCAAGCTGGGCGGCAAGGACGAGGTGCCGTTTCTCGAGGAGCAGGCGCAGGCGACGAAGGACAGCTTCGTCGCCAAGGCGTGCCGCGCCGCGATCGCCGCGATCAACAAGCGCCTCGCGGCGGCGCCTGCGGCTGCTACGCCTGCGGCGACGACACCGACTGCGCCAGCTGCGCCAGCGCCGGCTTCGCCGGCTGCACCGGCGACCGCGCCGGTGCAGCCGAAGCCGGCACCGGCAGCCGCGCCGCAAAAGCCTGCGAAGTGAGCCGGCCCTCCTCGCCGTCCTCCAACTGTCGGACGGCGACGATGCAGGTTCGTCCCCGTCTGATAAGCTGCGGGCATGAGCTACGTCTTGACGAAGGACCTAGCGGGAAAGCTGAAGCAGCCTTTGCCCCCAGAGGTTGGCAAAGGCGTCTCGCGGATCCTCGTCGGTATTGCTCCCGATCATGAGGGCGTGGACTCGCTGTTCTTTCGAGTGGTGCTCAAGGACGATCCGGGCACCGCGACACCTTCCAAGAAGTTAGGTCAACGGCTCCAACGGATCGCCGCGGAGCTGCGCCGACGGGCGGCCAGTATGGTCCCGGGCTTCGCGTACGTCGATTTCGTGCTCGAGTCCGAGCTCCCACGCCAGAGGCACAAGACCGCGTGAGCCTCGCCGCAGACCTCTTGGACCAAGCGAAGCACCTCGCAGCAAGAGAATCGGGACGGCCGCGACAGGCCTCGCTGCGCCGCGCGGTCTCCGCTGCCTATTACTCCCTGTTCCATCTCATCGTCGACGACGCGGCCTCGTTCCTCGCCCGCAGCTCGCGCCTCCGCCCCGTCGTGGCGCGTTCCTTCGAGCACAAGGTCATCCGCAAGGCAGCGGCGGCGATCGGTGATGTCGCCCGTCGGCCCAGCAGCAACCACTGGATGCAGCCTCTCCTCGATGTACCGATCTCCGCCGAGCTCGTGGAGGTCTGCGATACGTTCGTGAACCTGCAGGAGCATCGCCATCGCGCTGACTACGACGGCACGATGCGCTTCACTCGCGTGCAGACCAACGGGCTAGTCAGTGACGCGTTCTGGGCTCACACGCGCTGGCGCACGGAGCGAACCAGCCACAATGCTCGAGTCTTCGTGCTGGCGTCGGCCCAGCTGCTCGGATCCCGTTGAGGAATGGATGCTGCAGCGGCGACGCGCGGCGCCGGTTAACGGAAGCTCGCGCGGAACAGGCGCGGGCCGCGCGCGAATAGCACGGAGTCGCCGACCACGACGCCGTCGGTGACGGACGGATCGCCCCGCCAGACGGTGGCGCCGGTCGCGTAGTCGAGGACGGCGTTGTGCCTCCGCGAGTAGATCCTGCTCCCGCCGACGGGCGTGAGCGACACGGACACGCCGCTCGCCGGGAGCAGGATCGGCCCGGTGAGCGGCGGGAGTGTGACCTCGACGCCTTGCGTGCCGGAGGGATCGTAGACGAACACCTTGTCCTGGACGGCCTGATGGCCGACTTTGCCGCTCTCCTGCCGGAAGGTAACAACGAGGAGGCGATCGTCGTCGAGCCAGAGCAGCGGGTTCCCCGTGACCGCGCCGGCGAGGACACCGTTCGTGTAGATCTGCGTGGTCGATCCGACCAGACTGGCGGAGGTCCGGAACGCGGCGTGCGCGCCGCTCGGGGAGAGCCGGGGGAGCTGATCGACGAGCTCCGGACTGGAGCCGTCATAGAACGCGGGGCCGTAGCTCGGCAACGTCGTGCCGGTGACGGTGGTGTAGATGCGCTGGCCGGCCCACCCGCCCACCTGCTCGTAGCGCTCCTTCAGGTGGCACAGGACGAGGCCGCGGCGCGCGAACGAGAAGTCGAAGAAGAGATCTGGATAATCCGACCAGCGGTACGGCCATGTGTAGATGGGAGTGCCGTCCGCGACGCGCACCACGCGCAGCGAGCGATCCTCGTGGTACTGCGCGCCCTGGAGGTTGTCCGTGGCGACGAGCAGCGCCGCGTCGTGCGATAGCTCGACGTGCGTGCTCCTGAGCGAGAGCTCGTGCGAGACGATGGTCGCGGCGGGGCCGAGCGAGAGCACGGGCGCGCGGCCCGAGGCGGTCGCGATCACCGCGGTCCCGTCGGCGGCGCCGGCAGTGCTCCACACCCGCCCGAGCGACAGCGATCGCCGATCGGCCGAGGTCCCGAGCACCGCGGCGTCGTCGAGCACCACACCGTTCCCGTTCCCGATCAGCCACCCGCTCGCGTCGCCGCCGAACGCGGTCAGGTCCAGAACGGACACGGGGATGGGGCCGCTGCGCGTCACCACGGGGCCGAGCGAGACGAGCTCGAAGAGCTGCTCCGTGACGGTCGTCCGGAAGATCGCGATCCGGCCGGCCATGGGCCGGAGGTGCGCCTGCGGTAGTGCGTAGGTCTGGACAGGGGCGGAGAGATCACTGGCCGCGTAGATCCGGAGGTCGTTGTCGAACGGGGGATCGTAGGTCCAGACGTGGCTGCCCTGCCCCGTGAGGCTGGCGGTGGTGGACAGCGAGGCGAACGCGAGCTGCGCGCCGTCCTTGCCGTAGACGCGGACGGCGGTCCCGACGGCGGTCAGGAAGCGCTCGCCGTCGTCGAACCACGAGTGGAACGCGCCGGCGAACGTGCGCGTGGATCTGCCGCCGCCAGCGAGCTGGAGCGTCTCGATCGTGCTCGCGCCCGCGGGACCGAGCGCGACGCGGAGCTCGGCGGGCGCGGCGTGCACGCGCGCAGCTGCGTAGTTGCCGGAGACATCGAGGAGCTGCGCGCCCTGCGCCGACCACGCCCGGAGGGACGTCGCCGTCGCGGCCCACACGTACGAGCCGTCGCTCGCGAGGCCCGCGTTGGTCGCGTCCATCGCGACGGTGGCGCGGACGCTCCCGGTGGCGGCCGCGCGGAGCTCGAAGCCGCCGGTGACCCGCAGGGCCACGGTGTCACCGGCGAGGAGCGCCGGGCACTCGGCGCAGATCTCGCCGCGCGCGATCGCGCGGTGGCCGGGGAGATCCCAGAGCACCCAGCGCCCGGTGGTGTCGGCGCTGAGCGCGCGATCGCCGGCGCGCCGGAGCGAGCGGATCGCAGCCGCGTGGCCGAGATCGAGCTCGAGCTCCGTGGCCTCGTAGACCGGGGCATCGACGCCGGCGTCGGGCGGATCCGGCGGAGGATCGCCAGCGTCGCCGGGCGCGGAGTGGCCACCTCCACACGCGGCGAGCAGCAGGATACAGAGGGCGAGCGCGCGGACGGGCGAGGCCATGCACCGACTATGGGCTTGCAGCGCGGGCGAGGGGAGCGGCGAATGGCGTAATCGATCGCAGAAAATGCATGATCGAGCCGCAGAATGGCAACGATCGCGACATGGGTGTCGTGGCCTGCAATCTGCGTCACGCCGAAGTCCACTGTGCTCGCGGAGCTGGCGGCGGGGCCGCGGAGCGGCGGGGTCAGCGGAGCTTTGAGCGGAGCAGCCGGCGGCCGCGCGTGAACAGCACGGAGTCACCGGCGATCACGCCGTCGGTCACGGACGGATCACCCTGCCAGACGGTGGCGCCGGTCGCGTAATCGAAGACGGCGTTGTGCTTCCGCGAGTAGATCCGGCTCCCGCCGACGGGCGTGAGCGACACGGGCACGATGGTCGCCGGGAGCACGAGCGAATCGGTGAGCGGCGGGAGCGTGACCTCGACGCCTTGCGTGCCAGTGGGATCGTAGACGAACACCTGGTCCTGGACGGCCCACTGGCCAAAATGGCCGCTCTCCAGCCGGTAGGTGGCCACGAGGAGGCGATCGTCGTCGAGCCAGAGCAGCGGGATCCCCGGCACCGCGCCGGCGAGGACTCCGCTTGTGTAGATCTGCGTGGTCGCTCCGAGCGGGCTGACGGTGGTGCGGAACGCGGCGTGCGCGCCGCTCGGGGAGAGCCGAGGGAGCTGATCGACGAGGCCCTCCGGCGTGGAGCTGCCGTAGAACGCGGGGCCGTAGGTCGGCAACGTCGTGCCCGTGACGGTGGTGTAGATGCGCTGGCCGATCCACGGCCCCTGGAACTGCCCCTTCATGTGGCACAGGACGAGGCCCTGGCGCGCGAACGCGAAGTCGAAGAAGAGATCGGGATAGTCGGACCAGCGATAGGGCCAGGTGTAGAGGAGCGCGCCGTCCGCGACGCGCACCACCCGCAGCGAGCGATCATCGTGGTACTGCGCGCCTTCGAGGTAGTCCGCGGCGACGAGCAGCGTCGCGTCCTCCGACAGCTCGGCGTGCGAGCTCCTGAGCGAGAGCTCGTGCGAGACGGTCGCCGTCCCCGGGCCGAGCGAGAGCACGGGCGCGCGCCCCGAGGCGGTGGCGATCACCGCGGTCCCGTCGCTCGCGCCAGCGATGCTCCACACCCGCCCGAGCGACAGCGACCGCCGGTCGGAGGAGGTCCCGAGCACCGCGGCGCTGTCGAGCACCACGCCGGCCCCGTTCCCGAGGAGCCAGCCGCTCGGATCGCTGGCGAACGCCGTCAGGCCATGGACCGGGACGGCGATGGGGCCGCTCGTCGTCACGGTGGGGCCGAGCGAGATGAGCTCGATGACCTCGTCGGTGCCCCCGGTCTGGGCGAGCGCGATCTGGTCGCCGGAGGCGAGCGGCGGCAGCTGCACGAGCGAGTACGTCTGGACGGGCGCGTCGAGGCTGGCAGCGGCGTAGAGCCGCAGGACGTGGTCGGAGGACGCGACGTAGGTCCAGACGTAGTTGCCCTGGCCGGTGAGGTTCTGGGTGGTGGGCAGCGCGGCGAACGCGAGCTGCGCGCCGTCCTTGCCGTAGACGCGGACGGCGGTCCCGACGGCGGTCAGGAAGCGCTCGCCGGTGTCGAACCACGAGTGGAACGTGCCGGCGAACGTGAGCGTGGACCTGCCGCCAGCGAGCGGGAGCGTCTCGATCGTGGTCGCGCCCGCGGGGCCGAGCGCGACGCGGAGCTCGCCGGGCGCGGCGTGCACGCGCGCAGCTGCGTAGTTACCGTCGACGTCGAGGAGCCGCGCGCCCTGCGCCGACCACGCCCGGAGAGACGTCGCCGTCGCGGCCCACACGTACGAGCCATCGCTCGCGAGGCCCGCGTTGCTCGCGTCGGTGGCGACGGTGGCGCGGAAGCTCCCGGTGGCGGCCGCGCGGAGCTCGAGGCCGCCGGTGACGGCCAGGGCCACGGTGTCGCCGGCGAGCAGCGCCGGGCAGCTCGCGCAGACGTCACCGCGGGCGAGCGCGCGGTGCGAGGTGATGTCCCAGAGCACCCAGCGGCCGGTGGTGTCGGTGCTGAGCGCGCGATCGCCGACGCGCTGGAGCGAGCGGATCCTGCTCGCGTGGCCGAGATCGAGGTCGATCTCCGTGGCCTCGTAGACGGGGGGATCGATCCCGGCATCGGGCGGATCCGGCGGAGGAGCGTCGACGTCGGCGTTGGGCGCGGAGTGGCCACCTCCGCACGCGGCGAGCAGCAGGGCGCAGCGGGCGAGCGCGCGGACGGGCGAGGCCATGCACCGACTATGGGCTTGCGGCGCGAGCGAGGGGAGCGGCGAATCGCACAATCAAGTGCAGAAATCGCATGTTCGAGTCGCGGAATGGCAACGATCGCGACATGGGTGTCGCGGCCTGCAATCTGCGTCACAGCGAATCGAATGTGTTTATGGAGCGGGCCGCGCGGGGGGCGCGGGCTGGCCGCAGGTGCAGTCGAGGCAGCCGTGCTCGGCGCAGGTGCCGCACGAGCGCGCGACCTGGCGGCGCAGCGCCTCGCGCGCGCGGAACACGCGGACGCCGGCGTTGCTCGCGGAGATGCCGGCCTCGGCGGCGTAGTCCTTGACGGGGACGCCGGCGACGTCGATCCGGCGGAGCGCCGCGGCGTACTCGGGCTTGAGCGTGTCGGCCAGGCGCGTGACGCAGCGGCAGACGGTGGCGTGCAGCGCGGGATCGTCGGGAGCGGCGGCGGCGGTGGCGGCAGCGGCGGGCGGGGGCTCGGCCGCGAGCGCGTCGAGCCGGCGAGCGGCGGCGGCCTGGCGGCGGTGGTGATCGATGATCGCGTTGCGCAGCACGCGGTAGAGCCAGCCGATGGCGCTGTCCTCGATGGCGCCGGCTCGGTCGAGGCCGCGCACGAGCGCGTCCTGGAGGATGTCCTCGGCGAGCGCGCGATCGCCGACGCGGCGCTGGACGAACGCGAGTAGCTCGCGGTGGTTGTCCACGAACGCCTGGACGACGTCGGGCGCAGGATGAGCGGCGGCGTCTGCGTCGGGCGCTGGATCTGCGTCCGCTTCGTTCGTGGCCATGCTCGAGGCAGCGTAGCGCGCTCTGGGTGAGCGCAGAAGCTGCGCGGCCCGAGGACGATCGGAGCGCGGCCCGCAAGCCTTGCGCGAATGCGAGGCGCAAACCGGCCTCCAGGGCAGGCACGGCGCTTGTAAGCGAATGGGCCCGTGCTCGTCCTGAACCTGGCCCTCGGCTGCGTGAGCGCAAGAACCGCGCGCGGCGCGACGGTCTCGAGGAGCTGCGGGTGGCGTGGTGCCGATCGCGCCGCTGTCGCCGCCGCTGCCGAGGGCCATGAGCGGAGGAGGAGGAGGAACGGCTGGGATGGGCGGGACGAGCGGGGTGGGTGGGACGGAGGGATGGGCGGGAGCGGCGGCGCGGTCGGGGAAGGCCGCGCCGCCGCCGGGGTGGGGGGAGCCGGGGCAGTGACGAGCTGTCGGCGCGCCGCCTGACCTCGCGCTACGGCGCGGCGACGGCGACGGCGGGCACGTCGGCGCGCGGGAGGCGCGCGGCGCGGAGCTGCTTGGCCCGCGTGTCCACCCACGCCACGACGAGATCGGGGCCGAGGAGCTCGAGCCGGGGGAAGCCGCCCTCGCGCGAGGCGGCGACGGCGGCGAGCTCGAGCTCGGGGCCGCGGCGGCGATCGCGCGCGACGCGGCGGATCAGCAGGCGGCCGTCCTCGCGCGCGGAGGCGATCCAGGTGACGAGCGCCTCGCCGGGGCGATCGAGCGCGACATCGATCCGTCCGATGGGCGCGCGGGCGCCGGGCGACGCGGCGAGCTGAGCGTCGACGTCGATCGGCGGATCGAAGGTGGCGCCGGCATCGGCCGAGAACGCGACGCGGACCCGGGGCGCTTGGCCGGCGAGTGTGTACCAGGCGGCCACGACCTCGCGGCCGGACGCCGCCAGCGCCGGTCCGTTCACCGGACAGCCGGCGATCTGCCAGCCATCGACGTGCACCGCGCGCGGCGCGGACCAGGCGCCGCCGAGACGGCGCGCGATGGACGGATCGCGGAGCTCGTCGGCGCCACGGTCGCGGTAGATCACGGCGGGGCCGTCCGCGGTGCGCGCCGCGGACGTGCTGCAGCAGTCGCAGACGCGAGCGTCGACGAGCTCCTCCGCGCCGATCGCGGCGCCGACGCGCGCGGCGCGGAGCGCGGTCGCCCCGGCGGGGGTATCGGCGGTCGCGCGCCCGTCGAGCCACAGCGCGAGCACCGCGTCGCCGTCGGGGACGAGCGAGACGAAGCCGTGCTCGGTCGGCGTGTTGTCGTGGTGCGGCGCGCCGAGGCGCCGCCAGGTGGCGCCGCCATCGGTGGAGCGCGCGAGCACGACGCCGTAGGCGTGCCCCGCGCCCGCGGCGGTCTCGGCCCAGTGCGCCACGAGCACGCCGTCGTCCTGGCGCGCGATCGACGGGACATCGGCCCAGTTGGCCAGGATCGCGGCGCCCTCGGCGATCGTGACGGCCGATCCCCAGCCGGCCGCGGTGAGCTGCGCGAGGCGCAGGCGATGCGCCTTGCGAGCAGCGTCGGTCGGCTCGAGCCACGTCGCGAGCACGCGGTCGGCGGCGGCGGTGAGGTTCGGGGCGGTGGCGCCAGGCGCGGCGGGCGGATCGATGGAGATCGTGCGCGCAGGCGCAGGTGCTGGCGACGGCGAGGGCGGCGGCGAGGGTGGCGGTGATGACGGCGAGCGATCGCAGCCCGCGGCGGGGATCGCGAGGATGCCGATCAGGATCCCTCGTATCACCAGGGGCTTATACGCCCCCCTCCCCGCCCCTGTCCGTGTTCTTGCACCTGGAATCAGGGAAGTCGCCCCCTCCCCGGCCCCTGTCCGTGTTCTTGCACCTGTAATGGACCCGAGACCGTCGCGTCGTAGCGATCGAAGCCCAACGAGGATTCCCATGACGCCATCTCCTCAGAACCACGCGCACGGCCATCACGGCCACGAGCACCACGGCCACGAGCATCACGGCCACGAGCACCACGGCCACGAGCACCACGGCCACGGCCACGAGCCCGCGGCGGCACATTCTTGCTGCGCATCGCGGGCTCACGCTTGCGATGCGCACGAGCCCCACGAGCCTGCTGCCGCGGCGGCGACTGCCAAAGACCCGGTCTGCGGCATGACGGTGAAGCCCACCACGCAGCACCGCGTGATGCATGACGATCGCGAGGTGCTGTTCTGCAGCGCGGGGTGCAAGACGAAGTTCGTCGCCGATCCGGCCAGGTATCTGCGGCCGGAGGCGGCGCACGCACCGGCGGCGCACGCACCGGCGGCGGGCGCACCGGCGGCGGACGCACCGGCTGCGCACGCGAGCGCACCGGCTGCGCATACGGGCGGCGGCGGCGAGTACACGTGCCCGATGCACCCCGAGATCGTGCGCGACGCCCCGGGGAGCTGCCCGCTCTGCGGCATGGCGCTCGAGCCGCGCGTGCCGGCGCTCGACGAGGGCCCCGATCCGGAGCTGCGCGACATGACGCGCCGGCTCTGGATCGCGGCAGCGTTCTCGATCCCGCTCTTCGTGATCGCGATGGGCGAGATGGTCGGCCTCACGATCGTCTCGGGCCGCGCGCGCGTGTGGGCCGAGCTCCTGCTCGCGCTGCCGGTGGCCACGTGGGCCGCGTGGCCGTTCTACGTGCGGTTCGCGCAGTCGCTCCGAAACCGTAGCCTCAACATGTTCACGCTGATCGGGCTCGGCGTCGGGGTGGCGTTTGGCTATAGCCTCGCCGCCGCGCTCGCCCCGGGCGCGTTCCCGCCAGCGTTCCGCGGCCACGACGGCACGGTGGGCACCTACTTCGAGGCGGCGGGCGTGATCGTCACGCTGATCCTGCTCGGCCAGGTGCTGGAGCTGCGCGCGCGCAGCGCGACGGGCGCCGCGATCCGGAAACTCCTCGGCATGGCGGCCACGTCGGCGCGCCGCATCGCCGGCGACGGCAGCGAGGCGGACGTCCCGCTCGAGGCGGTGGTGGCGGGCGACCGGCTGCGCGTGCGCCCGGGCGAGAAGGTGCCGGTCGACGGCGTGGTGCTCGAGGGCCGGTCGTCCGTCGACGAGTCGATGGTCACGGGCGAGCCGATCCCCGTGGAGAAGCAGCCGGGCGAGCGCGTGATCGGCGCGACGATCAACGGCACGGGCGCGCTCGTGATGCGGGCCGAGAAGGTCGGCGCCGAGACGCTCCTGTCGCGCATCGTCGCGATGGTCGCCGACGCGCAGCGCAGCCGCGCCCCGATCCAGAAGCTCGCAGACCGGGTCGCCGGATACTTCGTGCCGGCGGTGGTGGGGATCGCGGCGATCGCGCTCGTCGTGTGGTTTGTCGTCGGGCCGGATCCGGCCTACGCGATCGTGAACGCGGTCTCGGTGCTCATCATCGCGTGCCCGTGCGCGCTCGGCCTCGCGACGCCGATGTCGATCATGGTGGCGACGGGCCGCGGCGCGACCCTGGGCGTCCTGTTCCGCGACGCCGAGGCGATCGAGGTCCTGCGCACCGTCGACACGCTGGTCGTCGACAAGACGGGCACGCTCACCGAGGGCAAGCCGCGCCTGGTCTCGGTGGTCCCGGCCGCGGGGCAGGACGCGGCGACGCTCCTGGGCCTGGCGGCGAGCCTCGAGCGCGCGAGCGAGCACCCGCTGGCGGCCGCGATCGTCGCGGGCGCCCGGGACCGCGGCGCGGCGCTCGCCGAGGTGGCGGGCTGGGAGTCGGTCACGGGCAAGGGCGTGCGCGGCACCGTGAGCGGCCGGCGCGTCGCGCTGGGCAACGGGGCGCTGATGGAGCAGGATGGCATCGAGCTGGGCGAGGGCGCAGCGCTGGTGGCGCGCGCCGAGGCGCTGCGCGGCGACGGCCAGACGGTCATGTACGTCGCCGTCGACGGCGCGCTGGCGGGCCTCGTCGGCGTGGCCGATCCGATCAAGGCGACGACGCCCGACGCGATCCGCGCGCTGCGCGACGAGGGCCTGCGCGTCGTGATGCTGACGGGCGACAGCAAGGCGACGGCCGCCGCCGTCGCGAAGCAGCTCGGGCTCGACGAGGTGGTGGCCGAGGTCCTGCCGGATCAGAAGGCAGAGCACGTGCGGCGGCTGCAGGCGCAGGGCCGCAAGGTCGCGATGGCGGGCGACGGCATCAACGACGCGCCGGCGCTCGCGCGCGCCGACGTCGGGATCGCGATGGGCACGGGCACGGACGTCGCGATGGAGAGCGCCCACGTCACCCTGGTGAAGGGCGACCTGCGCGGCATCGCCCGGGCGCGGGCTCTCTCGCGCGCGACGATGGCGAACATCAAGCAGAATCTGTTCTTCGCGTTCGTCTACAACGCCGCGGGTGTGCCGATCGCGGCGGGCGCGCTATACCCGCTCACGGGTTGGCTGCTCTCCCCGATGCTCGCGGCGCTGGCGATGAGCCTGTCGTCGGTGTCGGTGATCGGAAACGCGCTGCGGCTCGCGCGCGCGCGGCTGGATGCGTGAAGCTCGCTGCGTCACCCAGAATTGGCGCGGTCACAGGTCGCAGCCCAAGGCGGCCCGATCCATGTGATGGTGCCCCCTGACCGGCTCCGCGAGCTGGTCCGCGATTGCCCCGAGGTAGTCCCATGCGTCTTCTCAAGCTGTCTTTTCTGTCGATCGCGCTCGCTGCTGCTGCTGCCGCTGCCGCTGCCTGCGGCGGATCGTCCGCCCCGGCCACGACCTCGACGACCCCGAAGCCGGCGGGTAGCGCGAGCGATCCGTCGTGCCCGGTGGCGGTGCCAGGGACGTCGGTGACCGTCGAGGACACGGCGACGGGAGCCGCGCTCGTCTTCGTGACGACGGGCGACGTGGCCGAGCTCCGCCGCCGCGTCGCGACGATGGCGCAGATGCACAACGAGCATCACGGCGCGATGGGCCCCTTGCCGGACGGCTCCGGCGCGGGCGGCGGCCACGAGGGCCACGGCGGCCATGAGGGCCACGGCGCGGCGGCCGGTGGTGGCGCGGGCGGCGGCGCGGGCGGCGGCCACGAGGGCCACGGCGCGGCGGCCGGCGGCGGCGCGGGCGGCGGCGCGGGCGGCGGCGAGCACGCGGGCCACGCCGGCGGCATGATCGGCGTGCACTCCAAGGCGGCGGCGAGCGACATCGAGGGCGGCGCGAAGCTCGCGTTCGTCACGAACGGCGGCGACGTCGCGAAGTTGCAGGGCGAGCTCCGCATGCACGCGCAGCACCTCGCGTCGGGCACATGCGCGATGGGCAAGTCGTGAGGGCGCGGATCCTCGCGGTAATCGTCGGCGGCGCGATCGCGGGTGGCGCGATCGCGGGCTGCACGCCGGCCGCGATGCCGATCACGGCCGAGCACCCGGCGAGCCCCGAGGCGCCGGCGGGTCGGCTCGCCGGCCCGCCGCCTGCGCTGCGCCCGGGGGTGGCCGACGCGACGCCGCCTGGTGCGGCGCCCGCGGCGACGCAGCCGCCGCACCAGCACCAGCACTCGGAACCGCAAGAGCCAGCGCAGCCGCCGCACCAGCACCAGGCGCCGCAGCCGCAGCCGCCCGCCAAGCAGCCGCAGCCGCAGCTGCCCGCCAAGCAGCCACAGCCGCAGCTGCCCGCCAAGCAGCCGCAGCCGGCGACGCAGCCGCCGCACCAGCACCAGGCGCCGCAGCCGCAGCCGCAGTCACCGCCGGCCAAGCCCGCGGCCCCCGGCCACGAAGGACACCACGGATGAAGCCACAGCTCCTTGCGCTCGCTGCCGCCGCGGCAGCAGCAACCGCAGCGACCGGCTGCGCCCCGTCGCGCGGCGCCGTGTTCGGCCCGGTCGATCGCGAGATCGAGCGCCGCCTCGGCGCCCGCGCGGCGTGGCACGAGCACGCCGATCCGCGCGTCCCCGCGGCGGTCGCGCAGCTGCTCGAGCGGCCGCTCGATCGCGACGCCGCCGTCCGCATCGCGCTCGCCACGAGCCGCCGCCTGCAGGCGCAGTACGACGCGCTCGGGATCGCCGCGAGCGAGATCGCGGCCGCGACGGTGCTGCCACCGCTCGAGGTCGAGGCCCAGATCAAGCTCGCGGGCGGCTCCGTCCACGAGGTCGAGCTCGACGTCATCCAGGACGTCCTCGACCTCGTCCTCCTGCCGCGGCGCCGCGCCGTCGCGCAGGCGGGCCTCGCCGCGGCCCGCGCGCGCGCCGTCTCCGCGACGATCGAGCTCGCGGCGCGCGTCGAGGGCGCGCACACGGACGTCGTGGCGGCGCAGCAGGAGCTCGAGCTGCGCCAGACGGCGTTCGACGCTGCGGCCGCGGCGGCCGATATCGTCGAGCGCCAGCGCGCCGCCGGCAACGTCAGCGAGCTCGCGCTGGCCCGCGAGCGCGATCAGCGCGAGCAGGCGCGCCTCGAGCTGGGCCGCGCCCAGGTCGAGGTCGAGGCGCGGCGCGAGGCGCTGAACGAGGCGCTGGGGATCTCCGGCGAGGCCACGCGGTGGACGGTCGCGGGCCGGCTCGACGAGCTGCCCGCGGCCGCGCCCGCGCTCGACAGCCTCGAGCAGGGCGCCGTCGCGGCGAGCCTCGCGCTCGAGGCGATCCGCGGCGACGCCGAGGCCGCGGCGGGGCGGCTGGGGCTCGCGCGCGTGCACGCGTGGCTGCCGCAGCTCGGCGTCGGCGTCTCGGCCACCCGCCACGACGACGCGTGGGAGGCGGGCCCGGCGCTCGCCATCGGCCTGCCGCTGTTCAACCAGCAGCAAGGGCCGCGCGCCCGCGCGAGCGCCGAGCTGCGGCGCGCGCAGAACGAGGCGATCGCCACCGCCGTCGAGCTGCGCGCGCAGGCCCGCGCGGTCCGCCAGCGCGTGCTGGGCGCCCACGCCGAGGCGCGCCACCTGCGCGACGTGGTGCTGCCGCAGCGCCAGCGGATCGTCGACGAGACGCTCAAGCAGTACAACGCGATGAACGCGTCGACGTTCGAGCTCTTGGCCGCGCGGCGCGAGCTGGTCGACGCCGGCCGGCAGTACATCGACGCGCTGCGCCGGTTCTGGCGCGCGTCCGGCGAGGCGCGCGCGCTCGGCCGCGGCGCCATGCCGCGCGGCGCAGGCGCCACCGACGAGCCACGCATGCAAGCGCCCGCCACCTCCAGCGAGGGACATTAGCGATGATCAGCCGCCGAGCCTTACTGCAGTCGAGCGTCGCCGCGAGCGCCGCCGTCCTCGCGCGCGCCCGCAGGGCCGCGGCGCAGGCCCCGCAGCCCACGCAGCCCACGCAGCCCACGCCGCCGGCCACGGCCCCCGGCGCTGGCGGCCCCGCGGGCCACGGCGCGCACAAGACGGCGGCACCCGTCGGGCCGCGGCGGCTCACGCAGGGCCGCGCGGTCCCCGGCGAGCCGTACGCGCCGGTCGTGGTGCCGAACGGCTGGACGTTGCCGTTCGAGAAGAAGGGCGGCGTCAAGGTGTTCCACCTGACGGCGCAGCCGGTGAAGCACGAGATCGCGCCGGGCCTCGAGATCGAGGCGTGGGGCTACAGCGGCACGACGCCGGGCCCGCTGATCGAGTGCGCCCTGGGAGACCGCGTCCGCATCTACGTCACGAACAAGCTGCCCGAGCCGACGAGCGTGCACTGGCACGGCGTGCTCCTGCCCAACGGCATGGACGGCGTGGCCGGCCTGACGCAGCCGGTGATCCGCGCCGGCGAGACGTTCAAGTACGAGTTCACGATGACGAGGGCGGGCACGTTCATGTACCACCCGCACTTCGACGAGATGACGCAGATCGCGCTCGGCATGGTGGGCATGATCGTCGTCCATCGCCGCGACGCCCAGCGCGCCGCGCGGCGCGTGCGCGACTACTCGCTGATGGCGCACGAGTGGAAGATCCCGATCGGCGCGGCGCGGCCCGATCCGATGGCGATGAACGACTTCAACACGCTGACGTTCAACAGCAAGGCGTTCCCGGCGACCGAGCCCCTGGTCGCCGAGCAGGGCGATCTGGTCCGCATCCGCCTCGGCAACCTGGGCCCGATGGATCACCACCCGCTCCACCTGCACGGCCACGTGTTCGAGGTCACCGAGACGGACGGCGGCCCGGTCCCGCGGAGCGCGCGCCGGCCCGAGACGACGACGCTCGTGCCGGTCGGCGCGGTGCGGGTGATCGAGTTCGTCGCCGACGCGCTGGGCGACTGGCCGTTCCACTGCCACATGACGCACCACGTGATGAACCAGATGGGCCACGACGCGCCGAACCTCGTCGGCGCCAGCACGCAGGGCATCGACGCGCGCATGACCCGCGTCGTGCCCGGCTACATGACGATGGGCGCGACGGGCATGGGCGAGATGCACAGGATGCAGCTGCCCGACAACAGCATCTCGATGCTCGGCGGCGACGGGCCGTTCGGCCTCATCGACATGGGCGGCATGTTCACGATCCTGAAGGTCCGAAAGCAGCTCTCGGGCGATCTGGACCCGGGCTGGTACGAGCACCCGGCCGGCACCGTGGCCGCAAAGGCGACGGCCGAGGAGCTCGCGCGCGACGGCATCAAGCCGTGAGCTGCGCGGAGGCAGCGACGTGAGCGCGGACCTCGCCATCGTGCTGCTGGCGCTGGCGATCGCCGCCGTCGTGCTCGTGGCGCGGCGGCGCCGGCGCCCCGGCTGTCCGCGCTGCGAGTAGCCGCAGCGGCGCGGGCGGCGCGGGCGGCGCGCGCAGATCGTGCGCGGCTCGTGCGCGGCGCGCAGCGTTTGCCGGAAGCGCCGCGCCGCGGCCGGGCGTCTGCGGGCACGTCGCTTGAATCTCGTCCCCCTGTGTCAGCTGACCGAGCCCGCATCACGTTCCAGGGCGCGACCGAGACCGTCACCGGATCGCGCTACCTCGTCGAGCACGGCGCCGCGCGGCTCCTCATCGACTGCGGGCTGTTCCAGGGCCCGAAGAACTTGCGCCAGCGGAACTGGGCTGCGCCCGGGTTCGATCCAGAGGCGATCGACGCGGTGCTCCTCACGCACGCGCACATCGATCACAGCGGGTACCTGCCGCGGCTGTGCAAGGCGGGCTTCCGCGGGCCGGTGTACTGCACCGAGGGCACGCGGGACCTCCTGCGCATCTTGCTCCCCGACGCGGGCTACCTCCAGGAGGAAGAGGCGCGGCTCGCGAACCGGCACGGCACCTCGCGCCACCGGCCGGCGCTGCCGCTCTACACGCGCGCCGACGCCGAGGCGTGCCTCGAGCAGCTCGTGCCGGTCGCGTACCACGCGGAGATCGCGCCGGCCGCCGGGGTCACGGCATCGTTCACGCGCGCCGGGCACATCGTCGGCTCGGGCTGCCTGCGCCTCGCGCTCGGCGGCCCAAGCGACACGAGCATCACGTTCACCGGCGACGTCGGCCGGCCGCACGATCCGGTGATGAAGCCGCCCGAGCCGCTCGCGGCGACCGACTACCTCGTCGTCGAGTCGACGTACGGGGATCGGCGGCACCCGGCGACGGATCTGCTCGCCGACCTCGCCCGCGTCGTCACCGAGACCGTCGAGCGGCGCGGCGCGATCGTCGTCCCGGCGTTCGCGGTGGGCCGCGCGCAGCACCTGCTCCACCTGCTCGCCGAGCTCCGGACGGCGGGCAAGATCCCGCCGATCCCGGTGTTCCTCGACAGCCCGATGGCGATCGACGCCACCGAGCTGTTCCACCGCCACCGGATCGATCAGGGCCTCTCCGAGGCGGCGTGCGCCGCCATGTGCAGGCTCCCCCAGTACACGCCCACGGCCGACGATTCGAAGGCGATCGATCGCCGCACCGAGCCGATGATCGTGATCTCGGCGAGCGGGATGGCCACAGGCGGCCGCGTGCTCCACCACCTGCGGCGCTTCCTGCCGGATCCGCGCAACACGATCCTGCTCGTCGGCTACCAGTCGGCGGGCACGCGCGGCCGCTCGCTCGCCGACGGCGCCGACGAGCTGAAGCTCCTCGGCCAGTACGTCCCGGTGCGGGCGCGCGTCGTCCAGCTGGAGGGCCTGTCGGCGCACGCCGATTACCGCGAGCTCCTGGACTGGCTCGCCGCGAGCGGGATCGCGCCGCGCCGCGCGTTCGTCACGCACGGCGAGCCGGCGGCGGCCGACGCGCTCCGGCGGCGCCTCCGCGACGAGCTCCACTGGGACGCGGTGGTGCCGCGCCTCGGCGAGACCCGGCTTCTGGGGCCGGAGCCGCGGGCCAGATCGGAGTCGGAGTCGGAGCCGGCGTCCTGGTCGGAGTGAGCGGAGCCAACCCACCATGACGGCGTGCAGGTGTACGGAGCGCCATGCTCCGAAGCGGATCGTGCTGACGGGCGGGCCGGGCGCGGGCAAGACGGCCGTGCTCGAGCTGTTGCGCAAGACGCTGTGCGAGCACGTGCGGGTGGTCCCCGAGTCCGCCGGCATCCTGTTCGGCGGCGGCTTCCCGCGCATCGCCGCGATCGAGACCCAGCGCGCCGCACAGCGCGCGATCTTCCACGTGCAGCGCGAGCTCGAGGCGGCGATGGTGACGGCGAACGCGGCGATCGAGCTGTGCGATCGCGGGACCGTCGACGGCCTGGCGTACTGGCCGGGCCCCGGCGACCTGTGGAGCGCCGTCGGCACCACGCACGCCGAAGAGCTCGCGCGCTACGCCGCGGTCATCCACCTGCGCACGCCGCCGCTCAACGGCGGCTACAACCACCAGAACCCGCTGCGCATCGAGACGGCGGCCGAGGCCGCGGCGATCGACGCGCGGATCGCCGACGCGTGGGCGGGCCACCCGCGCCGCTTCGAGGTCGGCGCGACGGCCGACTTCCTCGCGAAGGCGACGCGCGCCATCGAGATCCTGCGGGCCGAGCTGCCGGCGTGCTGCCGGTTCCAGCTCGGCGCGGGCACCGGGGCGCGCGCGGCCGACGGCGACGGCGTGAGCGCGGTGCCGTGACCGTCCCGGCCGGGGGCGGCGAGCGCCGCACGCGCGCCACCCCCGCGCTCGCGCGCGAAACGTGCTACGGACCCACCGTGCGCCGGATCTCCGCGCTCCTGATCGCGACCGCGACCGCGCTCGGCTGCGGCTCGGCGGCGAGCCCGCCGGCACCAGATCCGGCGCGCGAGCTTGCCGGCGCGTACCCCGAGCACGCGACCGGAGGCGGCGCGCTGCGGACGTTCGAGCTCACGGCCGCCGAGGCCGAGGTCCCGCTGATCGACGGCGCCCCGCTCAAGGTCTGGGCCTACAACGGCCAGGTGCCGGGGCCGACGCTGCGCGTGCGGCTCGGCGACACGGTGCGCGTGCGGTTCACGAACCGGCTGCCGCAGGAGACCACGATCCACTGGCACGGCGTGCGCGTCCCCAACGCGATGGACGGCGTCCCGCACGCGACGCAGCCGCCGATCCAGCCGGGCGCGTCGTTCACGTACGAGTTCACGCCGAAGGACGCCGGCACGTTCTGGTTCCACCCGCACGTGCGCAGCAGCGAGCAGGTGGAGCGCGGGCTGTACGGCCTCCTGATCGTCGAGGATCGCGCGCCGCCGCCGTACACGCGGGACGTCACCTGGATCCTCGACGACTGGCTGCTCGGCCCCGATCGCCAGCTCGAGCCGGGCTTCAACACGCCGCACGACCTCATGCACGACGGCCGGTGGGGCAACGCGATCACGGTGAACGGCCGGACCGACACGGTCCTCCCGATCGCGGCTGGCGAGCGCATCCGGCTGCGGCTGCTCAACGCCTCGAACGGCCGGATCTACGTGCCGGACCTGGTCGGGCTCGACGCGCAGATCATCGCCGTCGACGGCCTCTACGCGCGCGCCCCGCAGCCGCTCGGCCGCTTCGAGCTCGCGCCCGGCAACCGGCTCGATCTGGACGTCACGGCCCAAGGCGGCGGCCGCTCGCTCGTCGTCATGGATCGCTTCACCCCGCAGCGGCCGAACCGGCTCGCGGAGATCGAGGTCGACGGCACGGCTGCCACGCCCGCGTTCCCGTCGCCCGCGAAGGCCCACGTGCCGGCGTGGCGCGGGGCGCTGGCCTTGCCGCTGACGCACGAGTACCGGCTCGACGCGCGGCAAGGCGGTCCGCTCGGCATCGAGTGGACGCTCAACGATCAGGCGTTCTCCGGCCACGAGCACGCGCACCCCTCGCTCGAGCTTGTCCGCGGCAAGTGGGCGCGCCTGCGGTTCGCCAACGCGAGCGCGCGCCTGCACCCGATCCACCTGCACGGCATGTTCTTCAAGGTGATCGCGCGCGACGGCGCCGCCGTGGACGAGCCGTTCTTCCGCGACACGGTGCTGATCCACGGCCGCGAGACGATCGACATCGGCCTCGTGCCGCTCGACGCGGGCGACTGGATGCTGCACTGCCACATCCTCGAGCACGCCGAGGCGGGGATGATGACGATGCTCGCGGTCCGCGATCCGCAGTGAGCCCCCGGCGCGGCCGCCGCCGACCGGCTCAGAAGCGCAGCGACGTCGAGAGCAGGCCGCGGACGCGGACGGGGTCGCCGACCACGCCGGCCTGGAGCTCGCCGGCCGTGTCGACGCGCCCGGCCCGCCAGCTCACGCGCGCGCCCGCGAGCAGCCGGGTGTCGCCCGCGCTGAGCGGCAGCGCCCCGTGGAGGGCGACGCCGGCCGTCCACGCGCGCGCGAAGGCGAAGGCCGCCGCGGCGTCGAGCGTGAGCTCCGAGAAGCCCATGGGATCGACGAGCGGCCAGGAGCCGCCGTGCTCGGCGTGCACGCCCTCGTCGCCGATGCCGCGCCCGTACCCGAGCATCACGCTGGCGCGCGCGCGGCCGGCGGCGTAGGCCGACCACGCCGCCGGCATCAGCATGACGTGCCCCATGCCGACCCCGAGCCGATCGTCGCCGGTCGGCGCCATCACCATCAGGTGCACGCCAGCGCTCAGCGCGCCGCGCGCCACCAGCATCGCGCTGCCATGCACGTGCAGATCGCCGAGCCCGTGACCGGCGCGGCCGTTGCGCACGATCCGGTAGCCGGCGAGCTCGGCGCCGACCTCGTAGCGGCCCCGCGCGAAGGCGGCGCCCGCGCGCGCCCCCTCGTAGCTCCCGTCGTAGAGCCGGGAGTGATAGCTCGCGGCGAGCGCCCCGGCGGTGACGGTCACGCCCAGCGCGGCCTCGGCGCCTGCCGCGCCGTGACCGCCGTGACCGCCCTGATCGCCGTGACCGCCGTGATCGCCGTGATCGTGCTCGGCCCGCGCGGGCGGGCTCGCCGCGACCGCGGCGAGGACCACAGCGAGCGCGAGCGCCGCGCGGCTTACTCGGGCATGCCGCACGCGATCCATTCGCCGAGCAAGTAGCGCTCCATCTCCGACGGTTTCGGACCGTCCTCCGGCATGCCCTCGTTGATGGCGGCGGGCCCGGCCGCGGAGGCCTCGTCGATGTGATCGCTGACCGCCTTGATCCCGAACAGCGTGTCGAAGTCGTGGAACGTGGGCGCGCCGTTGCGCGCGGCGCCGGTCAGCTCGCTCGAGTGACAGCTCGTGCAGTAGCTCTCCATGAACTGCTTGCCGAAGTTGTTGTACGTGAGCGTCGAGCCCTGCGGGCACGTCGACTCGGTCGGCGGCCCGAAGATCTCCTCCTCGTGCGCGCAGCAGCCGCCGCCGTGCCCCATCTGGGACCCGAGGAGCAGCGCTCCAAGAACCATCATGCGATACCAGCTCTTCATTGCCATCCACTCCATGTCATCTCGCCGAACAGCTCGATCTTGAGCTGCACGGTGATATCGGTTTGGCCCTTGTTGCGGATTAGCAAGTACCAGTCCGCCTGGGCCGTGGGCTGAAACAGGTAGTCCACCGAGGGGACCTTGAGCTCCTCTTTGACGACCTGCGTGCTGCCGTTCGCGTGGCCGTGCATGTTCCAGTCGAGCGGCGCGCCGCTGGCGCTCATCTGCAGGCGCGCGTAGTCGCCGGGGCCGCCGACCAGGATGGCCTCGACGATCTCGTTCACGACGAGCGGGACGTTCTCCGTCACCACCTGGCGCGGCATCGCGTCGCCGGGGACATCGACGACCGGCGCGGCGTCGACCGGCGTGTCGCCATCGCCGCCGCCGCCGCACGCGCCGAGCGACGCGCCGAGCGCGGCCGCGAGCGCGAGCACGGGCACGGCCGCGGGCGCCGCGGAGAGCCGCCCCGTCATCGCGGCACGAACCCCGGCGGCAAGAGCTCGCACGGCAGCTGGCCCGGCGGCGGGCGGGCGAGGTCGGTGGGCCGATCCACGCACGGCCCGGCCGCCTGCGGCGCGGCGGCATCGATCTCGACACCCGCGTCGTGCGGCTTCGCGGACGTCCCGTTGTCGCCGCACGCCGCGGCGAGCGTGGTGAGGAGGCCCACCACGGCGATCTGGACGAAGCTCCGCATGGCTAGTACCTGACCCAGATCTCGTCACCGGCCGCGAGGCCGCCAGAGAGCGCGGTGACGCCGGGCGTCGCCGTGATCAGCGACGCGGTGTGGGGGTTCGAGCTGTACGCCGAGGTGCCGCGCCAGACGATCAGCGAGTCGCCGAGGTACGTGGCGACCTCGTCCTGCGTCAGCGCGCGCGGCACGGCGACCTTGTTCCAGCCGGTCGCGCGCGCCGACACGAGGGGGAGCATCGCCGCCGGCGAGCCGGTCGTCGAGCCCTCCGGCGCGTTCCAGTTGACGACCATCTGCGCGTGCGTCGTCGAGTCCTCGCACGTCTGCTCGACGTCGAACTTGAGCTTCGAGAACGGCGCGTCGGGGACCTTCGCGCGGATCTGGATCTGGTAGTACGCGTCGTCGCCGTCGAGCAGATCGCCGGCGGGCTTGGTCCACTCGACGTGCGTCACGGTGCTGCCGCTCTTGACGACCGTCGGCTTGCCGAAGTCGCTGAACAGCGCGCGCACGCCGGTGACGCCGGCGGGGATCGTGACGCGGATCTTGATGGTGTCGAGGTGCTTCATCGCGGCGTCCGTGCAGCCGTGGCCGACGGAGAACGTGATGAGCTGGGTCTTGTTCGCGGCCGCGGGGCCGCTGGAGATCGAGACGTGCGCCGCGGCGGTGCCGGCGAGCGCGCCGACGGTGCCGAGGGCGCCGAGAGTAAAGAAAGTAGAAACGATCGAACGCATGACGAGCCTCCCCCGCCCCACGCGGGACGGGATGCCAAAGAGACAAAACTCCGAAGGTGACGAGCGGGACCGTGACGGGCCGCGTCGCTAGAACGGAGGTGTCTCTGGCTCGTACGATCGATCTTCGGGGACGGATGGGCAGAGGAGCGGCGACACGGCGACCCGCGGCCGCTCGACGACCAGCTCAGGCGCCTCGGCGGGGACCGCAGGTACGATCACCGGCGCGACGAGCTTGCCCTTGCTGCTGCACTGCTTGAGGACCGGCGGCCCGTCCTTCTGCTTGTCGTGATCGTGGCACTTGCACTTGGCCTTGACCGGGCAGCAGCACGCGGCATCGCCAGTCACGCCCGCGCCGGCCCACGACATCACCGACGAGCCGAGGACGGCGATCGCGGCGATGATCGGCAACAGCCAGCGCAGCACAGCCCCATGACCATAGGAAAGATCCGGGGTGCGAGCAAGCAGCCGCCCGTGCGGGTCGGGGTGAGGTAATTTTTCGCACGTTCCGCCTCCTGGCTAGAACCGCGGAATCCCAGTGGTACGTGGGAGCGCCGCCAGCGGTCCCTTCGATGTTCGATCTCGAGCCGACCATCACGCTCCCCTGGCTCCGGCGGCTGCGCTGGCTGTTCGTCGTGGGGCAGCTCGCGATGTAGGCCGGGCTGCAGTTCGGCTTCGCGTCGCAGCTGCCGCTCTGGCCGTTCGCGCTCGCGACCGCCGTCACGTCCGCGTCGAACCTCGCGATCGGCTCGCGCGCTGCCGCGCGCTGGTCGCCGAGTCCTTCCCGGGCGAGGCGGATCCGATCACCGTCGCGAACGTGGTCAAGGCGATCTCGGCGTTCGAGCGCACGCTGATCTCGGGCCGCTCGATACGTCGGCAAGCCCACCGTCGAGGCGCGGTTCCACAACACGGGCCTTTACAACGTCGGAGGCACGGGCGCCTATCCGGCGGGCGGACAAGGCATCCACGAGCTCACCGGCCTCGCGAGCGACATGGGGCGCTTCCGCGCGCCGACCTTGCGCAACATCGCGGTGACCGCGCCGTACTTCCACGACGGCAGCGCCGCCACGCTCGACGACGTGCTCGACCACTACGCCGCCGCGGGCAGGCTCATCGCGTCGGGCCCGAACGCGGGCGACGGGGCCCAGAACCCGTACAAGGACAGCCTCCTCAGAGGCTTCGTGCTGAGCGCCGAGGAGCGCGCCGACCTGCACGCGTTCTTCGCGAGCCTGACCGACGCGGCGTTCCTGGCGGATCTACGCTTCGCGGATCCGTGGCAGTGACGTACGACCTCCGGGCTCCTGCACGTGCCGCCAGCGTGACCGGCCGCCCTCGTTGCCGATCTCGCGCGGGTTGGGCATGATGCCGCCGTCGATGGCGCGACTTGCCTTCTTCGGAACGCCGAGCTTCGCGCTCCCTGCGCTTCGCGCCCTCCACGCCCACCACGAAGTCGCGATGGTCGTGTGCCCCCCCGACGCGCCCGCCGGCCGTGGCTTGCTGCCTGTGCCATGCCCCGTCAAGACGGAAGCAGTTCGCCTCGGGCTGCCGCTCACAGAATCGAAGCTGGCCACCGGAGTCGAGATCGAGGCGCTCGCGCTCGCGCTCGCGGACCTGCGCCTCGACGCCGGGATCATGGTCGCCTTCGGTCCGCCGATTCCAGAGCGCGTCCTGGCGATCCCGACGCGCGGCTTTGTCATGACCCACGCCTCGCTGCTCCCCCGGTGGCGCGGCGCGGCGCCGATCGAGCGTGCCCTCGAGGAGGGTGACGCGGAGAGCGGCGTCTCGCTCGTCCGGCTGACCCCCGATCGTTACGCTGGCGACCTCTACGCGGTTGATCGCGTCGTCGTCCTCGAGAGCGACGACGCGATCTCGCTCACCGGGAAGCTCGCCGATCTCGCGGCGGCGGCCCTGCTGCAGCACCTGGACGCCATCATCGCCGGTGAGCGGCCGGCGATCCCGCAGCGCCCGATCGGGATCTCGGACGCACGAAAGATTGATCCTGCAGAGCTCGACCTGAATTGGAGTTGGTCGGCCCGACAGATCGTCAACAAGGCCCGCGCCTTCGCCGGCCGAGGTGGGCTGAAGATCACGCTCCATGGTGAAGTGATCCAGGTCTTCGGTCCTCGGCGGATCGAGATCGATCACGAAGCGCCTCCCGGGAGCCTGCTGCCGTCCCACGTCGGCGAATTGGTGTTTGCCACCCGCGACAGCGGCGCGGTCGCCTTCGCGGAGGCCCAGCGCAGCGGCCACAAGCGTATCTATGCGGCACAGCTGCGCCAGGAGCCGCAATTCCGTGATCGGATCCGTTCCGATGTCCGCCGGAGGAGCGACCTTGTCTCCGCGGCATTGCGGCACGTCCGTGTGGCCGAGCACCTCACCGCGGAGGGCGCCAATCGCGCGCTCGACGAGAGTTTCCACATCGCGGGGTTCGGGCCGGAATGCGCCCAGGCGGCCTGTCTCGGAGAAGAGTGGTTCGGCAGAGCCATCGGGCACGGCTTCGATACCTCGCAGGCGGAGAGCCTCAGGTTGCTGCTGCACCTCGATCCGAGGGCGCGGCGCTATCTCCCCGCCGACTGGGGTGCACGCTACCAGGAGCTGAGGACGTGGACCGTGCAGAGCCGGTACATGCCGACCGGCACGTTCGACCTCGCCCGCGCGACCGCCGTGACGAGAGAGGCGCGCGAGGTCGTCGACCGGGTAGTGGCCAGCCTGTGGGCGGATGGATTGCTCGATGAGGGAGCCCTGCGCTAGCGATGACGTTCGACGACATCATCTCCAACGTAGTGCCCCTCTGTGAGGGACATCCCGGATTCGCCGCGCTGGCACGGGTGTGCCTGGTGCGCGATCTCGCGGGACGCGTCCGCCTCGTCGTCGACCCGGGCGCAGTGACGACGCCGTGCGACCTGGAGGCGCTCGCCGACCTGCTCGCCCAAAGGCTCGGCCACTACTTCGCCGGTCCGATCCTCAGCACCGCCGGCTCTCGAGAGGAGCGTCGCGTAGCGCACGCGATCCTCGAGCAATCGCTCGAGTGGCCGCGCACGTGGGACACGCCCGTCGCCGATCCCATCACAGGGATCCCGGTCGCCCGCGGCAAGAACTGGCGAGCGATGCAGCGCCTGGTCTCGAAGCACGCGTGGCTCTCGGCCCAGCCAGTAGATCCGCACTGGTCGCTCACGACGGCAAATCCGGCCGTCGTCTCGTTTTACTCGTTCAAGGGCGGCGTGGGGCGAACCACGCTGCTCGCGGCTGTGGCGCGCATCCTCGCCGCGCGAGGTCACCGCATCGTGGCCGTCGATCTGGACCTCGAAGCACCCGGGCTGGGCACGTTCCTCGGAGTCGAGACCGAGCGCGGCGTGCTGGACTTCGTCATCGACTACCTGATCACAGGTACCCCCGACCTCGCACGGTGCACCGGGGCCGCGCGCGCACTGGGCGACGAGTTGGGGCCGAAAGTCGAGGTGATCCCCGCCGGTCGGTTGAACTGGGCATTCGTCGAGAAGCTCGGGCGGCTAGACTTCGCCACCGGCGGTCTCGAGTCCACCGAAAGCCCGGTGGGCGCCGCCTTGAAGGCGCTCCTCGAGGCCATCCGCACCCAGCTCAAGCCCGACTACATCCTGATCGACTCGCGCGCGGGACTCCACGATCTTGGCGGCCTGTCGCTCCACGCTCTGGCCCACGTCGACGTGCTGGTCTCGCGGGCCACTCGTCAGAACCTCCTAGGACTCGAGATCGCGCTGCAGGCAATCGGACGGCGCAAGACGCCCGAGGCGCTGCGCAGAATCCTCGTCGCGCATACCTTCGCGCCCCTGCGAGAAGAGAGGGACTCACCGACGAGCGAGGAGCTCGACTTTCGCCAAGAGGTCCACGAGTTGTTCGGCGAGTGGGTCTATGCGGGGGATGACGTCGAGGCGCGCGATGCCGATGACGCCCCCCACTTCCCGCGGCCCATCTTCCAGCACGCCGCGCTGGAGCGCACGAGCACACTCGACGCGATTCCGGCCGAGATCCTCGACGGCGACGACTTCCGTAGGCTTTGCGATCGGCTCGTGGAGCTGTGCGAGCCCGAGACCGGCGATGATCCCGATCCAGGTGCTCCGACCGAGCGAGCGGCTCTCGATGGAGGCGACGCCGCGCCATGAACTCCGACGAGCGCAAGGCGAGGCTCGCCGAGCTGGCGCGCCTCCCGGCCGACGCCGATGCGTGCGAGGACATCCGGCGTGTCTTCCTCCCGCTACCGCGCCACGGCCTGGCACTACGGCCGGAGAACTTCATCATCCGCGGGGATCGCGGCGCCGGCAAAACCGCCCTCTTCAAGTTCCTCGATCGGACGCGCGATGATCCGGTGCTCTTGGCGCACCTATTTCCAAACTCTCGCATCGAGGACGTCGCCTGGGTCGACGGGTTCAGCGCGAGCCCGAAACACCCCGAGCCCGCCAACCTCGAGCACGCGGCGCCGTCCGACGAGCGCGCGATGCGGGTGTTCTGGTCGGCGCACCTCGCCTGCCGGTTGATCGAGGATGGCCGCGGCGAGGCAGGCGAGCTCGCGGAGCTCCACGCGAGCTGGCGCGCGGCCCGAAGCGACGTCGCTGGGTGGTTGAGCCGCGCGGAGGCAATGATCCCGACGCTGACCCAGTGGCTCGATCGGCTGGACGGCGGGCTCGCGAGCCCGCTCTGCGTCACCTACGACCACCTCGATAAGATCGCGGTCTACGAGCCGGCGTTGCGGCAGCGCTACGTTGGAGGGCTCCTCGCGCTATGGGGCTCGCTCGGCATCCGCTATCGGTGGCTGAGGCCGAAGATCTTCCTACGGGAGGACATCTTCCAGACCAGCCTGGGCTCGTTCTCCGACGCCAGCAAGCTGCGCTCGCGCTCGGTCTCGCTGGACTGGGACAAGGAAGGCCTGTTCCAGGTGCTGATCCGCCACGCCGCGAGCCTGCACGAGGGGCTCCGCGAATGGATCGAGCGCGGCACTCGCGGAGTTCCCCTGCGCGATGATCCGGCGCTCGGTCCCATGCCGCCGCCGCTTCCGGAGACCGGCCCCGTATCGCAGCAGAAGTTCGTCGAACACCTCGCCGGACCGCTGATGGGAGAAGGCGCCAAGAAAGGATACACGTATCGCTGGATACCCAACCGGCTCCAGGACGCCAATGTCCGGGTGGTCCCGCGATCGCTGCTGAACCTCATCTCGTACGCCGCGGACCACGCGCTCCACACCGGGGCGAGGGCAACACACGAGCGGCTGCTCACACCGGCCGATCTGGTCGCGGGGCTACGCAATACATCGCTGAATCGCGTCAACGAGCTCGAAGAGGAATACAAGTTCGTCTCGCGGCTGCACCACCTGAAGGGGCGTACGGTCCTCATGGATCGTCGCGCGGTGGAAAAGGCGCTGTCCCGCCCACTTGACGGACCCGATGGCCTGGGGACCGATGGTGAAAAGGTCGTGGACGAGCTCGTCCGGATCGGCGTGCTCAGCGTGCGACCTCGCGACCAGATCGACGTCCCAGACATCTACCGCTACGGGTTCGAGATCAAGCGTAAAGGCGGCGTCGCACACCCCGTCTGAACGCCGGCGTCTATGCTTTTGCCGGCGCGCGTCGAGCGCTGCACGGCGGGCTCTGCGTGCTCGTCTCCAGCCTCAGGGCCACCAGCGAGCTGCGTGATCGTGGCACGGCTGGTTGCATCTGCGGTCGGCCCCCCCGGATCAGCCTCGTCTGCGCGGATCGCGGTATGAACGCACCATGCTGAAGCGAACGAGCACTGCAGTTTGGCGCGGCACCGGCCCCAAAGGCACGGGTGCGATCTCGACTCTGTCCGGCGCCCTCAAGGATCAGCCGTACGGGTTCAACGCGCGGTTCACGTCCGAGGACGGCAAGGCTGGCACCAACCCCGAGGAGCTGATCGCGGCGGCGCACGCGAGCTGCTTCACGATGGCGACCGCGTTCCAGATCACGAACGCGGGCCACGAGCCGACCGAGCTGACCACGGTCGCGACCGTGAGCATGGAGAAGCAGGACATCGGCTGGACGATCGTCGGGATCCACCTCGACCTCGCCGGCACGGTGCCCGGCATCACCGACGAGCAGTTCCAGAAGTTCGCGGAGGACGCCAAGAAGGGCTGCCCGATCTCTCGCGCGCTCGCGGCCGTGCCGATCACGCTGTCGGCGAAGTTCAGCTAGCCTCGCGCGATCACGTCCTGGCAGGTCTGCTTCGTCAGCACGCACGCAGCCCAGTGCTCTGAGGGCGGTGGTCTCTCGGGATCGCACCCGATGACGGTCAGTGCTGCAATGACAGTCATTCCGATTCCGATCAGAAGCGTTAGTCTCACCGAGGCGGTCATTGCAGCGCCTCCACCCAGGCGGGCTTCGAGGCGACGGGGTCGTAGCTGTCATCGAGGCGGCGCTCGACGCCGTCCTCGACCACGCGGCACTCGAGCCCGCGGAGCCAGAGCTCGGGCAGGTGGCGCTCCGCGGCGCCCCGCTCGAGGAAGATGAACGCGACGTTCGCGATCGGCTTCTGCGGGTCGTCGCGGTTGTCGCGGCGCGCGGCGCACGCGTCGGTCATCTCCGAGGCCGGGACGTCGCGGCCGACGACGACGATGCGCAGGAGCCGATCCTCGGCGGTGTAGATGCCTCGCACGTCGTGCTGGTAGTCGTGCTGCGGCCGCAGGTAGCCCGCGATCAGCAGCCGGTGTCCGGGCCGGGCCTGGGCGATCGCGGTCGCGTCGTCCGCGGCGAGGTCGTGAAACTGGACGAGCGTGGTGTCCTCGGGACCGCGGACGATTCGCCACGGGCCGTGCTCGAGCCAGCGCCGCGACACGAGCGCGCGCTCGTGGCCGGCGCCCTTGAACGCGATCGCCCAGCCGAACAGCGCGTGTCCTGCCGCGATCGCCGGACCGCGGTAATCGAGGCTCGTCCACCCGGTCACGTTCGACATCACTGCTACCTCGAACGGCAGCCGCGAGATGAAATGCGCGACCGCCGTGGGCTCGATCGGTATATCGGGGAAGTCGGCCGCGATCGCGTCGGGCTCCCAGGCAATCGTCCGGTAATCCCCCCAGCTGGCAGCCACTCGATCGTCGCTGCCGATCGCGATGCGGAACCAGTCCGGGGGCGGCGCTCGATCCACGAGGTTGATGTCGAAGCCTGTCGGGCAACCTCGCGCATAGGGCGCCTCCGCGATGATCGCGTGCAGCAGCCTGGCCTGGTCCGAGCTGCTGAATGTGCCTCCAAAGATCTCCACTTCCATGATAGCTCCTATTCAAATAGCCACGATTGCGCTGTCAGCTCGCTTTCCTTCGTGAGCAGGACGCGGTTGCCGCTCGGAGTGAAGATCTCGACGGCAAACCGGCCGGCAAATGGGGGCTTGAACATCTTCTTCAAGGTCTCCACGTTCGCCCTGGCACCTGCCGGTGACGTGAACGTGTACTGCACCCTCTCGATCGTCGCCGTCGTGCCATCGCCGAGCTTCACTCGCGCGCGACCATCGACCATCCGGGCGTAGTCCCGCATCTGCGAGAGATCGTCCGCGGAGAGCTTGCCCTCGCCGGACTTGATCTCGTGCGCCGTGCCGCCGTGCACGAAGTCGATGAAGCGATCCTTCTCGAGCGCGACGCCCTGGCCCTCGAGCGCGTCCTTGCGCGCGGCGACGTGAGGGTTGCCCTGGCCGTGCAGGACGACGTGCTGGTACCACTTCTCGGTGAGGCTGCCCTTGTCGGCGGGGGCCAGCCGCTCGGTGATGCGGCGCATCGCCGCGTGCTTGCCGGCCTCCGTCGGCGGCGCGGTCATCCGCTGCAGGATCGCGGCCTCGAAATGCGCCTTGAGCGCGTGGCGGACGGTGTCCTCGGTCTTGCCGAGCGGGCGGAGCGCGTCGATCTGCCGGATGACGGCGGCCCGGTCGGCGATGCCCTCGACCTCGAGCATGGAGACGTAGCGCTGGAGGCCGGACTGCGCGTCGTCGCCGGTGAGGTAGCGGAAGATCTTCTTCGCCGTCCAGCGCGTGTCGTCGAACCGCTGCGCGGTGTAGACCTTGCCGTCGGGCCGCCTCCAGACGTGGTGCTCGAGGTCGAAGACGAGCCCTTGCTCGTAGCGATCGAGCCACTCGTCGTTGTCGTAGCGGCCGGCGTAGTCGCGGTTCGACGCCTCGAGCTGCTTCCAGTCCGCGAGGCCGCGCTCCTCGCGCTCGCTGGCCGGCGCGCGGGTCGGAGCGGCCGTCGAGCCGCCCAGGTGGGTCGGGCTGCCGCCGGCGCCGGGCTGCGTCCAGCTCGCGGGCAGCTCGAGCTCGAGGTGGCTCCCCACCGACGGGTGGTGGATGGCGTACACGGTGCCGCTCCACAGGAAGGCGCCGTCACTGTCCTTCGCGACGAGCGCGGCCCGGTAGATCGGGATGTCCGCCTGACCCGCGTGCGAGCCGATGCGCGACGCCTCCGTGATCTCGAAGGTGACGCGGGGGAGATCGCTGAAGTCGCCGACGGCGTTGCCGACGCGCCGGTCGCCGGCGTGCACGTACGGCGTGTGCACGACATGCATCGCGAGGCCGTTCCGCACGACGAACGCGACATCGGCCGCCGACGGAAAGCAGCGCGCCCGGTTCTGCGCGTTCGCGCCGCGGCCCAGGGCCAGGTCGTCGATGTGAATGCCGGGCGTGCCGCCGTCGGCGGCGAGCAGCTTGTCGTGCCGCAGCGAGTGCGTGTGCGCGATCGGCACAACCTCCGGAAACGGGCTCCAGTCGACCTCGCCATGGTGGCCGCGGACGAGGACGTACGTGCCGTCGGGCAGCCGGCCGAGCCCCCACTCGACACCGCGCGGGTCGAAGCCCTTCGGCAGCGCGGAGACGCCGAGCTCCGCGAGCGCCCGGCGGTCGCCGCGCGCGAGGCGCGAGAGGATCGCCTCCGCGTCCGTCCGGCTCGCGATCCGGTCGCCGACGATGACGGGCCTGCCGAGCTCGAGGAGGTCTTTGGCGTGGAAGACCGGCGTGTAGTCGCCGCCGACAAGCCGCGCCGGGCGCTCGGTCGGGGCCGTGGCGGACCGGGCACGCTGGCCCCAGACATCGTCGAGGATCCGGGCGTGCGGCCGCCCCGCGGGCGCGGTGATCTCCCAGATCCCGTCGCTGTTCTGCGCGACGGTCGTCTGCGCGTGGCCCGGCTTGCGGAGCAAGGCCACGCTCTCGGGGCGCACGCCGAGGATCGCCGCGATCTCGGCGTGCTGGCGGTAGACGTCGAGGAGGTACGCCTCCTGGAGCGCCTTGATCCGGACGTCGTCGAGCCGCGAGCGATCGCCGTGGATCCGTCCGGTCTCCGGATCGTAGCGAGGCTCGACTCCGGGCTCGTGCACGAACATGCCGGCGGCCTCGAGCTCCTTCGCGGTGCGCGTCGGGCGGCCAGCGATCAAGTGGTTGAACGCGACCGGCGCGAACACCATGACGGCCCCGCTCTTCGCCATCTCCGCGAACGCCTCGGCCGCGGCGCCGCGCGCAGCGGCGATCAACCGCGCCTGCTCTCGCTCCTTCTCCGCGATGCGCGGATCCGAGTCGTTGACGCGCCGGAGATACTCGATCTCCTCGGCGAGCGCGGCGATGGCCGTGATGTGCCGATCGCGGAGACAGCCGACCCGGGCGATCCCCTGCTCGGCCAAGACGACGACATTCGTCGTCGTCTGCGCGACGTCGAGCGCGAGCAGCGCCGTGCCGCCGAGCTTGCCGGCCTTCGTCATGCGGCCGAGGAACGGCAGCAGATCGAGGCCGATCGAGAGCCCAGCCTCGAAGCCGTCCTTCCACGTCGCCTGGCCCTTGCGGTGCAGCTCGGCGAGCGTGGCGAGCGTGTCGGTCGCGTTGTAGGCGGTGACGAGCGGGATCGTGACGAGCGCCGCGCCGGGGATGAAGACAGCAGCCGCGGCGGCGACGAGGTTCACCGCGAGCTGGACCTTGCCGTCCCAGACGGTGGATCGGACGTCCTTCCAGGCCGTGCCGGTGTGGAGCTCGAAGCCCATCGTCTTGCCGCTGGGCCTGCCGTCCGTGCCGAGCTGCTCGAACAGGACGCTCACGCGGCCAGGTGGGTACGACTTGCACAGATCGACGAACGCGTCCTCGATCGCCTCGCGAAAGTCGCGATCCTCGCCGGTGTAGACGGCACTCCGCGGCTCGTAGAGCTGGGTCAGATCGTGGATGCGGACGATCGTCGGCGCGTCATCGCGCGGTCCCGTCTGCGCGGCGCCGTCCGCGCGACGGCGACCGGCGAGCCCGATCAGGCTCAGCGTGCCGGAGCGGACGCCAGCTCGCTCGCTGAGGAACGCGCCGCGGATCTCGAACGGCGCGAGGTCCTTGCCGTCCTCACAGATCCGCTGCCGCGTCGACGTGAGCGACGCGAGCGCGTGACGGGCGTACGCGACGATGTCCCGCGCGCCGCGAGCGTGCCGCCGCTCGCCCTCATAGCGCGCGATCAGCCGCTCGAGCCGCGCGTGGTCGGCGGCGATGAACCGGACGCGCTCCTCGAGCGAGCGACGCTGAAAGCCGGCCGGGACCTCGCCCTCGATCAGATCGCCGAACGTGTACTTGTCGTCGCCGAGGCGATCGTTCGTCCACGACACCTCGAAGAGCTCGCGGCGGCCCGTGCGATTCGTCTGCGCGCCGAGGTCGCCGAACGCGGCGGCCTCGACTTCGTCGAGCCGGTCCTCTTCGGTCTTGACCTCGACGAACGTCTCGAAGTGCGCCGGCCAGTAGCTCTGGTGATCGACGAAGGCCGTGATGTGGTACGTGCCGACCTGGTCGAAGCGGACCTTCCAGCGCGCCGGCTCGTGATGCGCGAAGTGCGTCGTGACGCCCTCGCGCACGAGCTCAGCGGGCTTGCCGACCGGCGTGGCGATCCAGCGGATCGCGACGGCGACGAACCCGGGGCCCTGGCCATCGGAGGTCGAGCAGTGAAGCGCCAGCTCCCTGCCGGCCCTCGCGAGCGAGCTCTCGTTCACGATCTCGCCGGTGATCGGCCGCGCGTGGTAGCGGGCGCGCGGTCCCGCAGCGCTCGCGACGGTGGACGCGGCTGTAACGGACGACGCCGGCCCGGCATGCACGCGCGGCGGGGCTTCGTGGCCGGCGGTGGCACCCACGGCTGTGGTCAGGCCGTGCTGTTCGTGCACGGCGGCCTCCTGCACGTCGTGGATCAACCGATCCAGATCGCGCCAGATGCTCCGAGCGCCGTCCGGAGACGCCTGCTGGAGGCGCGCGAGGATCTGGGCCTTCAGCGGGTGCGCGTCGATGCGGCGGAGCGTGTCGATGTTCGCGGCGTCGGGCGGCGCGCCGATCCGGCCGGGCGCGGCGCCGTAGACGCGCTTCGTCCACGCGATGAAGTACTGGCGATCCTCGATCGAGATCGAGTTGTCGAAGGCCACGCCCTCGAACAGCGAGGCCGCGGGCGGCTCGCCTGCAGACGAGCCCTTGACGAGATCGTCCCAGCGGGCTCCGAGCAGCGCGCGCATGTGCTCGGCGGGGACCCGCGTGACGATCGCGCTGGCCTCCTTGTGCAGCTTCGCGGTGCGGTCCAGCACCATGCTGATCCGCGGCGGCGCGAGCCCGGCCTTCTGGAACAGCAGGCGCTCGGAGCGCTCCTCGATCTCCGGCGGGATGCGCTTTCGGCTCCACCCATCGGGCAGATCCTCGAGGTGCGGCAGGACCGAAGCGGTGATGATCTCGTAGCCCGCGTCCGCCTCGAACAGCCACTCGACCGTGGAATGGGGCGGCAGGCCGATCCGCGAGAAGAGCGCGGGCGCCGGTGGCGACGTGCGCATCACCTCGCCTCTGGGATGGATCGGCCCGTGGAGGTAGATCGTCTCGGGGTGCTCGAAGGCCGTCTCCGGCATCCACCAGAACACGTGCGTCTTGAGCGCGCGGAGCAGGTGCGGCCACCGGGTCGGCGCGTAGATCCTGGCTTGTGAGAGATCGGCGCCGTCGCGCGTGAACCAGGAGACGCGGATCAGCAGCTCGCCCGCGGCGCCGATCGGCTGGTAGTCGACGCCGGGAGGCAGCGTGGGCCCAGCCGCGGCGTTCGGCGCGTGCTGCGCCTCGCGCTTCGCCGCCTCGGCCGGAGCCGCGGAGCGTGCGTGCTCGGCGGCGAGTAGCGGCGCGGCCGCCGCGAGCGGGGCCTCCTGCGGCGCCGGCCTCCGGGCCCAAGGCTTGCGGAGCAAGTCCTCACGGCGCACCCACTCGCGGCGGCGCGCGTCGTCGAGGAACTGGAGCACGCGCGCCCGGCGATCGTTCGTCATCCGGCCGAACGCCGTGGCGAGCGGATCGTTCGGGCGTGCTCGCCGCAGCCGCGCCGCGAGCACGCGGCTGTCCTGCGCGTCCAGCTGCCCGAGCAGCTCTCGCAGCGCCGCCTCCTTCTGCGCGTACGCCGCCGCGACGCTGCCCTGGATCGGCGCAGCGAGCACGCTGTGGATCTCGGCCTCACGGGCGATCGACTCGAGCCCGGAGGGCGCCTCCACGGCGGCAGCAGCCTCGCGCTCGATCACGGCCAGCCGCTGCGCCACCGCGTCTACGCGAGCCGCCGCGTCCTGGCCACCTTCCTGCGCGAGCGCGAGCACGCGATCAGCGGCGTGAGCTGCCCCGCATAGCCGCTCCGAGAGCTGGGTGCGCGCCGCGGTCCAGCGCTCTGGATCGTTGGCGGCATGAGCGGTCCGCACAGCGCCAAGCGCGACGTCGACGCTATCGAGGAGCCGCGAGAGCTCGACGGCGGCCTCATCGGCGCGCTGGGCGGGCGTGAGCGGAGCGGGCGCGCTCAGCTCGCGGGGTGCGGGCGCGGGCGCGGGCACCGCATACCCCCCCATCGATTCGCCAAATCTCCGCTCGTACATCAGAGCAGGCTCCCGCGCGCTGCTCTACTCGAGAGGCGTCCCCACTCACCATCTCCTCGCAACGCCGGAGCACGAATCCATCGCACTGCGTCCACGCGCGCGATTGTCTACACAGTGATATGCGGTTTGGAAGGGCCGGACCGAGCCGGTCCTTCGCTGATATTCATTCCGCCGAGCACAGGCGAGCGTCGGCGCTCACTGATCAGTATTGCCAGGCGTAATCTATATTCAGGCGGCCCTCGTGTTTATCGATTCCATACAGCCAGGCGGGCGACTCCTGTCGACTGCCGTGGTCGCTCGCAATGCATCGCGTCCAGCGGCGCGAGCAGGCGCGATCGGGCGCGATCGGCGCGAGCAGCGCGATCAGCGGACGGTCACCGCGAAGCTGACCTCGGCGTCGGTCTCGCCGCCGATCGCGCCGGTCCCGCCGGCCTTGACCCGCTCCGCGAGGTCCGACGTCTTGACGGGCGCACCGTCGAGCGCCGGCACGTGGCGCAGCGTGACGGTGAGCGTGCCGGTGCCGGGCGACGCGGCGATCGTGCTGGAGAGGCCGATCGGCAGGCCGAGGAAGTCGGCGTCGGCGTAGCTGTGCTGGAGCGGCGCCCCCGGGTGCGCGGCGGCCGGGCCGTCGACGGCGGTGCCGGTGAAGAACAGCTGGTGCTCGGCGCCCTCGTCGGCGACCTCGTCGGTGATCTCCTCGGGTGGATCCTCGAGCTTGTTTTGGAACCGCACGGTGAGCGTGTACGTGGTGCCGGCGGCAAGATCGATCGGATCGATCCGCGGCGGATCGCCGCCGTCGCCATCGGCGTCGTCGAACGCGGCGTCGAGCGCCGCGCCGCCGCCCATCGGCGCGAAGCGGAGCAGGACCGTGGTGATCACCTCGTTCTCGTTCTGGGAGCCGTCGCCCAGATCGCCGCACGCGGCGGTGCCGAGGACAGCCAAGGCCGCGAGCGATGCGGACAGCTGGAGAGAGGGGCGCATGCTCACATTCCTTTCGCGCGAGAGGGCTGCTTCGAGTCGAAGAACACGCTCATCCGCAGCCAGACCTGGAGGCCGGGCTCGTCCGCGAAGTAGCGCAAGAGGCTCGTGTAGTCGCGGTAGCGCGCGTTCGCGAGGTTCTGGCCCTGCAGCGCGAGCCGCACCGTCTGGCCGAGCGCGGTGGTCTCGGTGCCGAGCTCGGCGCCGAGCTGCACGTACGCGGCGGGCGGCTCAGCGAAGTCGGCGGCCAGATCGAACCGGCGCTGGCGCGCGACATACGTCGCGGCGACCGACACGAACGACTTGCGCAGCCCAAAGCCGTCGGGCGCGCGCAGCGTGACGGCGCCGCGGAACCGGTCCGCGGGCACGAACACGAGGTAGCCGCCGTCGCGCACGTTCTTCGCGCGCACGATCGAAGCCTGGCCGCCGAGCTCGACGCGCGGGTGCGGCGTGACGGAGACGCCGCCGTCGGCGCCATAGAACAGCGCGTCGACGGGCCGCGTCGAAAAGCGCGGGAACGCGCCGCGGATCAGGACATCGAAGATCGCGTTGCCGTCCGCGTCGAGCGCGGGCGCGAAGTAGATGTAGTCGTCGATCAGGTTCACGTACGCGGACGCCTCGGCGGTGACGCGCGGGCGCTGGTACGTCACCGTGGCGGACGTCGAGTACGTGGTCTCGGGCCGAAGATCAGGCTTGCCGAGCCCGAGGACCGGGAACGTCGGCGCGGTGCCGTTCAGGTACTGCTCGTCGGGGTTCGGCGCGCGCGAGGCGGTCGACGCCTCGAGCTTCCCCGACAGCGCCTCATCGAAGCGGTAGAGCGCGCCGAGGCTGGCCGTGAGCGTGTGGAAGCGCGATGCGCACGCGACCGGATCGGCCGCGCTGCCGCCGCACGCGTCGCCGGCGAGCTGGCCGCTGCGCACGAGGCGCAGGAAGTCGTCGCGCGCGATCTCGGCGGTGCGCGCGAGGAAGTCGTAGCGGAGGCCAGCCTCGACCTCGAGATCGTGGCCGACGAGGCGCTCGGCGACGAACGCCGCGCCCCCGGCCGCGCGGTAGGGAGGCACGAGGTGCAGCCCGGCGTAGTCGTGGATCTGCGCGACGCCGACGAGCCCGGCGGCGCCGCGCACGTGCCAGTGATCGTCGATGTGGATCGGGTTGTGCTCGAGCACGAGCTCGAGCTCGTGCGACACCAGACGGAAGTTGAACTGCGCGCCGATCGTGGACTGCTTGACCACGTCGTACTCGCGGCGCAGATCGTGCTGGAACGAGTACGTCCCGGTGACGGTGCCGACGCCGCTGAGGTCCCAGCGCGAGCGCGCGAGCGCCGTGTCGTGCGAGACGGCCTGGTACGGGCGATCGATCCCGAACTCGGCGTTGTAGAGGTCGGCGTCGACGGGGCGGCCGCGATCGAGCTGCGCGAAGAACTCGTCGGCGTTCGCGATTCGCAGGCACGTGCAGACGCCGAGCCGCGCCTGGTAGTGGCGATAAGACAGCCGGTGCTCGCCGTGGCCGCGCGTATAGCCGGCCGTCGCGCCAGCGCTCCACTCGAGCGCGCCGGTGTTGTCGAGCGCGTAGTCGGGCCCCTCGGTGCCGGCGAGCCGCTTCGCGCTGCCCTCGAGCTGCCACGCGAGGCCGCGCAGGCGCGCCGACGCGCCAGCGAGGCGCCCGGCGAGCGTGCCGCCGCGCCCGTTCGTGGCGCCGATCGCGTGCGCCTCGCCGGCGTACCCGGGCTCGCGCCGCAGCTCGGGCGGCTCGACGAGGACGGCGCCGCCGATCGCGTCGGGCCCGAAGCGCACGCCGCCCGCGCCGCGCACGACGGTGATGCGATCGGCGATGAACGGATCGATCTCGGGCGCGTGCTCGAGCCCCCACTCCTGCGCGCGGTGGCGCACGCCGTCGACGAGGAGCAGGAGGCGCCGCCCGAACTGGCCGCGGATGATCGGCTTGGCCACGCCGGTGGCGGAGCGGAGCTGGCTGACGCCGGGCACCTCGGCGAGCGTGTCGGAGAAGCCGCGCCCGCGCGTGCGCTCGAGCGCCGCGCCGGAGAGCACGGTCGCCGCACGCATGCTCGGCGGCGGCGGCGCCTTGTCGGTCACCTCGACGAGCTCGGCGCCGGCCAGGGTCAGCTCCATCTCGACGGAGGCGCTGCCCCGGATCGTGATCGTGCGCTTCGCCGGGATGCAGTCGATGCGCTCGACCTCGAGCGTCGCCGGGCCCGCGCAGAGGCCGCGCAGCGTGAACCGGCCGGCGGCGTCGGTCTCGCCAGCGTCCTGGCCGTTGATGCGCACGGTGGCGCCAGCGACGGCCTCGTGCGCCGCGGAGTCGACGACGTGGCCGTCGAGCGTGGCCCGGCACCCGGGCCGCGGCGCGGGCGGCGGCGCGTCGGGCGGCGCGGGCGGCGGCGCGTCGGGCGCAGGCGCGTCGGGCGCAGGCGCGTCGGGCGCGGGTGCGTCGGGCGGCGGCGCGTCGGCGGGCTGCGCCCCCACGAGGCGCGGGAGCGCCACAAACACGAGGATCCACGATCGCTTCAAGACACCGACTCCGGGGCTGCCCCGCGGGCGCGGGGACGAGGCCGTGCGGCGAGCAGGCAGGGCCCGCGCGCCGCGATCACCGCGCGCGCCCCCGACGAAGCTCGGGAGATCACGCGCGGCCGCGACTTCGATCAGGCGCGGGTCGGCGGAGGCGACGTCTTCGGAGCGAGCCGGTAGGTGGCGATCGCGGGCGGGACCAGGGCGATCGCGGGCGGAGGCGCAGGGAGGATCGCGGCGTCGGCGACCGCCGCCACCGCGGGGCCGGCGGTCGGCCGCGCGTGCAGGGTCGCGAGCAGCGTGCACGCGCCGGGCGCGTCGCGGTGATCCGCGCGGCCGTGCAGGTGCGTCGCGGTGTCGGCGGCGTGGTGATCCGCCAGCTCCGCGGCGTGGACCAGGCTGCCGCTGGGATCGTGGACGTGCGCGACCGCGGCGCGGTGGTGCGCGCCGAGCCACCCGACGAGGATCAGGACGGCCGCGGCGACCGCGGCGACCGCTCGCGACGAGCGGCGCTCCTGCATCCGGGTTGCAACGGCCACACCGCTATCTGGCACCTAGCTCCGGAAGCTGTCAAGGCGGCGATCTGCGCCGCCGCTGATCCGCGAAGGGCGTGGCGCGCGGCCCGCGCCAGAACCTGCGTGGCACCTTGCAGATACGGCGTTCGTCCGGCCCGCGGCTTCTCGCGGGCCGCGCCCGGCATCAGAACGAATAGGCGGCCTTGAGCGTGGCGGTGAGCGGCATGCCCGGCGTGAAGTGGATCTGCTCGACCACGTCGCCGGCCGGCGTCACGCGCGACTCCTCGGCGAACTGCGCCTCGCGCCACTCGGTGTCGAGGAGGTTCGCGATCGAGAGCTCGAGATCGAGCTTGCCGAGCTTCTTGCCCGCGACGAGATCGAAGAGGAGGTAGCCCTTCGCGGTGAGCGAGCCGTCGTCGTTGCCGGGGCGGTCGGCGATGCCGCGCGCGCGCAGCGACACGAACGAGCGCTGGTCGTGGATCGACACGCCGCCCGAGCCCATCCAGCGCGGCGCGAGCGCGAGCGCGCCGCCGTTGCCCTGGTTCGCGACGAGGGTCGACCGCGCCCACGTGACGTTTCCGTCGATCGAGAGCCAGCTGGTCGCGTCGAGCGAGGCCTCGAGGTCCATGCCGAAGCGGCGCGTCGGGTCCGACGCCTCGGTGCCGCCGTTGTCGCCGCTCCACACCTGCTCCGAGGCGAGGTGGAGGTACCAGACGTCGGCCGCGACGCGCGCGCGGGCGTGCGGCTTCATGCGCGCGCCGAGCTCGCCGCCGATCGCGCGGGCGAGCGCGCCTTTACCCTGTGAATCGCCCTGCGACGAGACCGCGGCGCGGGCGTCGTTCGAGTGGAAGCCGAAGCCGGCGTTGGCGAACAGCGACATCTGCTCGGACTCGTGCACCTCGACGGACAGCTTCGGGCTGACGATGCCGGTCGACGCGCGGCCGCCCGTCGTGGTCATCGGATCGCCGGCGGTGCCGGGATCGAGATCGCGGACGTTCCAGACGAACGCGTCGGCGCGCAGCCCGGGGCGGACGTGGAGCCACGCGGCCGGCACGATGTCCGCCTCGGCGTAGAGCGCGGCATTGAGGATGTGATTGTCCGTGTGATTGCACGGATTGGCCTTCTGGCCGAAGCACATGTCCAGGCGCTCGCGCTTGGCGGCGTGGAACAGGCTCGTCTCCGCGTCGTCGTAGCGGACCTGCGCGCCAGCGGTGACGAGCGCCTGCACGCCGCCTGCGTCGAGCCGGCGCTCGTACGCGGCGTCGGCGCCGTAGAGCATGCGGTCATCGGTCTGGCCGATCTGGTCGCCGCTGACCTGATCGCGCGCGAACAGCGTGAAGTTCGAGTACAGCTCGAGCTCGTTGCGGACGCCGTAGCCCGAGAGGCGCAAGGTCGAGCCCGCCGCCTCATCGCGCACGGTGTAGCCGAGCTGGAGCGAGGCGCGCTGCGCGGTGCCGCCCTCGGTCGGATCGACCGCGCCGAAGCGCGGGAGGCGCCCCGCCGCGATCTCGCGCTCGGGGAGCTGACCGGACTGGTTCCACGCGCCCGCGTACCACGTGCCGGCGAAGCGCAGCTCGCCGGGGCCGACCTTGCCGCGCCACTTGCCGAGCGCGTTGCCCTGGCGGAAGTTTTGCGCGTTGATGAACGGGCCGTCGTTCTGCGCGATCTGGAGCGCGAGCAGCGACTTGTCGTCGGCGTTGTCGCGCAGGCGCGGGCTCGCCATGCCGACGAGGCGCGTGTCGTAGCGCTGCAGGCGGACGTCCGAGTCGCCGAGCGGCGCGCCGCTCGCGACCCACACCGTCGGGCCGGGCACCTCGTCGATCGTGCGCAGCTCGAGCGCGCCCGCCGTGTAGAAGTCGCCGTAGCGCGCGGCGTACGGGCCCTTGTGGACGGAGGCGGACTCGACGGTCTCCGGGATCAGGAAGTGCGAGTCGGCGTAGCCCTGGCCGTGACCGTGCGAGGTGAGGTTGACGGGGACGCCGTCGGCGAAGATCGCGATGTCGGTGCCGTGATCGGCGTCGAAGCCGCGGATGAAGTACTGATCGGACTTGCCGCCGCCCGCGTGCTGCGAGACGACGAGCCCCGGCACCTGGCGGAGGATGTCCGAGGCCTGCGTGCGCACGCGGTAGCGCAGCTTGCTGGCGCCGAGGTGGACCGAGGAGGCCGACTCGGCGGGCGCGTCGCTCGTGATGACGATGGTCTCGGCGGCGGCCTTGGCTTCGGCCTCGGCGGACGCCGTGGCGAGCGCGGCGAGCTCGTCGTCGCTGAGGCTCGGGAGCGCGGGCGCGGGCGCGGGCGCGGGCGCGGGCGCGGGCTCCGCGTCGGTGTCCGGCAGCGGATCGGCGGCGTGCTGGGGCGGGTGCATCATCGCGAGGAAGATGCCGAGGAAGTTCTCGAAGAGGTTCATGGGAATGCTTCCGGGGTCGGGGACACGGCCGCGCGGGCGCACGGGTCGCGCCAAGCGCAGGGCGCAGGTGCGGCGGCCGCGATCGATCGCGCCGCAGGCGCGCGATCGACGCAGAGACGGAGGGCGATCCAGTGACACGGCCCGCGCCGCCGCGCGGAGCGACGGCGAGGCGTGGCGTGGCGCTAGATCGTCGGCGGACCCCGGGCGATCGGGCGAGCTGTGAAGGTGTCGCGAGGCGGCGCGTCGGCGAGCGCCACGAGCTGCCAGGTGAGGCGCGCGACGGCGGCGGGCGCGAGCGGCGGCGCCGCCGGCCGGTGCAGCGCGGTGGCGTGGTGCGCGATGCCGCTGGCCTGGTGATGGGGGCGGCTCGGGTGATCGATCGCGAGCTGGCCGTCGTCGTGGTCGTGGTCGGCGTCGGCGTCGACGTGGTCGGCGTCGGCGTCGGCGTGGTCGTGGTCGTGGTCGTGATCGGCGTCGCCGTGATCGTGATCGGCGTCGTCGTGGTCGTGATCGGCCAGCGCGACGATCGTCCCGTCGGCCGCGTGCGTGTGATCGTCGTGGTGGTGCGCGAGGTGGAGATTCGGCAGCACCTCCACGCCCAGGAGCCACAGCACACACGTCATCAGCGCGAGCGCGCGACGTTGCCTGTGTGGGCCCCTCATCGTCCCCTGAGATACGAGCGCACCTCCCACCCGGATCGAAGGCCACGCGGGCCCCTCCTATATAATGAGCGCGCAGCGCGTCATTCGGGGCGGCGGATCGGTGCAAGTCCGCTCCCCGGAACGGCTTTTGGCGCGGACGACCGGCGCATCATCCAGCTGCTCGGATCTACACGCAAAGATGCGCGCGGTCGCTCCGCTCAGGCGGCGAGCCGGGCCGCGTACCGCGCCCGCGCCCACGCGACGAGTGCGGCGACCTGCTCGTCGACCGGCGTCGCGCCGAAGCCGAACCGCGCGCGGAACCGCGAGTCATCGAGCACGAACGGCACCTGCCACTGGTAGGCCATCTCCGGCAGCTCGCGCATGAACGGCACGAACACGCCGATCGCGCGCAGGAGCAGCGGCGACATCGTCGCGAAGTCGATCTCGATCCCGAGCGCCGCGCCGATGCGCCGCGCGAGCGCGCGCGTGGACTCGGCAGGCGCGGTCGGCAAGTGCCACACGCCGGTCGCGTCGTCGGCGTCGGCGAGCGCGACGAGCCCGCGCGCGACGTCGTCGGCGTAGGTGTACGAGTGCGGCTGGTCCGGATCGCCGAGGCACTCGGCCGGCTTGCCGGCGAGCACGCGCGTGAAGAACCGATCGCTCCACCACGACAGCGGGAGATCCGGCCCGAAGAAGTCGCTCGCGCGGCCGATCGCGACGCGCGCGTCGCCGCGGCGGTGCGCCTCGAGGCGCAGCTCGCCGAGCCGGACGCGCAGCTCGCCCTTGCGCGAGGCGGGCGCGAGCGGCGAGCTCTCGGTGATCGGGCCGTCCGGCGCGCCGTACATGTACAGGCAGTCGAGCGCGACGAGCTTCGCGCCCGCCGCGGTCGCCGCGGCGAGCGCGCCCCCGGCGATCGGCAAGAGCTCGCGCCGCCACTGGTGGTAGGGCGGGTTCATCGTGTCGAACACGACCGCGGCGCCCTGGGCCGCGCCGGCCGCGAACGCGTGATCGCGCGCGTCGCCGGCCAGGAGCTCGGCGCCCGCCGGGCCCCGCGGGCTGCGCGCGACGATGCGGACGCGCGCGCCGCGATCGAGCAGGAGGCGGGCGACACGCGTGCCGATCTGCCCGGCGCCGAAGATGACGTGGAGGGGGCGCTCAGGCTGCGCGGACTGCGAGGGCTGCGTGTTCGTGTTCGTGTTCATGCCTGAAACATCGCAATTGCATCGATGCAAGGCAACGCGCAACATCGCAAGCCATGCCGGCAAATTTGCAAGCCCCCGCCGCCGCAGCCGCCGCCGACGTCCGCTGGGACGACGTGCGGATCTTCCTCGCGATCCGCCGCCACCGGACGCTCGCCGCGGCCGCCGCGCGGCTCGGGCTCGACACGTCGACGGTCAGCCGCCGGCTCGCCGCGCTCGAGGAGGCGCTCGGCGTCCCGCTGTTCGAGCGCACGCGCGAGGGCCTCGTCCCCGCGCGCGCCGCCGAGCAGATGCTCGCCGCGGCCGAGGCGATGGAGGCGGCGCACGCGCGGCTGACGCGCGAGGCGTCGGAGGTCGAGGCCGCCGCCGAGGGCATCGTGCGCGTGAGCACCGCGCCCGGCATCTCGAGCATATTCGTCGCGCCGCTCCTCGCGAAGCTCCGCAAGCGCCACCCGAAGATCTCGATCGAGCTCGACGCGGCCGTGCGCCCGCGCGACCTCACGCGCCACGAGGCCGACCTCGCGCTGCGCTCGGTGCGCTCGCAGGGCGCCGAGCTCGTCACGCGGCGGCTCCAGACCGCGCGCTGGGTGGCCGCCGCGGCGCCCGCGCTCGCGCGGCGGCTCGGCGCGCTCGCGGCGTGGGACCAGGTCCCGTGGATCGCGTGGGATCGCGACCTTGCGAGCTTGCCCTACGCGCGGTGGCTCGCGCAGCACGTCCCCACCGCCGACGTCGCGCTGCGCACGAGCGACTTTTTGGCCCAGCTCGCCGCCGCCGCCAGCGGCCTCGGCGCGCTGCTCGCGCCAACCCCGTACCTTGCGCGCGCCAAGCTCGTCCCGCTGCGCTACGCGCCCGGGCTGCGCGCGAGCGCCGAGGCGTGGCACACAGACGATCTGTGGATCGTCGGCCACCGCGCGCTGCGCGACGTGCCGCGCGTCGCGGCGGTCTGGACGTTCCTGGTCGAGGAGCTGCGCGGCGACGCCGACGGCGGCGACAGCGGCGACGACACCGCGACGCGGCTCACTTGAACCAGATCGTATCGGCGAGCCACTGGCCGTCGACCTTCACGAGCGTCGTGAGCGTGCGGCCGTTCTTCATCTTGATCTTGAGGCTGTCCTTGCCTGTGTCCTTGCCCGAGCCGGGCGCCACGGACGCGACGAGGTCGTCGAGCGTCATGCTCGCGAGCTGCTTCTGCGCGGCCTTGATCGCGTCGGCCGTGATCCGATCGCGCAGCCGCGCCGTGAAGTGCTTGCGGACCGTGTCCTCCTTGCCCTGCTTGAGCGCGTCGACCTGCTTGCTGATGACGGCCTTGGCGTCGGCCAGGTCGTCGGCCGCGGCCACGGACGGAGCCAGGCAGAGGGCGAGGAGGCCGAGCGAGAGGGCCAGCGAGAAGCCGAGGAAGCCAAAGGCGCGGAGCACGGGGCTTGTCATGGCGGCAGGATACCCGGGGAGGCGTTACGATCGCGCGGAGAACCCGCGAAAGGGGAGTGCATGGCGGACGCGGCAGACGACCTCGAGCAACTCAAGCAGCAGAAGGAGCGCCTCGAGCTGAAGGCGCAGATCGAAACGTTCACCGCGCCGTGGTGGCGGAAGGCGGGCCTGATCGCCACCGTCACGGCGATCATCGCGGCGATCCTGCCGATCAAGACGGCGATCGAGGAGCACTACAGCAGCGAGCGCGAGTACACGCTGCAGCAGGCCAGGCAAGTGAGCGATCTCGCCATGCAAAAGGCCAAGCAGCAGAACGACATCGCGCTGCAGCAGGCCAAGCAGGAGCACGAGATCCGCATGGCCTACCTCGATCACTTCGAGGTCCCCGGCCACCGACTCCAGACGCTCCGGTTCCTGCTCGCGATCAGCGCGGACCCCAGGCTCCTCGCCTGGGCCACGGCCGAGCAGAAGATCGTCCAGGCGGAGGTCGACGCGATCGCGAAGCAGCTCCTGGCGGTCGCCGAGAGGATCGAGAAGGCGCCGCCGGGCCAGGGCCTCGACGAGCTGAAGCAGATGTACGAGAAGCTGCGGGAGCAGCACGGCAGGACGACGCTCCGGCCCCAGGCCGCGGGCTCCGCGGGCTCGGCGGGCTCGGCGGCGAAGTGAGCCAGCGCTCGGCGCGCTCGGCGCGCTCGGCGGCGAAGTGACCGCGCGCTCCGCGCGCTCCGCGGCGAATGAATCGAGCGCTGGACGCGCGCGCGCGAATAGTGGCAGCGTGCCGGCATGGACGCCCTGCTGCGCTTCGCCCTCGATCCGCAGGTGCCGCCGGCCGACGGCGCCGCCGCCGGCGACCTGCGCGCGTGGTGGGACGCCGCCGCCCGCCGCGCTGCCGCGTTCACCGCCCCGTTCGAGCTCGCGCTCGCCCGCGGCGCGTGCGCCGATCGCCTCGGGTTCGCGTTCGCCGGCGGCTACGCCGAGGCGCTGCGCGTGCTCGTGCCGGACCTCCCGCCCGGATCGGTCACCGCGCTGTGCGCCACCGAGGAGGGCGGCGCCCACCCGCGCGCGATCCGCGCGCGCCTCGCGTCGGCGGGGCCCGGCCGCTTCGAGCTCTCCGGCCGCAAGAAGTGGGCGACCGTCGCGACCGCCGCGTCGTCGTTGCTCGTCGTCGCGTCCGTCGGCGAGGAAGGCGGCAAGAACCAGCTGCGCGTCGCGCGGGTCGCCGCCGACGCGCCGGGCGTGCGCCTGCACCCGAGCGCCGCGCCGTTCGTTCCGGAGATCCCGCACGCCGAGGTCGAGCTCGATCGCGTGGCGGTGGCCGACGCCGACCTGCTCCCCGGCGACGGCTACGACGCGTACCTGAAGCCGTTCCGCACGATCGAGGACCTCCACGTCCACGCCGCGCTCGCCGGCTACCTGATCGGCGTCGTCCGGCGCCACCGCTTCCCGCACGAGCTCGCCGAGCGCCTGCTCGCGCTCGCCGCCGCGCTCGGCGCGCTCGCCCGCGCCGACGCCCGCGCCGCGGCGACGCACGCCGCGCTCGCCGGTGTCCTCGCGCTCGTGCCGGCACTCGTCGCCGATATCGAGGCGCCGTGGGCCGCGGCCGGCGGCGACGAGTGGGCGCGCTGGCAGCGCGATCGGCCCCTCCTGCGCGTCGCCAGCAGCGCCCGCGCCGCGCGCCGCGAGCGCGCGTGGGCGATCCTCGATGGCGCTCCGTGAGCGCCGCGCTACCATCCCGGGCGTGCTGGCGATCGTCGTCTCGCGGGCGGAGGAGCCCAGGTGGCGCAGGACGTTCGCCGCGGGCGACGTCAACATCGGCCACCGCCCGCACAACCAGCTCGTGCTCGACGGCGACAGCGTCGACGGGCAGCACGCGCGCATCTGGGTGAACGGCGGCCGGATCTCCGTCGCCGACCTGGGGAGCGCGTCCGGCACGTTCGTCGGCGGCCAGCGCCTCGCCGCGCCGCGCGTCGTCGGGCCGCGCGATCGGATCGCCGCCGGCGCGTACACGCTGCGCGCGCTCCTCGTCGCGCCCGAGCCGGCCGGCGCGTACCAGAGCCGCGCGCCGCTCGAGCGCGAGCTCCTGGACGCGATCGCCACCGGCGACGACGCGAGCCGGCTCGTCTACGCCGACTGGCTCGAGGGCCGGGGCGATCACGCGCGCGCCGAGCTCCTGCGCCTCCAGCACGCGCTCGATGCGCTGCCGCCCGGCGCCCCCGGCTTCCAGCGCGCGACGGATCGGCTCCGCGAGCTGGCCGCGGGCGTCGACACCGCGTGGCGCGCGCGGATCGCCAAGCGCCCGATCGAGGGCTGCCCCGCGTTCGACTACGCGTGCCCGAAGCGCTGGTCGGAGCTGGCCCCGACCCAGCTCGACGGCGTGCGCCACTGCGGCGCGTGCGATCAGCCGGTGTACTACTGCGCCTCGGTCGAGGAGGCGCGCGAGCACGCGGCGCGCGGCGCGTGCGTGGCACTCGACGTCACGAGCCCCCGCTGGGAGGGCGACCTCGCGGCGCCATTCCACGTCTACACCTGCGAGCGCTGCGAGATCGACGCCGGCCCGGGGCGGCGCACCTGCCCGCGCTGCGGCGATCTGCTCGCCGGCCGGGCGACCGTGCGCGGCCGGATGGTCGTGCGCTAGGCCGGATCGCGCTTAGCCAGGATTGCTCCGCGCGCGCGCCCACGCCTCGCGGCCCATCTGGATCACGTCGGTGCGCCAGGCCTCGAACCAGCTCGCGACCGACGGCGACAGCGGCAGCCGCTCGGCCATCTCGGCGAGCTGCGAGCCGCGGCGGAGCGCGCGCCGGGCGTTCTGCTCGTCGCCGAGCTGGAGCAGCGCGAACCCGAGGTACATCTCGGCCGGCCACAGATCGGGCGCGAGCACGAGCGCGGCGCGCAGCGCGGCCGTCGCCTGCAGCGCGTCGCCCGAGAGCTGGTACGCGATGCCGGCGATCAGCCGCGCCTCGACGCACAGCGGATCGTCCTCGAGCAGCGCGAGCACCAGCTCGAGCGCCCCGGGGGTGTCGCCGTCGAGGAGGAGCGCGTGCGCGCGCGCCGGGATCGGCCCCGCGCCCGCGCGCCGGGACGCCGCCTGCGCGGCTGCGCCGGGCGCCGCGACGCCCGCAGGCGGCGTCAGCATCGCCGAGGTCGCCGCCGGCACGCCTGATGACGTGCCTGGTGACACGCCCGATGACGCGCCCGATGACGCGCCTGCGCCCATGGGCGGCGGCGCCGTCGGCGTGCGCCGCGCCATCCCCGACGAGATCGAGCCCGGCACCGGCGTCGACGACGTCGTCGCCGGCGGGATCGTGCCCGACGGCAGCCCGGCCGACGACGAGAGCACCGGCGGGATCGACCCCGCCGCCAGCGGAGCGGACGACGAATTTGGCGGCGGGTTCGTCGTCCCCGTCGACAGCGAGGTCACGAGCGTGCCGGCCGGCGGGGGCGGCACCTGCCCCGTCGCCGTCTGCGTCGGCGGCCGCCACAGCACGTGGCGCGGCCCGAACCGGACGAACCGCAGCGGGGCCGGCGCGCGCGCGAGGATGTCGTTCGCGCCGACGAACAGGTAGCCGCCGGGGCGCAGCGCGGCCCCGAGCCGCTGGATCACGTCGAGCGCCCGCTCGCGCGAGATGTACATGAGGACGTTGCGGCACACGATCACGTCCCAGCCGCCCGGCGTGTTCGGCGTGGAGTCCATCAGGTTGTGGCGCGCGAACGTGATCGGGCGGCGCAGCCGCTCGGGGATCTCGTAGCGGCCGTCCTCGCGCCGCGGCAGCGCCATCGACGGCGGCAGCTCGCGCACCGACCACGGCCCGTAGACGCCGGCGGTCGCGTGCGCGAGCGCGCGCGTGTTGATGTCGGTCGCGAGGATCGACACCTGCCGCCCCAGGCTCTCGGCGATCAGCGCGATCGAGTACGCGTCCTCGCCGGTGGCGCACGCCGGGATCCACACCGCGCCCGGGCGCGACGGCTCGGTGCGCAGGACCGCCGTCACCGCCGCGAGCTGCTCGGGATCGCGGTAGAACGACGAGTGACACACCGTGATCGCGTCGACGAGCTGCACCGCCTCGGGGTGGTGCGGGGTCGTGACGTCGTCGACGAAGCGCGCGAGCGCGGCCGGATCGTCGGCCGGCAGCTTCAGCTTCAGGTAGCGCTCGAGCGCGGCGTGTGACGAGCCGCGCTGCAGATCGAGGCCCGTCCACCGCTCGAAGCGCTCGATCAGGACCGTGAGCTCCTTCATCGTGACGGTACCTCCACCGCGCGCCGGATCGCGCCTGCGATCTCGGGCAGCGGGAGCACGCGCGTGACCGCGCCCATCTTCTGCGCCGCGCTCGGCATGCCGTAGACCGCCGAGGTCTGCTCGTCCTGGCCCAGGGTCAGCGCGCCCTGCGCCCGCATCTCGAAGAGCCCGGCGGCGCCGTCGTCGCCGATCCCCGTCAGGATCACGCCGACCGCGCGATCACCGAACACCCGCGCGAGCGAGCCGAACAGCATCGTGGCCGAGGGGCGATGCCCGCGCAGCGGCGGCTCCGACGACGCCGCGAGCAGCCGCGGCGTCGCCGCGACCAGGTGGTGATCGCCGGCGGCCAGGACGACGCGGCCGGCGCGCACCTCGGCTGCCGCGCCTGGCTCGGCCAGCACGACCTCGAGCGGGGTGCGGCTGCGCATGTACGTCGCGAACGACGCGACGAAGCCCGCCGGCAGGTGCTGGACCACGGCGATGCACGCCGGCAGCGTCGCCGGCAGCGCGCCCAGCACGACGTCGAGCGCCGCCGGGCCACCCGCCGACGCGCCGATCCCGATGATCCGCGGCGCCTGCGGGTTCGGGCGCACGGGCGGCGTCACCAGGAGCGGCGGCCGCGCCACGCGCAGCGCGGCGACGTGGGGGATCACCGGGATGCCCGCCACGCGCCGCACCGCCGCGCGCAGCGCGACGGCGTCGGCCGGCCCCGCCGGCTTGAGCGCGACCTCGAGCGCGCCGCGCCGGATCGCCTCGAACGGCAGCGTCTGATCCTTGCGGACGCGCGTGCTGACCACGACGATCGGCACCGGGTGGCGCGCCATGACCTGCTCGATCGCGAGGAGCCCGCCCCCGCCCGGCATCTGGATGTCCATCGTGACCACGTCGGGTCGCAGCTCGGCCACGGCCGCGATCGCGGCGTCGCCGTCGGCGGCGGTGCCGACCACGCGAAGATCGCCGTCCTCCTCGAGGTAGGTGGAGAGCGCTTCCCGTGCGATCGCCGAGTCGTCGACGACCAGCACCCGTGTCAAGCGAGGTCTCCGATCAGGCGGCGCACAGTGTCGACGAGCCGCCCCTGCTCGAACTCCGCCTTGATCAGGTAGGCGTCGGCCCCGAGGGTCGCCGCCCGCCGGCGATCCTCCTCGCTGCCGCGCGTCGTCAGCATGACCATCGGCAGCCGCGGCCATTGCTCGCGCACCCGGCGGAGGAGCTCGAAGCCATCGACGCGCGGCATCTCGACATCGCTGATGATCAGATCGGGAATCCCTCCGGCGAGCACGGTCAGCGCCTCCTCACCGTCGCCGGCCGCGACCGTCTCGAGGTCGGCCGTCCGGAGGATGGAGACGACCAGCTCGCGCACGATCGGCGAGTCCTCGACCACCAGCACGCGCCGACGCTGGCGCACAGCCGCCGCCACCGTCTTGATGCGCGCGCGCGCGCGCAGGCCGCGGATGAGCGCCGGGATCGCCGGCCACAGCGCGACCCGGCCATCGTCGAGCACCGAGCTCGCCGTCACCACGCCCGCCTGGCCGACCAGCGAGTCGGCCGGCCGCCGCAGGAGATCGTGCTCGCCGAGGATGCGCTCGACGGCGAACACGTAGCGCCGGTCCTGGGCGTCGACGACGATCCCGGGGGTCGCGTCTTCATCGAGCGCGACGCCGCCGGTGCCGAGCCCGAGCACGTCGTCGAGCGCGCGCAGCGGCGCCCAGCCGCCGCCGTGCTCGATCGCGATGCCGCCGGCCACCTCGCGGCGCGCGTGATCGCCCAGCCGCACGAGCGCGATGATCGAGCGCGACGGCAGCGCGAACACGCCACCGCCGCAGTCGACCACGACGGCGCGCTCGCGCGCGATCGCCGCCGGCACGGAGAGCACGAAGCGCGTGCCGTAGCCGATCCGCGACGTCAGCCGGACCTCGCCGCCGAGCGACTCGACCTTGCCGCGCACCGCGTCGAGGCCGATCCCGCGGCCCGACAGCGCGGTCGTGTAGCGCCGGGTCGAGAACCCGAACATGAACAGGAGATCGAACGTCGCCGCGTCGGACAGCGCCGCCGCCTCGTCGGCGCGCAGGATCCCGCGCTCGACCGCGGCGACCCGCACGACCTCCGGATCGATGCCGCGGCCATCGTCCTCGACGGTGATCTCGACGGCGCCGCCGACCGTCCGCGCGACCAGCCAGAGCGACGCCTCGGGGGACTTGTCCCTGCGCTCGCTGGGCTCCTCGATGCCGTGATCGACCGCGTTGCGGACCAGGTGGATCAGCGGCTGCTCGATCGCGTCGATCGTCGAGCGCTCGAGCTCGGCGCGCCCGCCGTCGACGTGGACCCGCAGGCGCTTGTTCTGCGACTCGGCGATCTCGGACGCGTGGGTGGCGAGCGCGCGCAGCGAGTCCTCGACCGAGACGAGGCGCAGCGACCACGCCGCGCCGACCACGTCGTCGAGCTGGCGCCGCGCGTGGTCGGCCTCGTCGACCGCCGCGCGCAGGGACGTGCTCGGCGCCTCGCGGATCGCCTGGCCGAGCCGCACCGCCAGCCGGCTGTACGCCGTCGACAGCTCGAGCAGCCGCTCCGAGAGATCGTCGAGCACGCCCGTCTGCAGGTGGACCCAGCGCTCGCGCTGAGCCTGCACGGTCGGCGCGGTCGGCGCCGCCTGCGCGGTCGGCGCCGTCGTCCCCGGTGGCGGGGTGACGGCCGGCATCTGCGCGCTCCCGACGGCCAGCGGGCCGGCCGGTGCCTGCGCGGGACCGCCAGCCGGCGCGAGCGCAGGCGCAGGCGCGGCGCTCACCGGCGCAGCGCCGACCGCTGGCGTCGGCGTCGGCACCGGCGGCACCGGCGGCACAGGCGGCACAGGCGGAGTGCCAGTGCCAGGCGCAGGCGCGGTGCCCGCTGGCGACGGCACCGGCGGGAAGCGCGTGGGCGTCGCCGGCCGCGACCCGGCGGCGGCGGTGGACACAGGCGCGGCGCCGGATGACGCAGGCGCGGCGCCGGAGGGCGCAGGCGCGGCGCCGGAGGGCGCAGGCGCGGCCGCCGTCGGCGCCGCGGCCGCGGGCGCGCCTGCCGTGGGCGTGGATGCGGGCGTGGGCACCGCATGCCCAGGCGGCGCAGCCGTCCCTGTGGGCGACGCCGTCCCCGCCGGCGCCGCCGCGCCCGGGATCTGGCCGTCGTCGTTCATCCGCTGCAGGTCGTGCACCGTCGCCGTCAGCATCGCGGCGACCTCGCCCCACGCCCCCGCCTCGGCCCGATCCTCGGCCCGGTGCAGCGCATCCGAGATCGCGGGCAGCCCCACGAGCGACGCGTCGCCCTTGAGCGTGTGCAGCGCGCGGCCGATCGTGCGCACCGCGTCCGGGTTGGTGCGCCCCGCCGTGAGATCGGCGAGCGCCGGCCGGATCTGCTCGATCTGCTGGAGCGCGACCTCGCGGTAGCGGGCGCGCAGCTTGCGCCGCTTCTCGCTCACCGCTCCGCTCGAGCGTGCGCGACCATGGCATCGACGTCGAGCACCAGCACGGGGGCATCTGCCGCGAACACCACCGCGGTGACCAGCGCGATACCCGCAAAGATCGCCGGGAGCGGCGTGATCTCGTCCTCCCGCACCGCCGAGATCGAGACCCGCCCCGCCACCGTCACCAGCGACTCGCCGTCCGGCACCTGCACCCGCAACCCGAAACAGCGCTCGCCCGCCGCCGCCGGCGGCTGGCCGAGCCGCTGCTGCAGCCGCGCGTCGCACTCGGCCACCGACAGATCGGAGATCCCGGCGACCCGGGCCGCGGGCACGCCCAGCCGCACGTCACCGCGCTCGATGACCAGGAGCTCCATGGGCATCGTCACCGCGGGTCCGCCTGCGGACGCACGAGCGCCGCGAGCGCGTGCGCGAGATCGATCACCGGCATGACCTGGCCGCCGATCACGACCTGGCCATACGCGTGCCGGACCTGCGCCGCGTGGCTCTCCTCGATCGCCACCACCGTGTGGACCTCGCGCACCGTATCGGCCGGGATCGCGAACGTCGTGTCCTCGACCTGCGCGATCAGCGTCCGCGGCCGCGGCTCGGTCACGCGCACCGGCGGGGCCACGCCGAGCAGCCCGCCGAGATCGAGCACGGCGATCGCGCGGCCGCGCCACGGGACGACGCCCGGCAGGTGCGCGGGCGCGCCGGGCAGCGGCACCCACGTCACCGCCCCGCGCACCTCCTGGAGGTGCACCGCGCCCACCGCGATCCAGATCGACGCGAGCTGCACCGGCATGATCGCGATCGTCATCCGTCCGCTCCAGGCTGCCGCGCCGGCAGGCGGAACCGCGCCACCACCGCGTTCAGGTTCTCGGCCTGGACCTTCAGGTCCTCGGCGAGCGAGCGGACCTGCCGCGTCGCCGCGAGCGACTGCGTGATCATCGTCGCGACGTCGCGCATGCTCTGCCCGGCCTGCTCGGTGCCCGATCGCTGCTGCTGCGTCACCAGGTTGATCTGGCGCGCCGACTCGGTCGTGCCCGCGGCGAGCGTGCTCGACTCCTCGGTCGCGAGCACGGTCGCCGACACCGAGGCGCGCACGTCGCTGACCAGCTTCTTGATGTCGCTCACCGACCCGGTGACCCGCTCGGCGAGCTTGCGCATCTCGCCCGCGACGAGCGCGAACCCGCGGCCCGCCTCGCCCGCGCGCGTGCCCTCGAGCGAGGCGTTCAGCGCGAGCAGATCGCTGCGGTCGGCGATGTCGCGGATCACGTCGAGGATCTCGGCGATCCGGTTCGCGTGCGCCGACAGCTCGGTGATCCGCTCCGACGTGCGCGAGGTGGTCTCGCGCGTGCGCTCGGCGCGCGTCAGGACGCCCATCGTCGACTCGGTCACGTGGGTGGCGGCGACGAGGAGCGACTCCATCGTCCGGGCGACCTCCTCGACGCCGGCCGACTGCTGCTGCGCGGCCGCCTCCTGCTCCTGCGCCGCCGCGTACATCTCGCTCGCCGCGCCGGCGAGCTGCGACGCGCTATGCGCGATGTGGCTGACCATCTCGCGCAGGCTCGTGACCTGGCCGCGGAACGCGTCGCCGAGGTCGCCGCGCAGGATGTCGAACTCGACATCGAGCGCCCCCTTCGAGACCTCGTTCGTGCGCTGCGCGAGGAGCCGCAGCTGGTCGATCATGATGTTGTAGTTTCGCGCGAGCGAGCCGACCTCGTCCTGGTGAAACACCGCCACCTTCGGCGCGGAGGCCACCTCGCCCTCCCCCACGTGGGCGAGCGCGTCCGCGATCCGCACCACCGACACGGCGGTCGAGTTCGCGATGAACAGCGCGCTCAGCGGCCCCCACAAGGAGACGATCAGCAGGAACAGGATGATCACGAGCGTGGTGCCGAACGACACCGAGGGGGCGCGCGGCACGATCGCGCCCGTCTTGCGTTCGCCGTCGGTGCGAAACGCGATCACGCCCTCGCGGGGGTGCTCCACCGTGCCGCTCGGCAACCGCCGCACGGCGGTCTCGAAGCGGCGCCGGAGCTCCGGCCGATCGGCGAGGAGGTCGGCGACCTCGCTGTCGGTGACGTTGCCGACGGCGTCGTACGAAAACAACGAGCCGCCGCGCAGCCGCTCCCCGACGTCTTGCCCGAACGCGGCATGGGCGGCCACGAGCTCCGCGCGCAGCACGAGCTCACGCTGCTCCGTCCGCGCGTCGTTCATGTACGTGATCGAGGACAGATAGAAGGTCGGCGCCAGCGCGAGCGTCAGCGCGAACGCGACCAGCCGCGCGCGGTACGACATCCCGCCGCCGCGGGCCGGGACGTTGTGCTCCTGCGCCGTCAGCGAGACGCGCTCGACGAACGGCGCCAGCAGCCACTCGCAGAGCGGGAACGACAGGTCCACCGCGCCGAGCGTGATGCCGACGCCGGCGAGCACCGACGCCGTGAGGCTGCTCGGCCCGAGCGGCACCGAGTCCGAGAACCCGACGTAGAGCACGACCGCGTAGGTGATGTAGAAGATGAGCAGCGCGAACGAGTACGCCGCGCAGACCATGAACGGCGCGCGGTACACCGTGGCCGTGACCTCGCCGAGCGTCGCCGCATCAGTCGGCGGCTGCGCCTGGGCCACCCACTCCGACAGCGGCTGCATGCGGACCGCGACGATCGCCATCCAGACGCTGACCTTCACGACCCACATGACGGCGTAGACGCCGAACGCCACCCCGCGGCTGCTCCCCTCGAGGCCCATCATCGCCGCGAACGTGTAGGCGAGCAGCGCCGAGAACAGCGCGTCGACGGCTCCGATCGCTGGCAGGATGCGAAGCAGTGGGGTGCGCGGCACCGTCATGACTCCGGTTGACGCCGCTTACTCCCGTCGAGCCATCCCCGGATATCTTCGATGATGCCGTCGAAGCCACGCCGCTTGGATATGTAACCGTCGGCGCCCGCCTCCTGCGCGCGCTGCGCGAGCTCGAGCTCGGGCAGCGACGACAGAAGCACGATCGGCGCCTTGTTGCTGTTCTTCTTCCCCAGGATCTCCTCGCGCTCATGGCGCCCCTTGATGACCAAGGCGACGTCGTCACCGAACATCGCCGGCATCTGGACGTCGATGAGGATCAGGTTGAACTGCTCGAGTCCTTGCATCTGCTCGAGCTCCGTCGGGTCGCTCAGGCCCTCCACCTCCACGCCGTACTCCCCGAGCCCGTCGCTGATGGCCTCGACGACCAGAGGACTGTCGTCGATCACGAGAATTCGTTGGTTCGCCGTCACTCCATCCTGCTTCCGAGACATCGACTACTTGGGTGATCCACCCCACCCAAAAAGTCCTCCTAGAAATGGGAGGATAGGGCTTGTTATGCAGGCTGCTTGCCAAGCCTCGCATGAGCACTTCTGAACGGTCAAGCCCCACCCAAGCCCAACCATGGAGAGCCTCGAGAGGAAGCTATAGCCTCAGATTCGGCTGCGATCAATGTCACATTCAGTAGAACTGTAGCTTTATTTAGCTACATCACTGAAACGAAAGGAGTAAGAGCACATACAAAATCTCGATTGATAGATCATATGCTCCCGTGTAAGAGTCGTCTCATGTTTTCGCACGTGAGCTTGGATGAAATCTCGACCACGGCGTTCCCGAGCTCGCGCAATCGACGGGTCCGGCAGACGCAAGAGCACGACGTCTTCAGCGTACCCGTCGACCTGATCGCCGACGTCGACTGGATCCGCTCCCTCGGCGTCGAGCAGCTGATCCTCGCGAACACGAACCTCGTCGTCGAGGGGCAGATCCCCGACGCCCTCTACGTCGTCCTCGATGGCGTCCTCGAGGTGAGGATGCCCTCCCACGGCCCCGAGGCGGTGGTCCGGCTCGGCGCGGGCGAGCTCGTCGGCGAGGTCTCCTTCCTGGACGACAAGCCGGCGACGGTCAACGTCCGCACCTGCGTGACCAGCCGGCTGCTCGTGCTGCTCCGCAAGGACCTGAACGCGAAGATCGCGACGGACTCCGTCTTCGCGGCCCGCCTCTACCGGAGCTTCGCCCGCGGCCTGTCGCGGCAGATGCGCGCCGCGCAGAACGCGGCCCAGAACGCGGCCCAGAATGCGGCCAAGAGCGCGGCGGCCCCGGCGCCGGTCACGCTCGAGCGCCCCCTCGCCGAGCGCTGCAAGGAGATCGCCGTCGCGCTCGACGGCGTCAAGCGCGCGCTCGCCGAGGCGGACCGCCAGGCGATCCGGAACGACGAGCAGGTGCCCGAGGACGTATTCGCCAAGCTCCGCGAGCAGTTCCGTGCCTTCTGCGATCTCCTGAACGAGGAGCTCGGCGACGCCTCGACGATCTCCCCCGACCTGCGGCGCGAGCTCGGCACCCGCATCCAGGAAGAGATCCTCCCCTACATGCTCCTCACGAAGAACGGGGAGCGCTGGTACAGCAAGCCGCGCGGCTACGCCGGGGACTTCCTCTCGATCGAGTGGATCTACCAGGACCGCGCCGAGGGCGCAGGCCGCCTGGGTCCGGTCATCGATCGCTGCTTCCTCGACGTCCCGGCGGCCAAGGCCGTCCGCAACCGCCGCGGGCTCCTCGTCGAGGAGATCCAGAAGACGATGGCCGAGACCCAGGAGGGCCCCACCCGCGTGCTCAGCATGGCGTGCGGACCGGCCCGCGAGATCTTCGATACGTTCGCGACCCTGCCCGATCCCCGCCAGCTCATGGCGACGTGCCTCGACATCGACCTGCAGGCGCTCGCCCACGTCGCGGATCTCCGGGACAAGCGCCGCCTCAAGAGCAACATCAAGCTGGAGAACAACAACCTCGTCTTCCTGGTCCGCGGCCACCAGAAGCTCAACCTCCCCCCGCTCGATCTGGCCTACAGCATCGGCCTCATCGACTACTTCAGCGACCCGTTCGTCGTGAAGCTCCTCGACTTCGTCTACGACCACCTGCGCCCGGGCGGCCGCGTCATCCTCGGCAACTTCCACCCGCGCAACCCGAGCAAGGCGCTCATGGATCACGTGCTCGACTGGAAGCTGATCCACCGCGACGAGGCCGACATGAACCGCCTGTTCAAGCAGTCCAAGTTCCGGAGCCCGTGCGAGGAGATCCGGTTCGAGGGCGAGGGCGTCAACCTGTTCGCGATCGGCCGCCGCCCGCTCTAGATACGTTCGGGGGCGCCGGGTGATAGGTTCGGTGTGTGAGCACTGATCTCGTCGGCTACACCCTCGAGGGCACCACCGCCGTCGTCACCATGGACGACGGCAAGGCGAACGCGCTGTCGTACGCGATGATCGACGCGCTCCTCGCGGCGCTCGCGCGGGCCGAGCGCGAGGCGAGCGCGCTGGTCCTCACCGGCCGCCCCGAGCGGTTCTGCGCCGGCTTCGATCTGAAGGTCATGATGGCCGGCCCCGACGCGGCGCGGCAGCTCCTGCGCCGCGGCTCGGAGCTCCTGATGAAGCTCTACGGGACGCCGATCCCGCTCGTCGTCGCGTGCACCGGCCACGCGATCGCCGGCGGCGCGCTCGTGGTGCTCACCGGCGACGTCCGCCTCGGCGCCGCCGGCGCGTTCCGGATCGGCCTCAACGAGGTCTCGATCGGGCTGCCCGTGCCGATGCTCGCGATGGAGCTCGCGCGCGATCGCCTCGCGACCGCCGCGCTGCCGCGCGCCACGCTCGGCGCGCAGATGTACGCGCCCGACGAGGCCGCCGCCGCCGGCTACCTCGACGCCGTCGCCCCGGCGGAGGAGCTCGCCGCGCGCGCCGTCCAGGAGGCCGCCCGCCTCGGCGCCCTGTCGCGCAACGCGTACCGGGCGACCAAGGAGCGGCTGCGCGGCGCGACGATCGCCCGCATCACCGGCGGGCTCGACGACGACATGGCGCGCCTGCTGGCGCCGCCGGCCTAGCCCGGGCCTCGCCGGGGCCTCGCCGTCACAGGCCCGTCGGGTACGTCTCAGGCAGCTCGCCGCGCTCCCAGCCGGCGGAGCGCTCGAGCGGCTCGAGCGCGCGCGTCTCGTCGATGTGGATCACGGCGTCGAACTGCTCTGGCAGCTGCACGTGATAGTAGTGGCTCTGGCGCTCCGTCTGCGGCCGGTACACGACACCGATCGCGCGCTGGAGGCGCGGCTCGTGGAGCCCGCCGGCCGCCTCGCCGAGGTCTCCCGTGAAGAGGAGGAACTGCGGGATCCCCACGCGGTGGAACAGCGCCTCGTAGCTGCCCGGCAGCGCCGGCAGCACGCGCTTGCGCTCCGCCGGATCGCCCCAGTCGGACGCCGCCGTGACCGTGCCCTGGTACGTGCTGAAGCCGACGAGGAACGTCTCGCCCGGGTGGCGCTGGCGGCACAGCTGGCCGATGTTGAGCTCGCCGCGCAGGTCGCGCTGCGTCGCCGACGCGTCGCCGACGTGCGAGTTGTGGGCCCACACGACGATCTTCGACGCGCCGGCGCGCCCGCCGCCGCGCAGGTCGCCGCGCCGGTCGCCGCGCCGGTCGAGGTGCGCCGCGAGCGCGTCGAGCGTGTCCATCATGTGCGTGTCGCGCAGGTTCCACGTCGAGACGCGCCCGCGGTACATCGAGCGGTAGTACTCCTCGGCCCGCGCCACGACGCGCGCGTTCTGCTCCGCCTCGAACAGCTCGTCCTCGCCGAGCGGGCCGCCCGCGCGCAAGAGCTCCGCGCGCTGGCGCTGCAGCTCGATCAGCTGCGCGACCACCTCCGCTTCGCAGTCCTCGCGGATGCCGAGCGCGGTCGCCTCGCCGTAGATCTGCGGATCGGCGGCCAGCGTGTCGAAGCACGCGTAGCGCGCGCGCGCCGCCTCCGCCGCGTCCGGATCCGTGCGCGCCAGGTACCCGATCACCGCCTCGATCGACGAGTGGAGCGAGTAGACGTCGAGCCCGTAGAACCCGACCTGGCGCGCGTCGCCCCCGCGCACGCCCACCCGCGCGTCCACCCGCGCGTCCACGCGCTTGTCTACGCGCTCATTGTGCGCCCTCAGCCATCCGACGAGATCGAGGATATCGGCGTTGCGCCACATCCATTGCGGGAACCTCCGGAAGTCACCGAGCGAGTCGGCCGCGTCGGTGTCGGTGCCCGCGCCGCGCACGTAGCGGTTGACGCGGTACGCGTCCGGCCAGTCCGCCTCCGCCGCGATCGCCGAGAAGCCCCGCTCGCGGATCAGGCGCTTCGTGAGCTCGGCGCGGATTCGGTAGAACTCGTGCGTGCCGTGGGTGGCCTCGCCGAGCAGGACGAACCGAGCGTCGCCGATGCGCTCGATCAGGGGATCCAGGTCCGGCGCGGCGCCCTCGAGGGGCGTGACCGTCTCGGCGATGGCGTGCGCGAGAATCGCTTCGCTGGGCATACCTCAGGGACGGTACAAACCGCGTACCAGGAGGCCGCATCGGGCAGCGCCGCGCGGCCTCGGGCGACACCTGAGGCGCGGCTCGTCAGCGCCGCGGCGCGCCGTCCGAGCGGCGGACAACCCGCGCCTCCGGCGGCCTCGCCGCTCGCCCGCGCCGCGGCAGCGCGTGGCGCCGGAGGCCGTTGCGCGCGTACGCGATCGCGTGCATGCCCTTGAGGATCAGCGCGCCAGCGATGATCGCCCACACGATCGACAACCGACCGATCCCCAGCATTCGGAGCGGCGGGATGAGCAGCGGGACGACGACCACGAGGATGCCGCTGACCAGCGCGACCCAGCCTTTGGCCAGGAGGTCCCCGAACATGACGTTCGCGCGGCGCGCCTCGTCGTCCAGCCAGGCGCCGCAGCTGCACCGCGGCGTCGCGTAGGTCCACACGCTGTCGCAGTCCGGACACGTCCGGCGCTCCTCGCGCACCGACTCGAACTGATAGCCGCAGTCACACCGCATCGACTTCGACGGGTTCACGAGGCCGCAGCTCGGACACACCTTCGCGGGCACGGCGGCGATCCTACCCTATGACTCTGCCGCGCCGATACGCCGGGGGCTCACGGGGCCAGCTTGACGCTGCCCCACTCGGTCACGCCGTTGGCCAGCGTGCGCGTCACCGACGCCGTCGCGTAGCCCGGCGCCGTCGCGGCGATCGTCACCGTGCCCGGCGGCAGGTTCGACAGCTTGTAGTAGCCGTTGGCGTCCGCCGTGAGCGTCTGGCCCGTCGACAGCGTGACCGTGGCGTTCGGGATCCGGTTCGCGCTGCTCGTGCCGTAATAGATGACGCCCTGCAGGATCGCGGTCCCCGTCGGCGCGTTCGCCGGCGACAGGCCGAAGCTCGCCCACGTCTCGGCGCCGTCCGTCGTGCGCGTGAGCGAGCGCGTCATATAGCCCGTCTTGCTCGCAGAGACCGTGAACGACCCGACCGGGACGCCGGCGAACTGCCACGCGCCCGTCGTCGACGTCGTGACCGTCTGGGTGCCGAGCGTGACCGTCGCGCCGGAGATCCGCGTCGCCGTGTCCGCGCCGGCGTACAGGACGCCCATCACCGTGACGGTGGCCCCGCCGCCGCCCGTGCCGCCGCCCGTGCCGCCGCCGCCCGTGCCGCCGCCGCCCGTGCCGCCGCCCGTGCCGTTCTTCGCCGCGTCGACGATCCCGCCCAGCTGCGCGAACAGCGCGTCGCCCGGGCAGCTCGTCGACTTGTACTCGCGGTGGCCCTTGATCCGCGTGCGATCCATCGGCACGCCGTGCGCCGTCGCGAGGCCGCGCACGAGCCCGGCGATCACGTCGACCTGCGCCTGGGTGACCGGCGTCGCCTCGTGCTGGCCCATGATCGAGATCCCGATGTTGCCGGTGTTCGCGCCGCCGGCGTGCGAGCCCAGCTGGGTGTCCGGGCGGCCCTCCCAGACGCGGCCGTCGCGCGAGACCAGGTAGTGATACCCGATGTCACACCAGCCTTTGACATCCATGTGATAGCTCTGGATCTGCCGGAGCCGCGCCTGCGGCGTCATCGAGTCGTTGGTCGGCGTCTCGGTGTGGTGGATGGCCATCCGGTAGACCGTGCCGAGGCTGCTCGAGCAGTTCGCCGGCCGCGCGCCCCACTCGCCGCGCAGGTGGACGTCCACGCTGCCGACCGGTCGCGTGAGCGCGAGCGGCTGCACCCCGTCCTCGCCGCTCTCGATGTGCTCCGACTGCCGGAACGCGAGCAGCTCCATGCGCACGAACGAGACGCCCAGGTCCGTCGCGCGCAGGCGATAGAACCGCGCGCTCTCGCCCGCGGGCAGCTCGATCTGCCCGACGAAGTTGCTCGTCCCTTCAACCTCGGAGTGGTGGACCGCGGGCGTGCTCCACGCCGACCACGTCTGCCCATCGGCGCTCGTGGCGACCTCGAGCGCCTGGGGCCGCGCGGCGTCGAACAGGAGCCCCAGCCGCACGAACGACTCGGGCGCCTCCCGCGCGGGCGAGGCCATGAGCTCGCGGACGAGCTCGTTGCCCTCGAGGACGACGACGCCTTGCTCGACGTCCTCGAACGGCTCCGGGATGTACTCCTCCCCCATCACGCAGCCGGTGAACGCGGCGATCATCGCCGAGGAAATAACGATCTGACGAACCTGCTCGATGCGCTTCATGATGGGTGGCGTCAGGAGCAACGCTCGTGCCTCACGCAACTCGGTGAGATCAGGACAAAATCCCCACCGTTGCCGACCTGGGTAGACAGCCATTCCCCGCGCCGCGCGAGGCCCCAAGCGCGCGCGATCGCTCATCGATCCTCGTCGTGCGCGATCCGCGTTGCGCGATCTGTGCAGCGCGAGCCGTCTACCCGCCTCCCCACGCGCGTCGTCGAGCAGCGCGATGCAGTGGCTGCTCGCGCTTCCGCCCCTGGCGCCTCCAGCTTCCGCCTCCGGCGCCGCCAGCTTCCGCCTCCAGCTTCCGCGAGCTGCCGCGGACTACGGAGCGAGCTTGACGCTGCCCCACTCGGTCACGCCGTTGGCCAGCGTGCGCGTCACCGACGCCGTCGTGTAGCCCGGCGCAGACGCCGTGATCGTCACCGTGCCGGGCGGCAGGTTCGACAGCTTGTAGTAGCCGTTGCCGTCGGCCGTGATCGTCTGGCCCGTCGACAGCGAGACCACAGCGCCCGGGATCCGGTTCGCGCTGCTCGTGCCGTAGTAGATGACGCCCTGCAGGATCGCGGTCCCCGTCGGGGCGTTCGCCGGCGACAGCCCGAAGCTCGCCCACGTCTCGGCGCCGTCCGTCGTGCGCGTGATCGAGCGCGTCATGTAGCCCGTCTTGCTCGCGGAGACCGTGAACGAGCCCACCGGGACATTGGTGAACTGCCACGCGCCGACCGCGGACGTCGTGGTGGTCTGGCCCCCGAGCGTCACCGTCGCACCGGCGATCCGATTCGCGGTGTCCTCGCCCGCATAGAGGACGCCCATCACCGTGACGGCGCTCGTGCCGCCGCCACCGCCCGGATCGCCCTGGCACACCGCCGAGCCGCTGAACGGCCCCACCGGGGTCGACGCCGCGACCACCTCGACCTGGACGTCGGCGCGCTCGGTCGCCGACGTCGGGCCGCCGAACAGGTAGTTCGACGCCGGATACGACATGTCGAGGACCCAGAAGTCGACCAGGTTCTCGATCGAGCAGCTCGGGCCGCGATCGAGCACGATCAGGACCGCCGACTTGCCGTTGTCGGGGTTGGTGACCTTGACCTTGCTGCCGCACCCGAAGCGGTCCGCGCCCGCCGTGTACCAGTTGTGCATGCGCTCGCAGGCCGGGCCGGAGAGCCCGCTGCAGCCGACCGACGCGAGGCTGCACGCCGGGACGCAGTTATCGCCAGCGTCCCCGCGCGGGTTGCCGGCCGCGTCGACCCAGCAGCCGAACGACGTCGTGTAGTACGTGTCGGCCGCGTTCGTCGTCGTGCCCGCGAGGCCGTCGCAGCGCCACGGCGCGTCGGTGGCCAGATCGCAAGACCCGCCGGTGCCCTCGCTGCCGGTGCCCCCGCCGCCGCCCCCGCTCCCGCTCTTCGCCGCATCCACGATCGCGCCCAGCTGCGCGAACAGCGCGTCGCCCGGGCAGCTCGTCGACTTGTACTCGCGGTGGCCCTTGATCCGCGTGCGATCCATCGGCACGCCGTGCGCCGTCGCGAGGCCGCGCACGAGCCCCGCGATGACGTCGACCTGCGCCTGGGTGACCGGCGTCGCGTCGTGCGATCCCATGATCGAGATGCCGATGTTGCCGGTGTTCGCGCCGCCGGCGTGCGAGCCCAGCTGGGTGTCCGGGCGCCCCTCCCAGACGCGGCCGTCGCGCGAGACCAGGTAGTGATACCCGATGTCACACCAGCCTTTGACATCCATATGATAGCTCTGGATCTGCCGGAGTCGCGCCGGGGGAGACATCGAGTCGTTGGTCGGTGTCTCCGTGTGGTGGATCGCCATCCGGGTGACCGTGCCGAGGCTGCTCGAGCAGTTCGCCGGCCGCGCGCCCCACTCGCCGCGCAGGTGGACGTCCACGCTGCCGACCGGCCGCGTGAGCGCGCGCGGCGCCATCCCGTCCTCGCCGCTCTCGATGTGCTCCGACTGCCGGAACGCGAGCAGCTCCATGCGCACGAACGACACGCCCGGGTTCGTCGCGCGCAGGCGATAGAACCGCGCGCGCTCGCCCGCGGGCAGCTCGATCTGCCCGACGAAGTTGCTCGTCCCCTCGACCTCGGTGTGGTGGACCGCGGGCGCGCTCCACGCAGACCACGCCTGCCCGTCGGCGCTCGTGGCGATCTCGAGCGCCTGCGGCCGCTCGGCGTCGAACAGGAGCCCCAGCCGCACGAACGGCTCGGGCACCTCCCGCGCGGGCGAGGTCTGGAGCTCGCGGGCGAGCTCGTCGCCTTCGAGGACGACGACGCCTTGCTCGACGTCCTCGAACGGCTCCGGCACGTACTCCTCCCCCATCTCGCAGCCGGCGAGCGCGGCGAGCATCGCCGACGCGAGGACGATGTGATGGACCTGCTTGATGCGCTTCATGATGCGTGTCGCCAGGAGCAACGCCCGTGCCTCGCGCAACTCGACGAGCGCAGGACTCGCCCCCCAGCCGTTGCCGACCTGGGTAGACAGCCCCTGTTCCCCACGCCGCGAACACCCAAGCGCGCGCGATCGCTCCTCGATCCTCGTCGTGTGCAATCCGTGTTGCGCGATCTGTGCAGCGCGATCCGTCCACCCGCCTCCCCACGCGCTCCGTCGGGCGAGAGCCGTCACTGGCAGCTCGCGCTTCCGTCACTGGCAGCTCGCGCTTCCGCCCCCGACGCTCGCTTTCGCCTCCGTCGCTCTCGCTGCCGCCTCCGGCAGCTCTCGCCTCCGCCAGCGGCGGCCCCGCCAGCTACGCCAGCGCGTCCGAGACGCTGGCCGCTGTCACGGCCTGGTCTTGCCAGCGTCGCAGCACTGTGAGGTCGGTGCATGCCTCGATGCGCGCGTCCTCATCCTTGCTCGGCGAGAGCTGCCGGCGCGCGAGCAATCGGCGCAGGGTGGCGCGCGCCTCGGTCAGCTGACCTTTCAGCTGCCCCTCATCGATGAACCGCTGCTTCGTCTCGGGGCTCTTCTCGACCAAGACATCGGCGATACGCTTCCGCCGGGCCAGGATCTCCGGATCATCGACATCACTGAACCTCTGGAGCAGCTCCTCGCGGGTCGGCAGCGACATCGACAAAGACTCTAGCATGTCGAGCACCCACTCGAGCGGCCGGCGCGGCGCCACCCAGCGACAGAATTCGTCGAGCGCCTGACCGGACCTCGTCATCAAAAATGGATACAGCTCGTCGAGGAGCGGCAGCTCGTTCGCCGCGATCCACAGGAACCTGCCCCACTGCGGCTCGATCCAGTAGCAGCCCGGCGCGAAGCACACAGGGCTCCGCATTTCTTGCAGCCACTCCGGCAGGTGCGAGGCCACGAGCCAGAGCGGCGCCTCACCCCGCCACGGCGTGGCCTGCTCCTCGACTCGCTGCACCTGCCTCGCCTGCCGGCGGAGCAGGGCCCGCTCCATGGCTGCCCGATCGAGGTGATTGCCGGCCAGCTTCAGCTCGAGTAGCACCTCGTGGTGCGGCCGCGCCTCCGGCCATGGGGCCGGCAGGTGCTCCAGCAGCTGTGGCTGACGAATCATGATGAAGCCGTCGCCCTGCACCTTCTCCAGCCGGATCTCCGGCGGATCCTCCCACCTGGCCGCGCCGCCCGTGATGCGCTCCGTCTCCTCGGCGAACGTTTGTTGAGCGAACTGCTCCGGGTATCCCATCGCGCGGATAGTAAACCATGCCGGACTGGTCCGTGCCCGAATGTTTCGATTGACCGCGTGGCGCATCAAGAAACGACCCGCGCCGACCGGACTGACGCGGTGCATCCAGCAGCCCAGCTGGTGCTTACGATCGACGACCTCTGGCCCGCCCCGACCTGGCGCTCGCCGAGCTCGTCCGCTACGCGTCGGCGGACGCGAGAGAGAACGGCTGAGACGACGCCGCTTCACCGAGACGCCGCTGCAGCGTGCGGCGGGTTGCCGCGGCGGCGCGCCTTCGCGTGAAGTCGTCACACCCGCCCGCGTCAACCGCGGTTCACGACACCGGACCGTGTCCGCGCCTGCGATGAAAAACCCGCGACTTGGCCCGCTGGCACGCCGCGTGGACCTGCCGCCCTCGCCGTCGAAAGCAAA
>DATMCI010000109.1:0-10888 GCA_035558535.1 Kofleriaceae bacterium
GCGGTGGCGGTGGCGGTGGCGGCGGCGAGCCTGCCGATGGCGCCCCCCTTGGCGGCGGCGGGCGCGGCGGCCTTGTCGACGGCGGCGGCCGCCTTGCCGGGCGGCGCGCTATGGCCGGGGCCGGCGCCCTTGCTGGCACCGGCCGGCTTGCCGGCGCCAGCGTCGATGCAGGCGCTCGCGTTGCGGGGCGTCACGAAGGCGCGGGCTTTCCGCGAGACGAAGCCGATCACGGCAGCACCTCCGGGAAGCGGGCGATCTCGGCGAGGACGCGCACGAGCTCGCGGCGCCAGGCCCCCTCGCGGCCGTCGTCGCTGCGGACGCGCGGGTGCGCGGCCTTGTAGTAGCCGGCGCTGGGGCGGCGCGTGTCGCTGCGGCAGACGAGCGCGGGCAGGCACGGCAGGCCGGCGGCGCGGCACACGGCGGTCACCTCGCCGAGCGCGGCGTGGAATCCGGAGCTGCGCGGGTGCGTCGCGAGCGACGGGTTCGCGCGGCCGACGGCAGCGGCGAGCTCCTTGTACGTGAGCGTCGCCGCACGCAGCGCAGCATCGGGCGGCGACGAGCGCGCACGCGGCGCAGCGTCGGGCGGCGACGAGCGCGACGGCGCAGCGTCGGGCGGCGACGAGCGCGACGGCGGCGCAGCGTCGGGGGCGGGCACCGGCTGGCTGTGTTCGTCGGGCTGGCTGTGTTCGTCGGGCGAGCTGTGTTCGTCGGGCGAGCTGTGTTCGTCGGGTGAGCTGTGTTCGTCGGGCGAGCTGTGTTCGTTGGGCTGGCTGTGTTCGTCGGGCGGGTCTGCGCCCGGCGGGACCGCCGCGCGCTGGGCGCGGAGGTGCTGGCAGAGCTGCTTGTAGATCTCGATGGCGAGCGGGCTCATGGGAGTCTCCTGGTCAGGTGGGGCAACGGGGAGCAACGGGGAGCAACGGGGCAACGGAGGCAACGGAGCCAATGCCGGGCAGCAGATCGGCCACCGGGTCGACGTCGCGGTAGGCGGCTGCCTCGCGGAGGCAGTCGGCGTCGATGTCTTCTTCGCCGAGCAAGTCGGCGATCGTGCGGGCCACCTTCAGCAGGCGGTCCACGGAGCGTGCGGTGAACGAGCGGCGCCGCTCGACGATCTCGGCGAGTGCGCGCTCGCCAGCGGCGTCGAGCCGGCAGGTGGCGCGGAGGACGGCGCTGGTCATCTCGGCGTTGCAGTGCAGCTGGAACGGCCGCAGGCGGGCGTGCTGGCGCTCGCGCGCGGCGACGACGCGGGCGCGGATCGCGGCGGAGGGCTCGCCAGGCTCGGCGGCGCGGAGGTCCGCGAGCGAGACGGGCGGGACATAGACCTGGAGATCGATGCGATCGAGGAGCGGCCCGGAGAGCCTGAGCTTGTAACGCTCGATGGCGCTGGGGCTGCAGGTGCACTCGCGCACGCCGGACTCGAGCCAGCCGCACGGACAGGGGTTGGCGGCGGCGGCGAGCAGGAACGAGGCGGGCAGGCGGATCGTGCCGTTGATGCGGCTGACGACGACGGCGCGATCCTCGAGCGGCTGGCGCAGGCCCTCGATAGCGGCGCGCGAGAACTCGGGCATCTCGTCGAGGAAGAGGACGCCGTTGTGCGCGAGCGAGATCTCGCCGGGGTGCGGCGTGGACCCGCCGCCGAGGAGCGCGGCGGTCGAGATGGTGTGGTGCGGAGCGCGGAACGGGCGCTCGGTGACGAGCCCATCGGCGAGGCCGCACGCGGAGTACACCTTCGTGGTCGCGAGCGCCTCGTCGCGCGTCATCTCCGGCAAGACCGACGGGATCCGGCGCGCGAGCATCGTCTTGCCGGTCCCGGGAGGTCCGGCGAGGAGGACGTTGTGACCGCCGGCGACGGCGATCTCGACCGCCATGCGCGCGAGGTGCTGGCCGCGGACCTCGGCCATGTCGGCGGCGGCGCGTGGGCGCGCGGCGGCGTGTGGGCGCGCGCAGGCGGCGCGCAGCGGGCGGCGGCCGGCGAGCGCGTCGATGACCTCGGCCAGGTGCTCGACGCCGTAGACCTCGATGCCATCCACGACGCAGGCCTCGGCGCCGCAGGCGGCGGGCACGAGCACGCCGCGCAGCTTGCGCTCGCGCGCCAGCATGGCGGTGGCGAGCACGCCGCGCACCTTGCGCACGGCGCCGTCGAGGCCGAGCTCGCCGACGACGAGCAGGCCGTCGAGCGCCGCGCCCTCGTCCGCGCACCGCGCGTCGGCGACGAGGACCGCGCTCGCGATCGGCAGATCGAGCGCCGTGCCGGACTTGCGCAGGTCGGCGGGCGCGAGATTGACGGTGACGCGCTTGAGCGGCACGTCGTGGCCGACGGACTTGAGCGCGCTGCGGATGCGTACGGCGCCCTCCTTCACCGAGGTGGCGGGCAGGCCGACGACCTTGTAGACGGGCAGGCCGCGCGAGATCTCGCACTCGACATCGACGACGGCGGCGTCGATCCCGACGAGCGTGCATGACTTGACGAGCGCGACCATGCCCGCGGGAAAGAGCACTCGCTGGGCCAGCTCGGCGGCGAAGCAGATCCGCAGGCTTGGAGGTGCGGATCGCCGGTTTTGTCCGCCGGTCGGACGAGGGCGCCGGACACCGGCCGGACGCCGGACGAAGTCGGTGCCACTCCCGGAGCTGTCCGGTGCGCGGGCGCTGCACCGGACCGGAGCGGGCGGTCAGCCGGCGGCGGTCCCGGCGGTCCCGGCGGTCAGCGGGTGGTCAGCCCGGCGGTCAGCGGGCGTCGGGCCCGGCGGTCAGCGGGCGGTCAGCCGGCGGCCGGCCCGGCGGGTCAGCGGCGGCCAGCCGGCGGCCAGCCTCAGGGCCAGCCGTCAGCCGTCAGCCGTCAGCCGGCGGAGCCGTCAGCCTGCAGCCGGAGCCTCGCGCCGCGCGAGGGCGATCGGCACCGGCGCGTCCGCGTCGAGCGAGCGGCAGAAGCGGCCGAGCGACTCGCGGCGCTCGGGGGGCACGTACTCGAGGTTGTGCTGGCGATCGGTCACCTCGAAGAACGAGCGATCCGCCGACAGCAGATCAACCTCGGCGCGCGCGAGCTCCTCGCGGTCGACGTCGCGCAGGTTCTTGCGGACGGCCTCGGCCTCGACCTCGTGCCGCGTCTCGATGAAGTAGGCGCCGAGGATCAGCTTGGCCTTCACGGCCATCGAGTGGACGTCCGCGCCGGTGCGGTGCGGCAGCGCGAGCACCTGCTCGAGCAGGGCGGGCGCGGCGCGGCGCTGGCTGTCGTAGGCGCGGCGCGTGATGTAGCCGAGGTCGAACACGGCGAGCTGCGGCGCGAACACCATGCCGTAGGTCCGCGCCATGCCGGCGTAGTACGTGAAGTGGCGGCCGATCTCGACGACCAGATCGTCGCGCTCGATGATCGTGCGGGCGAGCTGGCGGTACTGGTGCAGCACGTCGTAGACGGCGCGCAGCTCGCCGCGGCGGATCGCCTCGCGCAGGAAGTTGTTGAAGAAGCGGATCTGCAGGCGGAGCGCCTGATCGTCCTTGCGCTCGTGCGAGCGGCACGCGATCACGCGGAGGGCGTCGGAGAACACCGCGACGGTGTCGGTGCACCCGTGCATCGAGCGCAGGAACGCGAGCTCGAGCTGCTGCATGACCTTCATCTCGTACCAGGTCCGGGCCTCGACGAGCATGTCGAGCGCCTGCTCGGAGAAGCCGACGAAGTTCGAGCGATCGACGACGAACCACTCGCGCGGCATGCGCGCCTTGTGGCGCCCGTAGTGATCGAGCAGGAGCTTGAGCGCCCACGCGCCCTCGGCGGCGACGTCGCGGTCGTTGCGATCGAGCGCCTTGATCGTGATCGTCCCGATCTGGCCGATGCGCGTCGTCAGCTCCTGCTGCGCCGCGGCGGGATCGGCCTTGCGGCGGGCCGCGCGCTCGACGATCCGCGTCGAGGCGTCGCGCAGCCGCGTCACCAGGCGCGACGGATCGATGAACCGCACCACGTAGAAGAAGTACGGGATGAGGAGCGCCCAGCCGAGGAGCGCCATGTAGACGGCGATCGCGATCGACCACGTGGGCGCGAACGCGGGCCCGACGATGTAGCTGACCCACAGGACGTGCGCCGCGCCGAACGCGATGAACGTCAAGACCGCGCGGTTGATCCGATCGCGGAGGAACATCTCGATCAGCTTCGGCGTGTGCATGTTCGCCGTGAGCGGGATCGCGAAGCCGATCGTCGCGATCAGCATCGCGAGCAGGTTGTTGTACGCGCGCGCGATCGGCGACAGCGTGTCGACGAGCTTGGCGGTGTTGCCGACGGCGGCCCAGCTCAGGTCGTGCGCGCCGGGGTACCCGGCGGCGCGCCACTCGAGATAGAACTCGACGCTGAAGAACAGCGCGAAGCCGACGATGGCGAGCGCGACGGGGCGCACGAACAGGCTGGCGACCGACCGGCGGCGCGGGCGCGCGAGCTCCTCCAGGCTGAACTGCGGGCGCGGCCACTCGAGCGAATCGGCCCCGGCGCGCGATCTCATCGGGCGGCGCCTCCTGGGGCGGCGGCGATCGGGGCGTAGGCGGCGGCGCGCATCGAGACGTGGGCTCCCTGGCTTAGGGTTCAAAAACATCCAGCTTCCAGGAGCGACACCGAGGTGTCAAGGCGGCTCCAGGGAGGAGGCGGGCGGCGGCCGGGAGCGCGCGATCCGTGCGCCCTGGTCGCGGTCGCAGAAGTTCTGACGAGTTGGGAGCGGCGTGCGCCCGCGCGGTCGCGGCGAGGCGGCCCGCGCAAGGTTTCTTCACGTAGCGCCTGCCGATCGTGAAACACGGCCGGCGCAGCCTGGGGGACAAGCAAGGAGCAACGAAAATGATCTGTGCAGCAATTGGACTTGGCCTTCTGGGAATCTTCGCGCTGAAGCGCGCCCACCGCCGTTGCCACGGCTACCGCGGCTGGGGCCACCACGGCTTCCACGGGTGCGGCGGGGGCGGGTACGGCGGGTACGGCGATGACGGCGGCGACGGCTGGCATGGCCCCGGGGGCGGCAATCCTTGGGGAGGCAATCCCTGGAGCCGGCGCGGCGGGCGGCGCTGGATGCTCCGCGCGATCTTCTCCCGCATCGACGCGACGCCCGCGCAGGAGCGCGCGATCGTGGCGGAGATCGACCGCCTGCGGGAGCGCGTGCGCGGCGTGAAGTCGAACCTGAAGGACGTCCGCGGCGACCTCGCGGCGGCGATCCGCGGCGCCACGCTCGACGACGCCGCGCTGGGCGGCGCGCTGGGCCGCGCGGACGGCGCCCACGCCGAGGTCAGGAGCGCCGCGCTCGACGCGCTGCGCGCGATCCACGGCGTCCTCGACGAGAAGCAGCGCGCGCAGGTGGCGGACCTGCTCGATCGCGGCGGCTTCTGGCGCGGCGGCCCGTACCGCTGACGTGAGAAGATCCGCAGGTGCGCGTCCTCCTGATCGACGACGACGTGCGGCTCGCCGAGCTGCTCGACGGCTACCTGGCCCCGCAGGGCGTGGCGCTGGTCCACGCCGGCGGCGGCCAGGCGGGCCTGGGCGCGCTCGGAGCGGGTGGCTTCGACGCGGTGCTGCTCGACGTCATGATGCCGGGCATGGACGGGCTCGCGGTGCTGAAGAAGCTCCGCGAGGGCGGCCACCGCATCCCGGTGATCATGCTGACGGCGCGCGGCGACGAGGCGGATCGCGTCGTCGGCCTCGAGCTCGGGGCCGACGACTACGTCGCCAAGCCGTTCTCGCCGCGCGAGCTGCTCGCGCGGATCCGCGCGGTCGTGCGGCGCGCGCAGCCGGACGCGGTCGCCGAGAAGCTGACAGCTTCGGGGATCACGGTCGACACGGGCGCGCGCGAGGCGTGGGTCGATGGCAAGCCGGTCGAGCTGACGGGGCTCGAGATCGATCTCTTGACGGCGCTGATCCGGCGCGCGGGCCGCGTGGTGCCGCGCACCGCGCTGCTCGAGCTGGCGGGGCGCGGCGACGTGGCGGTGAACGAGCGCGCCGTCGACGTGCACATCTCGCGGCTGCGCAAGAAGCTGGGCGACGATCCGCCGACGCGGATCCGCACGGTGCGCGGCGTCGGCTACGTGCTGGCGCGCGCGGTGGAGGACGCGTGAGGGGCCTCGGCGCGTGGCGGCGGGCGCAGCGCGAGCTGGCGGAGGAGCACCGGCGGTACCGGGAGGAGGCGCGCGACGAGCTCATGCGCTCGCGCGAGGAGCTGCTCGGCTCGCGCGACGAGCTGCTCCGCTCGGGCGACGAGCGTTCGCGCGAGGCGTGGCGGGCGCGGCGCGAGGCGTGGCGCGAGCGGCGCGGCGACTGGCGCGAGCGGCGCCGCGCCGAGTGGCGCGCCGAGCGCGAGATGTGGCACCGCCACCCGCACCGCACGCGCTGGCTGCCGTGGTGGCTGCAGTCGCGGATGCGCTGGCGGATCTTCGCGTGGATGACGCTCGCGGTCGCCGCGGGCAGCCTGCTCGCCTCGCTGTTCGAGTCGCACCCGCGGTGGTGGCACATCGTCATCGGGCTGTTCGTGCTGTCGGCGGCGTCGGGCGCGATCGCGTGGCGGATCACGCGGCCGCTGATCATGGTGATCCGCGCGGCGCGCGACATCGGCGACGGCAAGCTGGATCTGCAGCTCGACCCGCACGCACATGGCGGCGAGGTGCGCGTCCTGGCGGTCGCGATCAACGACATGGCGGCCAAGATCCGGCAGCAGCTGGCGGATCAGCGGCAGCTCCTGGCCGCGGTCTCGCACGAGCTGCGGACGCCGCTCGGCCACATGCGCGTGCTGGTCGAGACGGCGCGCGACGCGATGCCGGGCGGTGCAGGCGGGGCGGGGGCAGCGGGCGCGGGGGCAGCGGGGGCTGTAAAGGCGCTCGACGGGCTCGAGCGCGAGATCCTCGTGCTCGACGACCTGGTGGGCCGGCTGCTCGCGTCGTCGCGGCTCGAGTTCGGTAGCCTCGACCGGCGTGAGCTCGATCTGGGCGAGCTCGTGACCGACGCGGCGACGGCGGCGGGGGTCGCGCCCGAGGCGATCGAGGCGATCGGCGAGGTGCGCGCCGCGGTGGATCCGACGCTCGTCCGCCGCGCGATCGCGAATTTGCTCGACAACGCGCGCGTGCACGGCGGCGGCGCGGTGGCGGTGCGGATCGAGCGGCGCGCGGGCCAGATCGCGATCGAGGTCGACGACGCGGGCCCGGGCGTCCCGGCGGACCGGCGGGCCGACGCGTTCCGCGCGTTCGTGCCGTCGACGGGCGGCGGCCTCGGCCTGGGGCTGGCGCTGGTGTCGCGGATCGCCGTCGCGCACGGGGGCGGCGCGTGGATCGACGAGCGCCCGGGCGGCGGCGCGCGCGTCGGCTTCGGCGTCGAGGCGCTGCCGGCTATGGCGTCGACGGCGTCGGCGGCAGCGGCGGCAGCGGCGTCGACGGCGTCAGCGGCGACGGCGTCAGCGTCAGCGTCGACGGCGTCAGCGTCAGCGTCAGCGTCAGCGTCAGCGGAGTCGCCTCCATCGCCGGCATCTGAGCCGCCAGCATCGTAGTGTGTGACTGGCGCGCTCTCGGCAAAGTACCGAGGAGCTGATTTGTTCGATCTTGTTTGTAGGAATCTGGCGCCGAGCTGATGCCATGGAGATGTGAGTGAGGCGCAGGTCGGCGGTGTCGGCGGTATTGGCGGTGTCAGCGGTGTCGGCGGTGCCGGCGGTGCCGGCGGTGAAGACAGGCTGGAGCTTGGCCACGTGGATCAGCTCATTCGGCTGCTGACCGAGGCCCGGGAGATCTCGGACGGGGATCCGGCGCAAAGAGAATATCTGATCTCCGGAATCGCTCGGATCGTCGGCGCCGCTGCCGGGCTCGCGATCCTGGCGAGTGACTCCACGTCGCGATACCGCGGCCATGAGGGCGAGATCCGCGTGATGGGCTGGGGCGATGCTGCACCTCCGCGCGTGCTGCCGCCGCTGCTCCGCGCGTTCATGCGCCTCACTCCCGGCGAGCCCGGCGCCGCGCTCACGGCGACCTGGCAGGAGCTCGTCACCGAGCGGTCGTGGTGCGGCCCGGAGCGCGCGGGCGTGGCGCCGGGCTCCCGTCCGGCTTGCCTCGCGGATGTGCTGTTCTCGAGCGTGCGCCTGCGAGCGCCGTCCCGGTCCCATGTCCACGGCGTGGGCCTGTGCCGGATGCGCGCGGGCCCCCCCTTCAGCGCGGAGGAGCGCAACCTCGTGCACGTCTTCCACGTCGCGTGCGGGAGGTTGCTCCAGGCGCCGCCCCGCGGGGGCGACGGCGAGGTGCCGGAGCGCGCGGGGGCTCGGCTGTCGCCGCGCCAGCGCCAGGCGCTCGAGCTCGTGCTGAGCGGCCTCTGCGACAAGGAGATCGCGGAGCGCCTCGGGATCAGCCGCTACACCGTGAATCAATATACCAAGGCGATCTATCGCCACTACGCCGTGACCAGCCGCGCGCAGCTCCTCGCGCGCGTGCTCGGTTCGCCGCGGGCCGTGGATCCCTAATCTTAGGGACAGACATCGTCATTGGCGACGCTAGGATATGACGAGCAGGCGCTCCGCGCGACTGCGCGACTGCGCGAGCGGTAGCCTCCGCCGCGCGGCGCGCCTGCACTACCACACAGAGGGAGGGGAGTCATGATCGAGAATGCAAAGCTTCTGTGGCTCGCGCCGGCCGCCATGGCCATGACGGCTGGGTGCTTCGCGGACGATGAGTCGAAGCTCGAGGGCGAGGGCGAGGGCGATCTCGACGGGGTGTCCGAGCCGGACGCCTCCGGCGAGGAGGCGTTCCTGGGCGGCGTATACGACGTGGGCATCGTTCCGGAGGTGGGGTACGGCTGCCCGGCTGGCTCCGACGAGATCCGGATCCGGATGGACGATGAGGACGACGGGAACGGCAACCTGCGGAGCGGCTGGATCGGCAAGACCCGGAGTGACGGCCAGAGCGCGAACACCCTGCTTGTCTTCTGCAGGGTCGATGGCGATCGGTTCCGGCCGCTCAGCACATCGAGCAGCGCCTCCAACATGCGAGACGACTACGCGGTGCTGAAGCTCGGCACCACCTGCCCGAGCGGCTCCCAGGAGATCTGGCGTCGCTTCGATAACGAGGATGACGGCAATGGCAATTACGCCATCGGCGTCATCTCTCCGAATGTCTCCGACTCGTACGGCACGAAGCTGTACTTCTGCCTGTTCCGCTACGCGTCCCCGGGCGTCAGCATCATGACGACCTTCCCGGACCTCGGCCTCCGCTACGGAGTGTTCGCGCCGAGCGACTTCAGCCGCGGCCTCGCGCTCGGCTACGTGCGGACCGACGACGAGGACAGCAGCAACGCCAACGGCTACAGCGCGCCCAGCGACGCGCTGGAGGCCGCCAGGCGGATCATCCAGCCCGACACCACGGTCTCGCACGGCGCCACGTACGTGCGGTTCGCCCGGGTCCGCTGCGGCGGCTCCGCGCAGGCGCGCGGCCTCCGGGATCATCCAGCCCGACACCACGGTCTCGCACAGCGCCACGTACGTGCGATTCGCGCGGGTCCGCTGCGGCGGCTCCGCGCAGGCGCGCGGCCTCTGGGATCATCCAGCCCGACACCGCGGTCTCGCACGGCGCCACGTGCGTGCGGTTCGCGCGGGTCCGCTGCGGCGGCTCCGCGCAGGCGCGCGGCCTCTGGGATCATCCAGCCCGACACCGCGGCCTCGCACGGCGCCACGTGCGTGCGGTTCGCGCAGGTCCGCTGCGGCGGCTCCGCGCAGGCGCGCGGCCTCTGCGGCAGCGGGTCCCGGCTCCGCGGCAGCTGCGCGGGTTGCAATAGCCGCGTGAGGTGAGCACGGTGAGGTCCCGCGGATCGGACCCGCGCCTCCCGGGCGTGGCTCGCCATGACGCGGGGCCGTCGTGCTGGGGCTCGGGCGCGCCTCTACGAGACGAGGTACGACGGCGCCCGGCAGCGAGTCGAGCAGGAAGCGCGGCACCGCGCCAAAGCGGAGCGAGGGCGCGGTTGCGCGCGGAGCTCGCGTGACTCCAGCAGTGAACAGTGAACGCAACACGTGCGACTCTGTCCGGCGAGCGCTCGGTGCGAAGTGATTCTGGATAGAGATTGAATCATGCCGGGTCGTACTAGACTGCCTATTTGGGTAGTAGATGGCAGTGTTGGGCTGTGATAGATTATTAGCCGAATCAAGTGATGGGCTCAGGGTGGGACGACGTCAGATATGGAGCCATGGGCAAGATGGGCAAGGGATGCTTGAAGCGCGGACAGGTCGAGATGGTGTTTCGCACGCACGGCGGCAAGCGGCCGGGCGCGGGACGCAAGCCGAAGCGTGCGCGCGCGGGCGCACGGCATGAGGCGCGGCCCGAGCACGATCCGCGGCATCCGGTGCACGTGACGATCCGCGTCGTCGGCAGCGCCTCCGGGCTGCGGCGCAAGGACATCTACCTGGGCGTCCGCGAGGCGACGATCGTCACGTCGCGGCGCGAGGACTTTCGTATCGTGCACATGAGCCTGCAGCGCGATCACCTCCACTTGATCATCGAGGCAAATGACAAGGACGCGCTCTCGGATGGCATTCGGGGGTTCTCGATCTCCGCGGCCCGGCAGATCAACAAAGCGATCAGCGCGCGCGGTGGCGACCGCCGCACGGGCAGGGTCATCGCCGAGCGGTACCACGCGCGCCCGCTGACCAGTCCGCGCGCCGTGCGCAACGCGATCGCGTACACGCTCTGCAACTGGCGTCATCACGGCGAAGATCGCGCGCCCTTCGCGCAGACCTGGAAGGTCGACCCGTTCTCGAGCGGGGCTGTGTTCTTCGGGCAGGGACTTCGGCCCATCCAGTGGTAGAGGATCAGATCACTCGGACCGGCCGTGCCTCGGCGGCGGCGGCTCGACGACGAACCGGAGCTGTCGGCCATCGCGGCGCAGCTCCCGGCGGTTGATCCGGTCACAGGCGTCGCG
>DATMCI010000110.1:0-17214 GCA_035558535.1 Kofleriaceae bacterium
CCGGAACCTCCATGCTCGACAGCCGCCGTCGCTGCATCATCGGCCGCCAGCCGCCGAGCCGGATTGTCTCCCGGCAACCCACCATGAACTGGCGCGAGGTGCTGGGTGAGCGTTCGTTTCCCCGGCACGGCCGGCACCCGCCCTCCGTGCATCGGGGTAGCCCCGATCGTGCCACCTGCTGTTCTCGAGCCTCTCGCCGGTTGATCCCCATCTCGATCCCGCCTCACGCGCGCACCCTATCATCGAAAATGTCGGCAGACGCGATCTGTTCACCCCATGAATTGCTCACCCATTCAGAATTCGAAATACATTCTTTATCTGGGGGCTAGTCCGCTGGCGATACACTAGGCGTCCGATACACTAGCGTCGTGAGGTTGAGGTACAAGCTCGAACAGGAAGACGATGATCGCTGGCTCGTCGAGATCATCGAGCTGCCCGGCTGCATGGCATATGGCTTGAGCGCAGACGATGCGTTTCGCGCTGCGCAAGTGCTCGCGTTTCGGATCCTCGCCGATCGCCTCGAGCACGACGAGCAAGCCGCCGTTCCGGATATCTCGTTTGTGCAAGCCGCTTGAGCGAGCTCAAGGCTCGCTGCCTCCGGGTACTCGACGACGTCCAAGCAACTCGAACCGAGATCATCATCACCAAGCGCGGGAAGCCGGTCGCGAAGCTGAGCCCGATCGGGCCTGGGCGAGGCTCCCTGCGAGGCGCCTGGAAGAACATGGTCCAGATCCGCGGTGATATCGTGCAGGTCTAGCTACGTAGCTACCGACGGCGCTGCGCGCGCGACGCGAACCAGCGGTCCATGCCCTGGCGCGCCGCGGCCTGGTATCGCGGGATGCTGTGCGTGCTGCGCCAGGTCCGGCCGGCCGCGCGCACCTCGATCCAGCTCTTCGTGAACTTGCGCGCCGTGCCGGTGAACATCCACGTCTCGGCGCGCTTCTCGACGGCCTCGCGATCCTGATCAGCCGCGATCCGGCCGATCACGACGCCGAGCGGGTTGCGCAGGAGCCAGCGGCCGTCGTCGAGCATGTCGATCGTGCGGAACTGGCGCAGGCCGCGCGCGATGGTCCAGCCGAACCAGCCGACGAACGCCGCGAGCACGGCGAGGCCGAACCAGAGCTCGCCGCTCCCGGCGACCTCGCCGGTCGCGACCAGGATGAGGCCGCCGGCCAGGCCGAGCGCGCCGAACAGCCAGAACACGCCGAGGACGAAGAGGCCGAGCGCGGCCTCGAAGCCGGCGAAGATCAGGCGCTCGCTCCGCGTACTTTCGGCAGCCCCGGAGGCAGAACCGGCCATGAAGCTCAGACGTTCTCGGCGCCGAGGACGGTCGCGCGCAGCTGGCGGTGCTGCGTCGCCCACGACATCAGCGATTGCCACTTCTGCGCCCGCTGCTGGCGCGCGGTCTCGAGCTGCTGCTGGATCGTCTGCTCCGTGGCCTGGCTCCGCTGGCCGATGTCGGTCGCCTGCTGCTGCGCCGTGCGCGCGGTCGCCGCGTCCTGCCCCATCTGTGCCGCGAGCTGCTGGCCCTCGCTGCCGGCCTGCTGGTTCGTGGTCTGCGCCTGCTGCGCCTGCGTGGTGCGCGCGGTCATCGCCTGGTTGGTCTGCTGCTGCGACTGCTGCTGGCCGGCCGGCGCGCCGGTGATCTGATCCATCCCGACGACGAACTGGTGCACGTTGCGCTGGGCGCCGCTGATGTCGAAGAACGAGTTCGACGGCACGCGCTGGAGGATGCCGTCGACGGTGCGCGCCGCGCTGGCGATGCCCTGGATCGGGCCGGACGCCTGGTTCGTGCCGCTCGACGCGCTGTCCTGCGCCTGGCCGGTCCGGTTCTGGATATCGGCGTTCTGCTGCTGGATGCGCGCCTGCCCCTGCGTCGAGCGCGTGGTCTCCTGCGTGACGCGCTGGGTGACGACCTGCTGCGCCTGGGTGATGCCGGCCGACTGCTGCCCGGCCTCGGTCGCCGTCTGCCGCGCCTCGGCGGTGACCTGGCGCTGCCCGGGCAGGGCATGCTGGAGCTGCTCGATCTGCCGATCGAGCTGATCGACCTCGCCGAGCGAGCCGGGCGGATCGGGGAGCTGGATGTGGCCCCGCGCGTTGCGCGTCGCCTCGGGGCCGCCGCCACCGCCACCGCCCGACGCCGCTTGCTCCTGCGCGTAGGCGTCGCCCGCCGTCTGGGCGACGCCGCCCCGGCTGTTGTTCATCCACGTCTGGCGGGCGCCCTCGACGCTGTTGCCGAACTCGCCGCCGGGCCCCGCGTTGCCGTGCGGGCCCTGCGCGCCGCTCGGGATCTGCGTCCGCCACTGCGCGAGCTCGACCTCCCGCTGCTGGCCGGCGACGATCCCGTCGTGGCGCTCGGCGGTCGCCGCCGCGTTGTCCGCGCGCCGGACGTTGGCCTCCGTCGGGTTGGCGTCGCGCCGGACCACCGCCCGGTCGGCGAGATCATTGACGTGCTCGCGGTTGGCCTCGGCGTGATCGAGCCGCCGCTGCTCCTTGTCGAGCGAGCCCTGGTTGGCGGTGGTGCGCCCCGCGGGATCGAAGTAGCTGCGGCCGGTCTGCTGCGCCTGCGCGGGATCGCTGAAGCGGTTGGCGCCGCCCATGGCGCGCTCGGTGTTGGCCACGCCCTGCCGGAAGTTGCCGGGCGTGGGCATGGCGTTGCCGCCCATCGCGCTGCGGTACGTGTTGGCGCCGCCGGCCATGCCGTCGCGGAACTGGGCGAGCGGGTTGGCGCCGTTGCCGGCGCGCGCGCGATCCGCGGCGGCGTTGCCGTAGTTGGCGATCGCGCCCTGGATCTCCCCGTGATAGGTCTGCTCCTGCGCGGCGAGCTTGATCGGATCGTTGTCCGAGAAAATGATGTGGATGGCGCGCAGGATCGGCGGGATCGGCGAGATCAGGTTCGACGCTGTCATGCACACGGTCGCGATGCCGCCGCACGCGCGCCCGAAGTTGATGGCCGTCGGGATGTACGGGACGAGGAAGGCGAGCGGCGGGAAGAACACCGAGAGCAGGCCGCCGACGGCGGCGATCGCCGCGAACGCGTACGCCAGGCCCGACAGGATGTTGCAGACGTTGCCGATGAGATCGAGCACCGACTTGATGCCGGCGACGAGATCCGCGGCGGTCTGCCACGGGCTCTCGCGCCAGTTGTCGGCGTTGAACGCGCCGCCGATCCCGGTGCCGATCGAGCCGAGCGTGCTGCGCAGGCCGGCGCCGCCGTTGGAGAACAGCGAGTAGGCCGAGAGCGCGCCGCCGAGGATGTTGCCGACGCCGGGGACGCGCGCGAGCGGCGTCTTGGTCGTGGCGAGCTCGATCAGGTAGCCGGCGCCAGTCTGCACGCCGGCGCCGATCGCGCCCTGGAGGAGATCGTTGCCGCCGCCAGCGAGCAGGTGCAGCGCGCGCTGCCCGCTGCCGCCGTTGAGCGCGCTCCAGTTGTCGTGGAACGCGAGCTCCGCCTCGATCAGCGCGCGGCCACCCGCGTTGCCGACCTCGACGTGCGGCACGGGGCCGATCGTCGGCCCGCTCTGCGGCGCGGGCGTGGGCGTGGGCGTCGGGGTCGGCGTCGGCGTCGGCCCGGGCTGCGGCTGCGGCGTCGCCTGGCCGCCCTGGCCGCCCTGGCCGCCCTGGCCCTGCTGGCCGTTCTGGGCCTGCTGGCCGCCTTGGCCGCCTTGGCCGCCTTCGCCGCCCTCGCCGCCTTGCGGCGTCGGCGTGCCGGTCGGCGTCGGCGTGCCGGTCGGCGTCGGCGTGGTCTGGGCGGGCGTCGTGCCGGCCTGCGGCGTGCCCTGCGGCTGCGGCGTCGTGGTCGGCGTCGGCGTGCCCTGCGGCTGCGGCGTAGCGGTCGGCGTCGGCGTGCCCTGCGGCTGCGGCGTGGCGGTCGGCGTCGGTGTGCCCTGCGGCTGCGGCTGCTGCGGTTGCGGCGTCGTGGCGGGCTGCGCCGTCGCCGACGGCGCGCCCGAGAGCGCCTGCCGCTCCTCGGCGGTGAGCGAGCTGGCGACCGCCTGCTCGACGGCGGCCGCGCTGGTGCCGGACGCCTGCGCCCGCAGGTTGCGAACCTCCTGCACGACCGCCTGGGTGCCGCCGCGCGCCCGCGCGGCCTCGATGGCGCGCACCGCGCCCTGCGCCATCTCGCTGGCCGTCGGCTCGCGCGGGCTGACCGGCGCCGGCTGCGGCCGCGGCGTCGCCGGATCCGGAATCCCGCCGGGCAGCGGCCCCCCGTCGCGCTGGATCACGGCGCGCGAGATCACGCCGCGCGAGACGGGCGTGAGCGCCGCGCGACCGCCGCCGCCGCCGCCGCCGCCGCCGCCGCCCGCGACGAACGACTGCGCGAAGCTCTCGGCCTGCTCCTCGTGCGCGTCGCCCGGCGTCGACACATCGAGCGAGTCGAGCTGCGGGGTGCCCTCGACGCCGCGCTGCTGCACGGTGTGGGCGACCTCGTGCGCGATCAGGCGCTGGCCGCCCTGCGAGCCCGGATCGAACTGGCCAGCGCCGAAGTACACGGACTGGCCGATCGTGAACGCGCGCGCGTTCAGCGACTGCGCCGCGCCCGCGGCGTTCGCGTCGGTGTGGACCCGGACGCCCGAGAGATCCTCGCCGAGGCCGCCCTCGAGCTGGCCGCGCAGCGGACCCGGCAGCGCGCTGCCCTGCCCCTGCATCGCGCCGACCAGCGACTGCTTGCCCGGCTTGCCTCCGGCTGGCTCGAGGTCGTCACGCCGCTGCCCGGCATCTTCGGACGAGGAGCCCCCAAGCTTCTGCAGATCTTCCATGGCGGTCCCGTTTTACTCTGCGAAGCCCCCGAAGCTTTCCGCGGATTTGGCCCGACCCACCGATCTCCGCCGTCCGACCCGATCGGAGTCCCTCGAAGCGGCCCGGACTCCGCCTTGGATCACCTCCGAATCCTCCCGCGCAATGAGCTTCGGCGGCGCGATCAGCTGCCGCGCCGCCGGCTGACCCAGGCGTTCCAGACCTCCTGGAAGCGCTCCGGACCGAGGCGCTCCTCGAACAGCTGGATCGCGGGCGCGACCATGCCTCGGCCGGGCTCACCGAGCAGCGCCGCGAGCGACTCGCGGGCGCGCACGTAGGTGTCGTACGCGTCGACGAGGCGGTCGCCGGCCTCGTGCAGCCCGGCGATCAGCGTCGAGGCGGCGAGGTACGTCATGACGTCGTTGCGCTCGACGGCGGAGGCGCGCGCCCGCTCGGCGAAGCCCAGCGCGCCGGCGTGATCGCCGCGCGCCATCGCGAGGACGCCGCGCTGCCCGAGGACGCGGCCGGCGATGCTGCCGTCGTCGACGGGCGGCGCGTCCTCGAGGGTGTCGAGCTGCGCGGCGGCGCCGTCGAGATCGCCGGCCGCGGTGAGCGCGATGGCGAGCTCGAGGCGGAGCTCGCCGGCGAGCAGCGCGTCGGCCGGCGCGGCGCGCTCGAGGGCCGCCGCGAACCGCGCCGCCGCCGCCGCGTGATCGCCGAGCTGGCGCGCGAGGTGGCCGAGCTGGGCGAGCGCGTGGACGCGGTGCTCGGGGAGCCCGCGCTCGGCGACCGCCTGCCAGGCCGCGGTGCGAGCCGCTGGCTCGGCCGTGCCGTCGGCGAGCTCGGCGCGCACGCGCAAGACGCGCGGCGCGCCCGGCGCGACGGCCTCCGCGCGCGCGACGAGCCCGGCGGCGCGGTCCACGTCGCGCAGCATGATGCGCAGGCGCGCCGCCGACTCGAGGGCCGCGATCGTGTCGTCGGGCGTCGCCGTCTGATCGGCCGCGCGCTCGAAGCAGTCGGCGGCGCGCGCGTAGTCGCCCGCGTTCGTCGCCTCGACCGCCTGGACCAGCAAGCGCTCCGCCGTCATCGCGGCGACCTTACCGCGCCGAGGCCGATCGTGAACGCCCGGTGGCGAGGCGCGATCGCCGGATCGCCCGCGGCGAGCACGAGCAGCGGCCCGCGGCGGGCCAGCGCGGCGCCGCCGTCGCGCACGGGGTCGATGCCGAGCCGCCGCCACCGATCGAGCTCGAGGGCCAGGAGGCCGCCGAACAGCGTCGCCTCGATGATGGCGTCCTCGACCTGCTCCTGGTTCGCCCCCAGGCGGGGATGCGCGAGGTAGAGCTGCCAGCCGAGGCGCGCGGCGATCGCCGCCGCCACGGCCGCGCGCGGACCGGGGCCGTGGATGACGCCGAGCGCGGGGCCGACCAGCGCCGCCGCGAGCTCGTCGGCGCGCTCCGGCGCCGCGGCTGGCGCGACCGCCCGCAGGCGCAGGCCGGGCGGCGACTCGAGGCGATCGCGCCCGCGCAGGCGGCTGACGACGCCCGGGTGCGGGACCAGCGCCAGCCCGCCGCGGCACAGCCCGATGGCGAGCAGGCGACGGTCGTCGAGGGCGCCGCGCGAGGTGCCGCCGCCACCGCCGCCGCCGAGGAGCGCCGACCACTCCGCGGTGCTGCGTGCCGGGTAGCGCAGCGGATCGATGCCGCCCGCGATCGCCGCCATGAGCAGGCTCATCTCCTCGGGGCCGAGCGCGAACGCCGCCTCGAGGCGGCCGGTGATCGGCCGCGGCGGCAGGGCGCGGCGCAGCTCGGCGATGCGGCGCTCGGCTGCTACCGCCGTGCCGCGCTGGGCTGCCTCGATCACCGCGAGCTCGGCGGCGAGCGCCTCGCCGTCGTCGGCGAACGGCGCGAGCGGGAAGCGGGCAAAGACCTCGCGCAGCGCGCCGGCGAGCGCGGGGTGGCCGAGCGTGTCGTGGACGGCCGCCGCCTGCTCGTACGCCTGCGCGGCCAGCGCCCAGGCGCCGGTGACGGCGAACACCTTGCCCAGCACCTCGGAGGCGCTGGCGAGCAGCGCGTCGTCGTCGGAGCCGGCCTCGAGCAGCGCGGCGAGCCGGTCGCGCGCGGCGTCGGGGGCCCAGGCCGCGAGCTGCCAGGCCGCGCGCAGCTCCGCGTCATGGGCGGTCGCGGACGCGGCGCCGGTCATCCAGCCGGGGACTATATCCGAGGCGCCATCCGAGGTGCCCAGAGTGCGGGGCGCGCGGTGGTATCCGAGGCGCCATCCGAGGCGGCATCCGAGGTGCCCAGAGCACGGCGCGCGGTGATACCCGAGGCGCCATCCGAGGCGCATCCGAGGCGCATCCGAGACGCATCCGAGCGCGGCGCGCGGTGGTATGCGCGCCAGTTTTGGCTCACCCTTCTTCCCTCTCGCTCCGCCCGCCCCCGCCCGCCGCATCACTCGGCTCATCTCATGCTCCGGCGTCTCCTGGCCCCGCTGTTCCTCGTCGCGTTCTTCGCGGCCCTGCCCGCGTGGTTCTTGTCATCGCGCGAAGGCTGGATCGCGATCGACTGCGCGCGCGCCAGCGAGAGCGCCGCGCTCGACTGCACCGTGCGCGAGCGCTTCGCGTTCAGCTCCCGGAGCGCGACGTACGCGACGCTCGGCGCCGACACCGAGCGCCGCGAGGTGCGCGGCCGCCGCGGCCGGGCCACGACGTTCCAACTCGTGCTCGCGACGCCTGACGGCGAGCGCGAGGTGCTGCGCGAGCCCACGGGCAACGCGGCGCTCAAGCAGGCCGCCGCCGATCTCGACGCCGCGGTGCGCGCGCGCGAGCCCACGTTCCACGCCGAGGTGTCGCCCGACACCGTGTTCTGGATCGCGGCCTCCGTGCTCGCGGTGTTCACCGCCGCGGCGCTCTTCCTCGCCTGGTCGCGGCGCGCCCGTGCCCGCGAGCACGCGCCCGCCGGCGACGCCCCGCCGTGATCTGGTATCGGTGCCCCCTGGCTCACTGGATTGTGCAGCCAGTGACCCGAATTGTCACTCTACAGCTCCAGCCTACAGCTCCAGCCTACAGCTCCAGCGCAGACACGCCTAGCTTCGTCCCAGCTCGCGGAGGACATCGTCGAACAGCGACTTGATGTCGTCGCGTCGTTGGAGCAATGCAGCGAACAGGTCCTGCGTGAATGCACGGTACTCGTCCACCTTGTCCAAGGTGATCGCAGCCGTCCCCGGCCAGCTCGGAAGCGGCTCGTATGTCTTCTTGAGTCGCTCGACGAACGCCTGGCTTCGCTCCATCGTGAGCAGAGGGGCCGCGGCCAACTGCAGCTCGAGCTCACGCCGATACAGGCGGTTCACAGCACCGTGCAACATGGTCAAGTCTCTGTCCTTTTTGTCTTGTTCGATCACACTGGACAGATCATTGATGATGTCAGTGATGGTGCGTAACGCCTCCTTGTACCAAGCCACATACGCGTCCGCGTCAGGAGACGACGCAGTCCCGAGATCGAGCCCGTACGCGATGAAGTCGTGTAGTACCGCAGCAGCCGCACATGAGGCGAACGAGTGGAAGCGGTCGTCCTTGAGCTCATCGCCGAAATCCGAGATGCCTCGGATCACCATCCAGGGTACAGGCCCGAGCTGGCAGGCCTCGACGAGACCGGCCGCTTCCATCTCTCCTGCTTCCGTCTGGCCGTGCAGCTCTCGCACCGCGAGCAGCTTCGATGGATCGCGGAGCAGCTTCTCCCCGCTCGCGATCGTGCCCAGACGTGCAGTGATCGCGCTCGCGACGTGGGCGCGAAACTCTTCCTCGCGGCCCGTCGCCGCGGCGGGGATCATCCCGCCTGCTCGCTCGAACGCGGCGCGCAACCGCGTGGGGTCCGTGCGGTAGCTCATCACGTCCTGGATCATGGTGTGAGGCGCGCGATCGACCTCCGGCCGGTGCTCCTCCTTCGTACCGTCGGCCCATCGGGCCAGCGCCTCGGGCTCGTAGGCCACCACACGATCCGAGAGCACGACCTCGCCGATCCGGACCTTGTCGCGGATCCCCGCCGCGATCCCCATGAGGAGCACGGCGCGCGGGTGGTGCCTCGAGATCGCGCCGGCAGCCACCACCGCCGCGCTGGGGTTCCCCGCGGTGCCGATGCAGGTCAGCGCGATAGCATAGTCCCGCCTGACCAGCTCGGAGCGCACCGTCCCCCGAAAGTAGACGGTCCCGTCAGGGTCCTCCTCCCGGCTGCCCTCGTCGAGTTGCAGCACCCGACGTGCTGCCTCCATCTCGGCCGGGATCACCGTCAGGATCACGACATCGACTGTCTCGTCTTGTGCTCGCGCCGATCCCTCACCAGTCATACGTCCCCCATTGAATCCGATCACGCGCCCTCGCGCAGCTTCAGCGCGGCACCATTACGCCGCGTCGCGTCCGATTGTCAGACGATGGCACCGGTCGGAGCTACTCGCCAGTACCTGGTGTTCGTTGTCGCCGCATGGACCGTCCCGCCTTCCACGCTCACCCAAGGGGAGGCCGGCCCGGGCCGCTCGCGATCGCCTATCATGGGCGGGTAGTGACCGCGGCCGAGCTGTTCCACCAGGGGGTCAACCTCGACGACCACCCGGACCTCGGCCCGGCGCTGCTCGCGTTCGTCGAGCAGGAGCTCGGGTCTGGCACCGACGGGCCCCCGCTGCGCGAGCAGCTCGGCGGCGTCCGGCGCGGGAGCGGGCACGGGCGCGGCGCGCTGGCACCCGCGCTGACACCCGCGCCGCCGCTCGTGCGCTGCCGCGAGCTCCTCGTCGCGTACGCGCCGCTCGGCCTGCTCGACGGGACCTGGCTCGGCGGGTGCTCGAACGCGGCCACGCATCACACCGACATCGGCGCCGAGCTCCTGCGCCTGCACTGGCAGCAGTCGGGCGAGGGCGTGCCGGCGCGCCACCGCGGGAACATGTACCGCGTGCTCGCGGAGAGCGCGGGCGTCGAGCTGCCGGAGCTATCGGAGCCGCGGTTCGCGCGGCTCCCGATCCCCGACGCCGCGTTCCGGCTGGCCCTCGTTCGGTTGGCCCTGGCGCGGTTCGCGCGCGCGTTCCTGCCGGAGATCATTGGGTTCGCGCTGTTCGATCAGGCGGCTGGGCTGCCGCCGCCGCTCCTCGCGGCGCGCGACCCGCTCGCGCGCGCAGGCGCCGACGCGCGGTTCTTCGCGGCGCGCGAGCCCGATCCGGCCCTCGAGGCGCGCCTCTTCGAGCTCGCCGGCCGCGCCGGGGAGGCGCGCTGCGCCCGCGGCCTTGGCGCCGCGGCCCGCCTCGACGCCGCGTGGCTGGCCGCCACGGCCCGCGCGCCGACGCCGCGCGAGCGCATGGCCGCGCTGCTCCGCGAGAAGGCGCCGCTCGGGCACGGCTACCACAAGGCCCGCGAGCTCGGCGGCTCCGCGGGCGGCACGACGATCGACGCGCTGCTCGATCCGGCCGCGTTCGACGCCGAGCGGGTGCTGCGCGCGCTCGCGGTCTCGTCGTACGTCGTCGCCGGCTCGCCCGCGCGCAGCCGGCTGCTCGCCGAGGTGTGCGCGCCCGGCGGATCGATGGCGGGCGTGTACACGCCCGAGGAGATCGCCGTGATCGCCGCCTGGATCGAGAGCCTGCCGAGAAGCGCGGCCGAGCCAGCGGCGATCGAGACGGCTGAGACGGCTGAGACGGCCGCGCCGCCGCCCCCGCCCCCGCTTCCGCCGCTTCCGCCCACAGCGCCCGCCGCCGACGACGCGGCCCTCCCGCCGCGCGAGCTGTACCACCGACTCGTCAACGCCGACCGGTTCCCCGGCGTCGCGCGCGCGGCGCACCGCTACGCCGACCGCGCGTTCGGCCGCGTCCGCCGCTCGGCGTGGCGCGCGCGCTACCAGCGGTTCTTCCGCTACACGCCGGAGGCCCTCGACGCGTGGTGCCTCGAGCGCCACCGCTGGCAGGTCGCGCAGTATCGCCCGCTGACCGGCCGGCCGCTCCTGAGCCGCGCGCAGGCGCTCTGGCTCCTGCACCAGATCAGCCCGATGACCCTCGTCGACGGCTGCTGGCTGCAGGGCGTGTGCGCGCGCTCCGCGGCCGGCGCGGTCCTGCTGCGCACGTACCGCGACGAGGTGGGCGCCGGCGTGCCCGCGGACAACCACGCCAACATCCACCGCGCGGTGCTCGCCGACGCCGGCATCGAGCTGCCCGCCGTGGACTCGCGCGAGCTCGCCGCCGCGCCCGACCTCGTCGACGCCGCGTTCGAGCTGCCGGCGCTGTGGCTCGCCGTCGCCTGCGCGAGCCGACGCTACTTCCCCGAGCTGCTCGGGCTCAACTTCGCGATGGAGTTCGCCGGGATCGGCGGCCCGTACATGCAGTTCGCCGACCTCCTCCGCCACCACGGCATCCGCCCCACGATCGTCGAGCTGCACAACACCATCGACAACCTCGCGAGCGGCCACACCGCGTGGGCGCGCGACGCGATCCACGCGCACCTCGCCGACGCGCGCGCGGCCGGCGGCGATCCGGCCGTGCAGCTCGTGTGGCAGCGGATCTGGACGGGCTACCGCGCGCACGACGTGCTGTTCGGCCGGTTCTCGCGCGCGTGCGCCTTGCGACTTCTGCCGCGTGTCTTCGCCGACTGGCTCACCTCCCGGCGGCGCCCGCGGCTCGCGGGCCCGGCGTGATCCGGTTCGTCGCGATCTGGGCCGGCCAGCTCATATCGCTCCTGGGCAGCGCGCTCACCGCGTTCGGCCTCGCGGTCCACATCTATCGCTCGACCGGCGACACCGCCGATCTCGCGGTGCTCGGCATCGCCGCGTACGCGCCGCAGATCCTCGTCGGGCCCTACGGCGGCGTGCTCGCGGATCGCCACGATCGCCGCCGCCTCATGCTCGCCGGCGACGCGGGCGCCGCGCTCGCGACCGCCGCCCTCCTCGCGTGCGCCGCCGCCGGCCGGCTCGAGACGTGGAGCGCGGCCCTCCTGGTGGCGCTCGCCGCCGCGTGCCAGGCGGTGCAGTGGCCCGCGTGGGAGGCGGCGATCGTCGAGCTGGTGCCCGTCCCCCAGCTGGCGCGCGCGAACGGGCTCGTCGAGCTCGCCCGCGGGATCACGCAGCTCGTCGCGCCGCTCGCGGCGGGCGTCCTGTTCGGGCGCGTCGGCCTCGGCGGGCTCATCGCGATCGATCTGGCCACGTTCGCCGTCGGCGCGATCCCGCTGCTCGCGCTCCGGCTCCCGCCGCGCCGCGCGGGCGCGCACCCGCCGCGCGGCTGGCTGGCCGATCTCGCCGCCGCCTGGCGGTTCGTCGCCGCGCGCGCCGGGCTCGTCGCGATGCTGCTCCTGTTCGCCGCGACGGCGCTGACGTTCGGCGTCGCCGAGCTCCTGCTGCGGCCGCTCGTCCTCGCGTCCGCCGCGCCGTGGGCGCTCGGGCTCGTGCTGTCGATGATCGGCGGCGGGATCATCGCCGGCGCGGTGGCGGTGGCCGCGCTGGGCACCCCGGCGCGCAAGATCGCGAGCATCTGGTGGCTGCAGCTCGTCGAGGGGCTCGCCCTCGTCGCGGCCGGGCTCGCGCCCTCGCTCGCGGCGCTCTGCGCCGCCGGGTTCGTCTACGGGGCGGTCATCCCGCCCACGTTCGCGTGCGCGCGGTTCGTCTGGCAGGTCAAGGTGCCCATCGACCTCCAGGGGCGCGTCTCGGCGCTGCGCAACGTCACGCTCCTCTGCGCGGTGCCGATCGGCTACGCGCTCGCGCCGCCGCTCGCGACGCGGCTCGGGACCGCGCCGGCGATCGCCGCGATGGGCGCCGTCACGGCGGCGGCCGCCGCCGTGGCCTACGCGTTCGCGCCGTACCGGCGGCTCGAGCGCGCGCTGCCGGACGCCGCCGCGATCCGCGAGCCGTAGGCGCCCCCGAGCCCCCGGTCCCAGATCGATCCGGCAGCTACGCAGCGGCGCCGCGGTGGCGCCGCCGCCTGCCGCGACGCATCAGGAGCGCGGCCCCGAGCAGGCCCGCGGCGAACCCGAAGGCGGCGGAGCCCGGCGCCGTGCCCGCGCGACAGCCGCAGCCTCCCCCGCCGCCGCCGCCGACATCGTTCAACAACACAGTGGCAGTGACGATCTCGCCGAGCGCGCCATATTGTGGATTGCTCAAGGTCGCGGTCAGTGACCGGGCCGCGCCGCCAGCGCCGAGCAGCGACACCATGATCGTCTTGGGCTCCGTCTCGCCGTCCGCCCAGCTCAGGGTGCCGGTGGCCGCCACGTAGTCGACGCCCGCCCGCGCCGTGCCGTCCGCGGTCGCGTAGTCCACCGTCACCGGGCCCGTGCTGCCGTCGGTGCGGCTGACCTCCAGCACCGCGACCTCGACGTCCCGGGGCGGGCGCACGCTGTCCGCCGTGTACTGCACGGTGCCCGGCGGGTTCTGCGACTTCCAGAGCTTCAGCAGCTCCGCCAGGGCCTGCGGCGGGTTCGTGGGCGAGCCCACAGGGCTCGCGATGCTCCCCGTCTGATCGGAGGTGTTGATCCCGTGGCAGTTGGCGCACGTGCGGATCTCGCCGCTCTGGAACGTGACCCAGAATCGCTCTTTGATCTGGCTCGTCTTGGCGGCGTCATTGTCGAGGAGGTGCCACGTCAGCGCCTTGCCGGCCGGAACAATCGCGGCGAAGGAGCCATCGTCGCCGAGCCGCACCGAGCCCGGCGGCGCGCCCGGCGTCTGGACGTTCTCCGCGAGCGTGTCGTGCAGCGGCGTGGCGACGACCCGCCGCCCCGGGGCGGGCGCGGCGCCGCCGAGCAGGTAGCCGCGCCGCAGATCGCCCTGGAGGAACTGCACCCAGGCCACGTTGTAGATCTTGCCGCCGGTGCCGACGCTCTGCGTGTTCGACCAGGCGACCTTCACGTTGAAGGGCTGCTGCCGATCGTGCAGATCGCGCTTGGTGACGTCGCGGCAGATGCTGAGCGCCGCGTTCTTGCGCCGCAGATAGCCCTGGAACGTGGGCACGTGGACGCCCACGCTGGCGAACACGCCCGCCTCGATCGACGAGAGCGGGCCGGCGGCGGCCGGCGCTGGCGGCGTGCGCGCCACCACCTCGGCGGGGTCCAGCTCCCAGGCAGGGCCGCTATAGCTGACCAGGGTCGCGCCGACGTAATAGCTCGTCGTGATGGTGAGTCCAGGCGACAGCGCCACGTCTGGCACGTACGTCGCGCCGGCCGGCTTCAAGGAGTAGAGTCGAAACGCGTAGAACGTGATGGGCTGTGCAACAGTGCCGCTGTTGTAGTCCGTCTGCGTCACGTTGCCTGCGTGCGAGGCGATCAGGTTGCCGTCGGCCAGCGGCACCGGCGTGCGGTACAAGGTCTCGGCGTTGGCGGCGCTGAGCGGCACCTGCCCCGTGGCCGGCTCGTTCATGCCCGGCTTGACGGTCGGGATGAAGGCCGGCTTGGCCGCGCCGTTCGCGCCCGAGGTGATGTACGTGACGGTGATGGTGTCTGGATTCCGCGCGGCGCCGCCCGGCAGGGCGCCGGCATTGTTGAGCCGCACGATCTGCCCCGCGCCGTGGGTCCCCAGATCCGGGGCGTCGCTGCCATAGAACGTGCCCGGGCTCCTCGGGTCCTCGCGCACCCACAAGAAGTTGTTGAGGAAGGCGTGCGGCGTCAGGCCACCGTATCCGGGGTTGACGCTCGCGAAGAGGTCCACGAGGCCCGGGTCGTTCTTGAAGCTGCGCGCCGTGAGCGCCACGAGCTCCTGACGCCCGACGTGGTTCAGGATCTCGCCGCCCGTGCCGTCGAGGTTGATCATCCAGGGCAGGAAGATGTTCTGGGCATTGCCGTTGAGGGTGTCGCCGAAGTCGTCGATGAGCGTCTTGTGATCGAAGTTGCGCGGCTCCGGAAACAGATCCCAGGAGTTGGGCGCCATGGCCGTGACCTGGGTGAACGCCGCGCCCAGCGTCTCATCCGCGAAGTTCCCCGAGCCGTTGAAGGTCTGCGCGAAGCTCTCGTTGTAGGGCGCGCCGGGGATCCCAGCGCGCGAGTCGGTCACGGCTTCGGGATCGCGCGAGAGGTGATCCCAGTTGACGAAGATGACGCGCCCGGCGCTGTCCACCTGCGGTGAGAAGGCGCCGCTCGGCGAGTGGTGCAGGAGCCGGAGGGCGCCGCTCGCCGGGTCGAGGCTCCACAGCCCGCTGACCGTCGGCAGGCCCAGGTACTCCTCGCGCTGCAAGAGGTGCGGCTGGCCGTTATAGGGCCGATCACTGACAAAGAGGATCTGGCCATTGAGCGCGTACGTCGGAAAGACGTTGTTGTAGGCGGGCTGGCCGGCGACCTTGGTGAGGACCGGCTTGACGTTCGCGCTCAGCTGGGCCTGCGTGGGCAGCGTGATCTCGTAGAGCTGCCACAGAAACTGCGTCGGGTCGGCGGGCCCGCTCGGCGCGCCGACGACCATGCTGAACACGGCCTTGTCGGCCGCCCAGCTGACGCTCGGGTTGCGTACCGCCACCGCGTTACCGAGGTTCGGCTGGCCGCCGGGGATCGCGCTCCAGTCCGCGACGCTCAGCAGATTGAAGATCTGGCCATTGCTGAAGCGGACGTGGAGCGAGCCGCCGCGGCCGGCGTGCGCAGTATCGGCGAGGTGGTTGCTGAACGGCGAGACACTGGACTGGTAGCTCTGCGCGACGGTCCGGGTGTTCACCTCTTCGGGCAGCGGCACCTGCGTGACGAAGAGGATGGGGTTGGCGGGGTTGCCCGCGCGGGCCTGCATGGCCCCCAGACCCAACCCGAGAGTGACGGCGAGGATAAGATATCTATGTTGGGCCATCGCTTCAGGATAGGCATGGCCCCGCGCGGCAATCCAGCACCAAGTCGGCCGCCGCGATTGCCATCCACCCTTGGGATTACGCCAGTCCCAGCGCAACGAGCACCGCCAGGACCTTGGCCGCCGACTCGAGCGGGGTCTCGCGATCGGTCTGCACCTCCACCGCGGGCGCGGTCGGGGCCTCGTACACATCCGAGATGCCGGTGAAGCACGCGATCTCGCCGGCGAGCGCACGCCGGTACAGGCCCTTGGTGTCCCGCTCGATGACGGTCGCGAGCGGCGCGTTCACGTATACCTCGACGAACCGGTGGCCGGCCGCCTCGCTGCGCTGCCTGGCGTCGTCGCGCGTGGCCGCGTACGGCGAGATGGCCGCGACCAGCACGAGCACGCCGTGCTTCGCGAGCAGCCGCGCGACGTACGCGATGCGCTGCACGTTCATGTCGCGATCCTCGCGCGAGAAGCCCAAGCCGCGGGACAAAACGGTCCGGATCTCGTCGCCATCGAGCACCTCGGTGGGGCGCGCCGGCCCGAGGCGCGCGGCGAGCGCCTGCGCGAGCGTCGACTTGCCGGCGCCCGAGAGGCCGGTGAGCCACACGATGCCGCCGCGCCCGGGCTCCGCCATAGGCATGGCCCCTTATGCATGACAGACAGCAATCTTGTAAAGAGCACAGCGCCGCGCAGCGCCGCCGCGAAATATGATATCGGTGATCGGGATATCTCCTGATCTCGTGCTCCGCAGTCACCGATTTACGATCTGCAGTCTAAACGGTCCGCGCGCTCGTCGCGGGAGGGAGCCGTGACCGGTGCGGCGCGGACCAGCCGCGTGGACGTGCCCGGATCCGGATCGGCCGCGCGCGCCAGCGATGCCCACGACGCGCCGTGACCCGCGCGGCGACCGGCCCCGACGCAGACGGGCCTCGGGCTCGTCCTCGCTCGTCCTATATAATGAGGAGACGCACCGCGTCATCCTGGTATCAGGTACTTACGCGATCGCCACCGAAGACGCGTAACCCCCATCAACGGAGGCGCTCCCGGACGTACGAGCCGATGGCGGCGGGCAGGAGCGGCAGCGACTTCGCGTGCGCCATGAAGGCGCTCGAGCCGCTCGCGAGCCGGCCGCGGACGGCGGCGTCGTGGGCCGCGCACGCGGGCGTGTAGACGTTGCCGAGCCACTTCCAGCTCGAGCCGGGGCCGCAGCGGCCGAAGTCGGCGGGTTGGGCGGCGGCCGCGCCGCTTCCGGCCGCGGCTTCGCCCCCGGTCACGCGGGCGAGATCGGCGACGTCGAGCATGGCGGGGCGAGGCGCGGCGAGAGGATGGGGGGCGGGCATGGTTTGGACCTCGGCGCCTCATCCTCCACGGCGTGTACCACCGCCAGATCGCTGGAGTGCCGCGGAGTTGGCCGCGAGCGGGGCGCCGCGGGACGCGGTCGGCGGTAGACAGTCGCAACCCCGGGGAGACGGCCGGTGTCGCTACAATCGGCCATGGACCTCGCGATCTGGGGCGCGCTCGCCAGCGGCGGCGCCGCCCTCGCCTACTTCCTCCTGGACGCGTGGCGCTCGGACGCGCGGCGGACCCGCCGGGTGCTGCGGCGGGCGCGGGTCGTCCGGATCGCGGATCTCGTCGACGGCCAGCTCGCGTGCATCGTCGGCACGGTCGAGCGCGACGGCAACACGGTGGAGGCGCTGGTCTCGCGGAGGGCATGCATCGCGTTCGACAC
>DATMCI010000111.1:0-13939 GCA_035558535.1 Kofleriaceae bacterium
GACCTCTAACCCCTGGCCGGCCACGGGGTTCCCGACGGCGTCGCGCGGGCGGCGCGTCGGACCGGCGCGGAAAGGGTAGAGTGGGGCGGTGGGGTGCACGAACTGCAAGAGCAAGACCGGCTGCGATCACCGCAAGGGCTCGATGCTCGCGGAGGTCGATCGCACGCTCGCGGCCCTGTACCCCACGCGCACCTGGGGCGAGGCCCGGGACGGCGCGGCCGGCGGGCTCCCGCCCGGCGATCTCGAGGCGCTCGCCGACGAGCTCGCCGGTGAGCTCGCCGCCGCGACGTTCGTTCGCCCCGGCGGCGACGACGAGCCGTGCGACTACATCTACGTCCTCTGCCTGGGGCGCACGCCGTGCGTCGTCCAGGTCCGCGATCACGGCGTGGCTGTCCCCGCCGAGTGGCGCGCGGTGGGCGCGCTGGAGGAGCAGTACCTCCGGCTCGTGATCGGCCACCGCGCGCCGTTCGCCGCGGTCCAGCAGGTCGCCGTCGATCTCGCGCCCGGGCCCGGCGGCTACCTCGTCCGCGAGCGGCCGCGCGCCGGGGTGTACGACGCGCCGCTCCTGCACCGGATGCAGAAGCTCGTCGCGATCCTGCCCGCGTACGATCTCCTGCACCTCGATTTCGGCGAGATCTCGCACCCGCCGCCCGGGTTCCACGCCGGGGAGTGGCGCGGGCTGTACGGCGCCGAGCCGTCGATCGCGAACTACCTGTTCTACACGCAGCCGACGACGATGGTCGCGACCACGTTCGTCGAGGATGGTCCCGCGCGCGGGGCCGAGGCCGCGTGAACGAGCTCGAGCTCGAGGCCGAGGTCCGCGACGTCCTGCGGGTGCTCGTCGAGGAGACCGGCGCCGTCTCGGCGCGCATCCTCGAGAACGATGACATCCGCACCGGCGTCCCCGCGCGGACGCTCGCGCTCGGCGGCGGCGAGTACCTGCGCGTCGAGCTCCCCACGCGCATCGATCGCAGCACCAGCCGCGAGCACGACGTCGAGGCCGCGTTCGAGCGCGCGACGCGCCAGCTCCGCGCGATCCGCCGCCGCTGGGAGGTCGCGCGGCTGCCCGAGGTCACCGTCGCGCCCGGCGCGCCGTCGAGCAACCGGGTCCTCGCGCGCATCACGCACTTCCTCTCGGCGCTCGGCAGCGTCGACCACGCGACGAACGCCTTCTGCACGCGCGGCACGCAGCTCATCGCCGCGGCGCGCCCGCCCACCGAGCTCGAGGCTGCGCGCTGGCCGTTCCTCGCGCGCCGCGCGCTCGCCACGCACGCCCCTGGCAGCTCGCACGGCGAGGTCGTCGATCCCGACGCTTACGCCATGAGCTTCTGGTACGACGCCAGCCTCGTCGTCCTCCTGGCCGAGCCCTACGGCGTCGACTTCGTCCGCCACCGCTGCCGCCAGGTCGCCCGCGAGCTCTCGAACCTCTTACCGCTCCTCGAGCCCGACCCCGAGGAGCCCGCCGCGATGCGCCGCCGCCCGCCCGAGGGCCCGTAGCCTTACGCGGCCTTACGCGGCCTGCGCCTGCTCGAACGAGTGCTCGGTTTCGAGGTACACCTCGCGCGTCACCCGCGCGTTCGAGGGGCGCCAGATGTAGCCAAGCACGAACGGGCGACCGGCTGCATCCCGGTGGCTCACGCTGACGTCATTGGCATTGTCCCTGTTGTAGAAGGTGACGGAGCTCGGATCCAGCTGGTAGGGCCAGTCGGAGTTGTAGGGTGCCTGGCGCGACAGGAGCCTCCCCTTGACGTGGACGCTCTTCGTCTCCTCGCCCGAGATGATCTTGCGCGCATGCGCGATCATGGCCTCGTCGGTCACTTCGAAGATGAACTCCTGATCATCTGGCTGCGTGAATGCAAAGTACGCCACGGCGGTCTCCTTTGAACGCGGTGCTGACAGGGTGCTTCTCCTCGCGATGAATGCGAGGCTCCGCGAGAAATCACCCAGGGACAGAATGTCGATTCACCAGCGCGCAGTCGATGCTCCTCACACGGCCTCACGGTGATCCGCGGCTCACGCACGACGCCCCGATCCCGGCCGGCGTGAGCTGAGGATCGCCTCACGCTTCAGGTCAGCGCGGGCGGTTTTCTGCCACTGCGCCGCGAGGTGCCGCGTCGCCCGCAGCCGCTCGATCGGGGTCGGATACCGCGGGCTGAACCAGCTGGTAAGTGACTGATTTTGCTGTCCAAATATTGACTGCGGTGCGTCAGGCGTCTCCGCGCAGAAGCTGCCGGCGCTCAGCGCAGCCGATTACGCCGCCACTGCATCTCGAGATGGCGCGTCGCCTTCAGCCGCTCGATCGGTGTCGGGTACCGCCGGTTGAACCAGGCGACGAGCGCGTCGAAGTCCTCGCGTTCCTGCTCCGTCCACGGCGCGGCTAAGCGGGCGGCGAACTCCTCCGGGGATAGCCGCCGCTCCTCCCACGCCTCGAGCTCGGCGCGCTGCTCCGGTGTCAGCTTCGGGATCTCGCTCATCGTTTGGTCGCTCGGAGCCTCTCCAGCCAGCGTATGTCGTCTACGTCGCGCGGGCGAGCGGCAAACTTCTTGGTCAAGATGAGGTCGTCGATCGACGGGATTGCGACTGACACGTCTTCGCCGACCGACAGGTGCACCCGGCGCTGCCACACGTCGTCGAACACGACCATGGTCCCGTCGATCGTGCCGACCGCGCGCGCGACCAGGACGTCGACGTGCTCGTCGCCCTCGATCACGTAGCGGCCATTGCGCCTCGCCTCCTCGGGCGAGCGCGTCGGGAACATGTCGAGCGGGCGCAAGGCTTCGTTCAGCGCGCCGGCGTCGTCGGCCGGGATCCAGTAGTCGTAGTCCCGCGTCATGACCGGCAGGCCGAGCGCGATCAGGGCGCGGCGGCCGATCAGCAACGCGCGCGCCCCGCTGTCCGCGACCGCGCGGAAGAACGCGAGCTCGTCGAACTGGCTTGCCTGCACGCATCGAGCATAACCGCGTGCGCCGCCTGGCGCGAAACGCTGTGCCGGGCGGCGAGGGTGCCGTGATAGGCTCGCGCGCGAGAGCTGCGTCGAGGGTGCTTGGGGAGAGCGGGAGAGCCAACCATGATCGTCATCTACGGAACGGCGTTCTACGGGAAGGTCGCCAACCACGGCGGCCAGCACCAGCTGACCAAGTTCTTCCACGTCTATTACGTGCCGCTGATCCCGGTCGGCACGCTGTGGGTGACGGAGCACATGGACGAGGGCTACCGCGGCCACGGCGTGCGGATGAGCGGGCGCAGCGTGCTGGCCGGGTACGCGCGCGTCTGGGGGCCGCTCGCCGTGATCGGCGGCCTCGTCGCCGGTGGCGTCGGCGGGCTCGCCGCCGTGGTGGGCGCGGCCGCGCTCTGCGCGTGGAGCTGGACCTGGCGCTCGCTGCGCGCTCCGCTCGCGCGGCGGCGCAGCGACTTCAACCTGCTCGCGTTCGGCACGCGCTGCGATCCGCTCCAGATGCCGGCCGATCTCCTGGCGGTCCTGCAGGGGTCCGTCGACGAGCGCTGGGCGCTGGTCTCCGAGGGCAGCACGCCCGAGGACGTCGCGCGGCTCGGCGCCAAGAGCCTGAGCCAGGCCGTGCTGGCTTATGCCTCGCTGCGCATCGCCGCTCGGCTCGCTCCCGGCGAGCACGCCCGCGCCGCGCGCGACGCGTCCGAGCGCATCATCGCGGCCGTCACGGACATCGACGAGACCGCGCTCGAGGGCGGGCCCTACCGCGCGCCGGGCCTGCCCCGGCTCACCGAGGGCCGCATCGCCGACGACGGCGCGCCGCCCGCGTAGCGCGGCGCGGGGCGTTGAAGCGGCCGGGGCCGAGTCACTCAGCGAGGCGACACAGCGGGATCAGGAATCGGTAGCCGTCCACTTCGGGCGAGATCCGCTGGATCCATTCGACAGTGCGCCGCCGGTTGGAGCGCGCACCCTTGCGGTTCAGATCGAAGATCTCGATCGTGCGCAGGGCACGAGCTTGCTCATCTGGCGATGCAGTTGTGGAAGGCTGCAACTCTCCAGAGTCGTGGTGATATTCGAAGTAACGCTCGAAGTGGAAGTCAGGATCGTCGGGGCGGAGCAGCGCCTCGTCCCATTGGTTCTGCTTCGCGTTGTTGCATGCGCTGCAGGCGAGGAACAGGTTGCTCCACTCGCACACCCGCTCGTAGAACTCGGGCCGTCCCTTTGGGCGGAAGTGGTCGATCGTCTCTTCTCCGGTTCCGTCGATCGGATACCCGTCGCAATAGCTGCAGTGCTCGTCGGTCATGAGCCCGAGCTCGGCGCGTACGATCTGAAATAGAGATCGACGCCATTGGAATCGATACGCCGGGTTGTCGCGACGACGCTCAGCATAGTTACGGCCGATCGCTGCGCCTTCATTGACAAGCGCTTCGGGTGCTGGGCCTCGAGTGCACGGCCTCATGGTGCGGCGCGCTGTGCGAGCTGCCGGCGCATCTGGCCCAGCTCGAGTGCCATCAGCCCATGGAGCTCCTCACTGCGTTGCTTGAGCTCGTCGGCGATTCGTTCGACCTCGGCGCGGGCGCTTTCATCGCCCCCGAGCAGGCGTCGGCGGGCCGCATGAAACTGTTGGAGCTTGTGCTCGGTGTCGACGTCGAACTCCGATTCGATCCCGAAGATGGAGCGCAGCACGGCGGAGTAGCTGTGGCCGAGCTGCGGCTCGTCCACGTGTACCACCTTGGCGGAGCTGCCTTCCAGGCCGAGCGAGATGATGCGGCCGTCTGCGAGCGAGCCCACGACGAACGGCGAATGAGTGGACGCGATGATCTGCGCGTTGGGAAATAGCTTCTGGACAAACGGCAGCACCCGCCGCTGCCACGCGGGGTGGAGGTGGATGTCGATCTCATCGAGCAGCAGCAAGAAGTGTCGCTGCTCGACCGGTGTGTTGTCCTTCCACGGGATCCGAGCGAGGCGCATCAGCAGGTCGGCGATCCAGCTGACGATCGATTGCAGTCCGTCGGGGAGCACGCCGAGTCGAACCGTTGCACCCCGCCAGCGCACGCGGACGTCGTCGTCCTTGGCGGTGATGACGAAGCCGAAGCCAGGATCTCCGATGATGTCCGCGATGCTCTCCTCGATGCGTCGAACACTCCGAGCGAGCTGCTCGGCTTCGCCGAGATTGCCGGCTTCCTTCGCCTTCAGGCGACGGTAGTTTTGGCTGACGATCCAGTTGGCGAGCAGAGCGGTATCGGCGGTCTGCAGGAATGACAGGCTGTTCTTGAGCGGAGATGTCGCCGGCTCCTGAATGGCAGTGATCTGGACATCAGATACTGGCCGAAGCCCTGCATACGCGAACGCCGCCCAGTCGAAGACAGGATGCTCGTCGGCGCTCTTTGCGAGCGTTGACCACCCTGCCTGTCGCGGATAGGCCGGATGTTCGCTGGGTTTTGCGAAATACTGGATGGCTCCCGACATTGGATTGATCCGGGTCGGCCGCGCGCCTCCGAAGAATTCCACGAGATCATTGTTCTTCCGGTGCGGGTACAGCGCGGCGACGACCGGCCTCTCATCTTCGGTCTGGAGCACGACCGTCGCATTCAGTGAGCGCAGGCGGGCCTCGAGGAGAGTGTTGGTGACGAGGTCGGGGTGCCCGCACGCGACCATCGAGGCCAGCGCGTACAAAATCGTGCTCTTCCCCGTCCCGTTCTGCCCCGTCAACAAGTACACGTCCGCCAGGTTCGGATCCGCGCCCTCCGGGAACTCGATCGTCACGTCGTCGAACGGGCCGACCTCCCGCAGCTGGATCTGCCTGATGCGCATCTACGCGGACAGGCTACCAGAAGCGGTCGGTACGGTCGTAATCGCCGGCAGCGGGCTCAGCCGGCCGTGCCCGCGGCGCCGCCGCTGCCGCCGCCGCTCGCGGGGGCGAGCAGCGACTTGAGGACGCTGGCGTCGCCCTCGAGGGCGATGCGCTGCATGTACGCGTGCAGGCCGCGGTCGCCGCCGAGCTCCTCGCCGCCGCCGGCCCGGCCGGGGCCGCCGTGGACGAGCGACGGCAGGACCGTGCCGGGGCCGGGGCTCTGCGCCGCCATCTTCGACGAGCCGAGGTAGAGCCGGCCCGCCCAGGCGGCCGCCGAGGAGACGAAGCTGGCCACCCAGTCGCGGTCGTCGGAGTAGGCCGAGCTGACGAGGCAGCCCTCGCCGCGCGCGACGAACGCCGCCGCCAGCTGCGCGTCGCCGTCGTAGGGGCCGACCGTCGTCACCGGCCCGAAGACCTCGTGCTCGTGCAGCGGCACGCACCCCATCGGATCGGGCGTCGTCCGCACCACCGGGCCCACGAAGTAGCCGGTCCCCGGCGGCACGCCGACGGGCGCGATGTCGCCGGTGCCGCCGAAGCCCTCGGACGTGGCGGCCGCGAGGCGCGCGATGCCCTCGCGCACGTCGCGCAGCTGCTGCGCCGTCGCGAGCGGGCCCATGCGGACCTCCTCGCGCGCCGGATCGCCGACGGCGAGCGCGCCGAGCCGCTCGCGCATCGCCTCGAGCACCTCCGCCTGGCGGCCCGCCGGCACGAGCACGCGCCGGATCGCCGTGCACTTCTGGCCGGTCTTCTGCGTCATGTCGCGCACCACGTCGGCCAGAAACAGCGCGAACGTCTCGCTCGATGGGTCGATGTCCGGGCCGAGGATCGCCGCGTTCAGGCTGTCGGCCTCGACGTTGAGCCGCACCGACGCCGCGACGACGCGCTCGTGCGCGCGCAGCACCCGCGCCGTGGCGCTGCCGCCGGTGAACGCCACCACGTCGCCCGGGCCGAGCGAGTCGAGCAGGGCGCCCGCTGGCCCGACGAGGAGCTGCAGCGCGCCGGGCGGCAGGAGCGGCACGAACAGCTCGGCCATCCGGTGCGCGACGAGCGCCGTCGCCGTGGCGGGCTTCGCGATCACGGGCATCCCGGCCAGGAGCGCCGGCGCGAGCTTCTCGCACAGCCCCCAGCCGGGGAAGTTGAACGCGTTGATGTGGACGGCCACGCCCTGCCGGCGCGCCCACACGTGCTGGCCGCCCATCCGCGCCGTGCGGCCGACCTGGACGGCGTCGCCGTCGGCGAGCAGCGGCGCGTCGCCGAGCCGCGCGCCCAGCTCGGCGTAGTGCGACAGGGTCACGGCGCCGCCATCGATGTCGAACTTCGCGTCGCCCCGCGTGTTGCCGCCGTTGGCGACGGCGAGCGCGATCAGCTCCTCGCGCGCGCCGTGGATCGCCTTGGCGAGCGCGCCGAGCAGGGCGCCGCGCTGGGCGAACGTGAGCCGGGACAGCTCGCGGGCGCCGGCCGCGCGGGCGTGCGCGAACGCGCCGGCCAGATCGTGGCCGCCGGTCGCGACCTCGGCGAGCGGCGCCTCGGTGGCCGGGTTCACGAGCGTCGCGCGCGCGCCGGTTCCCTGCGACCACGATCCCGAGAGGTAGCTGGCGAGGAGCTGCATGGCGCAGTTCTTACCGCATCGCGGCCCCGCCGCGAACGGCCATACGTTATCGTGATCGCACGGGGATGCCGGCGATCGGCAAGCGTCTGCTCACCGGGCTCATCGCGCTGGTGGTCGTCATACTCGGCGGCGCGTGCGGCTACTACTTCATCGGCGACGGCCGGTGGGCGTTCCGCGACTGCGTCTACATGACCGTCATCAGCGTCACCACCGTCGGCTACGGCGAGACGCTCGACGGCATGGCGGACGTGCCGTACGCGCGCCCGTTCACGGTGATGCTGCTCCTCTTCGGCACCGGCAGCATCGTGTTCTTCGCGTCGATGGTGACCGCGTTCGTCGTCGAGGGCGATCTCCGGAACGCCCTGTTTGCGTCCCGCCTCAAGAAACGGATGAAGCGCATGAAGGATCACGTCGTGGTGTGCGGCGCCGGCTCGACGGGGCGCAACGTCATCGAGGAGCTCCTCAAGATCGGCACGCCGGTCGTGGCGATCGACATCAACGAGCACGAGCTGCGCGAGATCGCCGAGAAGTACCCCAAGGCCGAGTTCACGTTCCTGGTCGGCGACGCCACCGACGACGACGTCATGGCGCAGGTCAACCTGCCGGCCGCCCGCGGCATCGTCGCCGCGCTGTCGTCCGACAAGGACAACCTCTACGTCACGGTCGCCGCGCGCCAGACGGTCCCGGGGCTCCGCATCGTGGCGCGGTGCGCCGAGCTGTCGCACGTCGACAAGCTCAAGCGCGCGGGCGCCGACGCCGTGGTGTCGCCGAACTTCATCGGCGGCATGCGCCTGGTCTCCGAGATGATGCGGCCCGCCGTGGTGCGCTTCCTCGACGAGATGCTGCGCGACACGCGGGCCCCCTACCGGATCGAGGAGATCCTGCTCGGGCCGGGCGCCAGCGACATCGGCAGCACGCTGCGGGAGGCCCGCGTCCGCGAGCGGTTCGGCATGACGGTGCTCGCGATCCGCCAGTCCGACAACACGTCGTGGACCTACAACCCCGATTCGAGCGAGAAAATCGCTCCCGGCATGACCCTCGTGGTCCTCGGCTCCTCCGCGCAGGTCGCCGAGCTGCGCAAGCTCTGCGGGTGATCGCGGGCGGGCCCCCCCGTGCTATAGCTCCCGCGGGATGAACGAAGCCGCGCGCTCTGGGCCGCCGCGGTGGGCACGCTGGCTGACGGCGGGCTCGCTCGCCGTCGCGATCGCCGCGCTCGTGCTCACGATCTACGACGTCGGCCTGTTCACGCTCGGCAAGTACCTGCGCCTCATCGGCTGGTGGTGGCTGGCGATCGTGCCGATGGAGGTCCTGTCGACGACCCTGCACGCCGTCTCGATGCGGGCGTTCATGTCGCCCGAGCGGATCCCATTGCGCCACGCGGTGCTCGCGCAGCTGGCCGGCCGCGCGATCAACGCCGTCACGCCGAGCGGCAACCTCGGCGAGGTGATGAAGGTGTCGATGCTGACGGAGCACGTCAGCCAGTCCCGGGCGGTGTCGACGATCCTGCTCTACAACGTCGTCGCGTTCTGCGTCGAGCTCCTGATCATCGCGGTGGCCTGCGCCGGCATCGCGCTCTGGGTGCCCGCGCCGCCGGGCGTCGGCGGGATCATCCTCGCGACCGGCGCCGGCTGCCTCGTGATCTCCGTCGGGCTCTACGCGCTCGTCCGGCGCGGCGTCCTGTCGAGCCTCGCCGGGTTCGCCGTCCGGCTCCGCGTGCTGTCCCGCGCGCGCCACGGCCGGTGGGAGGCCAAGCTGCGCGGCATCGACGACAAGCTGCGGCTCGTCAGCGGCGCGCGCCTGCGCGACCGCTGGATCGGCATCGCGGCGCTCACCGCCTCGCGCGTCAACTCGCTCGTGCTCTCGCTGATGATCCTCTATGCGGTCGGCGTGCCGATCACCGCCACGTTCGTCGCGGTGTGGACGGTCGCGAGCTTCGTCATCTACTTCGCCTCGACGCTCGTCCCGATGGGCGTCGGCATCGCCGAGGGCGGCTACTGGGGCTTCTTCCGCACGATGGGGCACAACCCTGCGCAGGGCGTGGCGCTCGTGCTCGCCCGCCGCACGGTGACGATCGCCTACGCCGCCGTCGGCCTCCTGCTCGTCACGACGAGCGAGACCGTCAAGCGGGTGCGGGCGCACCAGGCCGAGAAGGCCGCTGTCGCGGCTGCCGCGGCCGCGCCCGCTGTTGCCGTCGCTGCCGCCGCGCCCGTCGCGGTGCCGGCCCCCGACGCTCCGATCCCGTGAGCCGCTCGCGATGACCGAGGAGCCCCCGCCGCGGCCCAGCCAGAAGCGCATGACGGCGCACGTCAACCGCGGGCTGGCGTGGGTCGGGTTCGCGAGCTCGCTCGTCGGCGTCTACGACTTCCTCTCGCTCCTCATCATCCTCAACTTCTGGATCTCGCCCGACGAGTACGGCATCGCGACGCTCGCCGTGTGGATCTACCCGATCCTCGATCAGGCGACGGACCTCGGGCTCTCGGCCGCGGTGATCCAGCGCGACGATCATGATCCCGACAAGATCTCGACGGTCTTCTGGATCAACCTGACGCTGGCCGGCCTCCTGTTCGTGGCGCTCGCGCTGATCGCGCCCTTGGCCGGCGCCGCCTACGGCCACGCGATCATCGGGTACATGATGATCGCGTACGGGACGAAGATCATCTGGCAGAACGTCTACTTCATCCCGGCGGCGCTGATGAAGCGCGAGCTCCGCTTCAAGGAGCTGTCGATCATCCGCATCCTCGCCAACACGGCCGAGTTCGCGGGCAAGGTGGGCTTCGCGTGGGCGGGCTTTGGCATCTGGTGCTTCGTCCTGGGGCCGCTGTGCCGCGTGCTCGTCACCGGCGTCGGCTGCCAGATCTGCCACCCGTGGCGCCCGCGGCTCGTGCTGCGCGTCGCGGGCGCGCGCGAGTACATCCGGTTCGGGCTCAAGTCCTCGGGCAGCCAGATCCTGTTCTACTTCTACACGAACGTCGATTACCCGATCGTCGGCGCGTTCTTCGGCCCGACGGCGCTCGGCATCTACCGCGCCGCGTACGAGATCGTGCTCGAGCCGGTGCGTGTCATCTCGAACGTCGTCGTCGACGTGGCGTTCCCGGCGTTCGCCAAGCTGCGCCACTCGCGCGAGCGGCTGATCGCGCAGCTGGTCTCGTTCACGCGGCTGAACCTCATCACGGTGATGACGTTCTCGGCGCTCGTGTTCGTGGCCGCGCCGGAGATCATCGGCGTGTTCTTCCCGAAGTACGCGGGCGCCGAGGACGGCGCGCGGATCCTGTGCGGCGTGGCGGTGCTGCGCTCGGTCGGGTTCGTGATCCCGCCGCTGCTCGACGGGACGGGCAACCCGCACCGCACGTTCAATTACATGCTGAGCGCCGCGATCGTGCTGCCGCTGTCGTTCCTGCTGGGCGCGGCGGCGCTCGGCGGGAGCCTGGGCTTCCTGTCGGTCGCGGTCGCGTGGGCGATCGGCTACCCCATCGCGTTCGGCGTCCTCATCTGGCTCGCCAGCCACACGCTCGGCTGGACGCCGTGGGGGTACGTGCGCTCGGTCGCCGGGGTGGCCGGCTGCATGCTCGGCGCGGCGGTGGTCGGGCTCGGCGTGCGCTCCGCGCTCCTCGGCCGCGTGCCGGACCTGGTGCTGCTCCTGATCGTGGCCGGCGTGATCGCCCTCGTCACCGGGCTGCTCCTCGCGTACACGCAGGGCCTGAGCCTGCGCCGGCTGCGGCGCGCGCTGCAGGGCGATCCGACGGCGGACCTGTCCTCGCCGGATCTGGATCTGGGCGAGGTGGTCCGCGCGGCGGCCGCCGCGGATGTGGCGGGTGCGGCGGCGACGGCGGCGGAGGGGGCGGCGATGGCGGCGACGGCGGCGACGGCGGCGGCGGACAGGGGAGATACGGCGGATACGGCAGCCGCGGCCACCGCGGAGCGGCGCTCAGAGCCGTAGCGCCGCTCCAAGGCGTGCGCGGGCGCGCATACGTATGTTCCGGTATCCGCTTTGCACCCGCGTGTCTTTATGTCCAAAGAACCGCGCCAAGCGAGCACACCGCGGGTCGGGGTCCGCCGTCCGCAGCACGTCAAGCATGACAAACGATCCGAAGATCTGCTGCGCGAGCAGTCCAGGACGGAGACCGAGGAAAGGCCTTACCTCGATACCGAGGGCGGAGAGTAAGGCAAGTCACGGACCGCCGGGTCACCGCGGCGAGCGGTTCCGCTCGCTGGGCCCGTGGATGCCGTCCCGGCTGCTCGCGTGGCGTGCATTATCATGGGGCGTGCTGCGCGATCTGCCGTTCTTCTCGTACGCGAACGAGGCCAAGGGCGTGATCGCGATCGGCAACAGCGCGCGCGGCGTCCTGGCGATCGGGGGGAGCGTCTCGGTCGGCGTGATCTCGATCGGGACCAACGCGATCGGCGTCGTCGCGCTCGGGCTCAACGCCGCCGGGCCGATCTCGCTGGCGCTGATCAACGGCGGCGGCGTCCTGTCGTGGGCGGGCGTCAACGTGATCGGCGGCGTGGGCGCGTCGTACGTGAACGCGTTCGTCGCGCCGTGGCTCGGCGTCGTGCTCGCGGTCGTCGGGCTCGTGATCGGCCAGCTGATCCATGTCCCGCGCGCGCCGCGACCGGACGCCCCCGCCGGGGCCGCGGGCTCGCTCGCCAAGATCCTCGAGGCCGCGCCCGGCGTGTACTGGGTCGTGGCCGGGATCGAGCCTTGCGAGCGCGGGTTCGTGCTGACGGACGGCCCGCTCTGGATCGAAGCCTACTCCGCCGAAACGCTGGTGCGCGGGTCCGCGCGGCGCGCGCGCTGCCAGGTCCGCGTCATCGAAGAGTTCGACCACCAAGGCACGTATCGAGACGCCGCCACCAAGCGGCGGCGCCTGATGGTTCAGTCCATCGAGCCGCTGCCGGAGCCGCCGCGGTTCCTGCACGTCGAGCGCGATCTCTCGTGGCTGCTCGCGCGGTCGCTCCAGGCCGTCTCCTTGGTCGCAGGTGCCATCTGCGCCGCGCTGGCGCTGGCCGGCTGAGCCCTCGGGTAGCCCGGCCGAGCCTCTGCGCTGAGCTACGAGCCGCGCTGCAAGTCCGCGCAATGGCCCATCTCCCCCCGTGGCATATTCGGGGCATGCTGGCTCGCGGGCACCTGTCGATCCGAGGTCGGCTCCCAGAGCGAATGATGAAGCCAGACGCAAACCTCCTCGTCGATGTAGTCGCTCCCAAGGTGCTCGAGGCGTGGAGCGCCGCGTCGAGCGCGCTCGCTCGCGCCGGCGTTCGTCACGTCGTGATCGGCGGCCTGGCGGTCGGCGCCAACGGGTACCCGCGCGCCACGAAGGATGTCGACTTCCTCGTCGGTGACGAGGCGTTCATCCGCCACCCCGGCGGTATCGTGACCATGAACCCGGCGCTCCCGATCGAGGTCAACGGCGTCGCAATCGACTATCTCTCAGCTCGCCCGGGGGAGGAGCACCTCGCGGCGGCGCTCGCGGCGCCGCCGGGGTCGGTCATCGACGTGGCGAGGCTTGTGTACATGAAGCTCAAGGCGTCGCGCCTGCAGGACCGCGCAGACATCGGAGGGTTGGTCAAGACCGGCCTCGACGTCGATGCCTGCCGCGCGTACCTCGCGGCGAATGCACCGGCGCTCGTGGCGAGGTTCGACGATCTCGTGACCGAGGCTGCATCGGAGCAATGACCGTTGCCGGCGATCGCCCCGGCGAGGGCCCGGACGTGGCTCGCTGACGCGGCTGTGGCACGGCCTCCCACCGGCGACGGACCCGTCTCGGCCGGAGCGTGTCGGCGACCGTCCTTGCCGCCCCGCGGCATCTCGATGCAGCCGCCGAGCGAACCGGTGCTCCTTTCCAGACGAGGCATTCCAGGTGGGCTCACGCACGATGGTGACTCCCCTGTCCCACGAGAATTATTGATCCGGACGCTCGCGGTCCGATCGTGTCTCGCCCGTTGGGCAGTGTTCGATCTCGGCGAGCAGTCGGAGTAGCTCGCGACGCAACCGGCGACCATCGCTTCTGAGCGTGCTCATCCCAGGGGATCGGGACCGCGAGTCCGGTGTGGTGATCGACCGCCCTCCGGTCTGCACGCGCATGGCGCTTAGGTGCTCGCTGATCCAGCGCGGGACGATTCGATGCCTGGTGCTGCACGTCCGCGCAAACGCTTCGCTCGCAGCGCGCCGGGGCGCTGGGGTCGCGCAGCCGGTGCGCGACCCCGGCGGCGTGGCGGCGCGATCTGCGGGCACGTCGATTGCTCTCGTCGAGAATGCGGGCATTCACGAGCTGGGACTCTTGACCGCGAACGAGGCCTCTATGCGCTCTCCTAAGCTCTCGCTCTCCTGGTTGGTCGTGACTCTCTCGGCGTGTGGATCGGCGCCCGAGCGGCCGGACGCCGCCCCGGACGGCCCGGACGACACGCCACTCCAGCAAAGCTACATCACCGGATCCAATAGCCACGACCCCGACCGTTTCGGCGATAGCATCGCGATGTCGGCGGACGGCTCGACGCTGGCGGTCGGCTCCCTGCACGAGGCGAGCGCGGCGAC
>DATMCI010000112.1:0-80962 GCA_035558535.1 Kofleriaceae bacterium
CCTGCCCGCCGCCTTGCTGCTGCTGCTGCTGCTGCCGCTTCTTCTCGCGCTTGCGCAGCGCCAGCTCGAGGTTCGTGCGCGCGTTGTCGTGCCCCGGGTTGGCCCGCAGCGCGTCCTTGTACGCCTCGATCGACTCGCCGAGCTTCTCGACCGAGTCCTCGCCGAGCAGGGCGTTGCCGCGGTTGTAGTGCGCGTCGGCGCGGAGCCGCGCGTCCTTCGACTTCGCCGCCTCCTTCAGATCGTCCATCGCGCGCTCCATGAGCTTCGCGCGCTCCGCGGGATCCTTCGTCGCCTGCGCCTTCTTCGCGAGCGCGGTGCCGCGATCGAACGCGAGCCCGTGCGCGTCCACGCCGCCGCGCTTGCCCGCCCGGTCGTACGCCGCGAGCGCGTCGTCGTACCGGCCCTCCGCGTACGCGCGGTTGCCGGCCTGGACGTCCGGATCCGGCGAGCGGAGCGGCTCCCAGCCACCGAGCGCGAGGAGCAGGACGAGCGCGAGCGACCGCCGCGGCATGCGCCGATTCTGACACGCGCGCGTCACGCTGCCTCCGGATACTTGCGGCGCCGCCGGGTGCCGATCGCGACCTCGATCACGAGCAGCATGAACGCCCCGAACAGGAACGGCTGGTAGATGTCGCGCATGTCGCGGACCTGCTTCGTCGCGAGCCCGCGGGTCACGGCGCGCAGCGCCTGGACGATCGGCTGCGGGTTCACCTCGCCGTCCGCGTCGGCGATGATGTAGCGGCGCTCGTCACCGCCCGCGGCCGCGATCGCCCGCATCCCGGCGTCGTCGCGGCGCGAGCGGACCAGCTCGCCGCTCGCGGTCGACTTCGGCGTCGTCGTGCGCTTGCCGGTGACCGCGTCGACCTCGTACACGATGCCGCCCTCGGCCGTGCCGATGCCGACGACGAACACGGCGATGCCGAGCTCGCGCGAGGTCGCGACCTCGCGGACGGTGGCCGCGTCCGCGTCGCCGCCGTCGGTGAAGATGACGATCGCCTTGCCGCGCTCGACGACGTTCTCGATCGCCTCCTCGTCGGACGGCTTGCCCTTCGGATCGAGGCTCTCGCCGCGCAGCGGATCGCCGCCGGTGCCGCGCCGGCCGACGCGGTGGCACCCGAGGTCCTCGTAGAGATCCGGCCGCAGGAGGCACCGCGACACGCGGAACACCTCGGCGAGGTTCGAGCCCACCGGCAGGTCGTTCGGCCCGAGGTCGTTCAGAAACAGCCGCGCGACCTGGTGGTCCTCGGTCAGCGGGAAGTGCGTCGCGGCGCCGGCGAACACGACCGGGCCGATCCGATCGCCCGGCAGCTCGTCGATCAGCGCGCCCGCCAGCTCCCGCGCGCGGGCGAGGCGCGTGCTCTCGAGCTTCTTGTTGTCCATCCGCGCGGTGGGCTTCACGTCGTCGACGAGCATCGACTTCGACACGTCGACCGCGAGCACCACGTCGAGCCCCTGCAGCTCGACGCGCCGCTTGCCGACGATCTGCGGCCGCGCCACCGAGAACAGGATCAGCCCGAGCGCGAGCGCGAGGAGCACGTCCTTGAACAGCCGCCGCCCCGGCGACACGCTCGCCGTCACCCGCCGGATCAGCGGCAGCTCGCCGAGCCGCCGCCCGAGCTGCCGCCGCCGCATGCGATCGTAGGCGTGGAGCAGGAGCACGAGCACCGGCGCCGCGCCCGCGAGGTAGAGGAGCGTGGGCGTGACGAACGAGACGCCGCTCACGGGAGCCTCCGCAGGAACGTGTGCGAGAGGAGCAGGTCGAGCGCGAAGAGGAGCGCCGCCATCGCCGCGAAGCCGACGAACAGCTGCTTGTCGGGGATCCGCTCCTTGCGCACGCGCGAGATCTTGTCGAGCGTGGTGCGCACCGCCTGGAAGCCCCGATCGAAGCTCTCGAAGTCGGTCGCGCGGAAGAACTCGCCGTCGGTGATCGAGGCCATGCTGCGCAGCGTGGCCGGGTTGACCGACATGCCGCCCCACACATCGGACTCCTCGCGCCCGACGAGGATCGTGTAGACCCGGACGCCCATCTCGGCCGCCTGGCGCGCCGCCTCGTCGGGCTCGAACCGCGTCGTCCAGTTGTTGTCGCCGTCGGAGAGCAGGATCACGATCTTGTTGCGCTTCTTGCCCTCGCAGAAGCCCTTCGTCGAGCAGCGCGGGAAGTCCTTGGGGCACACCGGGTCGTCCTCGCCGATCCGCGCGCACTGGCCGTCCGAGCGCCGCAGCGACGCGAGCGCCATCGCGAGCCCGTCGCCGATCGCGGTGCCGAGCTCCGGCACGTCGCCGATCTGGAGGTCGCGCACGATCTGCTCGAGCGCCTTCATGTCCTGCGTGAGCGGCGTGTGCAGCATCGCCTGCTGGCCGAAGATCACGAGCCCGACGCGGTCGTCCTTGGTGCGCCGCAGGAACTTGCGGATCACGCGCTGCGCGGCGTCGAACCGGTCGCGGGGGATGTCGGTCTCCTCCATCGACTTCGACATGTCGAACACGATCATGATGTCGATCGACTCGGTCTTGTGCGTGACGGTCCGGTACGTCTCGGGCCGCGCGAGCGCGAACGCGAGCGCGCCCACGGCGAGCACGCGCAGGACGCCCGGCAGGTCCGACAGCCACGCGAGCGGCCCGCGCGCGCCGACGAGCCCGACCTGGGAGAAGCCCATCGCGGCCGCGCGCCGGCGCCGGAGCTGGAACGCGATCAGCCCGACGAGCACGCCGCCGACCGCGAGCCACCGCGCGTTCGGCGAGCGCCACACGAGCTTCTCGGAGCCCTGGCTCGAGCGCAGGTACTCCGCGCCGCCCCACGCGAGGAGCGCGCCGAGCACGACGACCAGGAGCCACGGCAAGAGGTGCCGCAACACCTCGGCGCCCGCGCGGGCGCCCGCGCGCCGGGCCTTGGGCGCGTCGCCGCTCACGCGGCCTCCTGGGCGCCGGCCGCGGCGGGCGGCGCGCCGGTGGTGGTCACCACGAGCGCGCGCGCGTCGTCGAGCGTCTGGCCGGCGTCCGCGCGCGTCGCGCGCAGCCCGCCGTACTTGACGATGTCGCACCGCTCGAGCCACGCCTCGACGAGCGTGCGCGCCTCGGCGGGCGCCCGCCGCTCCAGCACGCGCAAGAGCTCGCGCGTCGTGAGGTCGGCGATCTCGACGCGGTAGCGCGCGCCGAGGTACTCGCGGATCACCTCGACCATCTGGGTGTAGCCTCCTTTGCGCTCGTCGTCGCGCTCGAGCACGCCCGACTGCTCGATCGCGAGCAGCCGCTCGAGCGCGCGGGCGCTCGGCACGTCCATGCGCCGCGGCGCGGCCACCACGCCGGCGACGAGCCACGTCGCGCGCCGCCGGTGGCGGCTCCGCCACACGAGGACGCCGGTGATCAGCGCCCCCACCGCGACCCAGGCGCCGAACGCGATCCACACCCAGAACCAGTCGCGCCGCCACAGCTCGGTGGGCGGCGCGGGCTCGCGGAGCGCCTTCGGATCGTCGACCGCCTCGCCGAGGACGCCCTCGACCCGCAGCCGGATCGCGTTGGTCCGCACCTGGCCGGCGCGCCCCGACACCGTGAACGTGACGGCGATCGGCGGCACGCCGAGCTCGCCCAGCTCCCACGCGATCACCTCGAGCTGCCACTCGCGCACCTTGCGGCCGTCCGCGCTCCGGCTGTCCTCGGAGACCTTGCGCGTCACCTCGAAGGCGCCGCCGAGCTCGATCGGCTCGCGGAGGTTGACCTCGACGCCGTCGCCGTACGTCGCCCGGATGAACACGGTGAGCTTGCCGCCGAGGCGGACGATCGTCGGGCTCGCCGCCGCCGTCACCTGCGGCGCCGACACGTCCGTCGGGAGCTGGATGATCCGGTCCGAGCCCGCGCCCGGATCCGCCGACCCGCCCGAGCCCGCGCCCGCCGAGCCGGCCGAGCCCGAGCCCGCGCCCGGATCCGCCGAGCCGCCGCCCTGCGCCGCGGCGAGCCCCGCCGCCGCGAGCACCGCGAGCACCGCGAGCACCGCGAGCATCGCGCACGCCGCGAAGACCGCCGGCCGCCTCATCCGTGCGCCATCCGCTTCGCGCGCGCCTTGAAGAACGCGATCAGCGCGTCGACGTACGAGGCGTCCGTCTGGATCTCGACGACGTCCACGTTGAGCCGGCGCAGCGCCTGATCGCGCACGTACGCGGCCTGCTTCGCCCGCCGCGCGAACTCGCGGCCCGCGTACCCGCTCGTGTCGAGCTCCACCACGTCGCCGCTCTCGAGATCCTCGAGCACGAGCAGCCCCACCCGCGGCAGCGTCGACTCGAGCGGATCGCCGACGACGACCGGCACCAGCTCGTGGCGCTGGCGGGCGATCCGCATCGCCTGCTCCCAGCCCTCCGACAGGAAGTCCGACACCAGGAACACAACCGATCTGCGGCGCGCGATCTTCCCGAGGAGATCCAGCGCGGTGGCCAGATCCGTCCCGCGGGAGGCCGGCTCGAACGCGAGGATCTCGCCGATCACCCGCAGGACGTGCCGGCGGCCCTTCTTCGGCGGCACGAACTTCTCGACCTTGTCGGTCACGATGTACAGCCCGACGCGGTCGTTGTTCTTGATCGCCGAGAACGCCACGACCGCGGCGAGCTCCGCCGCCAGGTCGCGCTTCGCCGCGCCGCGCGAGCCGAAGTACCCCGACGCGCTCATGTCGATCATGAGGTTGACCGTGCGGTCGCGCTCCTCGACGAACTGCTTGACGTGCGGGAAGTTCATGCGCGCGGTGATGTTCCAGTCGATCGTGCGGATGTCGTCGCCGGCGTAGTACGGGCGCACGTCGCTGAAGATGAGGCCGCGCCCCTTGAACACCGAGTGGTACTGCCCCGCGAGCTGCTCGTCGACCAGCCGGCGCGCCGCGATCTCGATCTTGCGCGCCTTCTTGAACAGCTCCGCGGTCGACAGCGACATCGCGGGCTCGCCTAGGGCACCGGGAGGTATTCGAAGATGCGGCGCACCACGTCCTCGGACGTGACCTCCTCGGCCTCGGCCTCGTACGTGACGACGACGCGGTGCCGCAGGACGTCCATCGCGATCGCCTTGATGTCGTCGGGCGTGACGTACGCGCGGTGCCGGATGAACGCGTGCGCGCGCGCGGCCGCCGCGAGGCACAGGGTCGCGCGCGGCGAGGCGCCGAAGTCGATCAGCTGCGCCAGCTCGCCGAGCCCGTAGTCGCGCGGCTTGCGCGTGGCCTGCACGATATGGACGATGTAGTCGCGCACGCGGTCGTCGATGTAGATCGAGCCCGCGACCTTGCGCGCCACGCGCACCTGGTCGATCGACGCCACCTCGCGCGCGGTGGGGACCTCGAGCGAGCCCATCCGATCGAGCATCGCGCGCTCCTCGGCGGCCGTCGGGTAGCTGACCTTGATGAGCAGCATGAACCGATCGAGCTGCGCCTCGGGCAGCGGGAACGTGCCCTCCTGCTCGATCGGGTTCTGCGTGGCGAGCACGAGGAACGGATCCGGCAGCGGGTGCGTCGAGTCGCCGATCGTGACCTGCCGCTCCTGCATCGCCTCGAGCAGCGCCGACTGGACCTTCGCCGGCGCGCGGTTGACCTCGTCGGCGAGCACGAGGTTGGCGAACAAGGGGCCCCGCTTCTGCGTGAACTGCCCCGTGTGCATGTTGTAGATGATCGTGCCGGTGATGTCGGCCGGCAGTAGGTCCGGCGTGAACTGGACGCGCGAGAACGACGCGTTCAAGGTCTGCGACAAGGTCTTCACGAGCAGCGTCTTGGCGAGGCCCGGCACGCCCTCGATCAGGCAGTGGCCGCCGGTCAGGAGGCCGATCATCACGCGCTCGACCATGTCGCGCTGACCGACGACGACGCGGCCGACCTGCGCGAACACCTCGTCGAGGAACGCGCTCGTCCGCCGGACCTCCTCGGTCATGGCCGTGACATCCACCGCGGGCGCACCCGTCGCCGCGGGCGCGCCCGCCGCCGTCGGCACGCCGGTCGCCGCGGCGTCGGGCGGGCTCGTCAGCGTGTCCGACGGGCCGGGCTCGATCGGCTGCGGCTCTCCGGCCGCTGTGGGGTACGGATCGCGCAGGGTGTCCATGCCAGCCCCAACGATTACATGGATCTGACCCTCACGCCCGCCTGCGCCACTCGGAGATGTCGGATATGTTCGCGGGCATGGCAGACGAGCCTCCCGTCGCGGTCGGTCCCGTCGACTTCTCGACGCACATCCTCTCGCTCGCGTCATCGGCGCTGATCGCGCTCAGGAAGATGCCGGCGCCCGAGGGCGTCGAGCACCCGCTCGATCTGGAGACGGCGCGCCACCTGATCGACGTGCTCGGCATGCTCGAGCACAAGACGAAGGGCAACCTCGACGAGACGGAGAAGAAGCTCCTCCAGAGCCTGATCTACGACCTGCGCGTGGCGTACGTCGACGCGCAGAAGGACGCGGGGTGAAGCTCGGCCCCACGCACCTGGGGGCCACGCTCGCGGCGCTCGCGCTCGCGCTCGCCGCCTGCCGCGAGCGCGTCGAGTCCGCCGAACACCCGCCGCCGCCCACGCCCGCCGCGCCTTCCGCCGCCCGCGTCCTCTATCCCAATGGGCCGAGCTCGTTCGTCGATCTCGTCGCGAACGCCCGCCACGGCGTCGTCGCGATCCGGTCGGCCACGCCGGTCAAGTCCGGGCCCGCGGCGATGTTCCCCGGCTCGCCCGACGCGGTCTCTGACGTCGCGCTCGGCACCGGATTCCTCGTGGAGGCGAGCGGCGTCTACGTGCTCACGAACGATCACATCGCCGCCGCGGCCGCCGAGCTGCGCGTCGTGCTCGCCAGCGGCACCGAGCTCCCCGCGAAGCTCCTCGGGCGCGACCCCGAGCTCGATGTCGCGCTGCTCTCGATCGAGCCGCCGGCCGGCGCGCCGCCGCTCCGCGGCCTGCGCCTCGGCAACTCCGACCAGCTCGCCGTCGGCGAGTGGGTCGTGGTCCTCGGCAACGCGCTCGGCGACGAGGTGACCGCCTCGGCCGGCATCATCTCGGCGACCGGCCGCAACGCCGCCGGCTCGGTCATCACCAAGCGCGCGGTCGGCTTCCGCACGTTCCTGCAGACCGACGCCCGCATCCACCGCGGCAACTCCGGCGGCCCGGTGCTCGACTCCGCCGGCCAGGTCGTCGGCGTCGCGATCGCCACCGGCGATCGGCCCGACGAGCTGTCGTTCGTGATCCCGGCGAGCCGGGTGCGCGACGTGCTCGATCCGCTCCGCGAGCACGGCTCCGTCTCGCGGAGCTGGCTCGGCGTGCTCGCCAAGCCCGTCACCGACGAGGTCGCGCAGCGGCTCGGCCTGCCCAAGCCCGCCGGCGCGCTCGTGACCGAGGTGAAGACCGGCTCGCCCGCCGCGGCCGCCGGGCTCCGCCCCGACGACGTGGTCCTCCGCTGGGGCGATCGCACCGTCGATCACCGCGACCTGCCCTGGATCGTCGCGCAGACGCCCGCCGGCAAGACGATCATGCTCGCCGTATGGCGCAGCCGCGCCGAAATCTCCGTCAAGCTCGTGACCGAGAAGATGCCGGAGTAGCGCGGACTTAGGTCCCGCTCGTCCACTACCTCCGGTGGTCGGATCGGCCCGCGCGGCTATCCAACGCGGACCACGCCCGGATAGCCTTATGGGGGTGGGCGGCGCCGACCAGTTACATAGGGATGTTCGAATCGATGTCCGCCAGCATGTCCCCGATCTCGCCGCTCGGAAACGAGCACGCGGCGGCGGCCCGGATCACAGCGATCTTGCGGTTACGGTCGGTGGTTGGCTCATCGCGGCCCGCCTCGCGAAGCGCGTGCCGCACCCACTCGGATACACTCATGCCCCGGGCCCGCGCGATGCGCATGACCCGCCGGTACTCTGGCTCGTCGAGCAACACCTGCAGCCGCTTACTCATTGGTATGAGTATAGGCACTCAGCTAGTGAGACTCGACCGCTCGCGCTCCTGCTCGATCAAGGTCCTCACCGAGGCAGCCGCAGCAGTGTTCGGGCTGTGCTTCGCTCCACGCCAACGCGCGGCGCCACGCGAGGGGCCCTCTTCGGAGAGCGGAGCCGAGGCGCGGGGGTCCCCTGGGCTCGCCGGTCGTCCGAGCACCGCCACCCGCCGTGGCCGCGGGCACCACCCTCGCAGCGAAGCAGTGAACGCCCGGGGGCGCGCCGAGGCGGAGCGGGTCCGAAGAGGGACCCCGAGCCAAGCGCCGCGCGTCCCCGCGCGAGCACCGGCGCCCGCGCTCTCGCTCTTCGAGGGCAGCCGCGGCGGCGGCGACGGCGACGGCGGCCGCTCCGCGACAGCTATCAGTTCAGGCCGTCGTCGGCGCCTTGCAGGAAGCGGGCGTACACCGTCTTGCGGCCGGCCCCGCCGAAGTCGACGATGACCTTCTGGTCGCGGCCGCTGCCGGAGACGTCGACGACGCGGCCCTGGCCGAGCGTCTGGTGCGAGACGGCGGCGCCGACCGCGAAGCCGCCCTTGGGGACGTGGTCGGCCTCGCCGACGCGGTACACTGGCCCGTCGTCGTAGTCGACGCGCTGATCGAGCTCGTCGCGCTGGCGCCGCGCCGCGAACCCGCTCGGCTTCGGCGCCCAGTTGCCGTCGACGATCCGCGGCCCCTTGGGCATCGCGGGCGCCGCTCGCGGCCGCGCCGCGAGGCACCCGGGCGGGACGTCGTCCAAAAAGCGCGACGGCACCTGCGGCCGGAACTCGCCCCACACGCGCCGCGTCCGCGCGCCCGTCAGGACGAGCCGCTCGCGCGCCCGCGTGATCGCGACGTACGCGAGCCGCCGCTCCTCCTCGAGCGCCGCGTCCTCGCTCGCGCCGTCGCGCTCGCGCAGCGACGGGAACAGCCCGTCTTCGAGCCCGGTCAAAAACACCACCGGCCACTCGAGGCCCTTGGCGATGTGGATCGTCATCAGCACGACCTGCTCCGCCGCCGTCTGATCGCTCGCCGACGACAGCGCGATCCGCTCGAGGAAGGCGTCCACCGTGGGCCGCCGGCCGGCGCCGTCCGCCTCGCCTTCGTCCTCGTCGTCGGGGCCCACCCCTCCGCCCACTCCGCCGGCCGCGACCTCGTCGTCGAAGTCGGACGCCGTCGACACGAGCTCGGCGAGGTTGCCGAGCCGGTCGCGCGCCTCGTCCGAGCCGTCGGCCTCGAGCTTGGCGTGCATCCCGCTCCGATAGATGACCTGGATGATCGTCTCGGCCACCGACACGCCCGCCGCGATGACGTCCGCGAGGCCCGCCATTAGATCGACGAAGCCGTACAGCTTCTTGCGCGGCGCGGCCCCGATCCCGGCCACCTCGGCGCGCGCCGCCAGCCGCGCCGCCTCGTAGAGCCCGGTGCCGTTCGCGCGCGCCGCGGCGCGCAGCCGCTCCACCGTGGCCTCGCCGATGCCGCGCGCCGGCACGTTGACGATGCGCTCGAACGCCGAGTCCGCGGCGGGGTTCCCGAGCAGGCGCAGGTACGCGATGACGTCCTTCACCTCCTTGCGCTCGAAGAACGAGACCGCGCCCACGACCTTCGCGGGCACGCGCGCCGCGCGCAGGTGCTCCTCGAGCACGCGCGACTGCGCGTTCGTCCGGTACAGGATCGCGACGTCCTTGGGCGACAGCGGCCCGTCGTCGACGAGCCGCCGGATCGACTGCGCCACGAAGTACGCCTCGCCGCGCTCGTCGCCGGCCTGGTAGATCTCGATCGTCTCGCCGGCCCCGCGATCGGTCCACAGGGCCTTCTCGTGCCGATCGCGGTTCTTCGCGATCACCGCGTTCGCCGCGTCGAGGATCGTCTGCGTCGAGCGGTAGTTCTGCTCGAGCTTGATCACCCTGGCGTCGGGGAAGTCCCGATCGAAGTCGAGCAGGTTGCGCGGCTCGGCGCCGCGCCACGAGTACACCGACTGATCGTCGTCGCCGACGACCGTCAGGTTGCGCGTGGCCTCGGCGAGCTGGCTCACGAGGTCGTACTGGACCCGGTTCGTGTCCTGGAACTCGTCGACGAGGACGTGGCGGAACCGGAGCTTCAGCCTGCGCCCGGTGTCCTCCCGCTTCAGGAGCTCGAGCACCTTGAGCAGGAGGTCGTTGAAGTCGACCGCGTTCTCCTTGGCGAGCTGCGCCTGGTACTCCGGGAAGATCCGCTCGATCACGTCGTCGTAGATGCCGGTCTTGATCGAGCGCGGATCGACGTTCCGGTTCTTCGCCCGATCGATCCGCGCCAGGATCGTGCGCGGCGAGACCTCGGCCTCGAGCGCCGCCTCCTTGAGCAGCCGCTCGATGAGCTTCACCTGATCGGCGTCGTCGAAGATCACGAAGCTCCGGGTCAGCCCGACCTTCTCGGCGTACCCGTACCGCCGCAGGATGCGCGCGCACGTGGCGTGGAACGTGCCGATCCACATCGCGTCCGCCGCCTCGCCGAGCAGGTGGCGGAGGCGGTGCCGCATCTCGCCGGCGGCCTTGTTCGTGAACGTCACCGCCAGGATCGCCCACGGCTCGGTGCCGCTCTCGACGAGCCGCGCGATCCGGTGCACGAGGACGCGCGTCTTGCCGGTGCCCGCGCCCGCGAGCACCATGAGCGGGCCGTCGCCGTGCTCGACGGCGGCGCGCTGCTCCTCGTTCAGCGGGATGCGCTCGTGCTCGGACACGGTGGGGGTTCTAGCACCCGGCGCTGACACGCGCCGGGATCGATCTTCTAGAAGATCAGCCGCGCGCCGAACAGCGCGTAGCCGGGAGCGTGCCGCTGATCGGTGTTGCGGAAGTTCGGGTTCCTGCCGATCGGCACCGCCGTCTCGACGCCGCTGCTGTTGATCGACTTCACGAAGATCAGATCCTGATACGTGCCGCCGGAGACCGGGTTCGCGTTCTGCTCGACGCCCACGGACGAGCTCGGCCCCGACAGCTTGAACTGCGGCGCGTAGTTGTCGTCGATCCCGGCCTGGCCCTGGTGGTTGTAGAGGTTGTAGAGGTCGACCCAGACCTCGACCCGCATCCGCTTGTTGAGCGGCCGGCCGTAGCCGACGTGCAGATCGATGCCGTGATCGAAGTCGGTGCGGCCGAGCCGCCCGCGCGGCAGGAGGAACGACTCGTTCGGGCCGTACAGGTAGTGGCCGGCGAGCGCGTTGACCGGCACGCCGGACAGCGCGCGCAGGCGGCCACCGATCGTCAGGTCGCCGCGCTTCTTGAGGTCGATCTGGTAGTAGCCGTCGACCTTGATGAAGTGCGGGCGGTCGTACGGCAGCGGCCCGATGCGGTTCGCCAAAAGCTCGATCAGGTCGTACTGCGACGAGATGTTCGGATCGGTCTGGCCGTTGTCCGGCGAGAACAGGCCCGGGTAGTTACCCTCGGTGCGCGAGTACGTGTACGAGGCCTGGACGTACAGCCGCTTCGAGAACCGGCGCGTCAGCGTCAGCTGCAGCGAGTTGTAGTCGCGGCGCGGCTTGTCGAAGATCCGGATGCCCCGGTACAGCTCGAGCTGCTGCTCCAGCCGCTGCTTGAGCGGCTGGTCGGCGTTCTCGATCCGCTCCATGAGCTTCTTCTCCTCGGCCTCGCTCCAGCTGCCCGGGTTCGCGATGATGTACGTGCTCGCGCCGTCGGTCGAGACGTCCTCGATGACGCGGCCGAGCCGGCGGTTCTGGAACGCGACGCCGAGCTTGAGGTCGTCGAGGAGCTCGTACTCGACGCCGGCGATGATCTCGTCCATGTACTGCGACCGGATGCCCGGGGCGACGAGCACGCCGCTCGCGCCGATCAGCTGCTCGTCGCCGGCCTGCAGCGACTCGTCGAGGCACCGCTCGCCGTTGGGGCCGCCGATCGCGCCGTCGGTGCCGCCGCCGCAGCTCTTGTTCATGGGAGACGGCGTCGCCCCGGCGTTCTGGAACGTCTGCTGATAGCTGGTCTCGCCGCCGAACGAGCGATCGTTGATGTCCATCGGGACCGACTCGTAGAAGCGGCCCCAGTGCCCGTAGATCTTCGAGCGGCCCTCCTTGGTCCAGTCGTACAGGACGCCGATGCGCGGCGCCCAGTTGCCGGTGAGCACCATCGCGTTCTTGCCGAGCTCCACCTGGGTCAGCGGATCGGTCTCGTTCTGCAGGGTCTCGGCGTACCGCATGCGCTGCTCCTCGTAGCGGAGCCCCAGGTTCAGGGTCAGGTTCGGGCGGATCTGCCAGGAGTCCCGGAGGTACGCCGACCAGTTGAGCGTGTTGCCGGTGATCTGGGTGCCGGGCGAGCCCACGGCGCCGCCGAGGTAGTCGCACCGATACGTGAGCGTGCCGCCCCCGAGGCCGTCATCGGGGCCCGGCGTGTTGCACATGTTGTCGAACCGCGGGTCCATGTTGCTGTTGACCGGGTCCGAGCCCTCGAGCCCGAGCAGCTGCACCCAGCGGGTCACGACGACGGCCTCGGCTCCGACGAAGTTCTGGATGAACGCGCCGCCCGAGTAGACGCGCGACTTGTCGGAGATGTTGTTGTCGACGTCGAGGCCGGCCTTGAGCTCGTGGTTGCCGCCGGCCTTCACGCGCTGGATCATGCTGAGCTTGGCCGACCGGCGCTCCTCGCGATCGTCGCTGATCGCGCCGGGGCCGCCGACCACGTACGGCCGCGTGTCCATCGGGCAGTTCGCGATCAGCGGGTACGGATCGGTCCCGCCGTCCTCGCAGCCGGCGAGCGTCGCCGGCGACTCCGACCCAAAGCCCCGCCCCCACGTCGAGAGCAAGCCGTCGTTCAGCACCTGGAGCGGCCGGTTCGCGAGCGTGGCGTCGATCCCGCCGGTCGAGAGCGTCTCGCGATGCCAGCCGAAGACCGCCTCGAGCTCGGTCTTGTTGTCGTTGAACTTCGACGTCCACTTGAGCGAGGCGTCGGTGACGAGCGAGCTCACCTTGGAGCCGTTCCGGGCCGGGCCGAAGATGCCGTCCTGGCGGGCCGTGCGCGGCAGCGCCGTCACCGCGAGCTGCCCCTGGTGCTCCGGCGTGACGGCGAAGTTGATCTTGCCGAGCATGTTGTAGGCCGTGACGGCGGAGGTCCGGGTCTCGCGATCGAGCTCGTCGGTGATGTAGAACCCGGTCTCGGGGTCGCGATCCGGCTGCTGGTCGGCGAACTCGCGCTTGCAGACGGAGAGCTTGCCGCTCGCCTCGAGCTGGCGGCAGTCCGTCTGGCGCTTGGTGACCCGGATCAGGTCGTCCCGCTCGAAGCGCGGCACGAAGCCGACGAAGAACCAGAGCCGATCCCGGACGATCGGGCCGCCGACCTCGAAGCCGAAGTCGAGCTCGTAGGCGTTGTTGCGCGTCATGTCGATCGAGGCGGCGTTGACCGGCGTGGTCTCGGCGTCCGCCGTCAGGAGGCCGGGCTTGAACGTCGAGAACACCGAGCCCTTGAGCTCGTTCGAGCCGCTCTTCGTGACGACGTTGACGATGCCGCCGGTCGCGCGGCCGTACTCGGCGTTGTAGCCGCCGGTGATGACCTCGATCTCCTCGATGAAGTCGTTGATGATCGGCGAGCCGACGGTGCCGAACGTGAGGCCCGTGGTGTTGACGCCGTCGACGTAGTACTGGTTCTCGAGCGACGTCGAGCCGGAGAACGACACGCCGTTCGCGTCGCCCTGCGCGCCGGCCGCCGCCCCGAGCGCGGCCTCGAACGTGCGGCCCGGCACCGGGATGTTCCGCATGTAGCCCTTGTCGATCGTCATCCCCTGCGTCGTCGACGTCGGATCGATCGCGGGCGCGCTGTCGTCGATCTGCACGACCTCGCCGGCGGCCTTGGACAGATCGAGCTGCTGGAACACCGGCGTCGCCTTGTTCACGCCGACGCTGACGCCCTTCCGCTCGAGGCGGACCGAGAGGTAGTAGAACGTCACGATGTAGTCGCCGGGCGGCAGCGGCGAGATCTTGTAGGAGCCGGACTCGTCCGTGAGCGTCGTCTGGGCGCCCGCGAGCGCCGGCGAGGTGACGGTGACGGCGACGCCGATGAGCTTCTCGCCGGTCGCCTTGTCTGTGACGACGCCCTGGATCGCGCCGTCGGTCGTCGACTGCGCGCGCACCGGGGCGGGCGCGCGCACCGCCAGGAGGCCAGAGGTCCCGAGCATCGCCGCGAAGAGGAGGTGCTTTGCCTTCATGGGAGGGCTCCGGGCTAGTTGCCGGTGGTGAAGCGGAGCGTCCGGGCCTCCTTGAGCGGCCGCCCGTACGCGTCGGTGATCGTGGTGGGGAGCGTCACGGTGTACTGGGTCTGCGCCGCGAGCGGCCCGCCCGTGAAGTCGAGGCGGACGCTCATGTTCATCGTGTTCGCCGCGAACGCGATCACCGGCGGCGTGGGCGGCGCCGGCGCGATCTGGATGTTCTGGATCGAGCCCGGATCGAGCGGGGCGAGGAAGTTGAACAGGAGGGCCGGCGTCCTCGACACGTTGGTCTGGCCGTCGGTGATGGTGCTCGAGCTGATCGCCAGCGGCTCGACGCCGAACGAGAACGCGCTGAGATCGCCCGGCGTGCAGCCCGCGGCGACGTCGCCCTCGGGCGGCACGCACACGGCGACGCCCTGCTTGTCGACCACGTCGGGCGAGAACGTCAGGCTGCACGGCAGGCCGGTCGGCAGCGCGCCGGCGGTCTCGAGGACGAGTGCCGGGCCGAGCGCGTCGAACCCGCCCATGGCCGGGCGGTTCTGGTCACCGGACGGGTTCCAGTAGCTCGTCTCGAGGTTGATCGGGACGTTGATCGAGCCGCACTGGATGCCGACCGCGCCGGCGATGAAGCGCATGTCATCGGCCGAGCCGTCCTGGTTGACGTCGAGGACGCCGACGGGCTCGCCCCGCCCCACCATCGCGCTACCGCGGAAGCAGCCGCCGTCCCGCTGGCAGATGCAGACCGAGTGCGAGTCCGAGCCCTTGCACGTCTCCCGCAGCACGTCGTCCGCGCCGGCGCAGCGCGCGACGTCGTCGGGGTCCGCGCCGAGCGGGATGCGGCCGTAGGACTCGCCGCCCGGATCGTCGTCCACGGCGCCGCGGCACGCGATCTCCTCGAGGTTGTTGCCGACGAGGAGCTCGTCCACGATGACGCGGAGGTGGTTACCGACGGCGAGCGCGGTGCTCACCGCGTGCACCTCGGACGGATCCGCGAGCGGGTGCGTGCCGAACGCGAACACGACGCGATCCCGGGTGGTCATCGAGCTGTCGAGGTACCGCTCGGTCAAGCGGACCTGGCGCACCATGGGCGGCCCCGCGGGGTTCAGGTTCGTCGCGCTGTCGGTATCGGTGCAGGCGGCGCCCGCGGTCATCGCGAGCACGACGCAGGCCAGGCGCGTTCGCATCAACATGGCTCCGTGCTCCGTGAGGTCCTTTGCTCCCGAGTCTCGGCGATTGGCAGTCGTCCCCGCACCAAAAAACCAAAGAAAAAGGGGCCCGTTGGCTGGGCCCCTGAGGCGTCGTCGCCTCGTCGATGGTCGCAGCGCCCGCGGCGCGGCGGTGCCTACTGCTGCTTCGCGGCGTCGGCCGGGTCTTCCTTGATCTTCAGCGCGACCTTGATCTCGTCGTGGTTGACGTCGGTCGCGAGGCTGCGGACCGAGTCCATCGTCGCGATCACCTCACCCCACTCGATGTCGTTGTGGAAGTGGACGAACACGACCTTCTCGCCGCTCGAGCGCCAGTTCTCGAGCTTGGGGCGCAGGGTCGAGAGCAGATCGGCGACGTTGATCTGCGACTCCTTGCCGTTCTCGTCGAACGTGACCGAGCCGCCGGGGTTCACGGTGATGGTGATCATCACCGCGTTCTGGTCGGCGACGGTCTCGTTGTCCTCGAGCTTTCGTGGGATCTCGAGGGTCTCCATCTTCATCATGATCGGCATGACCACGAGGAAGATGATGAGGAGGACGAGGAGGACGTCGATCAGCGGCGTCACGTTGATCTCGGACTGGACGCCTTTCTTGTCCCCCCCGCCGGTTGACATCGCCATGGCTATTTCTCCTCCGCGTCCTTGGCGATCGCGAGATCGATGTTGCTCATGAGCATGACCTTGTTCATGTACTCGAGGACCGGATAGACCTTGTCGTACGTGGCCTTGAGGTCGGCCTTCAGGTACACGCGCCCGACGCCGTCGGGGTTCTTGGGCGCCTTCCAGATCGCCTCGATCTGGCTCTGCATCTCCTTCAAGGTCGACTCGTCGACCTGCCCCAGCTTGTTCTTCTCGACGTAGAGCACCCCGTCACGCTCGACCGTCACGACGGGCTGCATCTTGTCCTTCTCCTGGGAGTAGTTCTTCGCGCCGGGGAGCTGCACGTCGTGGCCGCGGCCCATGACGAGCGTCATCAGCATGAAGATGATGAGGAGGACGAGCATGACGTCGACGAGCGGCGTCACGTTGATGTCGTTGCGGACGACATCGATGTGCGGCTTCCTGTGACCGGACAGGCGCCAGCGGCGCTTCGACTTCCCGGGTCCCGAACCAGCGGACATGGCGGTCACGCCCCGGTTACGCCCGGCCCTCGCGCAGGACGTAGTCGATGAACTCGCTGGACACGTCGTTCATGTCGATCACGTACTGCTCGACGCGGGCCGTGAAGAAGTTGAACGCCATGGCCGCGATGATCGCGACGCCGAGGCCGAGCGCCGTGGAGACGAGCGCCTCGGAGATCTTGGGGCCGATCTCGTTGATCGAGACGGTGCCACCGCGGAGCAGCTGGAAGGTGCCGAGGATGCCGATGACCGTGCCGAGGAGGCCGATGAACGGCGTCGCCGAGGCGGTGGTGGCGAGGAAGGCCAGGCCCTTGCGCAGGTTCGAGGTCTCGCGCTCCTTGACGCGCTCGAGCGCGCGGTTCACGGAGTCGACCAGATCGAAGTCGCCGACGTCATCGGGCCCGTCCGACTTGAGCGCCTCGCGCCCCTGGAGGAGCGCGGTGAGCCCCGACTCCATGACCTTGGCGACCGGGCTCTTCTGCATCGAGCGCGCCGCGTTGAGTGCCTCGTTGACCTTGTGCTGGCGGAGGTAGTCGCCGAGCGCCTGGACGTAGCGAATGCTCTGATCGCTCGCGGCGCGATACGTGATGAGCCGCTCCGCGATGATGTAGAACATGTACACCGACATCGCGAGCATCATCACCGTGATGAACTTCACGATGATGCTCATGTGTCCCCAGATCTCTACGAGGTCGACTCCCATGGCACTTTCCTGTGAGGGTGAGTTGGCGTCCTGCTACTTCTGCGAATAGATGAACGTGACGGCCGTGCACACAGGGACGGCCTTACCGTTCACCATGTACGGGCGGTATTTCCAGGTGCGCATCTCGCGCTGGATCTTCGAGTCGTACGAGCCAAAGCCCGTGCTCTTGAGCTGACTGATCGAGGCGATATCGCCTTCGGCGTTGAGGCACAGCTTGAAGGAGCCGACCAGCTTCTCCTTGCCGGAGCGCTGGATCTCGGTCTTCGTGACGTCGTCCGGCGTGATGATCTTCTCGCCGGAGATGCGCGAGCCCTCGAGCAACGTGGGCGGCACGGTCTGCGGCGGTGGGGGCGGCGGAGGAGGAGGAGGAGGCGGCGGCGGCGGCGGCGCCGCGACCACGCCCTCCTGGACGCCGTTGACGTCTCCCTCGGGCTCGCCCTCGCCCTCGACGCCGAACGAGTTGTTGACGGCCTCGACGGGCTGGACGTCCTTCTCGATCTTCATCGGCTGGACGATGTCCCTGACCTTGATCTTCTTCTTGACGATCTCCTGCGGCTTCTGCTTCTGGCCGGTCGCCGGAGGCGGAGGCGGAGGCGGAGGCGCGGGCGCGAGCGCGAGGTCGAACTTCGTCTTGGGCGGATCGAGCTGCTCGATCTCCCAGACGGTCTTGATCCACATCGAGACGAACATCACCGCGTGGAGCAAGGCCGCGCCGAGGAGCATCGGGAGCGCCCACTTGGGCACCTTCCGCTTCTTCGCCGCGGTGAACGAGCCGAACATGCTCGCCGAAGCCGACGTGACCTTGCTGCGGGGGCTGTCCTTGGCGGGGCTGTCCTTCGCGGTGGCGACCTTGGCGGGGGCGGCCTTGGCCGCGCCGGCCTTGGCCGCGCCGGTCTTGGCGGCACCGGCCTTGGCTTCCTTGGCGGCGCCTTCTTTGGCGGCGCCTTCTTTGGCGGCATCGTCTGCCGCGTCAGCCTTGGCCGCGTCGGCCTTGGCCGCGTCGGCCTTGGCCGCGCTGGCCTCGGCCGCGCTGGCCTCGATCTTGGGAGAGCTGGCCTTGTCCGTGCCAGCGGTGTCCTTGCCCTCGGTCTCCGGGGCGGACGGCTTCGTCATCTCGTCGTCGTCTTTGCTCATCGGCTGCTCCTTGGAGGCGAATCAGCCGCCGGTTTTCGGGGTCGGCCCGCCCGACATCGACGGTGATGCCGGCGCAGGTGGCGTGGGGGCGGGAGGTGACGGGCTGCTCGGTGCGGGTGCGGGTGCAGGGGGTTTCGCTGGAGTCGCTGGAGTCGCTGGAGTCGCTGGAGTCGCTGGTGCGGGTGGTGCCGGGGCCTGCCCCTGTTGCTGCTTCTTCGCCTCCTCGTTCAAGACGCGCGAGAGCTTTAAGAGGTCTTGCGCGTTCGCGCGATCGATGGAGAGCGCGAACGAGGCGCCGTGGGTGAGCGAGCGGAAGCTCAGGATCGATGCCTGAAGGCCGTAGAGTTTCCCGAGCTTGGGCTGGATCTCGGCGGCCTTCTGGACGGCCCCGATGCCGTAGTCGGCCAGCTCGATGCTGTCCTTGATGTCGAGCGTCTTCGAGTTGAGCTTCGACCAGGCGACGTTCCCGATCGAGTTGAGCGCGGCGACCTTCTGCCCGGGGTCGGTCTCGGCCTCCGCGACCTTGTGGTACCACTGGATGGCGGAGCGCCAGTCGTTGGCCTTGAGGTAGATGCCGGCGATGTTGCCCATGATCCCCGGATCGTTGGGCTTGGCCGTGAGCTCCTGCTTCCAGAAGTTGAGCGCGGTCTCGTACTGGTTCGTGTCGAGCCAGGCCTGCGTCATCATCTTCCGCATGTCGTCTTTGAGCGTCAGGGCGTCGACGCGCTTGTTGAGCTCGTCCATGACGGCCTTGTTGCGCTGCAGCTCACCGGCCCTGGCGTCCTCGTCGCCCTGCGGCAGCGCGGCCATCCGGGTCTCGTGCTTCTTCTGAGCGGCCTTGATCTCCTCGCGGACGTCCTTCAGCTCGGCGGCGAGCGCGTCGTCGCTGGGCTGCGCCTTGATCCAGAGCCGCAGGTGGAACGCGGCGAGGTCGGCGAGCTGCGCCGAGGTCGCGGTGCAAAGCGTCGCCTTCTTGCACTCGAAGCTCGAGGCGCAGTCCTTCGGCTCGTTGCACTCGCTGAACCGCCGCTTGTCCGTTTGATCCTGCGCATCTGGCCGCTTGACGCAGACCTGCGCCTGGAGCGACTTGGCGTTCGGGATCGCGCCGCAGACGGGATCGGTGGACTCGCCGAGCAGGATCGGCTTCTCGTACCCGGGCCGGTACATCTTCGAGTACGCGAGCCCGAGGTTGTAGTGGACGACCGGGAACCGCGTGGCGGCGTTCGGGTCCGTGAGCGGCGGGTTCTCGACCTGCCGCAGCGACTGCTCGTACTCGGCCGCCGCATCGATGAACTGCATGCCCTGGAACAGCCGGTTGGCTCTCCGGTTGCCATTGCGTGCATTCAGCTCCTGCTGGATGTCGCAGGCCGACCCGAGCAACGCGGCGATCACCAGCATCGCGATCATGAACGAGCGCTGCGCGCCGTCGGTGATCCGGCTCATAGAGCGCGGCACTATACAGATCCGGGAGGAGCGCATCAACCGCCTTTGCACCAGCTGTACTACGCGGGCACACGGATCCGGTCGCGGAGCACGTGACACCACCTGGCACGGTGACGCAGCTGGCCAGCGTCTGCGACGGCGCGGTCGCGCGCGGCCGCGACGAAGCTGCCGCGCGCGCAGAGCCGCGCGTCGCACGCGCTCCCCAGACGCGTCACCTGGTCAGGCTATCAGCGTGACGGGATCGCGTAGCTGATCCGGATCGGATAGTCCTCGAGATCTTCCTCGGCGGCCGCGGGCAGCGTGAGGCCGACGGCCTTGTCCTCGATGCAGCGCCGCGCGACATCGACGGTCCCGCCGGTCACATCGCTGAGCTCGACGATGGCCTGGGTGACGCGCGCCTGCTTCTCCTTGATCGCGATCACCACCTGACCCTCGACGCGGGGCCGCGCGCCGCGCGCCTCGGGCGGCAGGTTCGCGTTCGCGCAGTCCCGCACGATCGGCACGATCCGGTTCGTGATCTCGCCGGTGAGCTCCGGCGCGATCCGGCGATCGCGCGGCGGGGGGCGGGTCGTCGGCAGCGAGATGGGCTTCGAGCGGTCCCGGCGATGGTCGCGGACGCGGACGCCGTTGATCACGGTCTCGGTGGAGGGCGGGCGATCGGAGCTGTCACGGCGGGCCTGGTCGGCGTCGGTGACCTTGGGCGCGCCGGGCCGCTCGGTGCTCTCGGGCCCGGGCGGGAGCCGCGGGGCCTCGCCGGACGGCGCACCGCCGTACGGCCGGGCCGTGCCGGGGTCGCCGGAGGTGCCGGGGTCGCCGGGGTCCTGACGCGTGCCGGGCGTGCCCCCGGCGACGCGCTCGCCGGGGGCGGGCGCGCCAGGCGCGTTGCCGGCGTTGCCGGCGTTGTCGTCTCCGCTCCGCACGAGCATCCAGAGGAGCAGGCCGGCGGCGGTCACGGCCACCACTATTATAATGATGCCGACCGGCGGTCCCTGGCGCGACATGAGATGTCTTTAGCACGGGCCCGGCGCGGACTCCGGTCCCGGCGCGGGCGGCGCGATGACCCGGATCACGTCGACGTCGCCGGAGCGGACCGGATGGAGGCGGCCGGCGGCGTCGCGGACGAGGAGCGCGCCGCCCTCGTCGAGCCCCGCGGCCTCGCCCTCGAGCGGCGTGCCGTCGATCACCGCGCGGACGGCGAGCCGGGGCGCCATCCGCTCGTGCCACGCGGCGATCACGGGCGGCAGGCCGGCGGCGACGTATCGATCGATCCAGCGCTCGACGTGGCGGAGCAGCGCGGCGGTGAACGCGGCGGGATCGATGCCGCGCCCGGCGGCAGCGGCGAGCGTGATCGCGCGCGCGGCGAGCTCGGGCGGCAGCTCGCCGCCGAGGTCGACGCCGATCCCGACGACGACGGCCTCGAGCCGGCCGCCCTGGCTCTGCGCCTCGACGAGGACGCCGGCCAGCTTGCGGCCCGCGGCGAGGACGTCGTTGGGCCACTTGAGCCGGGCGTCGGCGCCGGCCTCGCGCGCGGCCTCGCACACGCCGACGCCGATCGCGAGCGACATCGGCGGCACGAGCGGGAGCGGCAGCATCGGCCGCACGACGGCCGACAGGTAGAGGCCGAGGCCGGGCGGCGAGAGCCAGGCCCGGCCGTCGCGGCCACGGCCGGCGCGCTGCGAGCCGGCGATCACGACGGTGCCGTGCTCGGCGCCGGCGCGCGCGAGCCGCGCGGCCTCGTCGTTCGTCGAGTCGCACTCGTCCAGGTGGATCACGCGGCGGCCGAGCCAGCCGGCGACGGTCACCCTAGCTCCTCACGTCCAGGCCGATGTCCACGGCGGGCGCCGAGTGCGTGAGCGCGCCGACGGAGATGAGGTCTGCGCCAGCGCGCGCGTAGTCGAGGATCGTGGCGAGCGTGACCCCGCCGGAGACCTCGACCACGGCGCCGCGCGAGTGCGCGCGGGCGGCCGCGACCTCGACCTGCGAGGGGGACATGTTGTCGAGCAGGACGATCTCGGCGCCGGCGGCGAGCGCCTCGTCGAGCTCGCCGAGGTTCGTCACCTCGACCTCGATCCGCAAGGGGTGCGGCGCGCGGGCCCGCGCGGCCTCGACGGCGGCGCGCACCGAGCCGCACGCGGCGATGTGGTTGTCCTTGATGAGGACGCCCGAGCCGAGATCGAACCGGTGGTTGGCGCAGCCGCCGGCGGCGACCGCGGCCTTCTCGAGCACGCGGAACCCGGGCGTGGTCTTGCGCGTGTCGACGACGCGCGCCTTCGTGCCGGCGACGGCGTCGGCGTAGCGCTTGGCGAGCGTGGCGACGCCCGAGAGCCGCTGCGCGAAGTTGAGCGCGGTGCGCTCGGCGGCGAGCACGGCGTGGGCGGGCCCGCACACGGTCATGAGCACCGCGCCGCGCTCGGCGCGGGCGCCGTCCCGCACGTGCTGCTCGATCTCGATCGCCGGATCGACCAGCGCGAACACGGCGGTCGCGACGTCGAGGCCGAACGCCACGATCGGCTCGCGCGCGTTCATCTCGGCGGTGACGCGCGGCCCCTCGGGCCCGAGCGTCACGCTCGACGTGACGTCGCCGCGCCCCAGATCCTCGTCGAGCGCCAGCTCGATCAACCGGCGCACGGCCGGGATCGCCGCCAGGCCGCGCAGGCTCGTTGCTTGTCCCATGGCGGGGCGCAGCATACACGGCCCCAACGGGTCGGTGATCGGGTCGCTGATCGACGCGCCCCCCGAAGGCGCGGGGCTCAGGCCTCGGCGTAGCCGAGCACGGCGGACGAGACGTCGAGCGCGACCAGGATCGAGAGCGGCGTGGTGGCGCCGAGGACGTCGCCGACGCGCGGGTAGCCGGCGTTCGTGCCGGGGCGGTTGTCCCAGCGCGTGGTGTGCGTGAGCCCCCGGTAGATCGTCACCGCGAACCAGCCGGTGCCGGCGTTGTACATGACGTCGTAGACGGGGCCGGGCAGCTCCGCGGCGTAGTCGATCACGAGGTCGCCGGGGCGCCCGCTGACGAGCGTGCCGAGCCGGTTCTCGCGCAGCCAGATGCGCTCGGACGTGCCGACGGCGGCGACCTGCGCGGGCGTGGCGCCGGCGATCACGCACGCCGTGCGCGTGGGGATGCGGTCTGGCGCCTCCGCCTCGCTGGCCATGGCCAAGACCATGGCCACGGCGCAGCGCGCGCGCAATGCGCGGATCGCCTGCGCGCTACATCCACCGCTGGACGGCCCAGCCGCGGCGGCGCGCGTGGCGGAGGAGCCGCGCGTCGGGATTGACGGCGATGGCGGTCCCGACGCGCTCGAGCATGGGCAGATCGTTGTAGCTGTCCGAGTAGAAGTAGCTCTGGCCGAGATCGACGCCGTGCTCGGACGCCCACGCCTCGGCGAGCCGGACCTTGTGGTGGCCGAAGCACAGCGCGCGCGCCCGGCCGGTGAACGTGCCGGCCTCGACCTCGAGCACCGACGACAGCACGTGCTCGATGCCGACGCCGCGCGCCACGGGGCGGGCGGCGTACTGCGTGGAGCCGGTGGCGAGCACGATGAGGTGCCCGGCGCGCCGGTGGTGCTCGATGGCGACCCGCGCGGCGGGCGCGATCTCGGGCTCGATGTCGCGGCGGAACCAGATCTCGCACTTGGCGATCATGTCGGCCTCGGAGTCGCCGCGCAGATCCATGACGAGCTTGCCGAACACGGTCTCCATGTCGAGCACCGCGAGCCGGTACAGCGCGCTCCAGTACATGGCCTTGGCGAGCATCTGCCGCGGCAGCTCGCCGCGGCCGCGCAGGAAGCGGACCCACGACATGCCGGTCTCCACGCAGAGCAGCGTGTTGTCCATGTCGAAGAAGGCGGCGCGCGCGGGCATGGTCACCGCAGCACCGCGAGCTCGAGGACGCGGACGAGGATGTTCGACGCGGCGTGCGTGAGCGTGGGCGCGAGGATCGAGCCGGTGGCCGAGCGCATCCAGCCAAACAGGAGGCCGGGGAAGAACGTGGCGAGCGCGCGCGGATCGCCGTCCTTGGGCAGGTGGATCAGCGCGAACGCGAGCGACGACAGGACGAGCGCGAGCCCGATCCCGCCGCCCAGGACGCGGCGCGCCGGCGGGAACCGCTGCTCGAGGAGGCCGAGCAGCATGCCGCGGAAGAACAGCTCCTCGGGCAGCGCCACGACGACGAGCTGCACGGCCGCGAACTCCGCGGACACGACGTTCGCGCCGGCGGGCGAGCTCGGTGAGATCGGCGAAATCCATGACAGCTCGGGCACGTGCAGCGCGTCGAGGCCGCCGTAGCGCGCGCACATGCCGCGCGGCACGAGGCTCTCGAGCAGCGTGGAGCCGCACGCGGTCTCGTAGAACGCGAAGTAGCCGAGCACGAACACGGGGAACACGGCCGCGATCGCGACGGCGGCCATGACGAGCCCGCGCCGCACGGGCTCCCAGTGGAAGCCGTAATCGTCGAGGTCCTCCCTGCGCCGCCACGCGAGCGCCACGGGCACATAGATGAAGACCACGGCGACGAGCGCCGAGCCGAGGTGCCCGATCGCGGGCAGCTTGACGTTGATCCGGACGAGCCCGACGACGAGCGCGGCCACGACCGCCCACGCGATCAGCGCGTCGCGGCCCGCGTGCTCGGGGCGGATGCCTACGGCGGGGGCGTCGGACATGGCAGCCATGGCAGCGTCGGGATGGCAGCCGCGCGGGCCGCCGCGGGCGTACCCCCGCGTTGTATCCAGGGCGCCCGGGCGGGATCAACCATTTCTCGGAGGCGGCAGCGCGGCGCGCCGCCGCGGGCGTTGCTCGCCGCCAGGGGGCCCGATACAACCGGCTCCATGGACCTTCAGAAGATTCGCGAGATCCTCGGGGAGCGCGCGACGCTGCTCGACCACGAGTGCAAGACGATTTCAGCGAGCGCGCTGACGATCCCCTCGCCGGAGTACCTCGACAACATCCACACGTACTCGGATCGCACGCCGCGCGTCATGGGCGCGCTGGCGCGGATGTTCTCGACCGGCCGGCTCGCGAACACGGGCTACCTCTCGATCCTGCCGGTCGATCAGGGGATCGAGCACTCGGCCGGCGCCTCGTTCGCGCCGAACCCGCAGATGTTCGACCCCGAGCACATCGTGCGGCTGGCGATCGAGGGCGGCTGCAGCGCGGTCGCGTCGACCTACGGCGTCCTCGGGATCGTGGCGCGGAAGTACGCGCACAAGATCCCGTTCATCGTGAAGATCAACCACAACGAGCTACTGTCGTACCCGAACACCTACGACCAGACGCTGTTCGGGGACGTCCGGCAGTGCTTCGACATGGGGGCGGTGGGGATCGGCGCCACCGTGTACTGGGGCGCGCCGGAGTCGCGGCGCCAGCTCCACGAGATCTCGCTCGCGTTCGCCGAGGCGCACCGGCTCGGGATGTTCACCGTGCTCTGGTGCTACGTCCGCAACGGGGCGTTCAAGACCCCGCAGGGCGATCAGAGCCTGGCGGCGGACCTGACCGGCCAGGCGAACCACCTGGGCGTCACGATCCAGGCCGACATCATCAAGCAGAAGCTCCCCGAGGGGAACGGGGGCTACAACGACCCGGCCCTGAAGGGCCTCGGCAAGACCCACAAGAAGGTCTACACCGAGCTGACGAGCGACAACCCGATCGACTGGACCCGGTACCAGGTCGCGAACTGCTACATGGGCCGGGTGGGGCTCATCAACAGCGGCGGCGCAGCGGGTGAGAACGACCTCCGCGACGCGGTCATGACCGCGGTCATCAATAAGCGCGCGGGCGGTATGGGGCTCATCGCGGGGCGCAAGGCGTTCCAGCGCCCGTTCAAGGAGGGCGTGGCGCTGCTCCAAGCCATCCAGGACGTGTATCTGTGCCGCGACGTCACGATCGCCTGAGCGGGCGCCGCCACGCCGCGGCCGCGCGACGGATGCCGCGACGTCACCATCGCGTGACCGCGCGCTGATCGCTTAGACTGGCGATCAATGGCCCGCCTCGGGGAGCTGTTGGTGGCAGCTGGCCTGGTGACGACCGACCAGGTCGAGCAGGGGCTTCGCGCGCAGGTCATGTGGGGCGGCCGCCTCGGCACGAACCTCGTCGAGCTCGGCCACCTCGATCTCGACGAGCTGGCGCGGATGCTCGGCCGCCAGAGCCGGCTCCCGCCCGCGCTGGCGCGCCACTTCGACCGCGCCGATCCGGTGCTGCAGCAGCGGCTGCCGCCCGCGGTGGCCGAGCGCTACTCGGCGGTGCCGCTGTTCTGCTCGGGCAAGCTCAAGGACCGGATCGTGATCGTCTCGACGGCGCCGCTGGCCCCGCAGGCGATCGCGCACCTCGCGCACGAGCTCGACGTCCCGACGGCGCGGCTCCTGCCGACGATCGCGGCCGAGCTGCGGATCGCCTACCACCTCGAGCGCGTCTACCAGATCCCGCGCGACCTGCGGTTCTTGCGCCCGCGCAACAAGTCGGTGCCGGCGTTCCTGCACTTCGAGATCTTCCCGATCGCGCCCGACAGCGAGCCCGACCTCGTGATCGGCGACACGCAGGAGCTGCCGGTGCTCCGGCCGACGCCGCCGCGGCGCATGCACGAGCCGGCGCTCGACCTCGCCATCCCCGAGCCGGGGCTCGGGCTGGGCGACGAGGACTCGGTGCCGGTCTCGGCGAGCTTCGACGACACGGGCGCCCTCCGCGAGCCCCGCGAGCCGCGCGATTACGAGGACACGGGTGAGCACGAGCGGCGCCGGTACGTCCGGACGATCACCGACGAGCTGACGACCGAGGCCGAGCATCACACGGTCGGGCGGATCGCGCTGCGGCGGATCGCGGTCGCCGGCTCGCCGGGCGCCGCGGGCGCCTCGCTCGTCGAGGCGGTGCGCTCGATCCGGCGCAGCACGGATCGCGACCGCGTCGCCGACCTGGTGCTCGACGCGCTCGACCGGTTCGTCCCGGCGTGCGAGGCGGCGATCCTGCTCGTCAAGCGCGGCGACGTCGCGATCAGCTGGAAGGGCTTCGCGCGCGGCGGCCACGAGCTGCCGCAGATCGCGGTGCCGATCGGCGGGCCGACGCCGCCGGGCCTGGTCTCGATCGCGATCGACGCCGAGTCGCCGGTGCGCGCGCGGGCGATCGACCTGGGGCCCGTCGATCAGCTGCTGCGCCGCTCGCTCGGCGACACGGGCGACGAGCTCGCGATCATCCCGATCTCGATCAGCGGCCAGGTCATGTGCGCGATCGCGCTGACCCTCGCGCCGGGCGCCGGGGTCGAGGCGGCCGAGGCGCTCGCCAACGCCGCGGGCACCGCGTTCGCGAAGCTGATCGCGGCGGCGAGCCGGTAAGCGTCGGCCGAAGGCCGACGCGCCGGGCGGAGGGTAGCTCAGCGCTTGACCTCGGGGGGAAGGCCCGGCAAGGTGCCGCCCCAGATGAGCGGCACGGACGCCAGCGAGTTCCCCGGGACGCCCCGGCGCAAGCACCGGCATGACCTGGGCCACGAGGACCACGGGCCGAAGCTCGCCGCCGGGACGACGCGCGCGATCCAGACGCTGCTCGGGCTGTGGATCGCCCTGACGCTGGCGCTCGTCCTCTACGCGATGATCGATGCCTCCCGACCGGCGCCGGCCAAGCCGGCCGCCCCGGCGGCCACCCCCCCCGCGCCTGCCGCGTCCTAACCGAGCCGGTGCCGCGCTCCCCCCGGCGCGTCATCTCCGGAGATTTGGCGTTACTCGGCCCTTGGTGCATGGTGTGGCGAGGCAGCCGGGGAACCGCCGGGGCGAAGCGCCGTTCCCGCTGCGACGACAGGCATGATTCCGGACGACGTCATCACGCAGATCCGCCAGGCGGCCGACATCGTGGCCGTGATCGGCCAGCACGTGCAGCTGAAGAAGGCGGGCCGCAACTGGAAGGGCCTCTGCCCGTTCCACGGCGAGAAGACGCCGTCATTCAACGTCTCCCCCGACAAGGGCTTCTACCACTGCTTCGGCTGCCAGAAGCACGGCGACGTGTTCACGTTCGTGATGGAGCTCGAGGGCAAGAGCTTCGTCGAGGTGGCGGAGCAGCTCGCCGGGCGCTTCGGCATCGCGGTGCCGCGCATCGAGGAGTCGCCCGAGCTGCGGCGCGCGCGGGGCGAGCGCCTCGCCATGCTGGACCTGAACAAGGTCGCCGCGGCGTTCTTCCGCGAGCTGCTCGCCGACCCCAAGCGCGGCGCGCCGGGCCGCGATTACCTCGCCAAGCGCGGCGTGTCCACGGAGACCGCCGAGCGGTTCCAGCTCGGCTACGCCCCGCCGGAGTGGGGCGCGCTCGCCGAGCACCTGAAGGCGAAGCGCTGCGACCTCGAGCTGGCGGTGCGCCTGGGGCTCGTCGCGCACCGGCCGCGCGCCGGCGGCTACTACGACCGAAACCGCGACCGGCTGGTGTGCCCGGTGATCGTGCCGGGCGGCGAGATCGCCGGGTTCTCGGCCCGGGTCGTCGGCGCGGCCGAGAGCCCAGCGGACGGCCACGACCCGCCCCCCAAGTACATCAACAGCCCCGAGAGCCCGGTCTACAAGAAGAGCAAGCTCCTGTTCGGGCTCGCGCAGGCGCGCGACGCGCTGGCGACGCAGAAGCGCGCGGTGCTCGTCGAGGGCAACTTCGACGTCATCACGCTCCATCAGGCGGGGTTCCAGGAGGTGGTGGCCCCGCTGGGGACGGCGCTCACCCCCGAGCAGATCGGCGTCCTGAAGCGCCTGACCGAACGGATCGTCCTGCTCTACGACGGCGACCGCGCGGGCTACAAGGCGACGATGCACGCGCTGCAGCTGTGCGTCGAGGCCGACGTCGAGGTCCTGATCGCGCGGCGCCCGGGCCACGCGCGCTCCGGCGGCGCGGGGCCGCTGTCCGACGGCGTCGACCCGGACAGCCTCGTCGCGGGCGGCGGGGCCGAGCTCCTCCGCGAGACGGTCGACCGGGCGCAGGGCGGCGTCGAGTTCTTCGCCAACGAGGTCTTCGGCAAGGCGCGCGGGAACGCGGACGCCCGGGCGCGCGCCCTCGAAGAGGTGGCGCGCCTGCTCGCGCGGGTCTCAAACCCCACGAAGCAGGACTACTTCGCCGGCGCGCTGGCGGCCGGCATGGGCGTGGACGTCAGCGTCATCCGCCGGGTGGTCGCGCGGGCCTCCTCCGACGGGCCGACCGACCGCGGACCGGGCCGCCCCGGCGACCGCGGCGGGCCGCGCCACGGCGGCGGGCCGGGCCACGGAGGCGCGCCGGGCCACCCGAACGCGCCGGGCCACCCGAACGCGCCCCCCGACGACGGCTCGACGGAGCGCGCCGCGGCTCGGCCCGCAGGAGTGCCTCCGATCGAGGAAGTCGAGGTCATCGCCCTCCTGGCGGACCACCCCTCTCTGGTGGCAACCGCAGAGGCAGACAGGGCTTTTTGGCTCTTGACGGACGCTCGCCTTCGCGACATGTATTCCGCGGCTCGGGAAGGGAGCAAGTCCCTCATCGAGCTGGCCCCCGTGCAGCTCCCCCAGCCCACCGCCGTGATCGTCCTCTCGGGAAAGTACGCCGAAGCGAAGGATCCACGCGCGGAGCTCCTCGGGCAGCTGCGCAACCTCGAACACCGCAAGGCGGACCTCGAGCAGGCCGAGGTCCAAGAGGGGCTCGTGCAGGCTCGGCGCCGCGGCGACAGCCACAAGGCGCGGATCCTCACCCAGCTCGCTGTCGCGATGCGCAACGGGGATCGAGAGCTGGTGACTCGCCTCAGGGAGTCACTGGCCAGTGAGACGTCGAACGGAAAGCAGGTCGACTAAGTATGGCGCGTTCCACCCCCCCCAAGACCAAGCCCGCTCCCAAGGCCGCCGCCACGAAGAAGCCGGAGGCCAAGAAGGAGACGAAAGAGGCCAAAGAGGGCAAGAAGCCCGATCCGAAGAAGGAGGCGAAGGAGGGGAAGGACGGCAAGGCGGAGGCCAAGGAGCTGCGCGAGGCCCGGCCCGACAAGGCCGAGCGGCCCGAACGAGCGGAGCGGCCCGAGCGGCCCGAGCGGCCCGAGCGGCCCGAACGGATCGACCGGATCGAAAAGAAGGTGGACGAGAAGGCCAAGGCCGGCAAGGCGGCCAAGGCGACGGCCAAGCCGGCGCGCGCGCGCGACGAGGGCGACGACGATGACGACGACTTCGGCGGTGGAGGTGACGACGAGGACGACGACTTCGTCCCGATCCCCAAGGCGCCCAAGCCCGGCAAGCCCAGCAAGGTGGCGAAGCCGCCGATCGATCTCGACGACGAGGACGACGTCCCGCTGGCGAGCACCTTCGACGACGACGAGGAGGACTTCGTCCCCGGCGCCCCGGCGCCGCGCAGCTCGGCGGCCGACGCCGACGCGGCCGCGCTCGAGGCCGAGAGCCGGCAGACCGTCAAGGGCAAGGGCCGCTCGAGCGGCGGCGGCGCGCGCGGCGACAACACCTCGATGCGCGACAAGCTGATCGAGCTCGGCAAGCAGAAGGGCTTCGTCACCTACGACGAGGTCAACGACCACATGCCCGAGGACGTGGTCTCGACCGATCAGATCGACGGCTGGCTCTCCGCGCTCGGCGAGCACGGCATCGAGGTCGTCGACGGCGCCGGCGCCCGGCGCCCCGAGCTCGTCGATCCAGCCCCCAAGGGCCTCGACATCGAGAAGGAGAAGGAGGACGGCGAGGTCGACGAGGACGAGGAGTACGCGTACTCGCGCACGAGCGACCCGGTCCGCATGTACCTGCGCAAGATGGGCTCGGTCTCGCTGCTCACCCGCGAGGGCGAGGTCGAGATCGCCAAGCGCATCGAGGACGGCGAGCGCAAGATGCTGCAGGCCGTGCTGAACTCGTCGGTCGCCGTCGAGGAGCTGCTCGAGATCGGCGAGCGCCTGCGCAAGGGCAAGGTCCGCGTCAAGGACGTCGTCAAGGACATCGACGAGGACGAGGCCGAGTTCAACGAGCAGTTCTACGTCGACCGCGTCTGCAAGATCATCGACAAGGTCAGAAAGCTCCAGCGCGACACCGAGAAGCTCGACGAGAAGGTCATGGAGACCGGCGTCTCGGAGGGCAAGAAGAAGAAGGTCAAGGAGGCGCAGAAGGCCAACCGCGCCCAGATGTTCGAGGAGCTCTCGGACCTGCGCCTCAACAAGCCGACGGTCGACCGCATCGTCGCGCAGCTCAAGAACATCATCGTCAAGCTCGACAAGGCCGAGGCCGAGATCCGCGAGTGCGAGCGCCGCGCGGGCATGCCCGCGAACGAGATCCGGAAGACCTTGCGCGAGATGCGCGCGTCGCCGCAGCGGGCGCGCGCCGTCGGCAAGAAGACGATGCTCACCGTCGCCGACTTCGAGGAGATGGAGGAGCTGATCAAGCAGGCGATGCGCAAGGTCGCCGTGATCGAGGAGGAGGCGCGCTCGACGGCGCCCGAGCTCCGCTCCACCTTCCGCGATCTGCACGAGGGCGAGCGGATGGCGGACCGCGCCAAGAGCGAGCTGGTCGAGGCGAACCTCCGCCTCGTCGTCTCGATCGCCAAGAAGTACACGAACCGCGGCCTGCAGTTCCTGGACCTGATCCAGGAGGGCAACATCGGCCTCATGAAGGCGGTCGACAAGTTCGAGTACAAGCGCGGGTACAAGTTCTCGACGTACGCCACGTGGTGGATCCGGCAGGCGATCACACGCGCGATCGCCGATCAGGCGCGCACGATCCGCATCCCGGTCCACATGATCGAGACGATCAACAAGCTCGTCCGCACGACGCGCTACCTCGTGCAGGAGCTCGGCCGCGAGCCGACGCCCGAGGAGATCGCCGAGCGCATGGAGCTGCCGCTCGACAAGGTCCGCAAGGTCCTCAAGATCGCCAAGGAGCCGATCTCGCTCGAGACCCCGATCGGCGAGGAGGAGGACAGCCACCTCGGCGACTTCATCGAGGACAAGTCGATCATCTCGCCGAGCGAGAGCGTCATCTCGGTCAACCTCGCCGACCAGACCCGCAAGGTGCTGGCCACGCTGACGCCGCGCGAGGAGAAGGTCCTGCGGATGCGGTTCGGCATCGGCGAGAAGTCCGACCACACCCTCGAGGAGGTCGGCCAGGACTTCGAGGTCACGCGCGAGCGCATCCGCCAGATCGAGGCGAAGGCGCTGCGCAAGCTGCGGCACCCCTCGCGCAGCAAGCGGCTCAAGGCATTCGTCGAGAGCTGATCGCCCTCGTCGGCGGCGAGAGAGTACCTTCTCCCTGTGGCTTTCTGGTCGACGCTCGCCGCGGAGCTGTGGTCCTCCTGGACGCCGGTCCTCGTCCTCTCGTACTTCGTGACGCTGGCGCTGGTTGCGCGCGCGCCGCGCCCGATCGAGCGCACGCACATGCGCGCGGCGAGCATGTTCGTCGTCGGGCACGTGGTCGCGCTCGCGCTCGGGGTCGGGCAGGAGTGGCTCGGCTACGACGGGGACGTCGCCGCGCTCACGGCGCTCGCGCTCAAGGGGTTTGGCACGGTGACGCTCGGCGTCACGGCGGTGCTCCGCGCGCTCCTGCCGCGCGTCGGCGTGGTCCTGCCGCGCATCCTGCTCGATCTGATCACCGGCCTCGGGATGATCGTCGCGTTCATCGTGGTCGGGCAGCGCGCCGGGTTCTCGGTGGCGGGCCTCATCACGACGAGCGCCGTGCTGACGGCGGTGATCGCGTTCTCGCTGCAGGACACGTTCGGCAACGTCATGGGCGGGCTGTCGGTCCAGCTCGACAAGTCGATCGCCGTCGGTGACTGGGTCTCGCTCGGCCCGGGCCAGCCGAGCGGCCAGGTCGTGGAGATCCGCTGGCGCTACACCGCGATCCAGACGACGTCGTGGAACACGGTCATCGTGCCAAACAGCGCGCTCGTGAAGAGCCAGGTCACGATCTTCGGCCGGCGCATCGGCGCGCCGCGCCAGACGCGCCGCCAGGTCGACTTCTTCGTCGACTTCCGCACGCCGCCGACCGAGGTGCTGGCCACCGTGCAGCGCGCGCTAGAGGCGGATCCGGTGCCGCGCATGGCGCGCGAGCCGGCGCCGGTCGCGCTGTTCTTCGGCGTGCGCGACAGCTACGCACACTACTGCGTGCGGTACTGGCTCGAGGACCTCTCCGCCGACGATCCGACGGACAGCGCGGTGCGCATCCGCGTCTGGTTCGCGCTGCGCCGCGCCGACATCCCGATGTCGATCCCCGCGAGCTCGGTGTTCGTGACCCAGGAGACGCCGGAGCGCGCCGAGCGCAAGGCGTCCGAGGAGCTGGCGCGCCGGCTCGCGGCGCTCGCGTCGGTCGATCTGTTCAGCGGCCTGCCGGAGGAGACGCGGCACGAGCTGGCCGGCGACCTCGTGTACACGCCGTTCGCAGCGGGCGAGGCGATCACGCGCGAGGGCGCGCGCGACGACGGCCTGTTCATGCTGGTCTCGGGCGAGGCGATCGTGCGGATCGGCGCGGGGCCCCAGGCGCGCGACGTGGCCCGCCTCATCGCCGGCCAGTTCTTCGGCGAGATGTCGCTCATGACCGGCGAGGCCCGCACCGCGAGCGTCATCGCCGCGACGGACGTCGTCTGCTACCGCGTCGACAAGCCGGCGTTCGAGCGGATCCTGCGCGAGACGCCGACGGCCGCCGACTCGGTCGCCGAGATCCTCGCGACGCGGCGGATGGCGCTCGAGGCGGCGCGCGACGAGCACGACGAGCAGCGGCGGGGTCGGATGGAGAACGTGAAGCGGGACCTGCTCGGCAAGATCCGCGGCTTCTTCGGCCTCGATCGCACGAGCTGAGCTGAGCTGAACGGATCCGCGCGACGCGACGCGCGGCGGGGGTGAATGGCCCGGCTTGCCGGGCCAGAGGGGGCGGGAAGGCCCCCTCTCGATCCGATGGTCCGACCGTGTGCGTAGAAGAGTATGCAGTGGGTGCGTCGAGGCACACGCATTCGCCGATCGGGCGACCCGGCCGCGAATCGAGATTCCGGATGGTTAATGCGCCGCGCGCGCTGGCACGCCGAGTGCTGGAAGCGTCGGTCGTCCATGACCGACCGTGAAGCCAAGACCCGTGCGGTGAAGATCCTGGCCAAGTCGATCTACCGCGACCTCGAGGCGCAAGGGTTCGACGAGAAGCAGATCGTCGCCCTCGCCACCGAGCTCATCAGCGAGGTCACGATGAAGATCTCGCGCGCCCACGAGAAGGCCGACCAGCAGGTCGCGTAAGCCGTCGCGAAACGCGACGCGCAGGCCGCCGCGAACCGCGCAGCCTGTGGCAGCGCCCCGCGATCCGATCTAGGGTGCGCGCCATGGCGAAGGTTCGCATCGGCATCAATGGCTTCGGTCGCATCGGTCGCGGGTTCGTGCGCTGCATGGCGGCCGCCCCCGACACGTTCGATCTCGTCCTCGTCAACGATCTGACGGACGTGGGCACGCTGGGGCACCTGCTCCGGCACGACTCGGTGCACGGCAAGTTCCCGGGCACCGTCGAGGTGAAGGGCGACGCGCTGGTCGTCAATGGCGACTCGGTCCGGATCAGCGCGGTCAAGGACCCCGCGGCGATCGGCTGGAAGGACGCCGGCGTCGACGTCGTGATCGAGTCGACCGGCAAGTTCGTCGACAAGGAGGGCGCGGGCAAGCACCTCGCCGGCGGCGCGAAGAAGGTCCTGATCTCGGCGCCCGCGAAGGGCCCCGACGTCACGCTGTGCATGGGGATCAACCTCGACATGTACAAGCCGGCGGAGCACCACGTCATCTCGAACGCGTCGTGCACGACGAACTGCCTCGCGCCCGTCGCGAAGGTGCTGCACGAGACGTTCGGGATCGTCTCGGGCATCATGACGACGATCCACTCGTACACAAACGATCAGCAGATCCTCGATCTGCCGCACAAGGACCTGCGGCGCGCCCGCGCCGCGGCGCTCTCGATGATCCCGACCACCACGGGCGCCGCGAAGGCGCTCAAGGAGGTCCTGCCCGCGATGGACGGCAAGCTCGACGGCATGGCGATCCGCGTGCCGACGCCGAACGTCTCGCTGGTCGATCTCACGGCGCGGCTCGCGAAGGCGGCCGACGCCAAGACGGTCAACCAGGCGTTCCGCGACGCGGCCGCGGGCCCGCTCAAGGGCATCCTGCAGGTCGTCGACGAGCCGCTCGTGTCGAGCGACTACAACGGCGATCTCCACTCGGCGTCGGTCGACGCGCCGCTCACCACGGCGATCGCCGATCAGGTCAAGGTGATGGCCTGGTACGACAACGAGATGGGCTACTCGCAGCGGCTGTTCGATCTGGCGAAGTTCGTCGCGGAGCGGCTGTGATGGCGGCGGGGACCTCGCCGGCCGCCGGCATCAAGCACGTCCAGGACCTCGCCGTCGAGGGCAAGCGCGTGCTCGTCCGGGTCGACTTCAACGTCCCGCTGGAGAAGGGCACCCGCAAGGTCACCGACGACTCGCGCATCCGCGCGACCCTGCCGACGGTGCGCCACCTGATCGAGCGCGGCGCGCGCATCGTGCTCGGCTCGCACCTGGGCCGCCCCGACGGCCAGGTCAAGCCGGAGTACTCGCTCGAGCCGGTCGCCGCGCGGCTCGCCGAGCTGCTCGGCACCGAGGTCATGCTGACCGACGAACCAGTCGGCGACGGCGCGCGCAAGGTCGTGTCCGATCTGCGCGACGGCCAGATCGCGATGCTCGAGAACCTGCGCTTTCACCCCGGCGAGGAGGCGAACGACGAGGCGTTCGCGCGCCAGCTCGCGTCGTACTGCGACGTCTACGTCAACGACGCGTTCGGCACGGCGCACCGCGCGCACGCGTCGACGGCGGGCGTGTGCAAGTTCGTCGGCGAGAAGGGCGCGGGCTTCGTGATGTTCAAGGAGGTCGAGGTCCTCGGCAAGCTGCTCGGCGAGGTGGATCGGCCCTACGTCGCGGTGCTCGGCGGCGCGAAGGTCTCCGACAAGATCGAGGTGCTCGACGCCCTGCTCGAGCGGGTCGACGCGATCCTGATCGGCGGCGCGATGGCCAACACGTTCCTCGAGGCGCAGGGCAAGGCGCTCGGCAAGAGCAAGGTCGAGCGCGACAAGCTGCCGATCGCGCGCAACTTCCTGCGCAAGGCGAGCGAGAAGAAGATCCCGATCCACCTGCCGACGGACGCGGTGGTCGCGACGGGGCTCGATGACGAGGGCAGCCGGGCCGTGTCGGTGGACGAGATCCCGGCCGACGCGATGGCGCTCGACATCGGCCCGGCCACGGTCGAGAGCTTCCGCAAGACCTTGGCCGCGGCGCGCACGGTGTTCTGGAACGGCCCGATGGGCGTGTTCGAGAAGCCGAAGTTCGCGGCGGGGAGCTTCGCGGTCGCGCGCGCGCTCGCCGACAACAAGCTCGCCCTGACGGTGGTCGGCGGCGGCGACTCGGCAGCGGCGATCACGCAGGCGGGGCTCGCCGAGCAGGTCACGCACGTCTCGACGGGCGGCGGCGCGAGCCTCGAGTTCATTCAGGGGATCGATCTGCCGGGGATTGCCGCGCTGCGCGCGTAGCCGCGGTTTTCAGAGGCTGATTTCTGCCGCTTGCGCGCGGCACGATGCTTGTACAGTAGCGGCAGCTGCATGCGCGCCCTGACGGTCGTCTCGCTCCTGGTCCTCACCGCGCCCGCGCTCGCGGACACGCCGCCGCCCGCGGCCGCGCCTGCGCCTGCCGAGCCCGCGGCCACGCCCGCGCCCGCCGAGCCCGAGGCCGCGCCCGCCGAGACCGAGCCCCCGCCGAGCACGCCGGTCATCCCGCCCGCGCTGGTGCGGCCGAGCGTCGAGCCGGCCGCGCCCGAGGACGACGCGCCGCGGCAGCAGCACAGCTACCGCTGGCAGATCGTGGGCCCCGACGCGGCGGTGGTCGTGCTGTCGCTCGCCATCGATCGGCTCCGGGCCAATGACAACAGCCGGCCAGACGCGATCGCCACGCTCGCGATCGCCTCGTACTTCTTCACCGCGCCGCTGATCCACGGCGCCCACCGCCAGGGCAAGCGCGCGCTCATCAGCTTCGGCCTGCGCGCCGGGCTGCCGCTGCTCCTGGGCCTCGCGGGCGAGCAGCTCGACGGCACGCCTGCGTGCGACATCTGCGAGGACTCGCTGCGCAGCGAGGGCAAGCTGATCGGCATCACCGCGGGCGTCCTGATCGCGATGGCCGTCGACGGCACCTGGCTCGGGCAGCCGATCCACCGGCGGACCGAGCGAAAGCCGCAGGCGGCCGGCCCCGCGGCGCGGGATCGCCCGCGGGCAGCGTGGGCGCCGCAGATCGCGGGCGTCCGCGGCGGCGCCACGGCCGGCGTGGTCGGGACATTTTGACGGCGGCGAGGGCTATGATGCCGCCGTGGCAGATGAGCGGCGGCTGGCGATCGTCGACCCCTCGGGCCGGCTGATCGCGGACCTCGGCGCGGCCGCCGGCCGCGTGAACGTCACGCTCGCCGCCACGCCGCCCGCCGCCGCGCCGCCGGAGGGCTGCGCCGCGCTGCTCATCGCGCCGCTCTCCGCGCCCGAGCTCCCGCCGCCGGCCGAGGGCGGGCCGCCGCGCTGGATCGTCGGCGACGGCGCCAACCCGTCGCGGGTGGCCGGGGCCGCCGCGCAAGCGAGCGCCGCGGGCGTGCTCCTGACCCCGGTCGCGCCGGCGTCGCTCGAGGCGATCGCGCGCGCCGCGCCCGCGGCGCCGGAGCAGGATCTCGTCCGCGCGCGCGCCCTCATCGCGACGTCGGTCATCGATCTCAGCGGCCCCGCCCGCGAGGCGCTGCGCGCGGTCGCCGACGGGTTCGGCGCCGCCGACTGCATCGTGTGGTGGCGCGAGGGCAGAAACCTCACGCCGACCGCCGCGCGCCCGCACCCGTCCGAGGGCTACCGCGTGCAGATCGCGGGCGCCGCGCGGATCGCCTCCGCCGCCGCCGGCACCGTGATCGCGGGCGGCGACGAGCCGCGCGCCGTGATCGCCGAGGCGCTGCGCTCCGGCCCGACCGAGGTCGCCGGCCTCGTCGCGCTCATCGCCGATGCCCCGCGGCGCTTCTCCGAGGCCGAGCGCAGCGACCTGCGCGCGCTCGCGGCGCGGCTGGCGCGCGAGCTGTCGTGGCTGGGGAGCCACCGCCGCCTCGTCGCCGAGGGCGAGCGGCTCCTCGCGGCGAGCCTCTACGATCCGCTGACCGGCGCGATGACGCGCGGCGCGTTCGAGCAGACGCTCGCGCACGAGGCCGCCGCCGCGAACCGGCGCGACGAGCGGCTGACGCTCGCGGTGATCGACATCGTGAGCCTGCGGCGCATCAACCTCGCCCACGGCCACCGCGTCGGCGACGAGGTGCTCGCGCAGGCCGCCAGCCGGATCCGCGCCACGGTGCGCGGCAACGATCCGATCGCGCGGCTCGGCGGCGACGAGCTCGGCGTCCTGCTCGTCGGCGCGACCGCGAGCCAGGCCCTGCCCGTCGTGCGCAAGCTGATCCAGAACATCCAGGCCGAGCCGCTCCAGGTCCACGACGGCAGCGCGCTCCACGTCTCCGTGCGCGCGGTCGCGACCGAGCTCGGCATCAGCGAGCGCAGCGGCGAGGCCGCCCTCGCCCGCTGCTACGGCTCGTTGCGCGGCGCGCCGGCGGGCGATGTCCGCGTCATCGGGCCGGACGAGCGCGCCGCCGAGGACGCGAGCGCGGGCGTCGACGCGTCCTCGCTGTCCGCGGGCACGGTCCTCGGCGGCGTCTACCGCGTGCTCCACGAGCTGTCGCGCGGCGCGATGGGCGTCGTCTACCGCTGCGAGGACATGGGCCTCGCGCGGCCGGTCGCGATCAAGGTCCTGCGCTCGGACCTGGCGTCGGACAGCGACCTGGTCGCGCGGTTCCGCGCCGAGGCGAGCCTGCTCGCGTCGCTCCACCACCCGAACCTCGTCCAGGTGTTCGCGCTCGGCGAGCACGCCGGCGACGTCTACTTCGCGATGGAGCTCGTCGAGGGGCAGCCCCTGTCCGAGGTGCTGCACGCCGCGCTCGAGCGCAAGGAGTGGCTGCCGGCGGCGGCGGTCACGCAGATCGCGCTCGAGATCGGCGACGCGCTCGACGCGATGCACGAGCGCGGCCTCATCCACCGCGACGTGAAGCCGGCGAACATCTTGCTCGACCGCGAGCGCGATCGCGCCGTGCTCGTCGACGTGGGCATCGCGGTCAAGGCCGGCGACCGCGGCGACGCGGCCGGCACGCCGGGCTTCGCGGCGCCGGAGTCGTTCCTCGAGCGCTCCGACGCGCCGACCACCGACGTCTACGGCCTCGGCGCCACCGTCTACTGCATGCTGACGGGGCGCGCGCCGTTCGGCTCCGGCCCGGCGCCGCAGGTGGTGCACCGCCAGCTCCACGATCCGATCGTGCCGCCGAGCCAGCACCGCCAGAGCCTGTCGGAGGCGGTCGACGCGGTGGTCGTGAAGGCGCTGCACCCGACGCCGAAGAAGCGCTGGTCCTCGGCGTCGACGTTCGCGATCGCGCTCGGGCGCGCGCTCGAGCGCCTGCCGGCGAACCACCTGAGCGCGCGCCTCTCGCCGACCGGCGATCCGACGAAGATGGCCGAGCTCCTGCTCGCGCCGACGGCGGGCCTCGACGCGCCGGATCCCGACGAGGTGATGCAGACGCTCCGCCGGCGCACCGCGGGCGGCCGGGTCCGAGCGGCCCACCTGCGCGTGCTCTCGCGGCTGCTCCGCCACCACCTCGGCGAGTCGGGGATGGCGAAGATCGTCGCCGAGGCGCCGCACCTCGCGTCGGCGCTCGCGGCGACGCTCGCGCCGCTGTCGTGGATCGAGCTCGGCGATCTGGTCGAGGCGCTCGATCGCGCGCGCGCGTCGGTGCCGAACCAGCTCATGCCGCGCAAGGTGGGCCGCGGCACGATGAGCGCCACGTTCGCGCGGCTGTACGGCGCCGAGCCGAGCTCGCTGTCGGCCGAGAAGGTGATGGCCGCGCTCCCCGTGTTCTGGTCCCGCTACCACGACTGGGGCGAGGCCGAGGTGACCGTGCACCCGGGCGAGGCCGACGTCGCGCTGCGCGGCTACCCCGGCTCGAAGGACATCTGCGCGATGGTCGCGGCCGAGCTCGAGCGCGTCGTCGAGCTGACGGGCGCCGAGGGCGTGACCGCGACGCACCCGGCCTGCGTGTGCGCGGGCGCCGAGCGATGCGAGTACCAGGTGCGCTGGAACGCCGCGTGAGTGTGCTACTACCGCGGCCATGCGGACCCCGTTCGTCGTCGGCAACTGGAAGCTCCACAAGACCATCGCCGAGTCGGTGGCGCTCGTCACCGAGCTGAAGAACCAGCTCGGCGCCGTGAAGGGCGTGGCGGTCGGCGTCGCGCCGACGTTCCTCTCGCTCGCCGCGGTCGCCAAGCGGCTCGAGGGCACGCAGATCGCGGTCGCCGGCCAGGACTGCCACTGGGAGGGGAGCGGCGCGTGGACCGGCGAGGTCGCGGCGCCGCTGCTCGCCGACGCGGGCGCCGGCTGGTGCATCGTCGGCCACAGCGAGCGGCGGCAGCACTTCGGCGACACGAGCGAGTCGGTGGGCAAGAAGGCGCGCGCGGTGCTCGCGGCGGGGCTCGGCGTCATCGTGTGCATCGGCGAGACGCTCGCCGAGCGCGACGGCGGCCGCACGCTCGGCGTCGTCGATGATCAGCTGGCGGGCGCGCTGGCGAATCTCGGGGTCGACGCGGGCGCGGCGGCGGCCCGGCTGGTCATCGCGTACGAGCCGGTGTGGGCCATCGGGACCGGCCGCACGGCGACGCCGGCGCAGGCGCAGGAGGTCCACGCGCACATCCGCGGGCGCCTGGCCGATCGTCTGGGTGCCGTTGCCGCCGGGGAGATCCGGATCCAGTATGGCGGCTCGGTGAAACCGTCGAACGCCGAGGCGCTCATGGCCGAGAAGGACATCGATGGGGCGTTAGTTGGCGGCGCGTCACTCGAAGCTGCTGATTTCGTTGCGATCGTGAAGGCCGCACGGGTCAGCTAGCGTCTTGCACCCCGTAGCGTGTTGGGCTAGAAGCAAGGACTTCCATGTCGACCCTCGTCACGGCTCTGCACATCATCGTGTGCCTGTTCCTGATGCTCACGGTGCTTTTGCAGAGCGGCAAGAGTGGCAGCATGGGGGCGGCGTTCGGCGGCGGTAACGCGGCCACCGTCTTCGGCAGCTCCGGCGCCTCGAGCTTCCTCAAGCGCCTGACCGCGGTCGCCGGGACGATCTTCATGATCACGTCGATGGTCCTCGCGTTCATCGCGAGCCACAACTCGGCCGACGCGCTCGAGAAATGGGGCGAGAAGCAGCAGGAGCTCGCCGACGAGAAGGAGCGCCTGAAGAACGAGACGCTGAAGGGTGGCTCGGCGGGCTCGGCCGGCTCGGCCGCCACGCTCACGCCGCTGACGCCGGAGCTCGGCTCCGCCGCGCCCGCGCCCGCCGAAGGCTCGATCGCGCCGCCGTCGATGGGCCCGGCGCCGACGCCGGAGGCGCCGGCCCCCGGCGCCACACCCGAGGCGCCCGCAGGCATGACCCCGGCCGCGCCCGCAGGCATGACCCCGGCCGCGCCCACCGCTCCGGCGACCCCGGCCGCGCCCACCACTCCGGCGGCACCGGCGACCCCGGCCGCGCCCGCAGGCACGACCCCAGCGGCGCCCGCCGCTCCAGCAGCACCGGCACCGGCACCCGCGCCGGCACCGGCACCCGCGCCCGCGCCCGCGCCGTAGCGGCCGCCTCGCGCCGGCTCAGAGCCCGAGCGCGTCGCTCACGCGCTTGACCGCCACCAGCTCGTGCGGCGACAGCCGGCCGTCCGCCGAGGCCGCGTCGACGAGCAGCTCGATGAGCTCGCTCCGCTCGGCGGCCGAGAGCGCGCCCACGATCCGATCGGCCTCGTCGAGGCCCTCGAGCTCGACGACGCTGCGCCGCTCGTCCTCGGTGAGCTCGAGCCGGTCCATCATCGCGGCGAGGAACCCTCGCTCATCGTCGGTCATGATGCCGTCCGCGACGAGCACCTTCGACACGACGAGACACTTGGCCATGTTCGCGTTCACGGTGCCTATCGTAACCCGATCGGCCGAGCCGCTCGGGCCCGGTGCCCGATCGATGCCGTGCTAGGTTCCTGCGCATGCGGTTCGCCAAGTATCAGGGGCTCGGCAACGACTTCCTCGTCGTCGATCTGCGCGCCGCGCCCGCGGCGGAAGCTGCGCTCGCGCAAGATCCGCAGCACGTCATCGCGCTGTGCGATCGCCAGTTCGGCGTCGGCGGCGACGGCGTGCTCGCGGTCTTGCCGTCGAAGACGGCCGACGCGCGGATGCGCGTCTTGAACAGCGACGGCTCCGAGGCCGAGATGTGCGGCAACGGCATCCGCTGCGTCGCCAAGGAGCTGTTCGATCGCGGCGGGCTCGCCCGGCCCGAGCTCGCGATCGAGACCGGCGCTGGCGTCCTCGTCTGCTCGATCGAGGCCGAGGGCGGCGTCGCCCGCTCGGTCACCGTCGCGATGGGCGCGCCCCGCCTCCTGCGCGGCGAGATCCCGGTGAGCGGCCCCTCCGGCGAGCGCTGCATCGAGCAGCCGCTCGCGCTGCCGGGCGCTCCAACGGGCGCTCCCACGGGCGCGCTGGCCCTGACGTGCGTCTCGATGGGCAACCCGCACGCGGTCGCGTTCATCGGCTCGCTCGACGAGGCGTGGCGCCTCGCGAAGAGCATCGGGCCCACCGTCGAGCACCACGCCTGGTTCCCGAACCGCACGAACGTCGAGCTCGCCCACGCCCGGAGCCCGCGCGAGATCGATCTCGTCGTCTGGGAGCGCGGCTGCGGCATCACGCTCGCCTGCGGCACCGGCGCGTGCGCCACCACCGTCGCCGCCGTGCTCACCGGCCGCGCCGCCGAGGCCACGCCGGTGCGCGTGAACCTGCCGGGCGGCGCGCTCGAGATCACCGTGCTCGCCGGCATGACGAACGTGCTGATGAAGGGCCCGGCCGCGCACGTCTTCGACGGCGACATCGATCCGGCGCGGCTCGCGCGCCGGCCGTGACATCGCAGAGCTCGCGGAGCTTGCGGTGCTCGCTGCGCTCGCTGCGCTTGCGGTGCGGCGCCGCGCGCCGCGCGCGCCTCAGTAGTACGGCCGCGGCGCCGCCGGTGGCGCCGCGGGCGCGGGGGCCGGCGCCGGGGTCGGCGCCGGCGCGTACGTCGCGCCGCTGTCCGAGGCACCGTACGGATCCGGCGCGCCGCCCTGGCCGCCTGGCATCGGCGCGCCGCCCTGGCCGGCCGGCATCGGCGTCGGCGCGCCGGCCTGCTGGCGCCAGCCGTTCCAGTCGCCGACGCGATCGCGGCGATCGCTCCACCAGCGGCCGTTGTACTGCCGGCCGCCGACGTCGAACACGAGGTAGCCCTCGCCGGTGAGCGGCGGCGTGCCCGGCTCCTGCCACCGGAGCTGCAGCACGTTGCCGCGGAGCTGGCCGGCGAAGTAGCCGACGACCTCCTGCCCCTGGCGCTGGTACACCCAGACGCCGTGCACGGCGCCCGCCCCGAGCCCGCCCTTGGCTTCGTCGGGCTCGATCTTCACGGCACCGAACGTCGAGCGCCACAGCCCGAGCGCGCGGCCCGGGTCCATCTGCTGCGGCGGCGGCGCGGTGCCGAGCGGCTGCGCCTGCGGCGCGGCCGGCGGCGGCGGCTGGTTTGCGGTGTTGGAGCTCGACGTCGCCGATCCCAGAGCCGCGGCGCACGCGGCCAGGACCGCGGCGACCCGCGCGACATTACCCAGCGTCATTGCAGGATTATAGCGGCGGCGCCCCGGGGGGTGTTGTCGTTTCCTACCAACCTGATAGTGTCCCGGTCGCGGCCGTGCGGTTGTCCACAGTAGTTGGCACCGACGGTCCACGGGCCCATAGCTCAGCGGTTAGAGCGGCCGGCTCATAACCGGTGGGTCCCTGGTTCAAACCCAGGTGGGCCCACTGGACAGTCTCGAAAGGTAACGAAGTGCGCGAACAGCTCGTGTTCCTCCTCCAGCTCCAGCAGGCCGACGCCAAGGTCCGCGAGCTCGAGGCCACGGTGAGCCAGCTCCCGACCAAGCTCGATCCGCTGCGCCGCGACCTGGCGAAGCTGCAGGCCATGCTCGACGCCGAGAGCGGGAAGCTCACCGAGACCAACACCTGGCGCAAGCAGCAGCAGGAGCTGATCGACCGCGAGCGCGACGCGCTCAAGAGCGCGCAGCACAAGCTCCAGGGGTCGAAGAACAGCAAGGAGTTCGGTGCCGCGAGCCGCGAGGTCGAGAACAAGCGCAAGGCGATCAGCGATCGCGAGGGCGAGCTCAAGAAGGTGAGCGAGGCATCCACGCAGTCCTCGACGCAGCTCGAGTCGCGCAACAAGGACGTCGATGGGCTCCGCTCCCAGCTCGCCGAGAGCGAGGCCGCGCAGGCCGAGCAGCTCGCGCAGCTCCACGCCGACCTCGCCGAGGCGAAGGCGACGCGCGACGCAGCGCGCGGCGGCGTCGAGAAGCAGTGGCTCAAGATCTACGACTCGCTCGCGCAAAAGCGCGGCTACGCCGTCGCGCCGGTCATCAAGGGCGTGTGCCAGGGCTGCCACATGGCGCTGCCGCCGCAGCTCAACAACATCCTCGCGCGGATGGAGAGCATCGAGACCTGCCCGCGCTGCGGGCGGCTCGTCTATCGCAAGGAGCTGCTCGAGCCCAAGCCCGAGGGCGGCGTGGTCGAGGCCGGCGCGCCCGAGGTCAGCGCGCCCGACAAGGCCGCGGCCAAGCCGTAGCGCCGCGCCCGCGCCCCGCCCGCGCCCCGCGTCGCGCCGCCTAGTCGACCCGCGTCGCGAGGATCTGCTCGTGCGAGACGCACGGCATCGTGTCGCCGCGCGCCTCCGCCTCCTCTGGCTGGCAGCGTTCCGACGGCAGCGCCACGTCCTCCTCGCTGTAGACGTGCGCCTCGATGTCGATCACGTCCCCGCGGAGCGTGGCCTTCTGATCGTCGATCCGCAGCGAGCACTTGCCATCGAACCCGCTCGAGGACGACACGAAGCCGCTCCAGCCGTCGTCGAACGGCTCGAAGTAGCCCCCGCCGCCGCCCGAGACGCAGTCGGTGGCCGCGGCGTCGGTGCACTCGTCGTACGAGAAGAACGGGATGCCGAGGAAGTCGCCCTTGGTGAACTTGAGGAACGCGGGCGGGTTCACCACCGGCTGGTCCTCGCCGCACGGCATCGACGCGACCGCGCGATCGACGCGGTACACCCCGGTCAGGTCGACGTCGCCGCCGCACGCGGCCGCCGCCGCGGCCACCGCGAAGATGCTCACCGTCAGCGTCGTGCTCCGCATGCTACTTCTCCAGGCGCTCGGCGAGCGCGAACAGCCGATCGCGCCGCGTCTCGATGATGTTGGCCGCCGCGCGCGCGATCGCGACGACCGGCGGCGCCGGCTGGCTCGCGAGGAACGCCGCGGCGTCCATGCCGCCGGCCCACCACTTCTTCGCCAGCTCGACGCCGCTCATGACGCCGGCGTGACCGACGGTGGCGTGCAGGAACGCGCCGAGCGGTGACGGCCGCGTGTCGAAGCTCGACTCCGACGCGCGCCCCTCGGCGAGCAGCCGGTGGAGCGCCGGATCGAGGTCGCGCGCGTGGGGGAGCTCGGGCAAGAACTGCTCGATCCGCTTCATCGCCGGCCGCTCCGGCGACTTGAGGCCGCCCATGAAGTAGTCGAGCGGGACGTCGCCGCCCGTGACCTCGGCGATCGCCTCGACGAGGCCGATCGAGTACAGCTTCGCGCGCAGGTAGCGCACCGCCAGCTCGAGGTTGCCCGTGGTGCGCGCCACGCGGCGGGCGTGCAGCTCCGGCCGCGGCTCGTCGCCCCAGCTGTGGAACACGCGCTCGGCCGGCAGCCACGACAGGAACCCCTCCATCTTCTGGAGCGCGATCCGGTAGTCGCGGACGGTGTAGACGAGCGGCGAGTGCAGCGCGGGGTTACTCTCCGGCAGGAGCTTCCAGGTGTTGTCGAGGAAGCGCGCCGGATCGTTGTCGGAGAAGTTCTCGATGTCGCGGTTGCCGACGCGGACCGCGCGCCGCACCGCCCCCTCGAGCGCATCGCCCGCGAGCCCGAGCTGCCCGAGCCGCGCGTGCAGCGGCGTCACCGGATCGACGCGGAACGGGATCGTCTGCTCGATGCACGCGGAGACGATGATCCGCTGCTCGCGGGTGAGCGCCTCCGCGAGCTGGATCGCCGCGACCAGCGCCGAGGCGAACTCGTTCAGGCCCGTCGTCGGCGTGACGAGATCGCCGACCTTGCGATCGAACACGGCGAGCACGTCGCCCGTGACCGGGCCGGCCGCCTGCGGCAGCACGCGCCAGCCCTGGTCGGTCTGCTGCAGCACCGAGTCGAGCTCCGCCTTCATCGAGCGGGGCGGGCCCTGATCGACCTGGATGTAGACCGCGTCGTGGTAGAGCGCCGCGATGAGCTCCAGCGGATCGCCCTCGGAGATCATGTTCACGACGTGGTCGTGGTTGTGGAACTCGCGCCCCGCCGCGGACAGCGCCGCGTGGATCGAGAAGCCCCAGCGCTCGATGTCGGGCATGGCGGCGGACGAGCCCAGCGCGTGGAGCGCCCGCCACAGAGCGTTCACGATCTCGTGGACGGGCGAGCGGGCGTCGGCCTCCATCGAGTCACGGTATCACGCAGGGTGCCCACGCGGCGGAGAGGTCGATAAGCCGAGTTCTGTCGTGGGCGATCATTCCTCTAGGCCCCCCGTTGCCGGTGGGCTCGAGCGACCAACCCGGAGTCATCGCGCGGGCCACGCGACCCCTGTCTGGTCTTGCTTCGGGTGGGGTTTACCGTGCCCTCCCCGTCACCGAGGAGGCGGTGCGCTCTTACCGCACCGTTTCACCCTTACCTGCCTCGCGGCAGGCGGTCTGTTTTCTGTTGCACTTTCCTGCGAGTCACCTCGACTGGCCGTTAACCAGCACCCTGCCCTGTGAAGCTCGGACTTTCCTCTCGCGACGACGCTCGCGCGCCGCCGCCAGCGATCACCTCGGTCTCTCCGCCGCGGAGCGCTTGATGGATAGCACGAGATGGCCGCCGAAGGGTTCGCTGCGGACGTGGATGCAGCTGTGGATGCAGCAGCGAAGGGTTGGCCGGATGAGACCGTGATCAGGCCGCGCTGGGCAGCGCGCGCTGGGGCTGTACGCCTTCGGGCAGCGTGTTGTAGACGCCCTGCTTCAGGTTGCGGCGGATCACCAGGGCCTCACGGATGACCTTCCACATGTCCTTGAGCGGGTTGATCCGCGAGCGGCGGTCGTCGACCCACTCGACGCCGACCTCCTCGATCGCGTAGCCGCGGCGCCGCGCGAGCGCCAGGATCTCGAGGTCGAACGCCCAGCCATCGATCCGGGCGCGCTTGAACAGATCGCGCGCCGCCTCGGCGGTGAACGCCTTGAACCCGCACTGCGTGTCGCGCACGCCGGGGACGAGCGAGCGCTGGATGACCTTGTTGCAGAGCCGGCTCCACAGCACGCGGTAGAGCGGCTGCTTGACATCGGTGCGCGCGCCCTCGGCGTAGCGCGAGCCGATCGCGATCTCGGCCTTGCACGCGACGAGCGGCGCGAGCAGCCGCGGCAGCTGCTCCGGCGGCATCGAGCAGTCGGCGTCGCACATCACGCGGATCTGGCCGCGCGCCGAGAGCATGCCGGCGCGCACGGCCGCGCCCTTGCCGCGGTTCGGCGACTGCCGCACGAGGCGCAGGTTCGGTATCTGGCTCATCGCGCGCTCCACGACGCCGCAGGTGTCGTCCTTCGAGCCGTCGTCGACGACGACGATCTCGGTGCGCAGCGGCAGCGTCTCGAGGAAGCGGCTGATGCGCTCGAGCGTCGGCGGGAGGCGCTGCTCTTCGTTGTACGCGGGGACGATGATCGAGAGATCCACGAACGAGGTCAGGTTCGACATACAAAGCTCCTTCGGTCGACGCGACCGAGCGGGACGAGACAGACGAGACAGGACGGTCAGACGGCGGGGACCGGGCGACGCACGAACACGAGCCGCCGCTGGGCGGGGTATGTCCACGCGACGAACACCAGCGCCGCGCACAGGGCCTTGGCCGCGGGGTACGGCATGCCCAGGTCGACGGCGACGATCCGCATCGCGCACCCCATCAGGAGCGCGGCCCCCACGGCCACGAGGCCGAAGCGACCGATCTGCTGGAGCGTGACCGGCGTCCGGTCACGAAAGGCGAGGTGCTTGTTCATCACGAAGCACACCACCGCCCCCGCGGCTGCGGCCAGGAACGCCGACACTGGGATCGAGAGGCCGGCCACTTCGACCAGAAGGACGAGGGTGGCAAAGTCGATCACGGTGCCGATCGCGCCGCCCATGCCGGCGGCGAGCATCTCGCGGGGTTTGGTCACGAGCCGGAGAAGGAGCACTGGTCGTGCCACCGGACAACCTCGCGACAACCTCGCGAATCGAGGCACTCCCGGTGTCAGCTCCTCGACAAAAGCCGCGGATCTGTCGGACAGGGTTCCGACACAGGCGTTGGAGATCGGCGGTTTCGGCGCCGATCGGGCCGGCCGGGGGCTGGCCGGGGGCCGGTCGGGAGCTCACCGTCAGGCGGCGCGCATGAAGCTCACTTCTGCGACGGCGCGGCCGGCGCAACGGCCGGCGCTGGCGCGGGTGCTGCTGCGCCGCCGCCCGCAGCGCCGGCCGCCGCGCCCGCTGCCGCGCCGCCTGCCGCGCTGCTCGCAGAGCCGGCCGCCGCACCCGCCGCGCCCGCCGTGCCCGCCGCACCCGCCGCGCCGCCCGCGTCTCCGGCCGCGCCGGCAGCCTCCGGCTGATCCGGATCCTCGGCCGGCGCTGGCGGCGGCGCCGCCGCGTCATCGTCGGGCGGCGTGCACTTCGGCCGCACGCGCGACGCGAGCAGCCCGTCCGCGCCCTCGATCGGCACCGGCCCGCCCGCGTCGACGATCGAGACGCCCTTGTCGCCTGCCACCACCGGCCGGCCGTCGGACAGCCAGTCGACCGCGAGCCCCGAGGCGGCGCGCTCGAGCTCGCGCAGCGCGCCGGTCGTGGCATCGGCGACGTAGACGGCCGCGTTCGGCGCGCCCGGGCCGCACTCGTCGTCGAGCTGCGCCACGAACGCGAGCTGCGCGCCGTCGGCGGACCACGCGAGGCTGTTGCCATCGATCAGCGCCGGGCTCGGGATCGAGAGGATGCGGCTCGAGCGCCCGATGCGGATCGCGCTCGCCAGGCCCTTGTCGTCGAAGTCCGCGACGACGTCGGCGACCGGCAGCGTGCGCGGGCGGACCGTGCGGCCGAAGACCGCGAGCCACGGGCCCGGCGGGCGCACCGAGCGCGGTGGCGCCGGCGAGAGCTTGCCGCTGTCGTCGAGCACCTGCCACGCGACACCGCGCGGGCTGTACGTCCCGATCCACACGCCCGGCAGCTTCTTCGCCGCGTACGCGACGGAGATCGGCCCCTTCGTGCCGAGCTCGATCGCGCCGAGCGTGCGGCCGCGCGCCAGGTCGACGATCCCGGCGGCGAGCGTGATGTCCTTCTTGCCCTTGCCCTTCGCGCGCTGCCGCGTGACGTAGACGATGCGCTTCTCCGCGGGGACGCGCAGCCCGCCGATCACCGCGCCGTAGGTGTGCGTGAGCCGATGCCAGCGCGGGCCCTTCGGATCGTACGCGTACAGCTCGCCGCCCGCGGTGACGATCAGCGCGCGCGCGAGCGCCGCCGTGAACGCCGCGCGATCCTGCTCCACGCGGCGCGCCCACGCCCGGCCGACCGGCGCGTCGTGGAACGCCGCGAGCGCCGGGAGATCGATCGAGGCGTGGCCCCACTTGGCGAAGTCACCCGCCACCGCGGCGTGCAGCGGCTCGAGGATCTGATCCACCTTGCCGAGCCGGCCGAGCGCCGCGGCGAGCAGCCACGACGCCTCGAGGTGGCTCGGATCCGCCGCCAGCGCCTGGCGGCACGTCGTGACGACCTCCGCCCACTGCCCCGCCGCCTCCGCCTTGCGCGCGATCCGGTACGCCGGGTGGCCGCCGCGCTTGCGCCACTGGAACGCCGCGAGGTCTGGCAGCCCGAGCGCGCGCTCCGCCACGTCGGCGACCGCGGCGTCGATCGCGACGCCCCCGTCATCGCGGCGCGGCTTGGCCGGCCCGTCGCCGTGGCCGCACGCGCCGCACGCGCTGCACGCGAGCGCGGCACACGCGAGCGCGAGCCGACTCTGCCTCATCTGGGCCTGGGGGTAGCACAACGCCCGCGCGAGCGCGATGGCCCCGCGCCGCCTCCGCCCGCCTCTGCGCCTGCTCCGCGCCGCCTCTGCGCCGCCTCTGCGCCCGGTCGGTTGCCCGGGAGCGGCGCACCTGATATGAACCGCCGCTCGTGTTACGGCCGTACCTCATGTCGCCTCTCCTCGTCGGACTCGTCGGGAGCTGCCGCAGCGGCGCCGATCGCCAGGCGCCGCCGCCCCCGCCGCCCGCGATCGAGGTGCGCGACGCCACCGGCGCCGTCACGGCGCGCGTGGTGCCCGGGCGGCCGTGCCGCGCCACCATCGGCGACCTCGAGCTCCTCGTCGGCGGGCGGCCGCTCGTGGCCCAGCAGGGCACCGTCCGCTGGACCGGCGAGGACGCCGCGAACGGCACGACGCTCTTCAAGGACGGCGCGCCCGCCGCCCGCTACCACGCCCGGCAGCTGTTCGACGCCGAGGGCCTGCCGCTCCTGCGCGTCCTCGAGGACGGCTCGATCGCCGACCGCGCCAGCGCGATCGTGCGGCGCGCCGCCGTCGCGCCCCCGGCCGCGGCCGGATCCGGCTCCGCGGCCACGGCCGGCGCGGTGACCATCGGCAACGCGACCGTCACCGGCACGACCGACGTGGTGCTCGCCGCGATGCTGGCCTCGCCCGAGGCGCCGCCCGCCGTGCGCGCGCTGGTCGCGTGCCACCTCCTCCTGCCCGAGGTGCGGTGATGGCGGCCCCGCGCATCCGCAACATCGCGATCATCGCCCACGTCGACCACGGCAAGACGACGCTGGTCGACGGCCTGCTCAAGCAGGCCGGCACGTTCCGCAGCGGCGAGATCGTCACCGAGCGCGCGATGGACTCGAACGACCTCGAGCGCGAGCGCGGCATCACGATCCTGTCGAAGTGCACCGCCGTCACGTGGAAGGGCACGCGCATCAACATCGTCGACACGCCGGGCCACGCCGATTTCGGCGGCGAGGTCGAGCGCGTGCTCGGCATGGTCGACAGCGTGCTGCTCCTCGTCGACGCCTACGAGGGCGCGATGCCGCAGACGCGGTTCGTGACCCAGAAGGCGTTCGAGATGGGCCTCTCGCCGATCGTCGTGGTCAACAAGATCGATCGGACCGGCGTCGATCCGCACGACGTCATGGACCAGGTGTTCGAGCTGTTCATGGCGCTCGGCGCCACCGACGCGCAGCTCGACTTCCCGGTGATCTACGCCTCCGGCCGCCAGGGCTTCGCCGTGCGCGAGCTCGATGACGAGCGCAAGGATCTCGCGCCGCTCCTCGATCTCATCGTCGAGAAGGTGCCGCCCGCCGCCGGCGATCCCGACGCGCCGCTCTGCCTGCAGGTCGCCACGCTCGACTACGACGACTACCTCGGCTACATGGCGATCGGCCGCATGCGCGCCGGCCGCGCGAAGGTCGGCGATCGCGTGCTGCTCGCGCACCGCGACGGCAGCCGCGAGGAGTTCCGCGTCCAGAAGGTGCTCGGCTTCCAGGGCCTCAAGCGATTCGAGCTCGCCGAGGCGCTCGCCGGTGACATCGTCGCGTTCACCGGCATGTCGGAGCTCAACGTCGGCGAGACGATCACGTCGATCGCCGAGCCGACGATCCTGCCGCTGCTCAAGATCGACGCGCCGACGATCTCGATGAACTTCCGGGTCAACGACGGCCCGTTCGCTGGCCGCGAGGGCAAGTACGTCACGTCGCGCAACCTGCGCGAGCGGCTCCTGCGCGAGATCAAGAGCAACGTCGCGCTCCGCGTCGAGGAGACCGACGACGCCGGCGTGTTCAAGGTGTCCGGCCGCGGCGAGCTGCACCTCTCGGTCCTGATCGAGACGATGCGCCGCGAGGGCTATGAGCTGTGCGTGAGCCAGCCGCGCGTGATCCTGCAGGCCGGCCCCAATGGCGAGACGCTCGAGCCGTTCGAGGACGCGGTGATCGATCTCGACGAGAACTACGTCGGCGCCGTCGTCGAGGAGCTCGGCCGCCGCCTCGGCCAGATGCGCGAGATGCGCCCGTCCAGCCCCGGCCGCACGCGCCTCGAGTACCGGATCCCGGCGCGCGGCCTCATCGGCTACCGCTCGCAGTTTCTGACCGACACGCGCGGCACCGGCGTGCTCTACACGCAGTTCGCCGAGTACGGCCCCGTCGGCGGCGCGATCCGCAGCCGCCAGAACGGCGTCCTGGTCGCCAACGAGGAGGGCCTCTCGAACGCCTACGCGCTGTTCTACCTCCAGGAGCGCGGCCAGCTCTTCATCGGGCCGAACGTGAAGGTCTACGGCGGGATGATCACGGGCATCCACCAGCGGGACAACGACCTCGTCGTGAACCCCTGCAAGACGAAGAAGCTCACCAACATCCGCACGACCGCCGCCGACGAGAAGCTGATCCTCGCCCCGCCCCGCCAGGTCTCGCTCGAGTACGCCCTCGAGTTCATCAACGACGACGAGCTCGTCGAGGTGACGCCCGCGAGCATCCGCCTGCGCAAGGCCGTCCTCGACCACAACGCGCGCAAGCGCTTCGAGAAGAAGCCCACCGAGCTCGACGACTAGCCGGCGCGCCCCGCCGGGCGGAGCTATCCTGCGTCCGAGCCCATGATCCGCACGCCGCGCCGCACCGGTCACCGCTACACGTACGACGAGTACCTCGCGTACGAGCGCGACTGCGCGATGAAGCATGAGTACGACGACGGCGAGATCCTCGCGATCGTGGGCAGCTCCGCGCGGCACAGTGCGCTCGCGGTGCGGATGAGCGCTGCGCTCGAGGGCGCCCGGAAGCCCGGCTGTATCGCGTTCCAGTCGGACCAGCGGATCCGCATCCTCGCGACCGGGAAGGCCACCTATCCGGACGTCTCCATGATCTGCGGGCCGATCGAGGGCGATCCGGGGGACGCGAGCGGCGACACGATCACGAACCCGACCTTGATCGTCGAGGTGCTCTCGCCGTCGACCGAGCAGGTGGATCGCGGCGACAAGTGGCAGCACTACCAGCGCATCCCCTCGCTGCAGGAGTACGTGCTCGTCAGCCAGTCGCACCCGCGCGTCGAGTGGTACCGCCGGCTTCCGTCCGGCGGGTGGGAGTACCACGACGTGACCGAGGGCGTCGTGCAGCTGCCATCGGGGGTCACGATCGATCTGGCGCGGCTCTACGCCGACCTGCCGGACTGACCCGGCCACCGCCTCGACGCCTGCGCCGGTCGCAGCGCGGCAGCACGCGGAGATCGTGGGCGTCAGCCGGCTCGCAGCACGTCGCCGAGCTCTCGCGCGCTCACGGCCGCCTCGAGCCACACGCCGAGCCGGGTCGCATCATTCTCGCCGTCGATGCGGGCGCGCACCTCCGGCGTCACGGCGAGCGCGCGCACCACGAGGACCCGGTACAGGAGCCGCCGTGCCTCGTCGGCGCGTCCCTGGGCGACGCCCTCGGTGAAGCCCTTGGTGAAGGACTCGCTGAACCCCACCGTGAAGATCTCGGCCAGCCCCTTGGCGAACTCTTTGGCTTGCCACTCGCGAAGCAGCGCCTGGGCGTTCGGATCCTGCATGCTCGATTTCATGTGTAGCTCCTCCTCGTCGTACCGCGGCGGTCTCCTCAGCGGGGCTCAATCGCAGGCGAGCCACTCCTCCGCGAGGTGCTGCTCCGCGACCATCTCGGTGCGCAGCCACACCTTGAGCGCGCGCACATCCACGAGCGCCTGCACGTCGAAGCGCATCTGCGCGAGCATGCTGGACATCGTCTGGAGCTCCTCCTCGAGGGCCGCCCGGACCCGTGCCGGAGACAGCCGCCCGGAGGGCGGCAGCTCGAGCTGCATCCGCCACGGCAGCTCGATCCCGACGAGCTCGCCCTTGAGCTGCGCCACCTGATCGGCGAGCAGCCGGTTGTAGCGATCGAGCCGCTCCTCGGCGAGCGTGCCGATCTGCGCCTCGTCGATCTGCTCGAACCGGAGCTGCAGCTCGAGGAGCTGCAGCAGATCCTTCTGCTCGTAGGCCACGTTGACCTGCTGCATCAACAGCGTCTTGCGGACCCGCTCCTCCGGATCCGGCTCGCGATCCGGATGCAGCGCCATCGCGAGCTTGCGATAGACCTCTTGCAGGGCCTTGCCCATCTGGACACGCTCGGACTCGCGGCGGATCTCGGCCGCGACCGTGCGCGCCGACTTCTTGCGCGGCGCGCGCCGCGGCTCCGGCGCGCGCCGCGGCTCCGGCTCGCGCTCGGAAGGCTCCGCCCCACGGCTCAGCTCGGCCATCCGCGCACGCGCCACCCGCTCGAGATCGTCCACCGTGCGGATGTCGGCGTCCCCGAGATCGATCCCTGCCTCCTCGAGCATGGACCGGATGACCCGGATGTGGGCCGCGTCCTCCTCGGCCGCCTCGGTGTCGAAGTCACTCCGGGTGTGCCGGTTGTAGATCGCCTTCAGATCCTCCGGGCCGTCCTCGAGCAAGAGCTGGCGCGCCATATCGCACAAGAGCTCGCGCAAGTATCGCCGCTCGCGCTTGGTCAGCGACCGGTGGGGGTAGGCCCGATCGAGCACCCGCACGAGCTCCGCGAGCGCGGTGCGGTGCTCCTCGGCCATCTGCATGCACTCCACGACCCGGCGCTCGAGGTCCGGCCGCGCCTGCGACCACGCGCGCACCGCGTCCTTGAGCCGCGCCACTTCCTTGACCAGCTTGCCGAAGCGCTGCTGCTTCTTCCCGCTCGGGCCGCTCCGCGGGCCATTCGACGCCACCACGATTCGCAAGGCATGCGCTGCATCACCGAGCATCGCTGGATCACTACGACGGCCGGACCTGTCCGGCAACACCGTTCTGGCACTCTGCGCGCAAAGATTTCTTATTGTATTCAGCCCGTATTCAGCTGCTTCCTTCGCGTCCCAACACGTCCCGACGCGTCCCAACGCGTCCACGAAGGAACAGAGGCGCTCACGCACCACCCGCGCCCAGCACGGATGAGCGCGCGGCCGTCGCTCCTGGGCCGCGCGCCGGGTGCACAGCGCCTGCCCACCGGCGCCCCAGGCGGCGCTCCAGGCAGCGCCCCACGCAGCGCCCCCGCGGCGCCCCACGCGGCGCCCCACGCGCCGAAATCCCGGTTGCGGCCGTCCGGAAATCGCGTATCTTCGTCAGCCACTCTCGCCTCACGAGCTGCTGCGTGATCGCGGGTGTTCCCTACCAGCCGGGCCAACCAGGCGAACCTGGTCGGTCACGAATCCTTTTTGGCTCTTCGGCACCAGGAGACACCATGTCGGTTACCAAGCTGGACTCGCTCGTCCATCGCCAGGACGAGGTGAGCTCGAACATTCCCAATCCCCATGGCGTGCCGGTCACGCTGTTTGCCAATCGCGACGTCCCCGTCGAGCTCGAGGCGGTCGAGCAGGCGCTCGGCTTCGTCGACGTGCAGGGCACGATCGACGAGATCTGGCGCTGGGAGCGCACCGGCCGGACCGGCGCGTTCTGGGGCGACGCGGCCGGCCGCCTCGAGCGGGTCGTGCTGACGCCCGATCTGCACCGCGGCGGCGGCATCCCGGTCGGCACCGTCGGCGAGGCGCGCGGGTTCGTCGTGCCGCAGGCCGTCGGCAACGACGTCTGCTGCGGCATGCGCCTGCTCGTCACCGACGTCACGCGCGACGAGCTCGCGCCGCACCTGGACACGATCCACCGCCCGCTGCGCGCGGTGTTCTTCCAGGGCAAGCGCGAGATCCCGATGTCGCCGCGCCAGCGCGAGGCGCTCCTGCGCGAGGGCCTGTGGGGGCTCCACGAGACGTCCGGCGACAACGCCGGCTCCGGCCTGTGGCGGTACTACGACGCGCGCGCGCAGGAGGCCGACCTCGCCCGCGTGCACTTCCAGGGCGTCCTGCCCGCGCAGGGCATCTTCGCGTTCGCCGACTACGTCGCGAGCTCCGGCGCCACCGACGCGCGCGACTCCCAGATCGGCTCGATCGGCGGCGGCAACCACTTCGTGGAGCTGCAGGTCGTCGACGAGCTCCTCGACGGCACGACCGCGCACGCATGGGGCGTGGCCCCGGAACGGATCGCGATCATGGCGCACTCGGGCTCGGTCGGGCTCGGCCACCCCGTCGGCGGCCACTTCCTCGATCGCGCGCGCGAGATCTACCCCAAGGAGATGAAGCACCCCGAGCACGGCTTCTACGTGATCCCGACGCGCGGGCCGCACGCCGCGCTCGGCGCGAAGTACCTCGACGCCATGCGCAACGCGGCGAACTTCGCGTTCGGCAACCGCCTGCTGCTCGGCCTCATGACCGTGCGCGTGCTGTCCGAGGTCCTCGGCCGCGAGGTCGCGGCGCGGCTCGTCTACGACGCGCCCCACAACCTGATCTGGCCGGACGAGCGCAGCGCCGATGTCCACCTGCACCGCAAGGGCGCCTGCCCCGCGCTCGGCGGCGACGCGTCGCTCGCGGCGAGCCCGTTCCGGTTCACCGGCCACCCCGTGATCATCCCCGGCTCGATGGGCGCGGCCAGCTACCTGCTCGCCGGCACCGGCAACGAGGCCGCGCTGTGCAGCGCCTGCCACGGCGCCGGGCGCAGCCTGTCGCGCGGCAAGTCGCGCCACGTCGACGAGCGGACCTACAGCGAGACGCTCGCGCGCCTGCGCGTCGTGGCGCCGATCGATCCGACCGCGCCCGACGTGCGGCTGCGGCGCGACGTCCTCGCCGAGTACCACGACCGCCTCAAGGAGGAGGCGCCGTACGCGTACAAGGACATCACGCCCATCGTCCAGACCGTCGAGGACGCCGCCATCGCCCGCCGCGTCGCCCGCCTCTGGCCGCTGCTCACGATCAAGGGCTAACGCCGCCCCGCGCCGGGCGCCCTCTGCTCTTCAGGATCGCGCGGCACCTCCGGGTGGAGTCGCACCACCTCGCCAGGATTAGAAGTCCCGGGTCGCATCTGAGCGCGGAGGCACATCGCTTTTAGACTGGCGGTGGACTCGACGGGAATCGAACCCGTATCGCTGCCATGCCATAGCAGCATCTTCCCATTGGAACACGAGCCCAGAAGATCATGCCTCCGAGTGGAATTGCACCACTTCACCAGGCTTCGGAGACCCGGGTCGCAGCTGTGCGCGGAGGCGTCAGTCAGGATGGAGAGGAGAGTCGTATCGGTGACGGGAATCGAACCCGCATTCTCCGTTCGAGAGACGGACGTACTGAGCCATTGTACGACACCGACATGAAGATCGAGACGATGTGAGTGAGTCGGGCGGGAATCGAACCCACGTGAAGGCGGAGTAAAAGTCCGCTGCAAAGCCAGCGTTTGCTACCGACCCGAGCGCCAAGTCTCGGCGTCTCTGGTCGGGACCAAGGGAATCGCACCCTTCGCAGCCGATTTGTAAGAACGGCATCACCCCTAGGTGAACTGGTCCCGGTGTCGTCATGACGCGCTCGCCCGAACGAGCACATGCAGCGCTTGAAGTGGTGGACCCGACGGGAATCGAACCCGTATCGCTGCCGTGCGAGAGCAGCATCTTCCCATTGGAACACGAGCCCAGGAGCAGCAGGAGCAGCGCTACCGACGGGAATCGAACCCGCCTGAAGGTGATAGACAGTCACCCAACGTCACCAGACGTACCCGGCAGCATCTACAGAGTGTGGAAGGGGAGGTTGGACTCGAACCAACAGCCTCGACCGTTCAGAGCGGTGTGTTCTACCAGTTGAACTACTCCCCCACAGCGCGAGCGGATCGGGGGAATCAAAACCCCGTTTCGCTGGTTTGGAAGACCAGAGTCCGAAGCCATCGGACGGCGACCCCGCTCCTCGACGACTTCGGACTCGATCACCATGGTCCGCCCTGAAGGACTTGCACCTTCATCTCTCGGTTATCAGCCGAGTGCTCTGCTCTTGAGCTAAGGGAGGTCTGCTCGAACCTGGTCTGGGTGACTGGAATCGCACCAGCGGCCTCGTCGTCCCAAGCGACGCGCTCTCCTCCTGAGCTACACCCAGATGACATGGTCTACGTGGCTGGACTTGCACCAACGATCTCTCGGATCCGAACCGAGCGCCCTCGCTGCTGGACTACACGTAGAGAGAGTACCACCGAGAGGATTCGAACCTCAGCCAACGACCTTCGCAGAATCGTGTCCCTCCATGGAACGGTGGCGCGAACGAAAAGATCTGTTTGTCTGGATGACTGGGATTGCACCAGTGACATCGTGGTTGTCACCCACGCGCTCTACTGCTGAGCTACACCCAGATATCGTACGCCCGAGAGTGGAAGCCGCGAGAGTTTGTTCTCGTGGAAGGAGAATGCCGTACCAACGGCTCCAGGTCCGTGATGGACCCGGCTGGAGTCGAACCAGCTTTGGTGCGTGTAGGGCTTCTACGGCGGGGCATACGAAACTCGTCTCCGCGACCTTGCCGTCGCGGCTCGTGGCAACCGATGGAATCGAACCATCACACGTACGGATATGAGCCGTCGTGGTGCCCAGCACGGGCTGCCGTCCGGAGGCGGCGAGCGGAGTCGGTGACGGGAAGCGAACCCGCGTTCTCCGTTGGAGAGACGGAGGTATTGTCCACGATACGACACCGACAAGAGGCGGGATCGGTTGGATTCGAACCAACACCTTCCGGTTAACAGCCGGCTGCTCTTCCTCGTGAGCTGCGATCCCAGGTGCCGGTGTGTCGCCACACCGGCAGCTGTCGTGAGGCGCCGCGCCTTCGCTCGAGCTGCGCAGTGCACTGCGCGCGAGCAAAGTCGGCGATGACCGGCCGCGTCGACGTGTCAAACCGACCACGTCGCGCATGCCGGCGTCGTCGGGATCAGCGGTGCTGAAGCCCGTCGACGTCACTCCGACCACGATCAGCTTGGCCGGAGTTCCCCGTGCGTCTCGATGTGGAGCCTCCCGCCGGAGTCGAACCGGCGACCGATCGCTTACGAGGCGATTGCTACTTCCAGCTGAGCTAGGGAGGCGTGGCGTGGCGTGCGTGGAGCCTCCCGCCGGAATCGAACCGGCGACCTGCCGCGTACCATGCGGCTGCTGCTACCAGCTGAGCTAGGGAGGCGAAACGGAAGGCGAACGGAAGGCGAACGGGTGGCGAAGATCCCTGCGCCCCCGGGCGGAGGCGGGCTTCGTCGAGCAGATGGTGGGAGTTGAACCCAACGACTCCGGTGTGGCGCACCGGCGTGTCACCGCAACACTTCACCTGCTTGGTGGTCTCTCGAGGAGACCGAACGCGGACCCGCGGCGGCGCCCGAGGGCGCGTTCGCTGGTCCTGTCGTGGGTCGGGTGGGAATCGAACCCACGTGAAGGCGGATTAAGAGTCCGCTGCAACGCCAACATTTGCTACCGACCCGGAACGAACGGCGTTTCGTGCCACCCCCTGGGATCGAACCAGGACCTCTCGGGCTTCAGCCGAGCGCGCAGACCAACTGTGCCAAGGTGGACGGGGCCCCATCCCTGGGTCGAACCAGGACCTCGGTTTCGGCCGAGCGTGCAGACCCGCTGCGCCAGGATGGGGAGGGGTGCCGCGCGTCGGGGGAACAAGCCCGCCGCGCGGCACGTTTCTCGTGATGGGTGCCTGCCAGGGCACCCTCATCGTCATCGCTCTTCGGTTGTCAGAGACCGCCTGTGGCGCGCGCTGGGCGCACCTCGGGCCGGGGCGCAATCACGGAGTCCGCGATTACACCTTTCGCGCGTTCGATCTCTGAATTGCTAATTCAGATATCGAGTCGCAAAGTTGGATTGTGGAGTCGCCCCGGCCGGCGGGGCCGACCGGCCGGGCGCATCAGCGCGGGCCGAAACGAAGAAGGGCCGCCTGGTTTCCCTGGCGGCCCTTCCTGGCGTTGGAGTGACGGTGGTCACTTCATTCGCTTGAGGGTCCTCCAGGGAGGATCTTGGTACCGCCGACGCGCTCGTTATCCCGCTGAAACTGCGGAGCTTTCGCCGCCGTGAGCATCGCCGCCGGGGCGCAGACATCGGCGCGGCGCCCCACGGGGGTGGCGGCCGGCTTCTGCCCGGGCTGACGGTTATGTTGGCTGCGGAGGATCACGGGGGGTTCTTTCGCGTGACCGCTCGGCGTGAGCGGTCGATGGATGAATGGATAACAGCGCCCCGGCCGCATGTCAAAGGATTCTCTTCGAGCACGATAAAGAAAATCCTAATGGCGCATTGTCACTTTGGTTATTCGAGAGCTTTTGGGCCGCCTGGGCGACGAGGACCTCGCCCTTCCTCCCGGATCACGCGCCGAGCGCGGCCACGATCACGGATCGCCAGGGACGATCTCGAGCTGCCGGCGGCGGCCGATCCGCTCGCCGCCGGCGGCGATTGCCAGCTCCGGCCCGAGCTAGATCTCCACGTGATCGCAGAGAAAATCGCTGCCGAGCCCGGCGGCCGGACCGCCCCGCAGGCCCACCGCGCGCCACCGCCCCGGCATCGCCAGCGCCGAGCTCGCACGCGAGTCCCGGCGCACGCCGATCCGCTCGCACAAGGTCCCGCCCTGGCCGCTGCTCGCGATCAAGGGCTGAGCCGGGCCATGTCGACGGCCTGCTTGGCGGCGGCCAGCGCGTGCTCGATCTCCGTCGCGATCAGCGCGCTGGCCGCCGCTTCGGGGACGAGCGGGAACGAGTCAGCCGTGTGGCAGTCGTTGCACTCGACCTCGCCCGAGGCCGTGCGACGAAAGAAGTGCGTCTGCGGGTGGCTGGCGGGCTCGACGACCACGAGCCCGATCCGGCTGCACAGGAGGTCGACCAGATCGAGCTCGGCGACGCATGCCACGCTCTCCGGATCCGCGCTCGCGCGCATCTCGAGGTCATCGACGATGGGCGTCAGGTGCGGTTTTCCGGCGGTGTCGAACGCGAGCAGCTGGCCGAACACGGCGCGCTTGGTCCCCGCGAGCACCGGCCGGAAGTACATCATCTGGAGGTTGAGCCCCGCGTGCAGCGTCATCGCGTTCCGCCGGTCGCGGTGGCGCCACGTCGCCATCGGCCCGAGCCAGTGCTGGAGCCCGAGCGGATCGCGCCCGAGCCTGTCGAGGGTGCTCGCCGGCAGCGCGAGCTTGTCGGCGAGCGCGAGCGCGGCGCGCACGAGCGCGGCCTGCTGCTCGCGCGATGCGTAGATCGCGATCCGGAGGGCGGCGTTCTGGAGGACGATCCGCGCCTCGGCGGCGAGCTTGTCGTCGATCGGCAGCTTCGCCGCGCCGTCGATCGCGGCGCGAAGCGACGCCCAGCGGTCACCAGGCGCATGGTGCAGAGCCTGGTACGCGAGGAGCCTGCCGGCCGCGTCGAGTAACCCAGCTGCAGCCGGCGGCACCTCCGGCTGCACGGCGCACCCGGCGCCGCTCCTCGGCAGAAAGCCGCTGCAATCGAAGCGGACGGCGCGCCGTACGACCGCGGCGTCGCTCGGCAGCACCTCCGGGGCCGGCGCTGGCGTCGGGGTCGGGGTCGGCGCCGGTGCCGGTGCCGGTGCCGGTGGCGCCGGCTCCTTCCGGCAACTCACCGCGAGCAGCACGGCGATCGCACAGGTGCCTCGTCGCACGTGGATCATCATCAGGTACGGAATCTAGCCTTCGCCAGCCGATCCCGGCCATTTCAAGCGGATCGGCCACCGCGCTTCGTCCACGCCGAACCAGGAGCGTGAGCGTCTCCGGCTTGTCCGACTCGATGACCATGGTCTCGCCATTGGCCTCGGTCACTGCTCCGGCGTCGTATCGCCGGTGCCGTCACCACCGCCACCGCCACCACCGCTACCCGCCGCTGCTGCCGCCGTCGTCGCTACTGCCCCCTCCGAGCGAGCCAGCTCCAGAGCCGGACACCTCTGTCGCGGGACCGTTATCGACGTTTATCGTGGCCTGGCTGCCGTCGAACTTGATTGATTGGCTCGCCTTCACGCCGAGCGTCGAGGCCGTGTGAATCAGCACTTGCCGGCCCTTGCCGGTGATGCCTCCCGTCGTGCCGATCTTGAGCGCGTTGCCGTGCACGATGACGTTCGCGGCAGACTTGATGGCGATGTCCCCGTCGCACTCGATCTTGATGATCTTGTTGACCGAATCGAGGACGATCTTGTTCTTCTTGGTCTTGTCGACGATCGTGATCTTCTCCGCGCCTGCCTTGTCGTCGAAGATGACGCGGTGACCGGCGCGTGACTTGATCAGCTTCGTGTTGTTCTGCCCCGACGCGTTGACCTCGACGGGCTCCGCCTTCTTGCTCCACAGGCCCCCGATGACGATCGGACGCCCGATATCGCCCTGCTCGAAGACGACCACGACCTGATCCCCCGGCTCCGGCAGGACGTACGTGCCACGGCCCGATCCTGCCATCGGGACCGCGATACGCGCCCAGTACGACCCCTCCTGGTCGTTGAGCCAGGAATACATGACCTTGACGCGAGAGCCCGGGTTGCCGTCGCCATCCTTGTTATTGACGACGGTCGCGAGGTGAGCCCCCGGCATCTTGCGGTTACGGAACTTCACGGGGCGTCCCGCCCTTCCCTCGATGTCACGGCTCGAGCTCCATCGCCGCCCTCCTCTTTCGCCTCTGCCCTACCGAGGGCCCAACGATTCTTCGGTGATTGAACTATGGCTCTCTCACACAGTCAACGCATTCTACCGACGCAGCACTGTAGTGCTGCACAACGCGGCAGGTCTGCCGCTATTAGGTGCAGTGCGGCTACCAGCCCCGAGCAGGACACCTCGTTCACGAGTACCTGCGCGCGAGCGCTCGGTCGCGTAGCGCCTCGGCTCTGCAGCCGCTCGATCGGCCCAGTCCGCGAGCAGGCCCGGACATCGATCCGCAGCCCGGAGCGGCGATCCGCAGCGGCCAGTCGAGTTGCCGCTCCGCTGGCCAGATCCGTAGGCGGCAACTCGGGTTGCCGCGCCGGGTCGTGGGCACATGGGGATGGCTCCACCAGCTGAACCCGGCCCAGTCACGACATCCCGCGGGCCTAGCCGTTGGCCGACGCCTTGCTCGAGGCATGGCTCGCCCAGCCGGCCCAGCCGATCGCCACCTCGCGATCGCAAAGCCCCTTCCCTCCACCACCACAACGGAGATGCACATGAGCCAGCGGTACCTCGTCGGGAGCCTCAGCGTGATGATCGCGATCAGCGCGGGGTGCGCTGGAGCCGGAGAAGAGGGCGAGCGCGCCTGGGACGAGGCCGAGCTCGGCGCGCTGGTCGCGACCACGCTGCCGCCCGGCACCCTCCAGTCCGGCGTGGTCGAGATCGCGAGCGAGGCCGACCTGCTCGGCGCCGTGACCGGCAACGGCACGGCGTACATCCACGACAAGAGCCAGGGCGCCTGGTACTTCAAGAGCGGCAATTACCTGCTCGGGATCGAGTCCTTCACCCAGTACAAGCAGGACCTCGATCAGTGGGTCGATCTCGGCACCGGCGACAAGGTCGCGCCGCTCCAGGCGCGCGTCGTGGGCCACAGCTTCCACGGCCAGGGCTGGCTCTTGCCCTCGAACGGCCAGTGGCCGGTGCCGACCAACAGCGTGTGGGTGATCGGCACGAACGGCGGGACCTTCGGGATGGGGGGCGCGCCGCAGGGCCTGCCGCTCGGCACCGAGGTCTTCGGCTCGATGCAGACCTACGGCGGCGCGCTGTCCACGCCGTTCCTCGTGTTCGACGGCTCCACCCGCAGCGACTCGTCGCGGATCCGCGCCGCGTTCAGCTTCAACGCCAGCACGGTGATCGGCGGCCACAGCGCGGGCTCGTCGTCCGCCCGGCGGATCGGGCTCGACGTCGGGCTGAAGAACGTCTGGCTCTACGGCACGCCGAACTACAGCCGCGGCGCCGGCGCCTACCTCAAGAACGAGACGTCCGGATCGCGGACGATGCGCGCCGAGGTGATCAACAACAACAGCGACCCGGTGACCAACGTCCTCACGAACCCGTTCAGCCTGGTGAGCCTCGCCTGGGGCACCGCGAAGTGCCACGACTACAGCAACTGGGACTACAAGGCGACGGCGCCCGTCACCGTCACCTGCCGCTAACGCCCCGAGCCCTCGAGGGCGATCTGCTCCGTACAGGCGCCGCCGGCGCCTTTGCCGGCGAGCCGTTCGACAAGACCTGGGCGCGGCGAATCAGGGCTTCACGAGGCCCGCGGTGGCGCGCGCCGCGCACGCGTCGAGCGACTCGCCCGCGCGCGGCTGCTGCTTGCACGCCTTCACGGCCTGCGTCGCCATGAACAGCATCAGATCCGGCGTGAGCTGCAGGTGGCGGCGGCCGAGCAGCTTGTACGGGCTCGGGATCGCCCCCGCATCGGGATCGCCCCCGAGGCCGACGCGATCGTGGATCACCTGCTGGATCACGTGCGGCGGCAGCGTGGGCAACGCGTGCAGCGCGCCGGTGTACGCCTGCCGCAGCCCGGCGCGCTCGTCGGGCCGCGGCCACGCCGCGATCAGCGCGTCGATCAGGCGCCCGCGCTCCGCGCGCCCGAGCGGCGGGAACGACCGCGGCATCCGCCCGGCGGACACCTCCTCGAGCGCCTGCAGCAGCACGGGAGGCGCCAGCTCGCCGCGCGACGCGCGCGACGCGCGCGACCCGCGCGATAGATCGACGCGCTCGCCCGCGCCGTGGCAGTCGGAGCAATGCGCGGCGAGCAGCTCCGGCAACGAGCCCGCGCCAGCGCCCGGTGCGCCCGCGCCAGCGCCCGGTGCGCCCGGTGCGCCCGGCGCGCCGCCGCCGAGCCGCCGCTCGAGCCGCCGCGCGAGCGCGACCTGCAGGAGCGACTGGTAATCGCCCGCCCGGGCGAACGCGTCATGCACGGCGCGGTAGTCGTCGCTCGCCGCGTCGGCGCCGAGCACGTGGTCGACGATCCGGCGTGACATGCACTGGCCGAACTCCGGCACCGCCGTCGCGAGCCGGGCGAAGCCCCCGGGCAACGCCACGTCCTCGCCCCGCAGATCGTCGCGATCGTGGAAGTAGAGCTTCGCCGTGCGCGCCGGATCCCGCGGCGCGATGAACGCGTGCTTCTCGTGCGCGGCGAAGAACGCCAGCGAGTGATCCAGCCGCGCGTGGCAGGTGTCGCAGACCGGCGTCTCCGCCAGCTTGAGCCCCTCGTCGCGCCGCTCGCGAAACTCCGTCGTGCCGAGGCCGAAGATCTGGTCCGCCGACACCTTCACGCTCCGCGAGTCCACGCACCACAGCGTCTGGTGGTAGAGCTGCATGCGCTCGCGCGGGCCCTGCTGCTGCCAGAGCATGTGCGCGGTGGTGAGGAGCCCCGCCTCCTGACCGGGGACGCGCTCGTGGCGCGGCGCCCAGATCGGCGTGTCGGGCCACGCCTCGTAGCCCTGGAAGACCTGCGCGGCCGGCTCGCCCGCGAGCACCCGCGCGCTGCGGTACCACAGCTCGGCGCGGCGATCGCGGTGCGTCGCGTTGCTGACGAACAGCTCGCGGAGCGGCGCGCGCTGCCCGATGAGGTGCACGACCGTATCGGCGAGCTCCGCCCGCAGGCTCAGCCGGAGCTGGGTCTCGGTCGCGTCGTCGGGCGAGCACGCGAGCAGGTACGGCCCGCAGCCGCAGCCGGGCATCGTCGGCTGGCACATGTAGCCGACCGTCCTGTCGAACGGTCGCTCCGGCCGGTAGTTGTCGCGGCAGATCCAGACGGGCTTGCCGCGGTCCCACCACGGTGTGGCCCGGACCAGATCCTTCTCCGCGCACGGCCGCTCCCAGTAGAGGTACGGCTTGCCCGACGCGGTGGTCGCAGCGCTCAGCGGAAAGTGACGGATCCCGGGCCACCCGGACGCCCACGGCAAGAGCACCGCGAGCGCCTGCCGGGCCACGGCTGGATCGCCGGCCAGCTCCGCCACGAACCGCCGCGCGCCAGCGGCATCGACGCCCGCCAGCGCCTGCCGCTCCGCGGCGGACAGCTCGCGGCCGCGCGCCAGGAGCGAGAGCTCGCCGAGCGTCTCGGTCAGATTCACCGGCGGAGCGGCCGGAGCGGCCGGGACGGCCGCGGGCGGCGACACCACCGGCTGTGGCGGCGGCCCCGCGCGCTGGGCCGGGCCGCGGCACGCCGCCAGCGCGGCCGCCGCCGCCGCCACCGCCGCCACCGCCAGCTTTGCGCCGCCGCGCGGCGGCGACGCGAACGTCACAGCACCCCCAGCGTGCGGCCGTGATAGCCGACGCGGATCGGATCGATGCCGGCCGCCGCCAGCACCGTCGCGCCGAGATCGCTGAGGCTCAGCAGCGCGCCGCCGCGGGTCGGCCGCCCCGTCCGGAGATCGACGGGCAGTGCCTCCATCCGGCGCCCCGTCGCGCCGAACACGCCCGGGCGCAGGCGCTTCCCGAGGAGCGCGAAGCTCGCCTCCGGCAGGTGGTGCTTGCCGTCGGCCGGGTTCAGCTCGGGGAACCGGCCGAGCTCGCTGCCCATCATCACGAGCGTCGCGTCGAACAGCCGCCGCGCCTCCAGCTCGCGCAAGAACCGCGCGAGCGCCGGAAAGAACGCCAGCGACTCCTTGGTCTGGTTCTTCGTGTTGTGAAAGTGCGTGTCCCAGCGATCGAAGTGCAGCCGCACGCTCTTCGCCAGATCGTGCTCGAACAGCCACAGCGTCAGCTGGAGCGCCATGGAGAACGGCCTGCCGAGGTCGCCCGCGCCGGACCAGTCCTCCTGGGTCAGCGCTGGACGCGGCACCGTCTCGAGGCGCGCGATCAGCCGCAGCGTGTCGTCGAGCGCCTCGAGCGTGGTCGCGAGCCGCTCGTCGGCCGGTCCCGTCGCGAGGTCACGGCGCCTGGCCGCTAGCACGGCGGCGCACGCCCGCAGCTCGTCGGGCGAGAGCGCGAGCAGCTGCCGGATCGTCGGGTGCGTCAGCTCGCGCGGACCGATGCCATCGCACGGGAACCCGACCGCGACCGCGGCGACCGCCTGCGAGTCCCGGCGCACGCCGATCAGCTCGCACAGGGTCGGGCTCACCTCGTACGCCGCGCGCCCGAGCTTGCCGCTCATCAGCTGGGCCAGCGCGGGGATGTGCGCCGCGGACTGCGTGCCGACGCCGCGCACGATCGTGAGGCGATCCGCCCACGGGGCGAGCGCGCGCACGTGCGGCCCGAGCCGGACATCGCCGGATGTCACGATGTCCTTGCTCGCGAACGGCACGTCCACGCGGGGCTCGACCTCCGATCGCTCCTTCGGATCGAAGCTGTAGATCGCGTCGATCCCGCCGCCGAGCATGATCTGCAGGAAGTAGCGCGGATCTCCCGCCGCCGGCTGGGCCCATGGGTGAGCCGCCCCGCGCGGCAGCGCAGACGCCACCGATGACCACGCGAGCGCGTGGCCGAGCGAGACGCCGAGCGAGGCGGCAACCGAGCCGAGAAACGTGCGCCTGGAGATGCGGGTCATGGCGACGGCCGCGATTATCGCCGCGCAGGGCACGGCTCCCCCTCTATAATGAGGGCGCAGCGCGTCATCAGACATTTCAGGTAGTTACAACGCGCTCGCCGCCGCCGGAATCGCCTGCCGGATCAGGAGCTTGGCTGGTTCGCCCTGGTTCCTCAGGCCCCGGCGCCCGCTACGCTCGGCGCATGCTCGGCCTCCAGCTCGTGGGCCCTCCGCGCCCCGTCTCCGCGCAGGCGATCGCGGACGCGCTCGGCGAGCGCGGCGCCGTGCTGCCCGAGGCGTACGTCGAGCTCATGTCGACGTGGGGCCCCGGCTCGCTGTGCAGCGCGATCGAGCTACCCGATCCGACGAGCACGCGGTTCCGCTACCTGCAGCACCGGCTCCGCGTCGAGGGCGCCGTGCAGCGCGCGGCCGGGGCGTGGGGCGCGCTCGCCGAGGACGCGTTCCGCGGCGGCGTCGTGCTCGGCGTCGATCGCCGCGGGCTCGCCTGCTTCGCGCGCGGCGCGCACGACCTCGTGCTCCTGCACCCGGCGGGGAGCGTGCTCGGCATCGGCACGTTCGAGGAGCTCGTCGCGAAGTTCTTGCTCGGCGGGCGCCTCGTCGCGACCCACAAGGCGCTGTTCACCGACAGCGTGCGCCAGAGCTGGTCGTGGAACAGCCAGCACCGCGCCGATCGCGCCGGCCGCGATCTCGGCGTGCCCGCGCTCTACGTGACCGACGCGCCGTCGCCGCGCGAGCCGCTGATCGCCGCGTGGACCGCCGGTGACGAGGCCGCCGCCGACCTGGCGCTACCGCTCGTGCTCGAGCGCGAGGTCACCGGCGACGCGATGCTCGATCTGCTGCACTACCTCGCGAGCCCGGCCGCCGCCGCGATCCCCCGCGAGATCCGCGCGATGTACGTCGACCAGCTCTACCGGATGGCGAGCCGCCGGATCTCCGAGCTCGTGCCCGAGCTGCCGATCCGCGAGATCCGGATCGCGCTCGCTCGCGATGGCGCGCTCGCGCCCGCCCAGCTCGCCGCGATCGCCGCGATGATCGACGAGCCCGCCGGGATCTTCATCGGCGCGCCCGACGCGACCGAGGCCGCGCTCCTCGAGCAGATCGCGGACGCCCCCGCCGATGACGCCGCGCGGCTCGTCTACGCCGATCACCTCGAGGCGCACGGCGAGCTCGCGCGTGCCGACGCGCTGCGCTCCGGCGACACGACCGCCGCGCCGCTGCCCGACGCCGCGCAGCGCGGCTTCATCCCGCCTTCGTCCCTCGCCCCCGTCGACGGCGCGGGCCGCGTCCGCGCGCGCGCCGAGGCGTGGCGGCGCGAGGCCCCCGCGTGCGCGATCGAGGACCTCCTCGCCCACATCGCCGCGCTGCACCCGACGGCGCGGCAGGGCCACGAGATCCTGCTCGAGCTCCAGCGCCAGTCCAGGTCGTTCTGGCAGAGCCAGAACTACGTCGCGCCGTTCCAGCACCTCGTGCGCGAGATCCAGGGCGCGTGGCCGCAGCTCGCGCTCGCGCTCCGCGACGAGCCGTTCCGCGCGTCCGCGCTCGGCGTCCTGACGCGCGCGCGCGCGCAGCAGGCCGCGCCCTTCATGCTGTCGTGCATCCGCGATCCGGGGCCGCGCGCCGGCGCCGACTGGCTGATCGCGCTCGCCGACGCCTACGTCGGGCTCGTCAAGGTGAAGCGGGCGCTCGCCGCGGAGCTCGCCGCGCACCTCGCAGACAATGGCGCGTCACCGGCGATGCGCGCCGTCGCGTTCCGGTTCTGCGTCGATCTCGGCGACGACCCGCGCGTGTTCGAGGCCGCGCTCCAGAGCTTCTGCGAGGCGCACCCGTTCTCCGAGAAGATCCTGAGAAGGCGCAAGGCCGAGCCGCGCGTGCGCGAGGTGCTCGGCGCGCAGCTCGCCGCCGAGGAGAAGACCTCGCTCAAGGACGGCGGCCGCCGGCTCGCGTACTCGCAGGAGCTCGGCCTGCTCGCGCGCTACCTCGGCAAGCTCGGCGATCCGCACGCCAAGGAGCTCGCCGAGCGCTACCGGAAGTTCCGGCGCTGGGCCGATTACTCGCCGCGCGAAGAGATGTGACCGGTCGGGCTGGCACCGTGCGCCGCCCTCCTGCCGGCAGGAGACGCCGCACGTGCGCCGAAGATCGCGCAGACCGTCGAAGATCGGACGCAGCGCCGCCCCGAGATCGCGAACTTGGCGCTGGCGCGGTCGTTGCTGAACGCTGACCGATGCCTGCGATGTGTTGGAAGCTCGCCATCCTGGTGGTCAGTCTCGCTGGCGGCTGCCTCCTGCGGACGCCCGATCCCGCGCCACAGCTCGCGCACCCCCGGGCGGCCGCGCCCGCCGCCGACACGAGCTCGATCGGCGTGACGTGGATCGGGCACGCGACGGTGCTCGTGCGGATCGAGGACCGGTGGTTCCTCACCGATCCCGTCCTGGGCCAGAAGATCGCCCGCGTCCTGCCGCGCAACGTGGAGGCCGGCATCGATCCCCGCGAGCTGCCGCCGCTCGACGCGGTGCTCGTCTCGCACGCGCACTTCGATCACCTCGACGTCCCGTCGCTCCGGCGCGTCGCCCCGACGCAGCTGCTCGTGCCGTCGGGCGCCGCGAAGTTCTTGCCCGACGATCTGCGGGCGCGCGGCGTGGCGCGGCTCAAGACCTGGGAGCGCTGGACGCGCGATGGCGTGACGATCACGGCCGTCCCGGCGAGCCACGGCGACGGCCGCTACCTCGTCGATCGCTGGAATCACGACACGCACACCGGCTTCGTGATCGAGTACCGGGGCCGCACCGTGTACTTCGCCGGCGACACCGGCTACGTCGCGCGCGACGCCGCGGCGATCCGCGAGCGGTTCGCCATCGATGTCGCCCTCATCCCGATCGGCCCGGCGGGCCGCGCGAAGTGGATCGAGCGCTGGCGGAGCGACGTTCACGCGACGCCCGAGGCGGCGCTCGAGCTGTTCACGGCGACCGGGTCCCAGTGGATGGTGCCGATCCACTACGACACGTTCTTCAAGCCGCGCCACCACGAGCGCCCGTACCTCGAGCGCGCGATCGCGAAGGCGGAGCGCGGCGGGAGCGTCCGTGTGCTCTCGATCGGCGAGTCGGCCGAGTTCCTGTACTGACGGTCAGCGCGGATCGCGACCACCTCGGCGATCATCGCGAGGCGCGACCGGTTCTCGAGCAGCGAGCAGCGCGCGCTCGCCGCGCGAGACGATCCTGAGCGGCGCGCCGCGATGAGCACGCGCGCGATCGGGTTATCTTCGCTGGGCAATGCCGAGCGCAAGGACCGGGTTCACGGCGTGGGTGGAGCGACTCGCACGCGCTCACACGCGCCAGCTGGCGGGCGTCGCGCAACGCGAGGGGCTCGCCGGCGAGGACGCGATCGACGCCGTGCAGGAGGCGTTCGTGACTTTCCTCCAGCTCCCGCAGGCTCGCTCGATGGCCGACGCCGACGCCGACGTGCTCGCGTTCCTCAGCGTGATCGTCCGCAACGCGGCGCGCAACGCGCGGCGGCGGCACCACCGCACCCGGCCGCACGTCCCGATCGAGGACGACCCGCTGCCGGACGACGGCACCTCCATCGACGAGTGGATCGAGCGCGCCGAGCAGCACGCGGCGCTGCTCGGCTGCGTGCAGAAGCTCGGCGAGATCCAGCGCCACGTCGTCCAGCTGCGGCTGCTCGACGAGCTATCGAACGTCGAGGTCTCGGAGGCGCTCGGCGTGCGGCCGAACCGAGTCGCGGTGCTGCTGCATCGCGCGAAGCTCGCGCTGCAGCAATGCCTCGCCGACTCCCCGGCGGAGGGCCAGTAGAGGGCCGGTAGAGGGCCGGTAGAGGGCCGGTAGAGAGATAGGCGCGCCGGGCGCGCGCGCTACCGGGCGGTCCTGGCGGTTCGCTCGCGCAGAGCCGGGTAGTACTGCGTGAACACGAAGTCGGTCTCGCCGCCGTCGCCGTGGCACCCGCTGCACGCGCTCGTGGGCAAGATCGTGGCCGTGGCGTCGTAGGGCTCGGGCTTGTGCCCGAAGCTGAAGAAGGCCCACCCGCCCGGCTCCTTGGCGAACCGCTGCTGGTCCTTCACCAGGAGCTCGAGGCCCTGGAACTGGTCTTGAAAGTAGCCGCGGCCGCTCGACGCGATCGAGGAGCCATCGGGGGCATCGCCGGCCTGGACCGATACCAGCTCCTTGACGATCTGCGTCCCTTGCGCCCACGTCCCGGTCTTCATGAACGACTCGTACGCGCCGGGCTCGACGTAGACGTTGTGGAACTCGGGGAACGCCGCCCTGCCCTTGTTGAGGGCGTTCGGCGTGAGCGGCGTGCCGACGTACACCCATTTGCGCCAGTCGACCGGGCGCATGGCGTGGCCCTGCTCGTCGAACCGAGCGTGGGCAACGGCGCCCGCGGCCGCGTCGCGCGGTGTGGCGGCGGCCTGCGGCGCCTGCGCCGAGGTGCAGCTCGCGACGCAGGCCATCAGCGAGGCCGCGAGGGCCGCGAGGGCCGCGAGGGCCGCGAGGAGATGGCGGCCCGCGCGGGGCGGGCGCGCCGTGGTGGAGTGGCCGGGAGGAAGATCGATCAGGGCGTTCTCGATGCGTGCGGTCATGCGCTGAGAGGTCGCGGCGCGACCGCCGATTTCACGCTCCCGCGAAATTGTGGTGATCGGTGATCCCGGCGGCGCCGATGAAATCCGCAGCGACGTGGGGACCTCTCCAGAGGAGCCCTAGCGCGCCAGCTCCAGGCTCAGCGCCGACCGCGGCCGACGCAGGCAAAGTCGATGAAGCCCCGCGCCGGGTTGGTGTCGAGCAGCTCGACCTGCACGAGGTCGCCGACGTCGAGGCCGCGCTCGCCCCGGACGACACGGCCCTCGGCAGGTGGCCGAAACAGCCGCGCGTACGTCCCCTTCGGTGAGGCGCCGGTGACGATGCCGTCGAACGTCTCGCCGATCCGCGATGACAGCAGCACCGCGGCCGCGACCTTGCGCATGGTGCGCTCGACCTTGCGGGCAGCGTTCTCGCGCTCGGTGCAGTGCGCAGCGATCGCGAGCAGCTCGTCGTCAGTGTACGGCGACCGCGCGCCCGCGGCCGCAGCCTTCAGGAGGCGCTGCGTGACCAGATCCGGATAGCGGCGATTGGGCGCCGTCGAGTGCGCGTAGTCGTCGACCGCGAGGCCGAAGTGCCCGATGTCGGGATCCGCGGAACGCTGCAGCACGTACTCGCCCGGGCCGAGCAGCTTCGCGATCGACAGCGAGGCATCGGCGAACCGCACCGGGTCCGCCTGGCGGCGGCTGGCGACGAAGTCTGCGAGCGCGCGGCGATCCGGCTCCGGCGGCAGCCGCGCGCCGTGCTGCGCGGCGAGCTCGACGATGCGGTCCCAGCGCCTGGGCGCGCGGACCACGCGGCGGATCGAGGCGTACCCGCGCATCTCGAGGAACCGCGCCGTCGCGCCGTTGACCGCGATCATCAGGTCCTCGACGAGCTCGCGGGCGCGGTTCTTGTGCTGGAGCTCGAGATCGATGACGCGACCGCCCCGCGCGACGGTGCGGGCTTCGATCGTCTCCAGCGCGAGCGCGCCGCGCTCGAACCTGTGGTCGCGGAGCCGCTGCGCCGCCTCGTCGTGAACGAGCACCTGCTCCCGGATCGCGGCGGCGCGCGGCGGCTCACCACCGCTCTCGAGCCACGCGCCGATCGCCTCGTACACGAGCTTCGCCTTGTTCTCGACGCGCGCTTGGTAGATGCGGGTCGCGCGCTCGTCGAGCTGGCCGTCCGGGCGAACGACCATCTCGGTGACCATCGCGAGGCGCTCTTGGCCCTCGAGCAGCGAGCTCTGGCCGTGCGAGAGGATCTCCGGCAGCATCGGGAAGATCTGCACGCCGGTGTAGAGCGACATCGCGTTGTTCGCCGCGTAATCGTCGATCGGGCAGCCCTTCGGGACGAACGCGTCGACATCGGCGATCGCGACGAACATCCGGATCGCGCCGCCCTCGAGCCGCTCCGCGTACTCGAGCTGATCGAGATCGCGCGAGGTCTCGTTGTCGATCGATGACCAGGCCAGGTGGCGCAGATCCTCCGCGCCCTCCCGCTCGGCGCGCGTCACCGTGTCATCGAGCTCGCGCGGCACGTCGGTCCGAAACCCGTGCTCGCGCAGCACGCGGCGCGCGACCTCGCGCATGTCGATATCAGCGTCTGCTCTGGCCATGGTCCACGCACGATCCGACAGATCGCGGGGCGCGACAATACCGTCGTGAGATCGGCGCGCGAGCAGCCAAACTCAACCGCGGTCCCGAGCGCCCGGAGCGCCCGGAGCGCCCGCGGCGATGCCACGAACATGGTGCACGAGATCGCATATCGCCCGCAGCTCGCGGAGCCGCCGCGCGACGGCCTGGTCGAACGTCTCCTGACGCTCCGGCCGCTCGCGCTCCAGCCGCTCGCGAGCCTCCTCGATCGACTCCGGCACGTAGAGCGCGCGCAGCTTCGCCAGCCGGGCCGCGACGTCCTCCGGCCTCAGCTCAGCCATCGCCACGCTCCAGCTGCTCGAGGTCCAGGAGATCCTGCGCGCGTCCGGCGAGCTGCTTCATGCGGATCAGCGTAGCGCGCGAGACGACCGCGAGCGGCCCCTCCGGCAGCTGCACCTCGAGCCGATCCTCGAGCGCACCCGCGAGTGACGCGTTGGCGAGCAGCAGGTCGAGCAGCATGTGATCGGCGCCCTGGAGCTTGCTCACGCGCTGCACGTTGCGCTCGCGCTCCGTACCAGCATCGAAGGTCATCGGCAGCGCCAGGAAGGCATATCCGAGCGGCCGCACGGCGTCGAGCGCGAGCTGAAGGTCCTCGGTCGCTACGATGATGTCGATGTCCTTCGTCGACCGCGGCGCGCCGTGCGCGCTCACCGCGACGCCTCCGCAGACGGCGTAACGGACCCCGGCGGACCGGAGCGCCGCGGCGATCGCGTGGAGCTCGTCGACGAGGTTCATGCCCGAGACACTATCACCGAGATGAACCCGTGCCGCGCGTCACGAGGCGCGAGGTCCAGGAGACCCAGCCGCGGGGCTGCGCGCGGGGATCCTCGCCAGCACATCGCATCGTCACGCCTCGTACATCACGTCCGATCGCAACACGTACTTCGTCCCCGCGATCACCTCGCAGCCTTCGTGAGCCAGACGGTGCTGGAAGATCAGCGCCGTGCCGAGCCGGGGCACGACGTGGACGTCCCAGTCGTGAAACGTCGTGACGCCGCCCGTGAAGTCTTCGTTGAGGTAGACGATCAGGCTGAGCAAGCTGCGCTGGCGGTCGTCGCGGATGAACGCGCCGTCGAAGTGCGGCGCGAACCGTTGGCCTGGCGCGTAGCGGTAGCAGCGGAACCGCTCGTTCGCGCCGACCGCGCGCATGCCGCACAGCCGCGGCGCGATCGCGCCCTCGACCCGCGCGAACAGCTCGCGCGCCAGCTCCGGATCGTCGAACATGACGCGGTCGTTGTTGCGGACGTCGGGGCGCATCACCGGCCCGCGCGGCGTCGTGATCGGCGCGGCCGCCGGGCCGAGCTCTTCGATTCGATCGATCATGCGGGCGCACTCGTCGGGCGACAGCACGCGGGCGACGGTCTGCACGAGCGGCCCCGTGTGATCGAGGCTGTCACTCTCGACGAACGGCCGCCCGGAGCCCGGAATCAGCACCTCGGTCTGCATCGCCTTAGTGTTCCATGGACACGCATCAGGAACCAGCACCGATTGACCGGCAACGATCAGCAACGGCCCCACCTGATCTCCGGACCGTGTCGGTCAGCCTGGACGAGCTGACGCGCGGATCAAGATAGGCCGCGTCCACGCCACGAAGTGAGCGCCTTGCCGCTGAACCTGCGCGAGCACTACACTGTGAATCGTGGCCGTTCAAGCCGTCACCGTGAACCTCCCCGGCCCGCTCTACGAGCAGCTCGCGAGACGGGCGACCATGAGCCATCGCACGATCGAGGCCGAGCTCGTCGATGCAGTGGCGACGCTCCTCGATGAGCCCAATGAGTTACCAGCGGACATGACGGAGGCCATCGCCGCGTTGCACCTCCTGGGAGACGAGGAGCTCTGGCGAGCCGCCAGGCAGCGTCTCGCCCCTGAGAAGTCCTCCGAGATCGAGGAGCTGCACCGCAAGCGCCAGCGCGATGGACTCTCCGCATCGGAGATCGAAGCGATCGCAACGCTCATGAAGGAGTACACGCGGAGCCTGCTCGTTCGCTCTCGATCAGCCGCGCTACTCAAGCAGCGCGGTCACGATGTCTCGGGTTTGCTCGACGAGCATGAGCCGTAGCTACGTCGCGAAGGCGCTTCGAGAAGAGATCGCCAAGGACGCACGCCGCCGTTGCGGCTACTGCCTGACCTCGGCGCGCATCATCGGCGCCCCCATGGAGATCGAGCACATCATCCCGGAGTCGCTGGGTGGGCCTACTGTCAGGGAGAACCTCTGGCTCGCGTGCTCGATGTGCAACGACCACAAGGGCAATCGGATCGCCGGTCCCGACCCACAAACGGGCGAGGTCGTGCGCCTCTTCGACCCACGGCGACAGGTATGGGCCGAGCATTTCGGCTGGAACACGGGCGGAGACATGATCATCGGCAAGACGGCGACCGGCAGGGCCACGGTCGCTGCGATCCGTCTCAATCGCGCCGAGCTCGTAGAAGCCCGGCGCGGCTGGATCATCGCCGGCTGGCATCCACCCAAGGATTGAGCGTCGGCGGCCCTGCGTCGACTAGCTGCCGCTGCTTCCGTTGCTGCCGCCGCCGCTGCTGCTGCCGTTGCTGCTGCCGCTGCTGCTGCCGTTGCTGCCGCCGCTGCTGCCGCTGCCGCCGCTGCTGCTGCCCACGCCGCCGCGCGCGGCGATCACGGCCGTGACCGCGGCCGCCGCCGCCGGGGGCGCCCGCCGCTCGTCGAGGGCGTCGGCCCAGCGCTCGATGCGGCGCTGCCAGTTCGGCCGCTCGTGCACCGTCCCCGGCACGTTGTGCGGCACCGGATCGAGCGCCAGATCGTCGAGCGCCACCAGCACCACCTCCGCCGGGCCGACCGCCAGGTCCGTCGTCGCCGCCACCATCGCGCGCTCCACGTCCGTCAGCGTGTCGTCCACGAGGCGCGCCCCCGCGTAGGCGAGCAGCGCCGCGCGCTGCCGATCCCGCAGCTCCCGCTCCTCGTCCTCCTGCGCCGGCGTGATGAGCCCCAAATCCCGCCGATCGTCGGTGTCGGCGCCGCGCCACCAGCCCGCGAACGTCGCGGTGTCGTGCGTGTTGAGGCTCGCGATCGCCTCGCGCGGCGACGCCTCGGGCGCGTCGCCGATCTGCGACGGGAAGAACCACTGCCCCACGTGCAGCCGAAACAGGCCGTGGCTCGCCATCGCCGGGCGCACCTCCGGCGGCACCGTGCCGAGATCCTCGCCCGCGATCGCGCAGGTCGCGCGGTGCGACTCGAGCGTCAGGATCGCGAGCAGCTCGTCGGCCGGGTAGCGCACGTAGACGCCGTCCGTCGCCGGCCGCCCCTGCGGCACGCAGTACAGCCGGAACAGCCCCATCACGTGATCGATCCGCAACATGCCGGCCACGGACATGTGGTGGCGCACGCAGCGGCGGAAGTAGCGGTACTGATCGCGGCGCAGCGCCGTCGGCCAGAGCGGCGGCAGGCCCCAGCTCTGGCCGCCCAGAAACAGCGGATCCGGCGGCGCGCCCGCCGACAGCTCCGTCAAAAACAGGTGGCGGTAGCGCCAGACCTCGTACGCGTCGCTCGACACGCCGACGGGCAGATCCAGGTACAGGCTCACCGGGCCGCGGCCCAGGCTCGCGAGCTGGCGGCTCATCGCCCACTGCGCGACCAGGTGCGTGTTGACGTGCGCGCCCGCGGCCCCGAGCGCGATCGCATCGGCGCGCGTCGTGACGAGCGGGACCCGATCGCGCCACGCCACCGGCCAGTCGCGCCACGGCTGGCGCGTCGACTCGCCGAGCGCGCGGAACGCGGCGTAGTCGTACGCGCCGGTCTCGCTCGCCCACGCGTCGATCTCGGCGCTGCGCGCCGGATCCGCGAGCACCGCGCTCGCCATCGGATCGAGCACGTGGCGGCGCCAGTGGTACTGCTCGCGGAAGTCGATCGGCGTGTTCGGCACGATCGGCGGCGCGACCGGCTCGGCCGCGCCGACCTCGGCCGCGAGCCGGTGCAGATCGAGGTAGAGCTCGTTCCAGAACAGGCGGCTCGCCGGCGAGTACGGCGAGAACGCGCACGGCTCGTCGAGGAACTGCGCCAGGATCGGCAGCACCGCCACGTAGCGGCCGCCCCGCCGCTCGACCTCGCGGAACAGCCGGCGCAAGGTCAGGAGGTCGCCCGCCTGCCCCGTCTCGGGCGCCGCGAGGCCGTACACCGGCGCGAACACGCCCCACCGCCGCGGGCCGTCGCCCGGCCCGCCCCACGCGCGCCGCGGCGCCGCGATGCCCAGGGCCTCGCCGTACGCGCCGGAGACGCCCCACGCGACCTTGTGGTAGCCGTTCTCGCCGTCGAGCCAGATCGTCGCGCGGCGGATGCAGTGCACGGCGCCGCCCGGCCACGCGTGCGAGTCCGCCGGCAGCGTGAACAGCCGGCCGTGCATGCGGACGGTGCGCCCGGTCTCGGTCGTGACCTCGATCTCCCACTCGCCGTCGACGTCGGCCGGGACCGCGAACGGCACCACGAGCGCGCCGTCCCAGCCGATCACGACCGGCGGGACGAGCTCGCGCCAGCGCTCGCGCTCGATCATCGCGAGCGTGCTGGCCGCCTCGTCGGGCGTGCGCAGATCGACGCCGACCGCGCGCAGCGTGGCCAGCACCGACTCGTCGCTCGCCGCCGCGGTCTTGCCGCGCCAGTCGGTGTACGAGATGTCGAGGCCCGCGGCGCGCGCGAGCGCGTGGAATGGAGAGCCAGGCGAATGGGCGCCGGACATATCGGCCCTAGCCCACGAGCCTGAGCCACCAGCCCGGCATGAGCCCCATCTCGAGGATCACGATCGGGCACACCGCGATCACGAACACGAGGCCCGCGGACCGGGTCGGCGTGAACGGCTGGGTCGCGTCGCGGAAGTACATCGCCGTGACGATTCGCAGGTAGTAGTAGATGCTGATCGCCGAGTTGATGATGCCGATGATGACGAGCCACAAGAGCTGGCCGTCGTAGACCTCCATCGCCGCCTTGAAGACGTAGAACTTGGCGAAGAACCCGGAGGTCGGCGGGATGCCGCCGAGCGAGAGCAGGCAGATCGTCATCGCGAGCGCCGCGCCGCCGTGCTTGCCGGCGAGGCCCGCCCAGTCGTCGATGAGGAGCCGCTCGCGGCCGCGCGAGCCCACGTACGCGACGACCGCGAACGCGCCCATCGTCGTGAACGTGTACGCGAGCAGGTAGTAGACGAGGCCCTGGTTCGCGGTCGGCGAGCCGAGGCCGAGCGCGCACAGGCCGACGAGCAGGACGCCGGCGTGCGAGATCGACGAGTACGCCAGCATCCGCTTGACGTTGTCCTGGCGGATCGCGCCGAGGTTGCCGATCGTGATCGTGAGCGCGGCGATCACCACGAGCGGGCTCGCCCAGCCGAGCACGCCGTACGGGATCACCTCGCCGCCGAGCGCGATGCCGAACGTGCGGATCATCGCGGCCACCGCCGCCGCCTTCACGCCGGCCGCCATGAACGCGGTCACCGGCGTCGGCGCGCCCTCGTACGCGTCGGGAGCCCACATGTGGAACGGCACCGCGGCGACCTTGAAGCCGAACGCCACGACGAGCATGAAGCCGCCAGCGACGATGAGGCCCGGGTTCTGCGTGCTCTGGAGGGCCGCGCGGATCTGCGCGAGCCCGAGCGATCCGGCCGCGCCGTAGATCAGCGCCATGCCGTAGAGGAGGAAGCCCGTCGCGAACGCGCCGATCAGGAAGTACTTCATCGCCGCCTCGTTGCCGCGGCGCGACCGCCGCCGCATCGCGGTCATGACGTACACGCCGATCGACATCGTCTCGATGCCGAGGAAGACGGTGACGAGGTTGCCGGCGTGCGCGAGCATCACCATGCCCGACGCCGACAGGAGCATGACGCCGTAGTACTCGCCGATCTGCCAGTCGTGCTCGCGCTGGTGGCCGGGCGACATCAGCGCCGCGAGCGCCGTCGTGACGCCGAACAGCGCGGACAAGACGTAGGCCATGCGGTCGGCGCGCAGCATGCCGCCGAGCAGATCTAGGCTGACGTTGGCGGGCACCTGGCGGTAGAGCACCACCGAGCCGATCGCCGCGGCGAGCGAGCCGGCCACCGTCAGCCCGACCAGGGCCGTGCGGTCCCTGCCCTTGAAGAACGCCTCCGCCAAGACGAGCATCATCCCGACGGTGATGAGGATGAGGTACGGGGCCAGATAGCCGAGATCGGAGACGCTGACGTTCACGGCGCACCTCCAGGGATCCGCGCGGCAGCCGCGGCAGCCGCGGCGGGCGCCGCGCCCGGCGCGGGCGGCGTAGGCGTCGCAGGCGTAGCAGGCGCCACCGGGCACCGCCCATCGACGGGGCGCAGCTCGCCGTAGCGGTGCGACGGCCCGTCGCACTCACCGCGCCGGTTCTTCATCTCGCCGAGGAACGCGGCGACCGACGGCTCCATCGTGCGGAGGAACGGGCGCGGGAACAGGCCCATCGCGAAGATCGCGAGGACGAGCGGGATGAACACGCCAAGCTCGCGCCCCGTGAGGTCCCGCAGGCTCCCGTTGCGCGCCGCATCGAGCTTCCCGAAGAAGACCTTCTGGAACATGTAGAGCAGGTAGATGGCGCCCCAGATGACGCCGGTCGTCGCGAGCGCGCCGAGCAGCATCGGGTACGGGATGAGCGTCGTCGCCTGCGCCGCGGCATCGCCCGGGCCAGGGCCCGAGACGAACGTGCCGAGCAACGTCAAGAACTCGCCGACGAAGCCCGACAGCGCCGGCAGGCCTGCCGAGCCCATCGTGATCACGAGGAACAGGCCGGCGAACACCGGCATCACCTTCCACACGCCGCCGTACTCGGCGAGCCGGCGCGTGTGGCGGCGCTCGTAGAGCACGCCGATCCCGAGGAACAGGCCGCCCGTCGTGAGGCCGTGCGAGAGCATCGCGTAGATCGAGCCCTCGATGCCGTACTCGTTGAGCGCGAAGATGCCGAGCGCGCAGAACCCGAGGTGCGAGACCGACGAGTACGCGACCAGCTTCTTGACGTCGTCCTGCGCGAACGCGACGAACGCGCCGTAGATGATGCCGATCACCGCCAGGATCGAGATCGCCGGCCCCCACACCGCGGCGCCGTGCGGGAACATCGGCATCGCGTAGCGGAGGAAGCCGTAGATCCCGAACTTGAGCAGGACGCCGGCCAGGATCACCGAGCCGGCGGTCGGCGCCTCGACGTGCGCGTCGGGCAACCAGGTGTGCAGCGGGAACAGCGGCACCTTGATCGCGAACGCCAGGGCGAACGCGGCGAAGCACCAGACCTGCGCGTCGTACGGCAGCGCGACCTGCGTCAGCTTCTCGAGGTCCGTCGTGTACGTGCCGAGCACGTCACCGGCCTGCACGTAGACATAGAAGATCGCCACCAGCATCAGCAGCGAGCCGACCATCGTGTAGATGAAGAACTTGAGACTCGCGTAAATGCGCCGCTCGCCGCCCCAGATCCCGATAATGAAGTACATCGGGACGAGCATGACCTCCCACATGACGTAGAACAGGAAGAGGTCACGCGCCACGAACACACCGAGCATGCCGGTCGTGAGGATCAGCATCAGGGCGTGATAGGCATGCACCTTTGTGCGCACGCTCGACCAGCCGCCTAACACGACGAGCGGCATGATGAGCGTCGTGAGCAGCACGAGCATCACGGAGATGCCATCGAT
>DATMCI010000113.1:0-8033 GCA_035558535.1 Kofleriaceae bacterium
CGGTCGTGCGAGCACCACCATCCGCCGTGGCCGCGAGCACCACCCTCACAGCGAAGCAGAGAACGCCCGGGGGCACGCGCGCGGCGGAGCGGGTCCGAGGGGGAACCCCGAGGCACGGCGCCGCGCGTCCACGCGCGAGCGCCCCACGCGCGCGCTCTCACTCCTATTTAGGCCGACGCAGCCGCGGCCGCGTGCTCTCACCTGCGCCGCTAGAAGCTCCGGCGCAGCAGCGGCAGCCGCACAACGACGCCGCGCTCGCCGTGATACTCGGTCGGCGTCATCTCGAGCTCCGGCAGCTCCAGCCGCAGCGCGTGGCCCGCGACCGAGAGATCGACGCGCGTCGTGATGCGCGCCAGCCCTTCGGTGAAGTGGACGTCGCTCGCCAGCCGGAACGTCAGGTACTGCTCCTCGCCCGCGCCGAGCCGCACGAACGCGCGGCGCCGGCGGCCATCGAACCGCAGGGTCAACGTCTCCTTGCTGAGCACGTCGAGGTGGTAGCCGAGCGTGTTACCGAGCAGCGTCAGCCGATCCGTGATCTGCTGCGACAGCGTGAGGTGCGCCCCGTCGGGCACGCGCGGCCACAGCCGGTCGTAGAGCGAGAGCTCGTCGCTATCGGCCGCGGCGGCCGACGGCCGCGCAGCAAGCGCGGCCACCGCGGCCACAGCGGCCACGGCGGCCACGGCGGCCGTGCACACACCCACGGGCGCAGCTCCCACGCGCACGCGGTGATCCTCGTAGAGGCCGCCACCGGAGTTCTGTGAGCGCGGCTACCAAGCCATGCTAAAGCAGCCGTGATGAAGCTGCGCCACGGTTTGCTCGTGACGCTGGTCGCGCTGGCCTCGGCCGGCGCCGCCTGCAAGCAAGCGCGGGATCCCGCGCCCTCGCCCGCCCTCATGCCCCCGCCGCCCGCGCCGGCCGGCGATCCCTGGCAAGGCGCGGCACACGACAAGGATCCGCTGCCGCGGCCGTTCCTGTGGACCGCCGAGAAGGACGGCGTGACGACGTACCTCCTCGGCACGATGCACGTCGGCATCGATCCGGAGGCGCGGCTGCCGCCGATCGTCTGGGACCGGCTCGAGGCGTCCGCCGCGTTCGCCATGGAGACCGACATCACCGATCCGGCGATCCAGAACATCGGCGGGCGCACGAGCGGCACGCTGCGCGACGAGCTCGGGCCCGAGTACTGGAAGAAGCTCGAGGCCGCGCTCACGCCGCAGATCGCGCAGGCGCTCGTGAACAAGAGCGCGATGATCCCGGCGACGCTCCTCGCGCTGCGCGGGCTGCCGCCCACGCCGCCGATGGACGGCATCCTGCTCGCGCGCGCCATGAACCGCGGCAAGAAGATCGCGTACCTCGAGCCGGCCGCCCACCAGGCCGCCATGCTCGAGAAGCACATGAACACCAAGGCGCTCCGGCTCATGCTCGACGAGCTCGCAGAGACCGAGCAGCAGACGAAGCAGCTCCTGGGCGCGTACATCGCCGGCGACGAAGCGCGGTTCGTCGCGATCACCGACGAGCAGCGCAAGGACGCGCTCGCGCACGGCTACACCGCCGCCGAGTACGACGAGTCGATGGAGGACCTCCTCTACCGGCGCAACGCGTCGTGGATCGCGCCCATCGAGAAGCTGCACGCGGCCGGCGGCGTGTTCGTCGCCGTCGGCGCGATGCACCTGATCGGCACGCGCAGCGTGCTCGAGCTGCTCGGCGCGCGCGGCTTCCGGATCACGCGCGTCACCCCGCCGGCGCCTCCCGCGGCGCCTCCCGCGGCGCCTACGCGCTGAGCGCGCGCGACCGCACCGCGTCCGCGACGTCCTTCAGGATCGCGCGGAGCTGGTCTGGTCCCACCGGCTTCACCAGGTGGTGCTCGAAGCCCGCCTCGCGCGTCCGCCGCCGATCCTCCTCCATGCCCCAGCCCGTCAGCGCGACCATCACCGGCGGGCGCTCGCCGGCGAGCGCCCGGATCCGCCGGCAGACCTCGACCCCGTCCATGCCCGGGAGGCCGACGTCGCAGAGCACGAGATCGGGCCTGCCCTCGCGCACCATCGCGAGGCCGTCCGGGCCGTTGCGGGCGAGCCGCACGCGGTGCCCCATCTCCTCGAGCCACAGGGTCAGCGTGTCCGCGGCGTCGTCGTTGTCCTCGATCACCGCGATGTCGAGCCCCGTCGCCGGCCGCGCGACCTGGGCCCCGCCCGCCGCGGGCGCCCCCCCGGGCTCCGCCATGTCCCCCGCCGCGGTCGGCAGCCGCAGCGTGAACGTCGCCCCCGCGCCCTCGCCCTCGCTCGACGCCGCGAGGCTCCCGCCGTGCATCTCGGCGAGCTGGCGCGCCAGGGCCAGGCCGATCCCGAGCCCGCCGCCCACCACGCTCCTGCCCGCCCGCTCGATCCGCGCGAACATGTCGAACACCTTGTCGAGCTGCCCGACCGGGATGCCCTCGCCCTTGTCGATGACGCGGATGAGCGCCGCGCCGCCCTCGCCGACCAGCTCGACGCGGATGGCGCCGCCGGGCGGCGTGAACTTCGAGGCGTTGTGGAGCAGGTTGCCGACGATCTGGCTGACGCGCGTCGCGTCGATCGCCGCGTGCACGGGGCCGCTCAGCTCGACGGTGACCGTCTGCTTGCGCTGATCGAAGAACGGCCGCGCCGTGTCGAGCGCGTGCTCGATCACCGACGCCAGATCCGTGCGCGTCCGCTTGAGCTCGAGCATGCCGCGGCTGATCCGCGAGACGTCCAGGAGGTCGTCGATGAGGCGCACCATGTGATCGAGCTGGCGGTTCATCGCCGCCATCGCGCGCCCTGCGGCCGGCGACGGCGCGCCGGTATGGAGCAGGAGATCGAGCCCCGTGCGCAGCGGCGCGAGCGGGTTGCGCAGCTCGTGCGCGAGCGTCGCCAGGAACGAGTCCTTCTGCTGGCTCGCCGCCCGCAGCGCGGCCTCGGAGCGCTCGAGCTCGGCGGTGCGCTCCGAGACGCGCTGCTCGAGCGTGGCGTTCAGCTCGGCGAGCGCGCGCGTCTTGCGGAACAGGTCCGCGAACACCGAGATCTTGTGGCGGAGGATCTTCGGGTTCACCGGCTTTGTCAGGTAGTCCACCGCGCCCGCGCCGTAGCCCGCGAGGATGTCTTGATCATCGACCAGGTAGGCCGTCAGGAACACGATCGGGATCTGCCGGAACTTCTTCGTGCCCTTGATGAGCTGCGCGAGCTCGAAGCCGCTCACGCCGGGCATCTTGATGTCGAGCACGATCGCGGCCACGTCGTTCTCGAGCAGGTGCCGCAGCGCGCGGTCGGCGTCCTCGGCGCGCAGCAGCCGGTACCCCGGCTCGTCGAGGATCGACTCCAGCGCGTCCAGGTTGCGCTGCTCGTCGTCGACGAGCAGGATGTTGATCGCTCCGTCCATCGATTCCCTTCAGCGATACAACCACACCCGCAAGAGCGAGAGTAGCTGATCCGTGTTGACCGGCTTTGCGATGTAATCGGAGGCGCCCGCCTGCAGGCACTTCTCGCGGTCGCCCTTCATGGCCTTCGCCGTCAGCGCCAGGATCGGTAGGGTCCGGAACCGGCTGTCCTTGCGGATCTCGCGCATCGTCTCGTAGCCGTCCATCTCCGGCATCATGATGTCCATGAGGACCACGCTCAGATCGGGCGTGGTCTGGATCAGCTCGATCGCCTGGCGCCCGTTCGTGGCCGAGAGCACCTCCATCTCCTGGTTCTCGAGGATCGTGGTCAGCGCGAAGATGTTGCGGGCGTCGTCGTCCACGACCAGCACCCGCCGGCCGCGCAGCGCCTCCGTCGAGCCGTGCAGGCGCTCGATCATCTTCCGCTTGCCCTCGGGGAGGTCTGCGATCACGCGGTGGAGGAACAGCGACGTCTCGTCGAGCAGCCGCTCGGGCGACTGCACGTCCTTCAGCACGATGCTCTTGGCCACGCTGCGCAGCCGCGCCTCCTCCTCCGTCGTCAGCTCCTTGCCGGTGAACACCACGATCGGGATGTCCCGCAGCGCCGACTCGGCCCGCAGCTGATCGAGCAGCTCGAACCCGGTCATGTCCGGCAGCCGGAGATCGACGACGCAGCAGTCGAACGACCGCGCGCGCAGCGCCTCGAGCGCCTCCGCGCCCGTCCCGGCCGCCGTCACCTCGATGTCACCTTCGCCGAGCAGCTCGACGATCGACGCGCGCTCGCGGTCGTTGTCCTCGATCACGAGCAGGCGCTTGGTGTGCGGCGCGACGTACGTCTTCAGCCTGTCGAACGCCGTCTCGAGCTCGCCCGTGGTCGCGGGCTTCACGAGGTACGCGAACGCGCCGTGCGACAGGCCGTGCTGGCGCTCCTCCTCGACCGAGAGCATCTGCACCGGGATGTGGCGCGTGCGCGGATCGAGCTTGAGGTTGTTCAGGACCGTCCAGCCGAGCATGTCCGGCAAGAACACGTCGAGCGTGACCGCCGTCGGCAGGTACTCGCGCGCGAGCGAGAGGCCCTGCTGGCCGCGGCTCGCGACGATCCCCTTGAAGCCCTTCTGGCGCGCGATCCCGAGCAGGATCCGCGCGTAGTGCGGATCGTCCTCGATCACGAGCAGCACCGAGTCGCCTTCGCGGACCTCGTTGCGGTCGTCTGGCACCGGCTCCTCGGACTTGGCGACCGTGAGCACCGGCATCGGCACCGGCGCGTGCGCGCTCGCCGGGCCCACCGCGCTCGCCCCGCTCGCCGGCGCGAGCTGGCGCTGCGTCGGGCCGGTGAACACGAGCGGCAGGTAGAGCGTGAACGTGCTGCCGCTGCCCGGCTTGCTCGCCAGGCGGATCTCGCCGCCGAGCAGGTTCGCGAGCTCGCGGCTGATCGCCAGGCCCAGGCCCGTGCCGCCGTACTTGCGGCTCGTGCCGGCGTCGGCCTGCTGGAACGCCTCGAAGATCAGCTTCTGCTTCTCGGGCGCGATGCCGATGCCCGTGTCGGTGACCTGAAACGCGATCGCCGAGCTCATCGGGCCGAGCACCGGGTGATCGACGTTCCAGCCGCCCGTCACGTGGCGGACCGCCATCGAGACGTGGCCCTGCGCCGTGAACTTGAACGCGTTCGACAGGAGGTTCTTCAGGATCTGCTGCAGGCGCTTCGGATCGCTCGTCAGCGCGCGCGGCAGCGCCGGATCGACCTCGACGTTGAACATGAGGCCCTTGGTCTCCGCGACGTGGTGGAACGTGCGGTGGACCGTGTCCCGCAGCGCGGCGAACGTGATCTCCTCCGGCTCGACGGTGACCGTGCCGGACTCGATCTTCGACAGATCCAGGATGTCGTTGATGAGCGTGAGCAGGTCGGTGCCCGCCGAGTGGATGTTCTTGGCGAAGTCGATCTGCTTCGGCGTCAGGTTGCCGCCGATGTTCTCGGCGAGCTGCTGGCCGAGGATGAGGATCGAGTTGAGCGGCGTCCGCAGCTCGTGCGACATGTTCGCGAGGAACTCGGACTTGTACTTGCTGGTGAGCGCCAGCTCGGCCGCCTTCTCCTCGAGGGCGCGCCGCGCCTGCTCGACCTCCTTGTTCTTGCGCTCGACCTCGGCGTTCTGATCGGCGAGCTGCTTGGCCTTCGACGCCAGCTCCTGGTTCGTCTGCTGCAGCTCGATCTGGCGCGTCTGCAGCTCGGCGGTGAGCTGCTGCGACTGGAGCAGGAGGTTCTCCGTGCGCATCGTCGCCTCGATCGTGTTGAGGACCACGCCGATCGACTGCGTCAGCTGATCGAGGAACTGCAGGTGCGTGTTGGTGAACGGCCGCAGCGCCGCCAGCTCGATCACCGCCATCGTCTCGCCCTCGAACAGGACCGGCAGGACAAGCACGCTCGCCGGCGTGGCGTGGCCGAGGCTCGAGTGGATCTGCGTGTACTCGGCCGGGACCTCGTGCAGGTGGATCCGCTGCTTCTCCGCGGCCGCCTGGCCCACCAGGCCCACGCCGAGGCGGATCCGCTCCGGCTGATCCGGCCGCTGCGCGTAGCTCGCGAGCAGGCGGAGCGTCTTCGGATCGGCGACCTCGCCGACCTCGCCCGGCTCGCCGCGCTCCATCTGATAGATCGTGCCCTGCTGCGCGTCGACGAGCGGCGCGAGCTCGCCGAGCAGCATCTTGCCGACGGTGATGAGATCGCGCTGGCCCTGCAGCATGCGCGTGAACTTCGCGAGGTTCGTCTTGAGCCAGTCCTGCTCCTGGTTGCGATCCGTCGTCGCGCGCAGGTTGTCGATCATCGTGTTGATGTTGTCCTTGAGCTCCGCCACCTCGCCGCGCGCCTCGACCTGGATCGAGCGCGTCAGGTCGCCCTTGGTGACCGCCGTCGCGACGTCCGCGATCGCGCGCACCTGGTTCGTCAGGTTCGCCGCGAGCAGGTTCACGTTGCCCGTGAGGTCCTTCCACGTGCCCGCCGCGCCCGGCACGTTCGCCTGGCCGCCGAGGCGGCCCTCGACGCCGACCTCGCGGGCGACGTTCGTGACCTGCTCGGCGAACGTCGCGAGCGTGTCGGTCATGTTGTTGATCGTCTCCGCGAGCGCGGCGACCTCGCCCTTGGCCTCGACGGTGAGCTTCTGGCGCAGGTTGCCGTTGGCGACCGCGGTGACGACCTTCACGATGCCGCGCACCTGGTTCGTCAGGTTGGCGGCCATGAAGTTGACCGAGTCGGTCAGGTCCTTCCACGTGCCCGCCACACCCGGGACGTCGGCCTGGCCGCCCAGCTTGCCCTCCGTGCCCACCTCGCGCGCCACGCGCGTCACCTCGGACGCGAACGAGCGCAGCTGATCGACCATCGTGTTGATCGTGTTCTTCAGCTCGAGGATCTCGCCCTTGACGTCCACCGTGATCTTCCGCGACAGATCGCCGCGCGCCACCGCCGTCGTCACCTCGGCGATGTTGCGCACCTGCGCGGTGAGGTTCGTGCCCATCGCGTTGACCGAGTCGGTCAAGTCCTTCCACGTGCCCGCCACGCCCGGGACCACCGCCTGCACGCCGAGGCGCCCCTCGGTGCCCACCTCGCGCGCCACGCGCGTCACCTCCGAGGCGAACGAGCGCAGCTGCTCCACCATCGTGTTGATGGCCTCCTTGAGCTGCAGGATCTCGCCGCGGACGTCGACCGTGATCTTGCGCGACAGGTCGCCGTTCGCGACGGCGATCGTCACCTCGGCGATGTTGCGCACCTGGCCCGTCAGGTTCGACGCCATCGAGTTGACGTTGTCCGTCAGGTCCTTCCACGTGCCCGCCACGCCGAGCACGACCGCCTGGCCGCCCAGCTTGCCCTCCGTGCCCACCTCGCGCGCCACGCGGCTCACCTCCGACGCGAACGCGTTCAGCTGATCCACCATCGTGTTGAGCGTGTTCTTCAGCTCGAGGATCTCGCCCTTCACGTCCACCGTGATCTTGCGCGACAGGTCACCGCGCGCGATCGCCGTGGCGACGTCGGCGATGTTGCGCACCTGGCCCGTCAGGTTCGACGCCATCGAGTTGACGTTGTCGGTCAAGTCCTTCCACGTGCCCGCCACGCCCGGGACCTGCGCCTGGCCGCCCAGCTTGCCCTCCGTGCCCACTTCGCGCGCCACGCGGCTCACCTCCGACGCGAACCCGTTCAGCTGATCCACCATCGTGTTCATCGTGTCTTTGAGCTGGAGGATCTCGCCGCGGACATCGACCGTGATCTTCTTCGACAGATCGCCCTTGGCGACGGCGATCGTCACGTCGGCGATGTTGCGCACCTGGTTCGTCAGGTTCGACGCCATCGAGTTGACGTTGTCCGTCAAGTCCTTCCACGTGCCCGCCACGCCCGGGACCACCGCCTGGCCGCCCAGCTTGCCCTCCGTGCCCACCTCGCGCGCCACGCGGCTCACCTCCGACGCGAACGAGTTCAGCTGATCCACCATCGTGTTGATCGTGTTCTTCAGCTCGAGGATCTCGCCCTTGACGTCCACCGTGATCTTCCGCGACAGATCGCCGCGCGCGACCGCCGTCGTCACCTCGGCGATGTTGCGCACCTGGTTCGTCAGGTTCGACGCCATCGCGTTGACGTTGTCGGTGAGATCTTTCCACGTGCCCG
>DATMCI010000114.1:0-9343 GCA_035558535.1 Kofleriaceae bacterium
CGCGAACCTGGCCGTCACCCTCTCGCTGGCCTCCGAGAAGACGATCACCGTCGACTACCGCTCCGCGGCTGGCGGCTCGGCGAGCACCGACGACTTCACCCTGACGCCGAGCACGCTGACGTTCCCGCCCGGCACCACCTCGCTGCCGGTGCCGGTGGCGATCACCAGCGACATGCTCGACGAGGACAACGAGACCGCGCAGTTCTCGCTCGTGAACGCGACCAACGCCACGCTCGCGGCCGCCCAGCACACGCTCACGATCAACGACGACGACGCGCCGCCGACGCTCGACTTCCAGCAGGCGACGTCGACCGCCGCCGAGGGCACCGCGACGCACGCCGTCACCGTCAAGCTCTCGGCGCCCTCGGGCCGCCCGATCCAGTTCTCGGCCACGCGCACCGGCGGCAGCGCGACGGCGGCCGACTTCACGCTGTCGACGACGTCGGTCACGATCCCGCCCGGCGCCACGACGGCCACGTTCAACGTGACCGTGCTCGACGACGCGAACGACGACGACGACGAGACCCTCGTGCTGGCGCTCGGCGGCCTCGTCAACGCGAGCCCCGGCCCGCAGACATCGCACACCGTCACGATCACGGACAACGACAACGGGCCGCTCGTCCGGTTCGACACCGGCACGCCGGACAGGGCCGCGGCCGAGCAGGACATCTCGTCGGCGACGCACGTCTACCGCGTCGTCCTGTCGGCCGCGTCGAACAATCAGGTGACGGTCCAGGTCGCGGTCGGCGGCACCGCGATGAACAACGACTACGACATCGGCAGCGGCGACATCCCGGTCGTGTTCCAGCCCGGCCAGACCTCGCGGGACATCCGCATCATCGTGGGCGCCGACGGCTCGCCGGAGCAGAACGAGACCGTCACGCTGACCCTGGGGACCGTGACGAACGGGTCCAACGCCACCGACAACCAGGTGCGCACGCACACGATCACCAACGATGACTAACGATGACTGACGGGACCCAAGCTGCGCCCGGCGCCGCGGACGCGCGGCTCACGGACGCCGAGATCGAGGCCGCGCTCGTCGGGCTCGCCGGCTGGCGCCGCGACGGCGACAAGCTGCTCCGCGAGCTGCGCTTCGCCGACTTCGTGACCGCGTTCGGCTTCATGGCCGCGGTCGCGCTGGTCGCCGAGCGGATGGGCCACCACCCCGAGTGGGAGAACGTCTACGGCACCGTGCGCATCCACCTGACCACGCACGACGCCGGCGGCATCTCGCGCAAGGACGTCGAGCTGGCGCGCGCCATCGACGCGATCGCCAGGCCGCTCTTGCCCGCCGCGTAGCCCGCGCCCGCCGGGCGAGCCGCGCCCCCGGGTGACAGACCTGCCTCACGGCGAGAAAGCCCCCTGGCGCGGGCCAGATCCGTGTATCGTCTTGGATCTACGTCGATGAGATCGTCTACGTGAGCACGGCCGGCCCTACCGTGGAGAGGTCATGAGCGTCCGCTCCGACGTGCTCCTGTGGGCCCAGCGGATCGTGGCGAAGAAGGACCCGCCGCCGCACCAGCTCCTCGAGATCAGCGCCGACGCCCGCATCGAGGTGGCGCAGGACGCGTTCCACAAGATCGCGTGCCTCGCGCACCCCGATCTGCACCGCAACTCGCTCACCGACGAGGAGCTCGCGCTCGTCTCGACCGCCTACGCGCGCGTGGTTGCGGCGTACCAGTACCTGCGTAAACAGACGATGCAGACCGGGCCGCTGCCGCCGCTGCCTGCCGATCCGCCGCCGCCGCGGCCGCGCGCCCCGTCGACCGGACCGCTGGCGCCGCGGGCGCAGAGCCCGCAGAGCTCGCCGCTCGCCGCCGGCTCCTCACCCGACGTGCTCCGGCCCGCCACGCTCGGCGCGCTCGGCGTGATGTCGTCGAAGGCGCTCCTCTACTACCGCAAGGCCGAGCTCTGCCTCCGCCGCGGCGATCTCAAGCAGGCGGTGCTGCAGCTCAAGCTGGCGATCGCCTGTGATCCGCAGTCGGCGTTCCTGCGCACGGCGCTCGCGCAGGTCGAGGCCGAGGTCGGCAAGTAACCGGCCGGCCGCGCGCCGGCCGCGTATCATGGCCCGGTGAACCTCATCGGCCAGCGGATCGGCAGCTACGTGGTGGAGCGCGAGCTCGGCTCCGGCGGGACCGGGACCGTGTACGCGTGCCGCCACACGATGATCGATCGCGAGGTGGCCGTGAAGGTCCTGCACGACGAGCAGGCCCGCGATCCCGATCAGGTCGCGCGCTTCTTCCAGGAGGCGAAGGCGGCCGCCGAGATCGGGCACCCGAACATCATCGTCATCATCGACTACGGCACGCTCGAGCTGCCCGGGGGCGCGCGGACGTACGTGATGATGGAGAGCCTCTCGGGCCAGAGCCTCGACAAGCGGCTGCGGCGCGGCGGACTATCGTTCGAGGAGATCCGGCACATCCTCGCGCAGATCGCGTCGGCGCTCGCCGCGTGCCACGGCAAGGGCATCATCCACCGCGATCTGAAGCCGTCGAACATCTTCCTGTGCGAGCGCAGCTTCGATCCGATGTTCGTCAAGGTGCTCGACTTCGGCACCGCCAAGCTCGCCGCGCCCACGCCGGGGCTGCGCCGCACCCAGATCGGCGTGGTGATCGGGACGCCAGCGTACATGAGCCCGGAGCAGTGCGAGGGCAAGGGCGCGATCGATCACCGCAGCGACATCTACTCGCTCGGCGTGATGCTGTACGAGATGCTGACCGGCGCGATGCCGCACGAGGGCGAGATCGGCGAGATCCTGCTCGGCCACATGTTCCGGACGCCGATGCCGCCGCGCGAGCGCAACCCGTCCCTCCCGCCGGAGTGGGAGGCGCTGTGCCTGCGCATGATGGAGAAGACGCGCGAGGCGCGGTTCCAGTCGGTCACCGAGCTCGCGCACGCGCTCGAGGATCTGCGCGGCCACGCCGCCGCGTACGAGGAGGTCCGCGCCCGCCGCGCGGAGAGCGGCCACTCCGGCCACACGCTCGTCGCGCCCGCGCCTGATGCAGCCCCCGGCGGCCCCGGCGGCCCCGGCGGGCCCGGCGGCCCCGGCGGCCCGACGAACCATGACCGGCCGACCTTGCACGTCACGCTCGGCATCGGGCCGCACAGCAGCGAACCGCACGCACCGACGCCGACGCCGACGCCGACGCCGTTCACGCTGCAGCCGCCGCCGCCGCAGCAGCCACCGCCGACGCCGCCGCCGTTCACGCTGCAGCCACCGCCGACGCCGCCGCCGTTCACGCCGCCGCAGCAGCAGCAGCCGCCGCTCTCGTACACCGCCGGGGCCGCGCAGCCACCGGTCTCGTCGCAGTCGTTCTTCGATCCGCGCGGCCCGTGCGCGTCGCTCGTCACCGATCCGCGGCACAGCGCGTTCCCGCGCGCGCTGATGATCCGCGCGCCCGGGCGGTGGTTCGAGCTCGCGGAGGTCTGCCACACGGCGCAGGTCGCGCCGCCCGCATCGATCGCGCACGACCTCGGCATGTTCGTCACGTGGGTCGAGCACCCGTACCCCGATCCGAGCCTCGCCGCTGTCATCTTCCTGTCCCTGCGCACCGGGTGGAGCACCGTCGTCTTGTGCCCGCGCGTCCGTTAACGACGCCGATCCCTCCAGCTCCCGCCTGTCAGCAGCGGTCAGGGCGGGTCAGCTACCGTGCGTCGTCCGCGCCGCAGCGCTACGAAGCTCTCGCGGATCGCTCCCCCTCCAGGGGGAGCCCTCGTCGCCGCCAAGGAAGCCGGCTGGCCCGCCCCGCCGCGCGCCCCGTCACCTCCCGTTGCCTCCTCAACAATGAAGGAGCGCGCCGCCTCACTACAGACAATGAGTCCACAGGAGGCTCTCGAACCAATCATCAATACCTTGCGCGATCCGCACAAAGAACAGATTCAGAAGGGCCGGCTCTCGTCGAGGCGAAGCCGCTTCGGGCACACGCAAGAAACTCTGTCAGAACGCACACCGACCTATCGACGTGTGTGTATGAGACGTCCTTGCAGACTGCATTAACCGTTAGAGAAACTGTCCGGCCATGGGGTGCCAGGCTCGCCTTGTGTTTTTGGGCTCGCTCGTAGGCGCGGGGTGCTCGACCACGTTCTCGCCACAGCCCTGCGCGGTGGACTCGGACTGCGGCGGTGACGGCCTGGTCTGCGCGGTCCGCGCCCAGGAGTCGATCTGCGTCAGCGCCGCCGACGATCCGCTCGTCATCGGCATGACCGCGCCGATCAGCGGCGTCAACCAGGCGCTCGGCACCGGCATGAAGCTGGGCATCGATCTCGCGTTCAAGGAGCAGAACGACGCCGGCGGTATCCGCGGCCGGCGCATCGAGCTCCTGTTCCGCGACGACGCGTACGTGCCGGCGGCCGCCGAGGCGAACGCGCGCGCGCTCGTGGACGTGCGCGAGAGCCAGGCGGCGCCGCGTTGCCCGACGACGGCGATGTCCGCCGTCAGCGGCGAGGCGCCGATCTCGACGACGGCGCTCGAGCGCGGCCCCGATGCGGTGCTCGCGTTCATCGGCAACGTCGGCACGCCGACCATGGTGCGCACCGCGCCCGTCGCGATCGAGACCGGCACGATCTTCTTCGGGGCGTTCACCGGTGCCTCGACGATCCTCCGCGACGACAAGGCGTCGAGCTGCAAGCAGTTCATCTTCAACGTGCGCGCGAGCTACGCCCAGGAGGCGCGCGCCACGATGGACTACTTCAAGGCGCGGAACGTCCCCGACTTCCGCCACATGATGAGCTTCGACCAGGACGACTCGTTCGGCCAGGCCGGCTACGACGGCCTCGTGGCGGCCTACCGGCTCGTCTTCAACAACAACCCGCCGCTCCCCGCCGGCACCACGCCGATCACGCGCCTCCGGTACACGCGCAACGACAACAACAGCGTGCCGGCGCAGGTGGCGGCGGCCGTGAGCTACCTCGCGTCGCCGGCCGTGCTCGGCGCGGGCGACACCGGGGTCCACCACGTCGGCATCATGATGACCGACACGTACGGCGCCGCGTCCGCGTTCATCAAGGGCCTGCGCGACTGGCAGTTCGCGAACGACGCCGAGCAGACGTCGATCCAGAAGGCGACGCGGCTCAAGCTCTACTTCAGCAACGTCTCGTTCGTCGGCCCGGACGCCCTGTCCGAGAACCTCGTCGCGCTGGGGAGCGTCGCGATGCCCGGCGGCGGCTCGCTGCCGTACACCGACAGCGTCGTCGTCTCGCAGGTCGTGCCGAACTACCAGAGCGACGCGAGCGACGTGGTCACCGCGTACAACCGGCTGATCACGGCCGGCGGCCACAAGGCGGGCTTCACGTCGCTCGAGGGCTACATCTCGGCGCGCATCTTCATCGCCGGCCTCGACGCACACAAGGGGCCGTTCGTGCCGCAGACGCTCGCGGAGACGCTCGAGAAGCTGCCCGCCGTGCCGCTCGGCTTCGGCGCGTCGTCCGGCTTCTCGACGATGAGCCACCAGTACTCGAACTCGGTGTGGGGGACGATCATCCAGCCGAGCGGGTCGTTCAAAAACCTCTACTTCTGGACGGATGGCCAGGCCATCCAGTTCTTCGAGTAAACGCCGATGAGCAACGCCACGAACGACTCGTCCGCTGCCCTCGATGTGCCGGCAGCCGTGCCCGCGCCCGGGAGCATGATCCAGATCGGGCGCTACGCGCTCCACCGCCAGATCGCGCGCGGCGGCATGGCCACGATCCACATCGCGCGCCTCATGGGCGACGAGGGCTTCAGCCGGATCGTCGCGGCGAAGCGGCTCCTGCCGGAGTTCGCGGAGGACTCCGAGTTCGTCGAGATGTTCCTCGACGAGGCGCGCATCGCCTCGCGGGTGAATCACAGAAACGTCGTCCCGGTCCTCGACGTCGTGACCACCGGCGACGAGGTGGTGCTCGTGCAGGAGTTCGTGCACGGCGTGCCGCTGCACTGGCTGCTCAACCGGGCGCGCCAGACGAAGGCGGTCATCCCCATCGAGATCTCGGTCGCGATCGCGTGCCAGGTCCTCGCCGGCCTCCACGCTGCGCACGAGACGACCGACGAGCTCGGCCACGCGCTCAACGTCGTCCACCGCGACGTCTCGCCGCAGAACGTGATGATCGCGACCGATGGCACGGCGCGCCTGCTCGACTTCGGCGTCGCCAAGTCGCTGATGGCGGCGCACACCACGCGCGAGGGCACGTACAAGGGCAAGCTCGCGTACTCGGCGCCCGAGCAGCTGCGCGGCGCGGCGGTGCGCCAGAGCGACATCTACTCGATGTCCGTGCTGCTCTGGGAGCTGCTCGTCGGCCACCGCATGCACCGCACGGCGCAGGGCGAGGCCGAGCTCGTCGCCACGATCATGAACGGCCAGCTGCCGTCGTTCACCGAGGCGCTCGCGCAGCAGCGCGAGTGGGAGGCGATCACCGAGGAGCACTGGAAGAAGGTCCACGCCCTCGAGCCGATCATCACGCGCGGCCTCGCCGTCGAGATCGAGGATCGGTTCCAGACCGCGTCCGAGATGGAGGAGGCGCTGCTCGCGCTCGTGCGGCCGGCCTCCGGCACCGCGATGGCCCAGTGGCTCAAGGGCCTGGGCAGAGAGTACATGGAGCGCAACGAGAAGGTGCTGGCCGCCGAGGAGACGAGCTGGCGCCGGACCGCGGGCACCACCCACGCGCAGATGAGCATCCGGCGCGCGCACAGCAACACGGTGCCGCTGCGCCCGGTGCCCGGCCGCCTCACCAGCGTGCCGAAGGCCGACGACGGCACGGTGGGCACCGCGGACACCGCGCCCGGCACGTCGGGCACCGCGAGCGCCGCCGGCACCGCGCCCGGCACGGAGGGCGTCGCGACCGCCGCCGCCGCCGCCGAGGCGGTCTCCCTGCCGGCGGTGTCGAAGGCGTCGTGGCGCGGACCCCGCCTGCTCATCGGGGTCCTCTGCCTGCTCGTCGTCGTGCTGGCGGGCGGGATCGTCGTCGCCGTGAGCGGCGGGGGCGCGCCCGCGACCGTCGCGTCGCCGCAGCCCGAGCCGGCGGCCGCGCCGGCACCGGCGGCCGCGCCGGCAGATCCGGCGGCCGCGGGAGCCGCTGCGGCGACGACCGCGGCCGCGGCGCCGGCCGCGGCCGCCCAGCCCGGCGCGTCGAAGGAGGCCGGGACCGGGCTCTCGGTCGGCGAGGTCGAGACCAGCGCCGCCGCGGCCGAGCCCGCAGCGGCTGCAGCGGCGGCAGCAGCGGCCGCCACGACCGAGCCTGCCGCCGCCGGGAAGTCCCGGCGGTCGGCGAGCCGCGGCACGACGTCGGCTGCCCGGTCAGCGTCGGGCGCGACCGCGAAGTCGAGCGCCGCGCCCGCCGCCGCGCCCGCAGCGGAGACCAAGCCGGCGGAGACCAAGCCCGTCGAGCCCCCGCCCGCCGAGGCCAAGCCCGCGGCGAAGGACAACTGCAACCCGCCCTATTACTTCGAGGGCAACAAGAAGATCTTCAAGACCGCTTGCCTCTAGGCGAGCGAACGGGAGCTCGATCGATGCTCGTCCCGCTTCTCTGGCGCCGGTCCGTGCACCGGCACTCGCAAACGCCTCGCCTCCAGCGCCTCCGATCCCTCGGGTCTCTCGGGCCTCTCGGGCCCCTCCGGCGCGCGGCGGTCGCGGCCGTCGCGCTCGGCGGCCTGCTCGCGAGCTCGCCCGCGTCGGCCGAAATCTCGAAGGAGGAGTGCCTCGACGCCCACAGCCGCGGCCAGGACGCCAAGGAGCAGGGCAAGATCTCGATGGCGCGGAAGCTGTTCCTCATGTGCGCGCAGCCCGGCTGCCCGTCGCTCGTGCAGGGCGACTGCGCGCGCTTCGTCGACGACCTCGGGCGTCTCCAGCCCACGCTCAGCTTCGTCGCGCGCGACAGCAACGGCCAGGACCTCCCCGACACGGTCGTGTACATCGACGGCCTCCCCGTCGCGGCGCGGCTCGACGACGGCAAGGTCTACGACGTCGATCCGGGCAAGCACACGATCCGGTTCTGGCGCGGCCGTGGCCGTCAGGAGCAGGTGCTCACGGTGATCGTCGGGGCCGGCGAGAAGGGCCGCACCATCAGCGCGACCTTCACCCCGGAGGGTGCGTCGCTCACCAAGCCCACCGACGTCTCGGGCGCCGCCGCGAAGACCCGCCCCCTGGAGCCCGGACCGGTGCACCCGATCGGCGCGAAGGTGTTGATCGGCGCCGGCGCCGCGCTCGCGCTCGGCGGCGCCGCGCTCGCCGTGGTCGGGGTGATCCGCATCCCGAACAACTGCTCGCTCGGCACGCACGAGTGCGCGGCGCCCCCGGGCGATCCGGCGTTCGACAAGGCCAAGAGCGCGGTCACGCTCGCGAACGTCGGCTTCATCGCGGCGGGGGTCGGCGTGGCCGCCATCGCTGGCGGCCTCGTCTGGTACATCACCGGCGCCCAGACGCCGAAAGAGCGCAACACCGTCGCGCCGTGGTGGAACCCCGGCGCCGGCGCCGCGGGGATCGCCATCTCCGGCCGCCTCTAGCGCGCGCGGCGGCACGCGGCGCTGTGCTTGCCCTTCGGCTTGCGCCCCGCCCCCCGGCGCTTGCCGCCATGGGTCCTGAAGACCATCTCGACCTGCCCTCGTCTCCTGCGTGTGGCACCCATGACTCTCTGCTTCCGACTCAATGGGCGGCGCTCGGGCCGCGTGACTTGAATTGGCTAATAAACTAACTGATATCAATGAGTCTGTCCACTGCCCGAATAGGCAGTCTATTGGATCGAGATTGTATTCACGGAACCTCTTGGGCTCGCATTCGATATCAGCCTTTTCAAGTGAACGGCGCGCTTTGATCGCAAACGTGCTCGAAGTCCTGAGGGCTCAACCTGAGGAGCACGCTGGGGTGTACTCACGAACAGCTCACATGCTCCGGTACCGGCCCACCTTGCAGATCACAGCACTCCTCGGCGAGGAGTGAGCCAACCCAACAAGATTGGAGATGTACTCATCCATTGCACCTCGATCTACAAACCTCTGACTGGATCCCTCGTGAGCTCATGGGATCTATCCTGGTGACACGCCCCGCAACAATCCGAGGAAGCATCGGAGGACGCCGCGCCGGCCTCGCGCGAGCATAGGTCGACATCTCGCTAACAGCGGCGAAGCTGGCCGCGGTGGGCGCCGCGAGGCCGCTAGCGACGGCGGAGCTGGCGGAGGCGCCGTGAGGCCAGCGCGCGGCGCCGGGGCTGCTGCCGCAACCACCGCGAACGCAGCTAGCCCGGATTATTCACGGGTGGCATGGCCTCGTCGAGAGCAGGCCGACAGGGTGTCGGCGCCGCCTGGTAGGCCTGCTAGGGTTCGGCCGCATGGCAGGCGAGCGCGCGCGACAGCAACGGCTTGAGCGGACGGCAC
>DATMCI010000115.1:0-8875 GCA_035558535.1 Kofleriaceae bacterium
GGGGCGACCTCGAGGAGGCCGAGCGCGAGATCGCGCCCGCGCTCAGCATGCTCCCCCCCATCGACCAGCCGGGCGCCCGGGCGACGCTCGCCGCGATTCACCTCGCGCAGGGCCGCACCGCCGACGCGCGCGCCGCCGCCGAGGACGCCGCGGCCCGCGCCGAGGCGATGGGCGGCGCCAGCATGTTCCGCGGCGCGTTCGTGCGCCTGGTCCGCGCCGAGGCGCTGCATGCGACGAACGCCGCTGGCGACCACGCCGCCGCGCGCCGCGCGATCGCCGACGCCCGCGCGCGCCTGCTCGCGATCGCCGATCGGATCGCCGATCCGGCCTTCCGGCGAAGCTTCCTCGAGAACGTCCCCGAGAACGCGCGCACGCTCGCCCTCGCGCGCGCGTGGCTCGACGACGCGGCGCCGGGCGCCTGACTCGCACCGGCCTCGCACTGGCCTCGGCGCGCGACGTTGCTTGCGACCCACCGGGAACGGGGCCAAGCTGGGAAGTTGTTCATGCAGCTCGCCGATGTCGTCAGCGGACGCTTCGAGATCCTGCAGCAGGTGGGCACCGGCGGCATGGGCCGCGTCTTCCTCGCCCGCGATCTGGTCTCGGGCGAGGCCGTCGCCGTCAAGGTCCTCGCCGACCCGCACGGCCAGCGCCCCGAGCGCTTCACGCGCGAGATCGAGCTGCTCGCCGAGCTCGTCCACCCCGGCATCGTCCGCTACATCGACCACGGCGAGACTCCCGCCGGTGAGCTGTTCCTCGTCATGGAGTGGCTCGACGGCGAGGACCTCGGCGCGCGCCTCCTGCGCGGACCGCTCGCCATCAGCGAGACCGTCCGGCTCGCCGCGCGCGTCGCCAGCGCGCTCGGCGCCGCGCACGCCCGCGGCGTCGTCCACCGCGATCTCAAGCCCACGAACCTGTTTTTGCCCGGCGGTCAGATCGATCAGGTCAAGGTGATCGACTTCGGCATCGCCCAGCGCGAGGGCCGCTCCCAGATCACCCGGACCGGCACCTTGCTCGGCACGCCCGGCTTCATGGCCCCCGAGCAGGCGCAGAGCCGACGCGCCACCGACGCGCGCGCCGATGTGTTCGCGCTCGGCTGCGTGCTGTTCCAGTGCCTGACCGGGTCGCCGCCGTTCGAGGGCGACAGCCCCGTCGCCGTGCTCGGCCAGCTCCTGTTCGGCCAGGTCCCGCGCGTCAGCACGCTCCGGTTCGACGTGCCGGAGGATCTCGACACGCTCATCGCCAAGATGCTGGCGCGGGATCCCGCGCTCCGCCCCAGCGACGGCGCGAACCTCGCGGCGGCGCTCGCGGCCCTCGGCCCGCTCGCCCACACGGCCGCCGCGGCGCCGGCGATCCGGCGCCCTATGGCCCGGCCGGCGACGCTCACCGGCGGCGAGCGCAGGCTGTTCTCGGTGGTGCTGCTCGGGCCGCCCGCCCGGGACGCCCCGCCAGCGGCCGAGGCCCAAGCCGAGGTCCAGGCTGATGCCCAGGCTGAGGCCCAGGCAGAGATCGACACCCAGGCGGCGCTCTCGCGCGTGGTCCGCCCGTTCGGCGGCCACCTCGCGCCGCTCGCCGACGGCGGGGCCATCGTCGTGCTCGAGGGCGAGCGCCAGGTCGCCACCGATCAGGCGGCCCAGGCCGCCCGCTGCGCGCTCGCCCTGCGCGACCTCGCCGCCGGCCGGCCGCTCGCCGTCGCCATGGGCCGCGCCGACTCGACCGTGAAGCTCCTCGAGGGCAACGTGCTCGACCGCGCCGTCCGGCTGCTCCCGCTCTCCGCCCCCGCGCTGCCGCCGCCGATCGCGATCGACGACATGATCGCCGGCCTGCTCGACGCCCGCTTCGAGGTCGTCGAAGACGACGCCGGGCTCCGCCTGCGCGGCGAGCACGCGCTCGTCCAGGGCGCCCGCACGCTGCTCGGCCGCCCCACCGCGTGCGTCGGCCGCGACTGGGAGCTCGGCGCGCTCACCGCCATCCTCGACGACTGCATCAACGAGTCGCAGGCGCGCGCCGTCGTCGTCACCGCCGCCCCCGGCATGGGCAAGTCCCGCCTCGCCGCCGAGCTGATCGGCCGCATCCAGCGCCGCGACGCGCTGATCGCCAGTCCGATCACCAGCCCGATCGCCAGCCCGATCACCAGCCCGATCGCGATCTGGATCGGCCGCGGCGACTCGCTGCGCGCCGGCTCCACGCTCGACCTGCTCGCCCAGGCGCTGCGCGGCGCGTTCGGCCTCCGCGGCGGCGAGCCGCTCGAGGAGCGCCGCGACCGCATCCGCGACCGCGTCGCCGAGCGCGTGCCGCCCGAGAGCCACCAGCGCGTCGCCGAGTTCCTCGGCGAGCTCGTCGGCACCCCGTTCCCCTGCGGCGACCAGGGCAACGACGCCGGCAACGACGCCGGCAACGACGCCGGCAGCGTCCAGCTCCGCACCGCCCGCCAGGACGCCCAGCTCATGAGCGAGCAGATGCGCAACGCCTGGCTCGACTTCCTCGCCGCCGAGGCCGCCGCCCAGCCCGTCCTGCTCGTCCTCGAGGACCTCCACTGGGGCGACTTCGCCACCGTCCGCTTCATCGACACCGCGCTCCGCGATCGCGGCGACCTGCCGTGGATGGTCCTCGCCCTCGCCCGCCCCGAGGTGTTCGACGTCTTCCCCAAGCTGTGGGCCGAGCGCCAGCACGTCCAGGAGATCCGCCTGAAGGAGCTCGGCAAGAAGGCCAGCGAGCGACTCGCCCGCCAGGTGCTCGCCGACCACGTCGGCCCCGACAGCATCGAGCGCCTCGTGGAGCGCGTCGTCCGCAAGGCGGACGGCAACGCGTTCTACCTCGAGGAGCTGATCCGCGCCGCCGCCGAGACGAAGGGCGACGCCCTGCCGCAGACGGTGCTCGCCATGGTCGAGAGCCGGCTCGCGCAGCTGCCGCTCGAGGCGCGCGCCGTGCTCCGCGCCGCCAGCGTGTTCGGCGAGGTGTGCTGGCAGACCGGCGTGGCGACCCTGCTCGGCGGCGCCATGGGCGCGGACGCCGTCGGCGACTGGCTGACCCGGCTCGTCGATCAGGAGGTCTTGGCCGTCCGGCCGGGGAGCCGGTTCCCGGGCGAGCGCGAGCTCGTGTTCCGCCACGCCCTGCTCCGCGAGGGCGCCTACGCCACCCTCACCGACGACGACCGCCGCTCCGCGCACCGCCTCGCCGGCGACTGGCTCGAGCGGCACGGCGAGGCCGATCCCATGGTGCTCGCCAGCCACTTCGAGCGCGGCGGCGATCCCGCCCGCGCCGCGCGCGCGTACCTGCGCGCCGCCGAGCAGGCCTTCCACGTCCTCGACCTGCGAGCGACGCTGACCCGCGTCGACCTGGGCCTTGGCTGCGAGCCGCCGCCAGAGGTTCGGGTCGCCCTGCTCGGCATGCGCTGCGAGGTGTTCGCCCAGAGCCTGCAGCACTTCGACGCCGGCATGGCCGCCGCCGAGGAGCTGCTCCGCGCGGCCCCGCGCGGCTCCATCCCGTGGACGCAAGCCGTGACCGCGTTCTGCCAGGGCGCGGCGGTGACGGGCCGGATCTCCGAGCTCCTGGCGACGGTCGGGCTGCTCCGGGAGGTCCAGCCGGCCCCCGCGGTGGTCGGACGCATGGCGTTCACCTGCATGGCCGCGATCGGCATCCTCGACTTCATCGGGCACCTCCCGGAGGCGACGGAGCTGGAGGTGCGGTTCTTCGCGAACGTCCGCCCGACGCGCGACGGCGATCCGCTCGCGCGCTACTGGTGGAACATCACGCTCGCCCTTCGGAGCGCCTACGCGCACGACGACCCGTGGTTCGCGCTCCAGCGCGCCGAGGAGGGCCTGGCGATCCTCGCGGTGATCGGCGGCGAGCGGCCCTTCCTGGCCACGCACCTGTACCGGGGCGTGAGCCTCGCGTACCTCGGGGCGCTCGAGCCAGCCGCGCGCGCGCTCGAGCAGATCGCCGCGGGCGACGCGGCGCTCGGCCTGGCCAGCTCGCAGCGGCGGTTCACCCTCGCCTGGATCCACGCGGACATCGGTGCGCACGACGGTAGGCGCGACGCGCTCGACGCGGCGCTCGCGATCGCGCGGGCGCTGTGCGATCACGCGCGCGCGCAGCAGGTCGCCATCGAGGAGGGCCGCGGCCGCTGGGTGCTCGCCGAGGTGCTCCGCCGGATGGGCGACCCGGACGCCGCCGAGCGCGAGCTCGTGCCCGCGCTCGCGATGCTCGTCCCCCTCGACCAGCCGGGCGCCCGGGCGACCCTCGCGGCGATCCGCCTCGCGCAGGGCCGCGCCGCCGACGCGCTCGCCGCCGCCGAGGACGCCACGGCCCGCGCCGCGGCGATGGGCGGCGTCGGCATGTTCCGCGGCGCGTTCGTGCGCCTGGTCCGCGCCGAGGCGCTAAAGGCCACCGGCGCTCACGACGCCGCGCGCCGCGCGATCGCCGACGCCCGCGCGCGCCTGCTCGCGATCGCCGAACGGATCGCCGATCCGGCCTACCGGCAGAGCTTCCTCGAGGCCGTCCCCGAGAACGCCAAAACGCTCGCCCTGGCGCGCGCATGGATCAGTGACGCGGCGACCGACGACGCGGCGCCGGACGCGGCGCCCGGCGCGTAGCGCGCCGCGGCGCGCGCGAAACGTTCCTTGCGACCTACCCGGAAACGGGGCCAAGCTCGGGGATCGGGGGGCTCATGCAGCTCGCGGACGTGGTCAGCGGACGGTTCGAGGTCTTGCAGCAGGTGGGCACCGGCGGCATGGGCCGCGTCTTCCGTGCGCGCGATCGCGCCTCGGGCGAGACCGTCGCCGTCAAGGTCATCGCCGACCCGCACGGCCAGCGCCCCGAGCGCTTCGTCCGCGAGGTCGAGCTGCTCGCCGAGCTCGTCCACCCCGGCATCGTGCGTTACATCGACCATGGCCAGACTCCCGCCGGCGAGCTGTTCCTCGTCATGGAGTGGCTCGATGGCGAGGACCTCGGCGCCCGCCTCCAGCGCGGGCCGCTCGCCATCAGCGAGGCCGTCCGGCTCGCGTCACGCGTCGCCGACGCGCTCGGCGCCGCCCACGCCCGCGGCATCGTCCACCGCGATCTCAAGCCCACGAACCTGTTCCTCCTCGGCGGCCTGATCGATCAGGTCAAGGTGATCGACTTCGGCATCGCCCAGCGCGAGGGCCGCTCGCAGATCACCCAGACCGGTACCCTGCTCGGCACGCCCGGCTTCATGGCCCCCGAGCAGGCGCGCAGCCACCGCGCCACCGACGCCCGCGCCGACGTGTTCGCGCTCGGCTGCGTGCTCTTCCAGTGCCTGACCGGCGCGCCCCCGTTCGAGGGCGACAGCCCGATCGCCGTGCTCGGCCAGCTCCTGTTCGGCCAGGTCCCGCGCGTCAGCTCGCTCCGGCTCGACGTGCCCGAGGATCTCGACGCGCTCGTCGCCAAGATGCTGGCGCGGGACCCGGCGCTCCGGCCCAACGATGGCGCGAACCTCGCGGCGGCGCTGGCCGCCCTCGGCTCGCTCGCCCACACCAGCGCCGCGGCGCCGGCGATGCGGCCCCGCGGGTCCCGGGCCACGACGCTCACCGGCGGCGAGCGCAGGCTGTTCTCCGTGGTGCTGCTCGGGCCACCCGCCGGCGCCGCCCGGCCGGCGCCGACGGGCCCCCCGGCCCCCCCGGCCCCCCCGGCCTCCAATGACGAGGTAGAGGACGCAGCAGCGAACGAGCTGAAGGCCGCGCTCGCGCGCGCGATCCGCCCGTTCGGCGGCCACCTCGAGCCGCTCGCCGACGGCGCGGCGATCGTCGTGCTCGAGGGGGATCGCCGGGTCGCCACCGATCAAGCCGCCGCCGCGGCGCGCTGCGCGCTCGCGCTCCGCGACCTCGTGGGCGGCCGCTCGATCGCAGCCGCGATGGGCCGCGCCGACTCCACGGTGCAGCTCCTCGAGGGCGACGTCCTCGCGCGCGCCGCGCGGCTGCTCGCGCCCCCCGACCCCGCACAACCACCGCCGCGCGGCGCGGCTCCGGTCGCGCGCGACGCGGCTACCCAACCCTCGATCGCGCTCGACGACATGATCGCCGGCCTGCTCGACGCCCGCTTCGAGGTCCTCGAGGACGACGCCGGCCTCCATCTACGTGGCGAGCGCGCGCTCGTCCAGGGCGCCCGCACCCTGCTCGGCCGGCCGACCGCCTGCGTCGGCCGCGACTGGGAGCTCAGCGCGCTCGCCGCGCTCCTCAACGACTGCATCGACGAGTCGCAGGCCCGCGCCGCCATCGTCACCGCCGCCCCCGGCATGGGCAAGTCCCGCCTCGCCGCCGAGCTGATCGGCCACCTTCAGCGGCGCGACGAGCCGGTCGCGATCTGGATCGGCCGCGGCGACTCCTTGCGCGCCGGCGCCACCCTCGACCTGCTCGCCCAGGCCCTCCGCGACGCGCTCGGCATCCGCGGCAGCGAGCCGCTCGAGGAGCGCCGTGCCCGCGTCCGCGCCCGCGTCGCCGAGCACGTCCCGGCCGCCGAGCAAAAGCGCGTGGCCGAGTTCCTCGGCGAGCTCGTCGGCACCCCGTTCCCCAACGGCACCGAGGGCAGCGTCCAGCTCCGCGCCGCGCGCCAGGACGCGCAGCTCATGAGCGAGCAGATGCGCAACGCCTGGCTCGACTTCCTCGCCGCCGAGGCCGCCGCCCGGCCGGTCCTGCTCGTCCTCGAGGACCTCCACTGGGGCGACTTCGCCACCGTCCGCTTCATCGACACGGCGCTCCGCGACCGCGGCGACCTGCCGTGGATGGTCCTCGCGCTCGCGCGCCCCGAGGTGTTCGAGGTCTTCCCCAAGCTGTGGGCCGAGCGCCAGCACGTCCAGGAGATCCGCCTGAAAGAGCTCGGCAAGAAGGCCGGCGAGCGGCTCGTCCGCCAGGTGCTCGGCGAGCGCGTCGGCCCCGACACCATCGAGCGCCTGGTTGAGCGCCTTGTCCGCCAGGCGGACGGTAACGCCTTCTACCTCGAGGAGCTGATCCGCGCCGCCGCCGACGACAAAGCCGAGGGCAAAAACAGCGCCCTACCCAAGACGGTGCTCGCGATGGTCGAGTCCCGGCTCGCGCAGCTGCCGCTCGAGGCCCGCCAGGTGCTGCGCGCCGCCAGCGTGTTCGGCGAGGTGTGCTGGCAGGGCGGCGTGACGACCTTGCTCGGCGACGCCATGGCAACGGAGGCGGTCGGCCACTGGCTGGCCCGCCTCGTCGATCAGGAGGTCCTGGCGATCCGGCCGGCGAGCCGGTTCCCCGGCGAGCGCGAGCTCGTGTTCCGCCACGCTCTGTTCCGCGAGGGCGCCTACGAGACCTTGACCGACGACGACCGCCGCTCCGGCCACCACCTCGCCGGTGAGTGGCTCGAGCGGCACGGCGAGACCGAGCCCATGGTGCTCGCCGGCCACTTCGAGCGCGGCGGCGACGCCGCGCTCGCCGCGCGCTCGTACCTGCGCGCCGCCGAGCAGGCCTTCCACGTCCTCGACCTGCCGTCGACGCTGGCCCGGGTCGCCCTCGGCCTGCGCTGCGAGCCGCCGCCGGAGGTCCGGTTCGCCCTGCTCGGCATGCGCTGCGAGGTGTTCATCCTCGATCTGCAGCTCCTCGACATCGGCATGGCCGCCGCCGAGGAGCTGATCCACGCCGCCCCGCGCGGCTCGGTCCCGTGGGCGCAGGCGCTGGCCGCGTTCTACCAGGGCGCGGCCGTGGTCGGCCGGATCCCCGAGCTCCTCGCGGCGATCGAGCTGCTCCGCGACGTCCAGCCCGCCTACGAGGCGTCCGGGCGGGTAGCGTTCGCCTGCGTCCTCGCGATCGGCATCCTCGATACCATCGGGCGCATCGCGGCGGCGATCGAGCTGGAGGCGCTGTTCTTCACGACCGTCCGCCCGACGCGCGACGGCGATCCGCTCGCGCGCTTCTGGTGGAACGTCATGCTCGCCGTCCGGTGCGCCCACGCGCACGACGACCCGTGGACCGCGCTCCAGCGCGCCGAGGAGAACCTGGCGATCCTCGAGGTGATCGGCGGCGAGCGGAACTTCCTGGTCACGCACCTGTACCGGGGCATGAACCTGGCATACCTGGGCGCGTTCGAGCCAGCCGCGCAGGCGCTCGAACGGATCGCGGCGAGCGACTCGATGCTCGGCCTGGGGAGCGCGCAGCGGCGGTTCAGCCTCGCCTGGCTCCGCGCGGACATCGGTACGCCGGGCGCGCTCGACGCAGCGCACGCACTCGCGCGGGCGTTGCGCGACTACGCGTGCGCGCACCAGGTCGCCCTGGAAGAGGGCCGCGGCCGCTGGGTGCTCGCCGAGGTGCTCCGCCGGCGGGGCGACCTCGACGAGGCCGAGCGCGAGCTTACGCCCGCGCTTGCGATGCTCGCCCCCTTCGACCAGCCGGGCGCCCGGGCGACCCTCGCGGCCATCCACCTCGCGCAGGGCCGCACCGCCGACGCGCTCGCCACCGCAGAGGACGCCGCGGCACACTACACGGCGATCGGCGGCGCCAGCATGTTCCGCGGCGCCTTCGTGCGCCTGATCCGCGCCGAGGCGCTCCACGCCTCCGGCGCCCACGACGCCGCGTGCCGCGCGATCGCCGACGCGCGCGCGCGCCTGCTCGCGATCGCCGATCGGATCCCCGATCCTGCCTACCGGCGGAGCTTCCTCGAGAACGTCCCCGAGAACGCACGCACGCTCGCCCTCGCGCGCGCGTGGCAGGGCGAGCCGGCACCGGGCGCGTAGCGCGCCGCACCCGGCTCGCAACGTTTGCTTGCGACCCACCCGCGACGGAGCCAAGCTCGACGCTCGGGTCATGCAGCTCGCGGACGTGGTCAGCGGACGCTTCGAGGTCCTGCAGCAGGTGGGCACCGGCGGCATGGGCCACGTCTTCCGCGCCCGTGATCTGGCCTCGGGCGA
>DATMCI010000116.1:0-7188 GCA_035558535.1 Kofleriaceae bacterium
TGACGTCAGCTCGTAGTCCATTTCAGCCATAGATCACGGACGGGATCTGCGTGTCAACCGACTTCGCATCGGATCGTTTCATCGCCCATCATCTACCCGACGATAAATTCTTTATTTCCCCAGGGCCGAAGTCCCTGTCGGAGAGGATGCCGGGGAGCTCGCCACCGAGCTTCTTGATCCGCTGCTCGTCGGTCATCTGCGTGAATGTCTCGAGCTCGGTCGTCGAGAGCCGCGCGAGCATGGGATACGCCTGGCGGATCGCGTTGCGCTGCGGGCCGTAGGTCGCGATCTCCTTGTTCGCCTCCTCGAGCTTCTTCTGGGCGAGCTCGCCGCCTCCGGGGGTTTGTGCGAGCGCCAGTCCGCCTTCCTTCTTCTGCTTGGCGGCATCGAGGGCCTTCTGGATTGGGAGCAGCTTTGCCGCGGTGTCGCGGATCAGCGCGACCTCGGTATCGGGCACACCACCGAGGCCCTTGTCGAACTTTGGTTGCTTCTCGCGTACCTCGCGCTCGCTGTGCGCGAGCGCGGAGAATGCGGTGTCTGTCATCGCTGCCTCGAACGCGGGCACGATCACCTTCGGATCAACGGTCTCGAGGTCGCCTCCGCCGGCCAGCGCGTCCTTGTAGCCCTGGAACGGATCGTCGGCGCTCTGCTTGTACTTGGTCGTGTCGGTCTCCTGCAGTCCCTTCGCTCCAGGGTCGTACTGCCCCGGGCGATACACGGCCATCTCGGCGGTGACCAGCGCCACCACGCCCGGCTCGCAGCGCGGGTTCTCGACGGTCATCCCGAAATCGCGGCCGCCGTTGTTCATGCCGCCGACCGCGTAGGCGATGTACATGCCGCTCTCGAGCGTCACTGCCCCGGAGGCGCCGTTGGTCTTGACCAGCGCGAGTGCCGCGGCCTCCGTCTTCTGCGGTGTTCCCAGCGTGCGGAGTGCCTTGATCGAGATGTCCCAGTCACCGGCCTCGTTGGTCCTGCTCTTCTGCTTGGCGACCGCCTTGTCTTCCCACTGCCCCTTCATCGCGGCAGTCGGGATCGTGGGATCGCTGGTCGAGCAGCGCTGCAACTGGTAGCCGGAGTCGACCTGAACATTGGCGCGCGGGGCGTTCTTGTCGGCGAGCCGCGTGACCGCGCTGCGGGTCGCTCGGTCGGCGTCGTGCTCGGCAGCCGTGCTCTCGGGCCCGATCGGTGCGTTCGCAACCACCGGATCAGCAGACGCACGTCGCTGCTGGTGAACATGAGCGAGCTCGTGCGCGAGCAGTGCGTCTCCGAGCGGCGTTCCCGGCTGATACGCGCCGGATGCGAACCCGATGTGCGATCCCACGGTGAACGCGCGTGCGTCGAGCTCGGATGCCTTGCGTGCTGCGACCTCCCCGGTGTGCACCTGGACGTGGCCGACGTCCTGACCGAAGGCATCGCCCATCTGCTGCGCAGTGGCGCTGTCGAGCGCCTGGCCCGGGCCCAGCTCGCGCGCGACCGCTGCTGGGGAGGCGCCGCCGTCGGTGGTGAGCTTGCGTTGTGCAGCCGGGCTCCCCGCGGCCACCGGCTGCGAGGCACCTGCGGCAACGGCTGCATTTGCGAGCCCGGCGGCGGCCAGGTCCGCCGAGACATCTCCCTCGGCGCGCCACTTGGCGATGCCCACAGCCAGGCGCGCGTTGATCGTCGCGAAGTAGTCGCGTGCGGTCTTTGCCGTCGTCCCCGTGTACTTGCGCGCGAGGCGCTCGAGGTCGACCGCCGGGGTCGCCTGGTGCGCCGCAAACCATTGCTCGATATACGGGCAATCGACTGCTTGCCACTGAGGACCGAGCGCCGCGCTCGCGGTCACCGTGACTTGCTGCTCGAGCTCGACCAGGAAGGCTTGCCGGTTCATCTGGCTCGGCTGCGTGGGCACGCCGTCGACGATCAGCGGCATGGGGGCACCGGCGACGGCGTCAGCCTTGCGCTCCGCGGCAAGACCTTCGGTCAGTGTGCGGCGCCCCGGTACCGGGGCCGTGACCTCCTCCGCCGCATCCGATGCCAAGGTTCGCTTGCCTGGTGTGACACTTCGCCCGCCCGGCTCCCTCATGCCGCAGAATGTACCTGAATCATGTAAGTATCCTGAACTTCAGACTTGGCGAATGCCGCAGCATGATGCTGCACCCGAACAGAAGAGCAGTGAGGCAGCTGCGAGCCTGATGCAGCCTTATGCTGCACTCGTGCGGAGCTGACTCCAGGACTGGCTCGTTAGCATCGTGGCGCGGTCGTCACGGCAGCGTTCCGGTCAGCGCGAATCCTGCGAAGCCGGTGCCGATCACCGGGGACCACACGAGGGACTTTGCGGGGCGGCGCTGGCTCTGGCGCTTGGAGTACATATACACCACGACGCCAGTGCCGATGAGCCCGACCGAGGTACAGCCTATGGTCAGCGAGACGTAACCGCGCTCCTGATAGATGGTTTTGATTCCGCCAGCGCCGAGCAGCACGCCGAACCCCATGAGCGTGTAGCTGGCGTACCTGAGCATCGCGGCGCGTGCCGTCGGATTCTGAGGGGCTGCGCTAGCATCCTGGGTGATGGAGGCGATGCGCTCGCGCGCCATCTGCGCGTACGGGCCATCGGGATCGCGCTCCAGGTAGCGCCTGTAGAACAGCTCCGCCTCGACGAGGTCACTGGCGAGCCAGTTGGTCTGTGCGATGTCGAACAGCAGGACCGGGTGTGGCACGAGCTGATACGCCTTCTTGTACAGCTCGATCGCCGTATCGTAATCTTGAGCACCCTGGGCTGCGATGGCCTCGTCGGTGAGCTTCGCCGCCTCGGCTTGCGGGCTCGCCGAGGCGGCGTTGAACGAGGCTGGAATCGGCTGTGCATCGACGGTCGTCGCTCGAATCAACAGCACGATCACAGTGACAGCGCCGATCGACATCCGAGACAGTATCGAACGCATTCACCCTCCTGGAACGATCATTTGAACGGATTGATGCTTTGGTTGTCCGCCACGGCCTTGAGCGTGACGACCTCTTTGATCGGTCTGCTGGGGTACACCGTGAATTGCTGTTGTGCATGTTTGGGGAGCCTGAGCAACAGCTTGACGGCGAGGTTTGTACGAGCGAGCTTGCCGTGGTAGGGCGTCTTGCCGATGACCTGTCCGTTGAGGATGACCTCGGCGCCCGGTGGTGAGCTGTCGATCTCGACCTCGACCTCGACCTCCGAGGGTTCCAACGTTTCCAGCGCGACGGGGCGTTGCTTAGCAGTCTCTGGCCTGGGCGGCGAATCTTTGCCAACGACGGGTGGCGCGCGCTTGGCCTTGGTGGGCACCTTCTCGACCGGAGGAGAGGCAGGTGAGGGGGCCGGGGCAGGTGCGGGGGCCGCGGCAGGCGCGGTCGAAGGACTGGAAGGTGTCGAGGCCAGGTGAGCCGAGGTCGAAGCCGATTGGCTCGGAGGCGGCGTGGGTGGCGGCGGCGGCAGGGCCTCTCTCGCGTCGACCGTCGTGGCGTCGGCCGAGCCAGCTGGGCTCGAAGCAGTGGCGAGGGCAGGCTCGCCATCGCCGCCTCCGAACGAGCTGGCGATGACGGCGGCGAGCGCGATCGCGCTACCGGCGACTCCGAGTCGGATGAGGTGCCTGTGCCTCGCGGGCGGGGGCGGGACACGATGCGAGGAGCTGATGCCGCTCGATAGCGTGGTGTCAGCGTGGACCGTGTTGCCGACGGCGAGTGTCGCGCAGGGCGCTGGTGATGCGGGCGGCCGGAGCGATGGGTTCGATGCCGAGATGATCGCGCGCGGGTCGCCGAGCGTCGCCCCGGCGGCGTCGATGCGCCGGATGACCTCGTCGGCGGTCTGCACGCGATCGCGCGGCGCCTTCGCGAGCAGCCGCTGCACAAGCGCCTCGGATCCGCTCGGGAGGCCGCGCGCGAGCGACCCGAGCGCGGGTGGCGGGACGTGGATGTGCGCGGCGAGCACCTCGCCCTCGCCCTCGCCGACGAACGGTGGCCGGCCGGCGAGGAGCTCGAACAGGATGCAGCCGAGAGAGTAGAGATCCGCGCGCGAGTCGACGGCGACGCCGCGGCACTGCTCGGGCGCCATGTACGTGGGCGTGCCGATGACCGCGCCGGTGCGCGTCATGCTCAGGCCCGTCGAGGTGCCGGTGAGCTTGGCGATGCCGAAATCGAGCAGCTTGATGCGCTCGCCGCCGGGGACCTCGGGATCGGGGACCAGGAAGATGTTGTCGGGCTTGAGATCGCGGTGGACGATGCCCGCGGCGTGCGCGGCGCTGAGCGCGCCCGCGATCTGTCGTGTCACCGCGAGCGCGTGGTTCCACGGCATGGGCCCGCGCTTGCGCCGGGCGCGCAGCGTCTCGCCCTGGAGGTGCTCCATGACGATGAACGCGGCGCCCTCGTTGGTCCAGCCAAAGTCGTAGACCTCGACGATGCCCGGGTGCTGGATGGCCGTCGCCGCGCGCGCCTCGTTGAAGAAGCGAGTCACGATCGCCTGATCGTCCGACAGCTTCGGTAACAGGACCTTCACCGCCGCGGGGCGACCGAGCAGCGTGTGCCGGGCGGCGTAGACCACGCCCATGCCGCCCTTCCCGAGGACCCCAGTCACTCGGTACTGGCCGATCAGCCGCCCCTCCATGGCGCGTCATCTTATCAGCAGTCTCACGAAGCTTGTATATCGCGTCGACCCAGGTGGATTCGATGCGAGCTGGTAAGGTTCTGAAATCTCAGGATGGTTGGACTGGGTGCAGTATTATGCTGCACCCGTCAGCGGAGCATTGGGCTGACTGCAGCATAACGCTGCACATCGCAGAGGGGGATGACTGCAGCGTGATGCTGCATCCGAGGAGGGTGGTGACGCCGAGACCATGCTTATGGTGAGCCCCACGACCGCGGTGACGGCAAACGCTTGAGTTTCACGGTCCTTTGCAGCGAGCTGATGGGGCGGACCACGAGCTCGTAAGTCTGGTGGCCGGGGAGTCGAAGCTCGAACTTGAACTCGTAGTCTCCGCGCTTGATCTGCACATCTTGCGGTGTCATGCCGAGAAAGTCACCGCCCCTGGAGATCACGGCTCCTGAAGGGACGCTCTGGAGGCTGATCGTGACCTCGGTTGCCTGCGAGCGCGCCGACCGTACAGGAGGAGCTTGGGGCGTGCTCGTCTGTGCAGGCGACGGCGATGCTGCCGAGGCCGACGCTCGAAGACGCGTCGACCGCTTCGGAGCTGAAGGCGCCGATGCGGCCGCCGGCTCGAGCGGCCGGGGTGGCGTTGCCGGCGGCGGGGCTGCCTCGAGCGGCCGGGGTGGCGTTGCCGGCGGCGGGGCTGCCTCGAGCTGCAGCGGAGTCACGGAGGGACCCGCCGGAGTCACCGTGAGAGCTGGCGGAGCGGTCGTCGTGTCCACCGACTCCGCGTTCGGCGGTGATGACGTGCTCCGGATCGGCGTGTCGCCGGCCTCTCCTCCGCGGAAGAGCGTGAACGAAGCTGCGATCGCGCCCAGGATTGCCAGACCGCCGACTCCGCCGAGGATCGCAGAACGACGTGCAGAGCTGCGCGTTCTCGCTCGCGGGTGCGCACCCGAGGCGCTCGAGAGCGTGGTGTCGAACCGCGACGCATCGATTGGCTCCGTGTGGTCCGCGTTCGTCGCTACATCGGGCAACGAGATCACAGGCGTCGCTACGAGGCGCGGATCGGCCCGTGCTCCTTGCGTGATGGCAGCCTTCGTCGCGTCGATGAGGCGGATGAGCTCGTCGGCCGTCTGCACGCGCTCGGCCGGCGACTTCGCGAGCATCCGCCGGAGCAGCGCTTCGATCTCCTCGGGAACACCACCTATCAGCGATGCGACAGTCGGCGGCGCCAGGTAGATGTGTGCAGCGAGCACGTCGCCGGAGCCTTCGCCGACGAACGGAGGCCGCCCGGTGCACAGCTCGAACAGGATGCAGCCGAGGGAGTAGAGATCGGCGCGCGCGTCCACAGCGATACCGCGGCACTGCTCGGGGGACATGTACGTGGGCGTGCCCAGCAATGCCCCGGTCTGTGTCTCGTGTCTGGGCGACACGGCCCCGACGAGCTTTGCGATGCCGAAGTCGAGCAGCTTGATGCGCTCGCCGCCCAGGACCTCGGAGTCCGGAACCAGGAAGACGTTGTCAGGCTTGAGGTCGCGGTGAACGATGCCCGTGGCATGCGCGGCGCCGAGCGCGCCGGCGATCTGGCGCACGAGCGCGAGCGCGGTGCTCCACGGCAACGGTCCGCGCTTGTGCCGGGCGCGCAGGGTCTCGCCGCACAGGTGCTCCATGACGATGAACGCGGCACCGTCGCTGGTCCATCCGACGTCGTAGATCTCGACGATGCCAGGGTGCTGGATCGCGGTCGCGGCGCGCGCCTCGTTGAAGAAGCGTTGCACGACCTTCGGCTCGCCTGAAAACCTGGGCTGCAGGACCTTCACTGCCACGGATCGAGCGAACAGCGTGTGCTCGGCGGCATAGACGACGCCCATGCCACCTTCTCCGAGGATGCCGGTCACTCGGTACTGGCCGATGAGCCGCTCCTCCATCTCGCCATCGTAGCAGCAGCCTCATGAAGCGTGTATATCGCATCGAGTGAGATAGAGATGATGGATTGCTGATAAGTCTCTGAATTCTCAGAGATGGAATCGCTGCAGCGTAATGCTGCACATTGCAGCGGGGGATTACTGCAGCATGATGCTGCACCCTCAGGTGCCGCGGACGCGGTGCGCGGCTCGATGCGTGCGCTTCACGAAGCGGCCAGTCGCGTCGCTCTGTGAAGGCGGGGCCGACAGAGCCGCGGAAGCTGCGGGCTACTGCGGCGGCGTGGACGATGGAGTGGTCGTCGCTGCAGGCGGTGACGGCGACGGTGCCTGTGTAGCCGGCTAGGGGCGGGGTGTCGCGGCTGCCGGCGATCGCTTGAGCTTCACGTTCTTGGTGACCCGGCCGGTGGGGCGGACGACGATCTCCTGCGATTGGTAGCCGGTGAGCTGGAGCTCGAACTTGAAGTCGTAGTCTCCACGCTCGAGTGTGAACGTCTGCGGGGTCTTACCGAAATAGGACTCGCCACGGTAGATTGCGGCCCCGGGTGGATCGCTGATGATGGTGATCGGGGCCTCGGTTGCCCGCCAGCGCGGCTCAGTGTCGGCTGCAGATTGCGATGGCTGCGCGCGGTTGTCCGGCCTTGCAGGTGACTTCTTTGCTGGCGCTGGCGCTGGTGCCGG
>DATMCI010000117.1:0-22772 GCA_035558535.1 Kofleriaceae bacterium
CGGTCGTGCCAGAGCACGCGGGGATTCGCCTCCCACGGCCGGTCTTCGTCGACTTGGAACCAGACCTCGCCCGCATGATCTCCGTTCACGGCCAAGAGAATCTGACCGCCGCCATCGTCGACGCCCACGATGATGAGATCGGAGGTCTGGAGGTCCTTTCGAACGAGATCATTCCATCCTGCGAGGTCGCGCGATTCCTTGGGATCGTTGAGAGAGAAGAGCCCGTTCAAGATTCCGCGTTCGAATTTACAGTGCGTATCTGCAGTGCGCCCGCCGTTCACCTCGAGAAGGAACGCTCGATAGTCGCGGGGAAGGACCACGTTGAAGCGCTGCTCGAAGACGTCGACATCGCTCTCGGTAACCTCTGGGCCTCTCAGTGTGAGCGGCGGCCAGCCAGTCATACCTTCCGATTCCCGTGTTGCGCTAGTCATACTGGATTCAGGTCAGAGGACGCAGCGATGACATGAACGCTGAGAAGCTGTCCGCGAGCTTCCGGACGTCGCGCCGGTCGTGCCAGAGGACGCGGGGATTCGCCTCCCACGGCCGGCCTTCGTGGACTTGGAACCAGACCTCGCCCGCATGGTCTCCGTTCACGACCAAAAGAATCTCACCGCCACCATCATCGACGCCCACGATGACGAGATCGGTGGTCTTGAGGTCTCGGTGAACGTCCTCATTCCATGCTGCGAGGTCGTGCGATTCGTCAGGATCGTTGAGAGAGAAAAGCTGGTTCAAGATTCCGCGATCGAATCTACGGTGCGTTCTTGCAGTACGCCCACCGTTCACCTCGAGGAGGAACGCTCGATAGTCACGAGGAAGAGCCACGCCGAAGCGATGCTCGAAGCCGCCCACATCGCCTTCGGTAACCTCTGGACCTCTCTCTGTGAACGTCGGCCAGCTAGTCATACCTTCCGACTCCCGTTTTGTGTTTATACCGAGACACACCGCCCGAGTGTTTGACCGCTTTGTGCAGTTTCGTTGGCACCAGGATCATGGACTTACCATCTTCCAGGTGATGCCAGGTATAGTCACGAGGGGTTTCGTCGAGCTTCGCTGCTTTGTTCGCTGCCGTGAAGTCGGCATCTCGGCTCCCAGTGTACTCGATCTGTACGCGCTTGCTACCGTTCGGTAGCTGCATCGCGTGTGGTTCGAAGTCTGGATAGCCCTCCTTCGTAAAGCTCAGCCCTTTTTGACGATACTTCCCAGGGAGCTTATTTGCGGGGAATGCCTTGCCAGCGTACGCGTGATTCTGCGGCAGCCGCCCCGCGACGGGCTTCACCTCCATCGCGGTCTCCATCGTCGCCGCTGCGCGCTGGCGCCCCTGCGCCGCCGCATTATTCGGCGCTTTCCTCAGGATCGCTTCTGCCTCGGTGCGCGCCTTCTTGGCGGCGCCTTCGGCCTCTCGATAGAACCTGTCGACGTGGTCATAGTAGATCTTGCGCTGGAACGCCGCCTGCTCCTCCTTGCTGGCGCGCTTCCACGCCGCGGCGGTGCGCTTGTCCGTCGCCATCTTCTTCGTGGCAGTCTTGGTCGCCTTCGCCGCTTCGACGCGCGCCTGGCTCGCGAGCGCTGCGCGGAGGAACGGCTCGACCGCATCCACGCCGGTCTCGGCCAGGTCCTTCGCGCCGGCTTTGACGAGCTGTTCGATCGTCTCGGTCGCGGCCTTCTTCCCGAAGCCGGTGAAATCGGCGTCGCTGAGGATCAGCGCGAGCTCGACGAACCCTTTGAGGGCGGCGGGGACCGAAATCAGGCCGAGAAGGCCGATGCCGCTGGGAACGCCAGCGTCACCGGCCTTCCCTTCGCCTCCGTACATTCCGCCTGCGGACCCGCCCTGCTTGCCGTCGCGGGAGCCACCTTCGGTTCCGCCGCTCCCACCGTCTTCGGAGCCTGCACCGTCGCCGTCCCTGCGCGCGCTATCCCCACCGGGACCGGTTCCACCTATCTCGGTGTCATCGCCCGTGCGCCCGCCTGAGTCACCGCCCAGCTGGCCCTGTCCGCCCGGCTTGTTCCCGCCAGCCGTACCACCACGGCCGACGGTGTCGCTGCCGCCGTGCGCGGACTCCACCGAGGGCTCGATTCCGATCGAGCCCTCGAATTCGGAGACCTCTCTCTGCTCGGCCTCGGTCGGCGCTCCTGTACCTGTACCGCCGTCGCGCCCGCCGGCCTTACCGTCTTGCCTTCCGCCCTCCGCGCCGGACTTGCCGAGCTTGCCGGACTTGTCGCCCGACCCGAGCTTCTGCTCCTTGAACTCGTCGCTCGACCCGTCGCCGGCATCCTCTTTGTCAACGTGCCCCGGTGCGTGCCCGTCGGGCTCAGCGTCCGGGTCGCTCGTCACCTTGTCGAGGCGCTTTGCGTAGACGGTGATCTCGGTAGCGAACGGGGGCGGGCCGGGAATGCCGCGCTTCTTCTCGTCGGCGGCCCGGAGCTTCTCTTGCGCCTTCGCCCACGCCTCGGGCCGTATGCCCGTCTCGCCGGTCAAGTTGTCGTCGACTCGGACGGTCGCGACGGCGCGCTGGGCGGCTTCGTCACCTTCCCAGAGCCACTTTCCTTCCGGTCGATAGCCTTCGCGTGAAGCGGTGTAGCGTTCAGCAAGCCCATCGCCCCAAGAGCCCGTTCCGGCCCACGTTCGAGTCTCGCCGTCGTCGAAGCGCACGACCACCTTGATAGCAGCGTTGACCTTGCCTTTGGGTTCGCCGCGCGCCTCCGCCACGCGCGGCGGTGGGGCCGTGCGTGGCGATGATTGCTGCCCACCGGTCGGCCCCATTTGGCTTCCGCGAAGCTCCAGGCGAGGCAGTGTGCCGGGTGCACCGTGATGCTGATCGACGGCCGGTCGCCGGACTTCGCCGCGAAGCTCCAGGCGAGGCAGTGGACCGGGGGCACCGGGGGCACCGGGGGCACCGGGTGCACCGAGTGCGGCTCGAACCGGCGTTACTCCGCTCGTGAGCGACTCGGTCAGCGTTGACTTGCCCGGCTGCGGCACCTGCGCGTGATGCCTGTCGTCCGATGCGTCATCGAGCCCCTGCCTGTGTCTCGTCTCCTTGCCCACCATCGCCATCGACGATTGCCGATTTCATCGACGATCGGTACACCGGGTGCTGCTGCAAATTACGGCACCCCATCCACAAGCCTCGCTTGGACATCGGGCTTCCGCCCAACCCCGGACCGACGGCAGCTCTCCGGACCGGCGGCTCGGCCGGTCCGGCGCCGGAGCTGGCTGGTGTGCCGGGGGCGCCGAGCGTCACCCCACACAGCGCGGACTGACGCCCGCACCCAAGCGGCGTAAGCAGCAATCCCGGTCTGGACCCGCCCAGGCCCCCGCCGCCCCCGCGGACCTGCTCGCGCGCCGGCCGAGCCGCTGCTCAGCAGCCGCTGCCCACGCAGGAGGCGACGCCGCTGTCGATCGCAGACGCGTCGCTGCTGTCGTGGGGGACGTACACCGGGCAGCTCGCCTGAGTGCTATTGCCGCTTCCGTCCTGCACTGTGAAGTGGACCTGGTACACGCGGCCGTCGCAACTACCCTGGCGCTCGGCCCGCAGGTTCACCGTGGTGGCGCCGGTGATGACCATGTCGTCCGTGGTGGCGCCATCGCCACCGCCGACGGCGTCATCAGGCTCGTCCGAGGTCACCCTGGTGATCTGCGCGCTGTCCACCGGGAGCGCACCGCCGCACTGATCGGTGATGCTCTGGATGCAGGACTCGATGGAGAAGGCACGGTAGTCGTGGTTGGGTGGCCACAGCACCGTGGGTGGATTCAGCACGACTTCGGGCGGCAGGGTGTCCTGCACCGTGACCGCGCCGGTGCAGGAGGAGCTGAGGCCGCCGGGATCGGTGCAGGTGAGCGTGACCGTGGTGCTGCCCAAGCCGTAGGGCCCGGCGGGCGACTGTGTGCAGGTGATGGCATCGCCATCCGGATCGGAGGAGCCGTTGTCGATGCTCGCCGCAGCACTGCAGGTCGGACCGGCGTCGACGGCCACGTCCTGGCATCGGGCCACCGGCGGCCGGTTCCGCACAGCGCAGGCGCCCGCCATGGCGTACCGCACCACGTTGGGAGCGTAGATGTTGCGCATGTTGTCCAACGGCGGGTTGGGGCCGGCTCCCTGCAGGTAGTAGTCGAGCGGGATGGTCGAGTAGATGACCGCGCCCTGGCCGTGCCCGTAGCAGAAGGTGACGATGCGATCGCTGCTGGTGCTACTGAGGATCAGACTGGACCCGGCGGGCAGGGTGCCCTCCTGGGCGAAGCCGTGATTGGAGGAGTTGCCTCCGTCGAGAGATGTGTTGGTCAAGCCGACGGTGACCGCGGTGGAGGCATCGCGGATGTTGATATCCCTGTCCTGGTTGAAGTCGCGGAGGATGTTGAAGCCTGCGCCCGCCGGCAGGAGGGTGTTGGCATTGGTGACGGCGCGGTCGTGGATCACCAGGACCATGCCGTTCTGTACTGCGGTGGCGATGTCGGGCCGCCGGGCGAGGTATTCGGCTCCGAAGCCTGAGTTATCGGGGTTGTGAACCCAGAGCACCTGAAGGCTCGTCAGCGCGGCGGCGCTGGGATCGGAGATATTGATAGCGGTCCCGCCGGCTGCGGTGATGGGCGGCACCTGATATGATTGTCCGCCTCCAGCCGACATATCGTAGTAGCCGACCTGGCCTGGGATCGGGACAAGCGACTGCTGAACCGCCGTCCGCGACATCGTGTCCACTTCGTCGGCGGGTGCGGCCAGGAGCTCCGTGTTGCTCGAGCTCTGTGAGCGTTCGGGCGGAGTCTCCATCGCGCACGCTGCGCCGAGCAGAGAACCGGCCAGGAGCCCAGTGCTGGTCAGAGCGCCGAGCGGCTTGCGACGATAGGAAGCAGTTTTTGCGATTACAGAATCCGAGAGCATAGTTCCCCCCTCCTCGTGATCGGTGAGCGCCGATCTCCCCAACGGTTCGAACGGCCTGTCTGCGGTGGGCGACGTTCCTCGAAGAATCACGACGGGAAAATCAGCCTTGTGGGCCACTGGCTGCGAGCGGCGATTCCGCGGCCGCAGCCCGCGCCGCGGCTCCACGCTCGCGGGGCTGGGTGGCGCCGCACGGCGCCGGAGCGCCGGAGCGCTGGAGCGCCGGAGCGCCGGATGGCTCGGCTGCGCTCGCGGGCATGAGCGCGCGGAGCTTCGCGCGCTGCCGGTAGGCCGGCCCGAACACACCTGCGTAGCGCACCAGATGCCGGCGCGGTGGCGGGAATGGTACCTTCGCCGCGAATGCACCAGCCCGCTGTGCGTGTCGTGATCACGCCCAACGTCGGCGTGGTCTTGCCCGAGAGCATCCAGCGCTCCCAGCGCTCCCAGCGCTCGACGAGGCGCCTGTGAGCGAGACGCTCAAGGGCCCTGGATCGCCGGGCGACCCGGCGCTCGAGTCGACCCGGGCGTCGCACGGCGATCCGGCGCTCGACGCAACCCACGCGGCCGCGGCGTCGCACGACGACCCGGCGCTCGACGCGACCCACGCGGCCTTGGCGCTGCGCGGCCCCACGGCGATGCTCGAAGAGCTGCCCGCCGCTGAGCGCTACCAGATCACCGGCGAGGTCGGACACGGTGGTATCGGGCGCGTGCTGCGCGCGAGAGATCGCGTGCTCGATCGGCCGGTCGCGGTCAAGGAGCTGTTCGTCAACGACGCCAGCGCGCAGCGGCGGTTCGTGCGTGAAGCGCAGATCACGGCGCGGCTGCAGCATCCGTCGATCGTGCCGATCTACGACGCCGGCCACCGGGGCGGTCGCTCGCCGTTCTATGCGATGAAGCTGGTATCAGGCCGTCCGCTCGATCGGGCGATCGAACAGGCCACGACCCTCGCGCAGCGGCTCGCGCTGCTACCGGCCGTGCTCGCCGTCGCGGACGCGATCGCGTACGCGCACGACCACCGCATCATTCACCGCGACCTCAAGCCCGCGAACGTCCTGCTCGGTCAGTTCGGCGAGACCATCGTGATCGACTGGGGCCTCGCCAAGGATCTCGCGAGCAGCGACCACGATGCCGACGATCGCGGCCCGTATCGCGAACCGCCGAGAGACGCCACGGCCGCCGGCGCGCTGATGGGAACACCAGCGTACATGGCGCCCGAGCAAGCTTTCGGCGAGGCCGTGGATGAGCGCGCGGACGTCTACGCGCTGGGCGCGATGCTCTATCATGTCGTCTCGGGAACGGGACCGCACGAGGGCACCACGCTCGCGGACATGATCGAACGCGTCGCGACCGGCAAGATCCGCCCGCTCGCAGACCGCGAGCCCGGCGCGCCGCGCGATCTCACCGCGATCGTCACCAAGGCAATGGCGCTCGCGCCCGCCGCGCGCTACCCGACCGCGCGCGAGCTCGCCGAAGATCTCCGCCGGTTCCAGGCCGGGCAGCTCGTCGGCGCACACCGCTACACGCTCGCGCAGCGGATCCGGCGCTGGCTCGCGCGCCATCGCGCGATCGCCACGGTCATCGCGATCGCCGCCACCATCCTCTTGGGGTTCGGCGGCTGGAGCCTGCGCCAGATCGTCGCCGAGCGCGACGCCGCGATCGCCCAGGCGAACCGCGCGCGCCTCACCCAGGCGCGCGCGACGCTCGAGGCCGATCCACCGGAAGCGCTCGCGTTGCTCGCCAAGCTCAACGTCGATGGTCCAGGATGGGTGGCGGCACGCTCGATGGCGGCCGGCGCGCGGGTGTACCCGCGGCTCGAACGCACGCTCGATCACCTGCCCAACCCCGCGTTCGAGATCACCCCCGACGGGCGGTTCGCGATCTCCGCCGACGTGCGTAGGATCTGGATCGGCGAGCTCGCGACTGGGCAGAACCGCGTGTTGCCCGTGCGGGTCACCGAGCCGACGGCGGCGCTGCCCGCGGTGTGGGCGTGCCACGACAGCCAGCACGCGCTCGCGGTGTTCGGGGCCGCCGAGATTCAGGTGATCGCGGTCAACCTGACCACCGGCGCCACCACGGAACGGGTCGTCGACCACACCGCGAAGCGCCGCGAGATCGCGGCGTGCGTCGATCCGATCACAGCGCCCGCGACCGCCGCCGGGGCGTGGCTGGCGCCGGATGGCGCCCACGTCGTGGTGCTCGACGGCAAGGGCGCGCTCCATCGGCTCGAGCGCGATGGCCGCGAGCTCGGCGTGATCGCCGGCGACACCGTCGAATCGCCGGGGACCGCCGACGCGTGGATGTCGCGCGACGCCGAGGTGGTGGTCACCAGCGTGCGCGGCGTCGCGACGTACTGGGACTTCGCGCGGCCGGCGCACTTCGTCGCGCACGACGCGATCACCCACAGCGTCGCGGTCGCGCCCGACGGCTCGCACGTGTGGGGCGTCGGCCGTGACTGGCGGTGGAGCATCACCCGCGGGCAGAGCAACGCGTTCCGCGACGACGACGTCCCCGAAGGCGCCCTCGAAGTGTCGCCCGACGGCGCCTGGTTGATCAGCGTTCGCGACGACGACTCACTGGTGGTCCTGGAACCCGCAGCCTGGACGTCGATCACGCTGCGCGGCGTCGTGCAAGCGCGCGTGCTGGCGGGCAACCGGCTGATCACCTCGGGCCGCGATGGCCGGCTCCGCGTCTGGCGCCTCGAGCGGCGGGCTCGCCCGCACGATCACGCACTGCCCGGCGTGGCGCTGTCGCCGCGCGGCGCACAGCTCCTGACGGTCAACGACGACGAGCTGCGCCGCGGCGATCCGATCGATCGATCGCGCGTCGAGCGCGCGCCAGGTCTCGCCCTCGCGCACCGCGGCGCCATCGCGGTGAACGACGCCGGCGACGCCGCCCTGAGCTTCGGCGCGCGCGTGTTCGCCTGGCCGCGCGGCGCCGCGCCGCGCGAGCTCGGCGCCCACCCAGGCGCGGGCGATGGACCGCTCGGCGTCACGGTCCGCAGCGACGGCGCGCCGATCTCGTGGAGCCCGGGCGCGGTGGTCGTATGGACGCCCTCGCCTCGGATCACCGCGATCCCTGCCAGCAAGCTCCGGTTCGACGGCCGGCTCGTGGTCGACGACGCCGGCAGCCATCTCCTGGTGGGCTGTGCACCGGAGGGCATCGAGCGGCGTTGTCTCGTCGAGGCGGCGACCGGCCGGCTCGACGTGCTCGCCGGCTCGGCCGGCGACGCCGGCGCGCTCTCCGGGGACGGTACGCGCGTGCTCACGGCGGGCGAGGGCGGCGGCTACCTGTTGTGGGACGTCGCGACGCGTACATCGCGGCCGATCGCCCTCGACCGCGACAGCAAGCTGGCCGCGCTGTCGCGCGATGGCACGCACGCCGTGCTCGGCTCGCCCAGCGACGCCGAGCTGCTCGACGTCGAACGAGGCACCGCGATCTCGCTGCGCGGCCACGTGATCACCGGGCCGATCGTGTTCTCTCCCGACGACCGCACATTCCTCGATAGCTCCGGCACGCTCGTGGACGTCGAATCGGGCGAGGCCCGCCCCGGCCTCACCGGCAAGTTCCTCGATTTCACTGTGCGCAACGACGCCGCCGTGTTCGCGACGCGCGACGGCATCACGGTGCTGCTCGACGATCTACCGCGTGATCCGCGCGGCCTCGCCAAGCGCCTGACCATCGATTGACGACCGGTGCCGCGCCGCATCCGGGGTAACAGGCACGCATCGCCTGCGACAACGACACCGCGCCCGAATTGAAAGTCTCCTGCATGCCGAACGAATCGACGTCGCCAAGCAGGTCCTCCGTCGGGGCGGACATACGGTAGTACTCGTCGAGGTTGTCACAGGCGCCGCGCTCGACACAGTAACCGTGTCCACGGGGACACGCCGCCCACGGATCCAGCGAGGTACCGGCGGCATACCAGTTGCTGGACCGCATGAAATGCTCGCACGACAGGTCGGAGCAGCCCCCCGGCGATGGCCAAGCAGGCTGGTCATCGCGATGCTCGCCGCTGCTGCCACCGCCGCCGTCTGGGCCGCGGCGCGCTCCACGCCCGGCGCGTCGATCGTCATCGAGGTGCCTCCGCCGGCTGTCGTCCCGCTGCCGCCGGTGATCGCGGTCATCGAGCAGCCGCCGGCACCATCACCGCCGGCGCCGCCGCCCCCGCCGGAGCCCGCGGCCACCGTCGAGCCGCCGGTGATCGGAACGCGCTGCCCTCGCGACGTCTCGACGATCGGCGTCCCGATCGCGCAGGCCCCGCAGCCGGTGGGCGGGAGCTTGCGCGGCGCCGCCGCGGCGCCGCGGGGTTGCACCGTCGCGGCGTGGGCCGAAGCGGAGCTCCACGTGAGCTGGGACGGCGGCCAGACGTTCGCGCGCTTCGAGGCGAAGGGCGTCATCCAGCTCGTCGCGGCCGCCGCCGAGCGGGTCGCGATCGTCCGCGACGACGGCGCGCTGGGCGTCGTGCGCCGCGGCGAGGCTCCGGTGTGGCGCGCGCTCCCGAAGCGCGCAAACGATGGGCAGCAGATGCAGCTGTACGCGGCCGGCGCGTGGATCGCGGTCACGCTGGATCGGGCGAGCACCGAGCTGATCGCCATCACCGACGACGACGGTGCCACGTGGCGCTACCTCGCCCCGCCCGACCGCGCGCTCATCGCTCACCTCGATCCCGCGGGCGTCCTCTCGGCGCGCGCGGTCACGCCGACCTCGGAGCCCGACGGCGAGCACATCGTCGAGCACGTCACGCAAGGCTTCGCGGCGTCGCTGCGCGATCCGGTCTGGCGCAAGACGCGGCGCACGCAGGGCGCCGTGATGCTCGAGGTCGGGCCGTGGAGCTACACGCTCGAGGGCGATCAGTTCTGGGGCTGCGGCGGCTCGAGCAAGCTCGTCGCGACGCACGGCGGCAAGCGCGCGACGCTCCTGTCCGAGATCCGCCCGGAGATCTGGCCGTTCCGCGTCGCGACGAACGGCACCGCGACGCTGGCGATGTTCGATCAGCAGCTGCTCCGGATCGAGGGCGCCCGGACGCGCCAGCTCGTCGCGCTCCCCATAGATGTGGATGTCGGCGAGCTCGTCTCGGTCGACGGCGCCGGCACCGCGATCACACGCACCGACCAGCGCGTCCTGCGGTGGTCCGAGCACGGCGGCTGGCGCATGCTGCTCGACGCCCCGGCGCACTGAGCCATGCCGATCGAGCGCCCCGCCCCGAGCTGCGGCGTCTCCTCTGCACCTTGGTGTCATGAGCGAGGGCCTCTGCGAGCTACTCGAACGTCATGGCTCCTCCATCGAGCCGCGGCGACATCCACAAAGACGCGGGGTACAGCACACTGGGCGTAGCGAACGACTGCGTTGAATTCAGGTCAGAGGGCGCAGCGAGATCAGGAGTCTTGAGGTCCTTTCGAACGAGATCATTCCATCCTGCGAGGTTGCGCGATTCCTTGGGATCGTTGAGAGAGAAGAGCCCGTTCAAGATTCCGCGATCAACGTCACAGAAGCGAGAGCCGCACCGAGATAGCCTCGTTGTACAGGTGAATGAGCTCTGCCCTCCACACGAGCTGGAAGGCGTGAATCATTGCACACGAGAACGTGCAGTTGTCGACTGTATGCACGAACGGCGGAGGACGATCAAAGTCGTAGAGCTCCGTGAAGGCCCGGAGGATCGTCCGTGTCGGCGTCTCGTCCGGTGCGACAATATCGAGGTACGTGAGCACGTGATTCCCGCCGGGTGGGAGCTCGACGCGGATCGCCTGGATCACGCCATGCCCCAGCTCCGCCGGCGGCAGTCCCGCCCAGGCAAGCCCGCCGTGGACGTAGTGAAACGCATTGGTGGCCTGCGTCCGGGTCGCAGGCGACATGACGCGCTGCGCGACGAGCTTCATCGCGAAGCTCGTGCGGCACGTGGGCCGGCCACCTCGACCTTGTCACGCTCGACGTCGACGCAGAGGAGCTCGCCCGTGTCCTCGAGCGCCTCGAGTGCCTCGATCTCGGCCTCGATCGCGAGCCGGTCGGCCTCGTCGAGCTTGGCCCACAATCGCTCGAGCTCGGCTGTGGCGGTAGGCGGCACGATTGGCTCGGCGCCCAACGTCGCGCGCAGCCACTCGATCTGGTCCCGCACCTCGCAATATCGGCGAACGACCGCGCTCCGCTTCGCCGCCGGAGTCATGGTCCGCTGGCCGCGAGCGTCGTTGTCCTGCTGCGCCTTGCGGAGCAGCGTTCGCAGCTCCCGCGCGGACTCGTCATCGGTAGCCGCGCCCATGGCGAGGTAGTGCCGCGCCAGGGTCTGCGCCCGGGTGAACCGATGGGCCTTGTACCAGAGCGCCACGCTGCTGACGGCGAGGACGCTCTTTACGCGCGGCTCCGCCAGATCGGTGTCGGCGACCACTTGCTCCTCGAGCTCCGCGGCCTGTGCGAAGAGAGAGCGCGCGCGCTGCACATCTCCGCCGCGCTCCGCGCGCTCTGCCTCGAACGCCAGCTCCTCGCTCTGTCGACCTCGCGGGTCGTCGAACCCTCTCATGTCCCCCTCGCGACGATGTGGGCCGCTTCGAAGTGAACGACGATAGCGACGCCGGGACGCGCGAGATCGCCGCCCGCAACCTGCGCTGCCTTCCGGGTGACCCTGTTCTCCAGGCCACCGCCCCGGGCGATTCCGGAGACCTCGAGCTTCACGAAGTCATTGTCGGGTTCTCCGCGGCGCACCATCAAGAGGTCGGCGCCCGATCCCTGGTGGGCTCGTCTCCTCACGACGTACCCATCGTGCTCGGCCGCCGCGATCGCCACGGCGTACGCGCCCGCTTCGGTCGCGTCCTTCTCGTTCGCGTGGCTCTCGAGTGCTTGCCGATCGGGCTGCGTCCAGTCGAGGTGAAGCGAGCACCTGCGCTCGTCCCAATGCAGCGACAGTCGCGTCCGCGGCGGGGGAGCTCGATGGAACTTGAAGAGCATCACGGTGGCAGCCTCGACCCACATTCGGATCAGGACCGGGCTCAGCGTGCAGCGACGCGCCAGCTCCATGAGATTCGCGTCTCCACCCTCCATGACGGGATCGTAGCCGATCACGAGGAGCTTGGGGCTGCGCGGAGGCGCGCGAGTCCGAACGACCCCGGCGCCCTGAGTCGCGCGCCGTTGCCGCAGCACTTGGCGGCTGACCGCGTCGATGTGCCGTCGCTGACGCTTGCATCGACGCCGCGCGTGCCGCGTGAGATGCTGCGGCTCGTGACGTCCACGGGGGGCTCCATGCGGCCAACCAGATCGCCGGCGCGATCTTCGGCGATGGACTGACCCTCGTGAACACGATCATCGCTGGCAACACCGCGATGTACACGCCGACCTGCAACGTCGCGCGCCCGGATGGGAGCGGCAACCTCCAGTGGCCCGGCGGCTCGCTGTGCACCGCCGCGCCACTGATCGCCGATCCGATGCTCGGCTCGCTCGCCTCGAGTGGCGACGACCCGCAGACGTTGTTGCCGGCGGCCGCGACTCCCGCCCGCGGGATCGCGCGGGATTGCCCGCCGACCGACCAGCTCGGCAAGCCGCGCCCCGAGCCGTGCACGGCCGGCGCTATCGAGCCGTGAACACCGCCAGAACGCGCAGCGCACCGCACCGCCGTCTCGCTTCTGGCGAATGGTGTTACGCTCCGCGCATGAGGGCGCTCGCACTCTCCATCGCCCTGGCGGGGTGCTATCAACCGGCGCTGCCGCGCGGCGTGCCGTGCGCCGGAAACGGCGAGTGCCCCAGCGGCCTCGTGTGCGACACCTCGCGCGCACTGCCGATCTGCGTCGACCGCATCCCCGCGCTCGAGCCCGACGCCGGTGCGGCCGATGCCGCGCCCCCGCCCGACGCGCCTCCCGACGCCATGATCCCGCCCGCGTTCGCGGCGGTCGCGAGCGCGCGAGGCGATGCGGTCGCGAGCCTGACCTACTCGCTCACGATCCCGCCCGGCGCGGGCCGGTTCCTCCTCGTGTCGGTCCAGCTCGGCTCGAACTGCACAGCCGCGGTCCCCGCCGTCACCGGCGTGACGTACAGCGGCCTGGCACTGACCCGGATCACGACGATCGTGGGGACGCCGTGCGGCATGCTCACGACGCGCTCGGACCAGTGGCAGCTCGTCGCGCCACCGGACGGCGCGCACGACGTCGTGGTGACGCTCGCGGGCACCGCGAACACCGTCCACAGCGGCGCGCTCGCGTTCACCGGCATCGATCAGACGACGCCCGTGCGCGCCTCGGCGATCGCGCGCGGCGACGGCACGCAGTCCTCTGTCGACGTGGCGAGCCAGTCCGGCGATCTCATCGTGAACACGGTCGGGCAGGGCGGCGGCATCGTCGCGTCCGGCGCCGGGCAAACCGAGCGCTTCAAGCGCAACGCGAGCGGCGACAACACGCTCGACAACTCCGCAGCGAGCACCGCGGCCGCCGCCGGCACGACGACGACCATGACCTGGGCGTTCACCGTGACCGACGAATGGCAGACGATCTCGTCGGCGCTGAAGCCGCTCTGATCTGATCTGAGCGAAGGCGTACAAGCGACGGCCGTCTCCCGCTGTAGACCGGGCCGCTCGACGCAGCTCCGGACGCGCATCCCCTTGAGGTCGCGCAGCGGCGGCGCGTCGCGGGTGTAGCGCTCTCGCCATGATCGGCTACTGTCGATCGATGCAGCGCTCCTGCCTCGTGATCGTGGCCGCCGTGTGTGCTCCCTCGCCCGTCCGCGCGGCGCCGGCGGTCCCGAGCGTGTGCAGCACGATGGTGTACCTGACCGACGCCAAGGCGACGGCGCTCCATGCCGCGGGGAAGGTGAAGTCGATCACTCCGGACCTGGAGCCGACCTTCTACAAGATCGTCGTTGCCGGCGACAAAGGCGATCGGGCGTTCATGCTCTCCGTCAATCCGGTGCAGGCGATGCCGTTCAAGGTAGGCGATCACATCGACGCGAGCGTGCGCAAGAACCGCCGCCCGCACCGCTTCTTCGACGGTCAGATCAAGGGCGCCGACGGCAAGGTCCTGATCGTCGCGTCCGAGTCCGGTGCCGACGATTGGGCAGACGGCTGGAAGGTCACGACTGGCAAGGTTGTCCAGAGCGAGCAAGACCAGAGCACGAAGCCACCAGCGGTACGGCGCACGCACGCCCTCGACTTCGCGCGTGGTGGCACCAGCGTGACCGTCTCGCCGGATGGCTGCACGCTGGTCAAGGAGGGAGCGGATCAGTACCTCGTCTCTGGATCCGGCCACACCTCGACCTCGGTCGGGCAGCGCCCGGTCGGGCAGCGCCCGCCTGATGGCGTCGATCACCGGCGCTTCATGATGGTGCGCTGGAGCCCGTAGCTCGCTTCAGGCGCCGGTACGCTCAGTACCTGCGGAGGTGTACCAACTCGGCGAAGACGGCGCGCGTGCCGAATGCCCCCGCGACAGGTCGACCGGTACGTCCCTGAAGCGCAACACGAATAGCGCTCGCTCCGCGTCGCGGCGAAGTGGCGGCCCGCAGGTCGAGCCCCGTCGCTGACGCTCGCATCGACGCCGCGCGCGCCGCGTGAGATGCTGCGGCTCGTGATGTCCACTGATGGCTCCATGCATCGCTGGTTGCTGGCGCCTTGCCTGTGCTGGGCGGCGTGCGGTGGCCAATCGGATGGCGGCCCTGACGGCCCCACCCCCGACGCGGAGACGCCCGCGGCGCGCTGCGATCGTCCGGCCCTCTACGACGTGTCCTCGCCGACCGCGGTGGTCGGCGACGGCACGCCCGCGAGCTGCACGGCCGCGGCGCTGCAGCAGGCGGCCCAAAGCGGCGGAACGATCGTGTTCCGCTGCGGCTCCGCTCCCGTCACGATCACCGTCGCCTCGCAGATCACGTTCACGAAGGAGACCGTCCTCGACGGCGGCGGGCTGGTGACGCTCAGCGGCGGCCAGACGTCGCGGATCCTCTACCTCGACTCCGGTTACGACACGCCGACGCCCCGGCTCGTCGTGCAGCGGCTGACGTTCCGCGACGGCAAGAGCCCCGCGGTCGGCGCCGACACGGCGCAGGGCGGCGCCGCGATCTACCGCGACGGCGGGAGCCTGACCGTCCTCGACTCGGTGTTCGAGAACAACCGCGCGCCTGCGACCGGCCAGGACGTCGCCGGGGGCGCGATCTACGGCTTCGGCGGCGGCGACACGATCGTGGCCGGCAGCACGTTCACGAACAACGCCGCGAGCGACGGCGGCGCGATCGGCAGCCTCAACGGCGACCTCACCATCATCAACAGCTCGTTCATCGACAACGCCGCAACCGGCACCGGCGGCAACCCCGGCGACGGCGGCTGCGGCGGCGCGATCTACATGGACGGCGGCGGCGAGGCCACCTCGCTGTGCGGCGTGACGATCCGGCACAACTCCGCCGGCGCGATCGGCGGCGGCGTGTTCCGCGTCTCGAACGACAGCTCCGGATCACTGGCGATGGACCGCTCGACCGTCGACGACAACCGCGTGACCGCCACCGGCTCGGGCAACGCGGGCGGCCTCTACCTCCAGGGACTCGCGCTCACGATCACGGCGAGCACGATCTCGCGCAACCAGGCCTTCTACAACGGCGGGATCTGGATCAACGCCTGCCGGGTGCAGATGACGAACGTGACGATCGCGGAGAACGTCGCGACCGGCAGCAACGGCGGCGGGGTCTGGCTCGGCAACGCGCCGACCGGCACGATGCGGAACTGCACGATCGCGAACAACCGCGCGACGGCGGCCAACCAGATCGCCGGCGCGATCTTCGGCGACGGACTGACCCTCGTGAACACGATCATCGCTGGCAACACCGCGATGTACACGCCGACCTGCAACGTCGCGCGCCCTGCTGGGAGCGGCAACAGCGGCAACCTCCAGTGGCCCGGCGGCTCGCTGTGCACCACCGCGCCGCTGATCGCCGATCCGATGCTCGGCGCGCTCGCCCCAAGCGGCGGCGACCCGCAGACGCTATTGCCGGCGGCCGCGACCCCCGCCCGCGGGATCGCGCGCGATTGCCCGCCGACCGATCAGCTCGGCAAGCCGCGCCCCGAGCCATGCACGGCCGGCGCCGTCGAGCCGTGACCGCGGCCTGCTCGTCCCGCGGGGAGCGCGAGACGCGACGGGCGCGGCCACGATACGATGGCTTGCGGAGGGTGCCATGGCTGTGAAATACGACGAGAACGTTATCCTGACCTTCACGGGGCGGCTCTACCGCCGCGCAACCTCGATGATGATTGCCTATGCGCTTCTGGGCGCCTTGATCGGCGTCGCGGCCGGCATGGGTATTGCCACCGCGAACAGGACGCCAGAGCTCATCCCCAATTTCGCCGTCGCGCTCGGCGTGGTCAGTGCCGTGATCGGCGGCATGATCGGCCGCGATCGCGCGTTCGCGCTGCGCCTGATGGCGCAGCAGGCGCTGTGTCAGGTGCAGATCGAGCGCAACACGAGGAGCCCAGCACCTGCGGCGGCGAGCGCGACGGAGGTGAACAGCAGGCCGCCACCTCCGTCGCCAGCGAATCCGCGCCGCGCCGGGCGACGTGTGTTACGGCGGGTAGTGACGGTCAAAGTAGGCGCTCGGTGGCGCCGCAGATTTCGGCTCAAGGGTAGACGTTGATCATTGCATCATCGCAATGCGCTCAAACGCCACGCACGCAGTCTGATTGTCTGTGGACAGCGGATTCAGCGATCCAGGCCGGGGCTTCAGTTGTCGTCCTCGTTGGTCTCCGGATCCTCTGGAGCCACGAGCGGTTCGCGCGGCGCTGTGAGGAGCCCACGCCGCCCCATTGCGCCCACGAGGTCACGCAACACTCCGGCGCCTGGAGGACGAGCGCCGTACGCCCACGCGCGTTCCTCGGTGTTGTAGGAAAACATGAAGTATTCGCCAGTGAACGTTGGTGCGATGTCCGCAGCCTTCTTTCGACGTGTGACCACCGATATCCACGAGCTCTGTGGCGTGATGCCGAGGTAGACCGGGCTCTGCCATGCGGACCACACGAAGAACCGAGTCTCGCGCACGCGAGCCCCCGCGCCCGGCGCCTCTGAACCAGCGCCCCGCGCGACGTCGACCGGCGCTCCCGGACTGGCACCCGCGGGGACGGAAGGCTCAGCCCCACTGGCCCGGCTGGTAGTCGCCGGCCGGGTTCTGGATGATGACGTTCATCCGATTGTACGTATTGATGAGCGCGATCAGCGAGACGAGGGCGCCGAGCTGCTCGTCATCGTAGTGCTTGCGCGCGTTGGCCCAGACCTCGTCGCTGACACCGCTGGAGGCGTCGGCGATGCGGGTGCCCTGCTCGGTGAGCGCGAGCGCGGCGCGCTCGGCGTCGGTGAAGACCTTGGCCTCGCGCCAGGCGGCGACGAGATGGAGACGCAGCGGCGTCTCTCCGCGGTGGGCCGCGTCCTTGGTGTGCATGTCCGTGCAGTAGCCGCAGCCGTTGATCTGGCTGGCGCGGATCTTCACGAGCTCCTGCGTGGCGGCCGGCAGCGACGAATCCGAGATGACCTTGCCGGCCGAGTTGATGTACTTGACGAACTTCATCGCGACGGCGTTGCCGAAGTAGTTGAGACGGGCGTCCATGGTCTTCCTTGCTCCTCTTGGGTACGCAAGAAGGACGAGCTACGGACCCGGCCTGTGACATCGCGGGTGCACATTGGCCGTTTGTGTCGGCAAGCACCTGAAACTGCGTGATTCTGACCGGCCCCGGGGTCCGCCGGCCGGCTCGAGCGGGCTCGACCGCAAGCAACGGCGAGGAACAGGGTGAGAGCCCGGCGCTGCACGCTCGGATCCTACAGCCGTGGCTCCGTCAGGGGCCGCGAGCGCTCGACTCCGCGCCCGCGCTCGCGCTCGCGCCGGCGCAGCCGCCGCAGCCGCCGCCGAGCATCGCCCCCGCCGCGCTCTTGATCGCGGCCCGGATGCGCACGTAGGTGCCGCACCGGCAGATGTTGCCCGGCGCCCCGGGCGTGCCGGCGCCCATGTGCCGATCGATGTCCGCGTCGGTCGGGCTGGGCTGCTTCGCGAGCAGCGCCACCGCGGCCATGATCTGGCCTGGCTGGCAATAGCCGCACTGGGCCACGTCGTGATCGATCCACGCTTGTTGCACCGGGTGCAGGCTCTCCTCGTCCGGCGCGAGGCCCTCGATCGTCGTGATCGGCCGATCGCCGACCGCGCCGACGGGCACGACGCACGGCCGCGCGGCCTGGTTCTCGCCGATGTGGCTCGTGCAGGCGCCGCAGACGCCGACACCACAGCCGTACTTGGGCCCGGTGATGCCCAGTAGCTCGCGGAGGACGTAGAGCAGCGGCATGTCCGCGGGGACATCGACCGTACGCGGCTGGCCGTTGACCGTGAGTGTGTACGGGGGCATCAGACGTACTCCAGGATTGGGAATCGACGCTGCACCTGGCCAGTCGCGCGGACATAGGCATTGACGCACGCCGCGGCGGCCGGCGGGACGCCGAGCTCGCCGCAGCCGCCGGGCGAGGGCGCCCCCGCGGCCGCCGGCATCACGTGCACCACCGTCGCCGGCGGCGCGTGGTCCATGCGCGCCCAGCGCAGGTCGCCATAGGAGCTCTCGCGGATCGCCCCGTGATCGAGGTGATTGCCGGAGCGGAACATCGCCGACCACGCATCGATCAGCGCGCCCTGGAGCTGCGCCTCGATGCCCCGCGGGTTGATCGGCACGCCCACGTCCGCGCAGATCCACGCGTGCGTGAGCCGCGGGTTCTGCGGATCGGTGGCGTCCACCTGGACCAGGTACGCCACCGCCGATCGGTACTCGACGTGGCACGCGACGCCGCGCGCGTGGCCCGCCGGCAGCGGGCCGCCCCAGTTGCCCGCGGCGGCGACGTGCGCGAGGCACGCCCGCGCCGCCGCCGAGGTGAGGTGCTGCTTCCGGAACGCCACCTCGTCGAGGCCGGTCCGCGACCGCAGCGCCCGGGCGACCTCGTCGATGAAGATCTCGTTCGAGGTGACCACGCTGCCGGAGTAGATCGATCGCCACGAGCAGGTGGGCACGCCGAGGCTGGTCTCGACGAGCCGCTGGTCCTTGACGGCGAAGGCGTACGGCACCGTCACCGAGGTCTCGAAGACGGTCTGGTTCAGCGCGCCGGACGCGAGATCGAAGCCGGCCGCGGTGAACGCCTCGCCCAGCCCGTGCCGGAAGTCGGTCTCGGCGGCGGAGACGAGGTGCTCGTACGTGAGCAGGGTCCCGAGCAGCGGGCTCCACGTCGCCCGCAGCGCGTGGTGAGACATCGGACGGAAGCGGCCGTGCCGCATGTCGTCCTGGCGGGTCCACATCAGCTTGATCGGCACGCCGAGGGCCTGCGAGACGAGCGCGGCCTCCACGGCGGCCTCGCAGAACAAGTGGCGGCCGAACGAGCCGCCGCAGGGCGTGACGTGCACCGTCACGTTCGCAGCGGGGATGCCGAGCGCGCCAGCGACGAGCTGCGCGGTGATCCGCGGCGCCTGCGACGCGTACCAGACCTCCGCCGAGCTGCCCTGCACGCGGGCCGCCGCCGTCTGCACCTCGAGCGGCGCGTGGCTCACGTAGGGATAATCGAAGGCGGCGTCGATCACGGCCGCGCCCGGCAGGGCGGGAGTCCGCGGCGGCGTCGCCGCCACCAGCCGCGCGCGGAGATCGGCGTCGGAGGAGGTCGCCAGCGGCCCCGGGCTCCACTGGATCGAGAGCGCGTCGCGCGCGGCGAGCGCCTCGTGGAAGGTGCGCGCCGCCACCGCGACGCCGCCTTCTCGCGCGTCGGAGCGAGGGCCCCGGATCTGCGAGATCTCGACGGCGCCGATCACGTTCGGCAGGGCCGTGGCCGCCGTCGCGCTCCACGCCAGCACGGTGCCGTACAGGTCCGGTGGGCGCGCCACCACGGCGCACGCGGCCCCCGGCAGATCGATGTCCAGCGTGTACCGCTGCTTGCCCGTCACGATGTCGCGGGCGTTCTTGCGCGACCGCGGCGTGCCGACGAGCGTGTAGGCGCTCACGGGCTTGGGCGTCGACGGCACGCGCGGTATCAGCACGGCCGCCGCCGCAGCGGCCAGCTCGCCGTAGGTCGCCGTGCGCCCGTCGGGCGCGCGAACTTGCGACTTCGAGGTCGTGAGCTGGCCGGCGTCGACGTTCCAGCGATCGGACGCCGCGGTCACCAGGCGGGCGCGGGCGTGGGCGGCGAGCGGGCGCACCCACTTCCACATCGCGCGGATCGTGGCGGAGTAACCGGTCAGCGAGAACGGCCGGTCGGCGCGCGCGCGGGAGATCTCCACGTCCGTGCGGTCGTAGTCCGCGTCCATCTCCTCGGCGATCATCATCGCCAGCGCGGTCACGATGCCCTGCCCCTTCTCGAGGCGTGGGAGCTCGAAGCGGACCCGGTTCTGGGGCGTCACCTCGAGGATCAGGTTGTTCGCGTAGGGCTGCTCCGCGAGGATGAACACGTCGCCGAGGTCGAGCACATCGGGGAGCTCGAGGGCCGCGGCGTCCTCGCCGGGATCGAGGGGGCCATCGTCGAGGGAGCAGCCGACCACCAGGGCTCCGCCGCCCGCCACCACGAACTGGAGGAAGCCGCGCCGGGTGGGCTCCGATCGCGTCACCGACCAGATATCGCATGTCCTCCGCGGCCCAGATCGCCGGCCCGCGTGAGGGCCGCGCGAGGCTGCGCGCGGCGCGGCGGGAGCATCATCCGAGCGTGCGAGGGGAAGGACCGCACGGTGCGATCCGGGATGAGGAGCTCGCTAGCAGTGCTGGCGCACGAGGAGCGCCGCGTGATCGCGGCTCTGCGGATCCTTCATGCAAGCCGGGAACACGGCCGCGAGGCCGATAGTGAATCGCATGTGCTTGCCGGACGGGGCCCGGCGACGTGCGCTACGTTCGCGGCGTGCGGAGCGTGACCGCCTTTCTGTCCTCGTCCCACGGCCACCCCGCGCACGCTGCCGCGATCCGCGAGCTCGGCGGCGAGCTCGCGCGGCGCGACCTCACGCTCGTCTACGGCGGCGCGCACCGCGGGCTCATGGGCGTGCTCGCCGACGCCGCCCTCGCCGCTGGCGGCCGCGTGATCGGCGTGATCCCGCACGCGCTCGTCGAGCGCGAGCTCGCGCACCGCGGCCTGACGGAGCTCCACATCGTCGACACCATGCACCAGCGCAAGGCCATGATGTACGAGCTGGCCGACGCGTTCGTCGTCGCCCCCGGCGGGCTCGGTACGCTCGAGGAGGCGTTCGAGACGCTGACGGGGCTCCAGCTCGGATATCATCGCAAGCCCGTCGTCTTCCTCGATGTGGATGGTTTCTGGTCGCCGCTCGAGGCGTTCCTCGATCACGCCGCCGCCGCGCGCGTGCTGAAACCCGAGGACCGCGCCGCGTTTCGCACCGCGTCGTCGGCCGCCGCCGCCCTCGATCTACTGGCTGCGTGGTAACCTCGGCGCATGTTCACCCGCGTCGGCGGCGCTACGTTCGCGCTGATAGCGGTCGTGTCACTCGCGCTGTCGCTCGCTGGCGCGCTGGGCCCGCTGCCGGGGTGGTGGTCGGGGCACCCGAACGTGGAGGGGCGGCTGTTCAAGACCAAGCACGTCGACGTCGGGCTGATCGAGTCGCGCGGCTGCAACACCGGCGGCGATAAGAAGTGCGAGCACATCGACGTGGCCGGCACCGTGAAGACGACCGGCCTCGTCGCCGCGGGCGCCACCGGCCTGCTCGCGCTCGCGGCGGTCTTGCTCGTCATCACCGCCGCCACGAACAGCGAGCGCCGCCGCTCGATCGCCAAGCTCGCGGTGTTCGCCGTCGTCGTCGCGGGCATCGTCGCGATCGGGCTGATCATGCAGGGGCCTGGCATCGAGGTGCGGGCCCCGTCGGCCGACGGCAAGCTGCTCCACATCACCGTCCCGATCGGCATCGGGACGTACCTGTTCGCCGGAGGCGTCGCGAGCGCGATCCTTGCGAGCGTGATGGCGCTGCGCCCGACGCGCGCGCAGCAGCCGCGCGCAGCAGCCGCGCGCGCAGCAGCCGCGCGCGCAGCAGCCGCACGCGCTCCCGCGCCGCGCGTCTCCGCGAGGCAGCTCGGCCCCGGGCCCAGCGCGCCGGCGGCGCAGCAGTCGCCCGTGGACGTGCTCGCGCTCCTGCAGGACGACGCGCTCCGGCCCGCCGCGCTCCGCCCCGAGCCGAGGATGGGCCGCCCATCGCCGCTGCCACCGCACGCCGGCGGTCCGATGCCGCCGACCGGCGCGCACGGTCTGCCGCCGCCGGCCGGAGATCAGCCGCTGTTCTCGTCGGCGCCGCAGCTGCGCCCGCTGTACGAGGCCGCGCCGCACGTCGGCGGCACGGGCGGCTTCGTGCCGGCGCAACAGGCGCACCGCATGATGCCCCCGCCGACACCGATCCCGCGCGATCAGATCGCCGCGATCGCCGGCATCCCGACGCCGCCGCCGTTCGATTCGCCGCCGCAGTACGATTCGCCGCCGCAGTACGACACGCCGCCGCAGCCGTTCGGCGCGCCGCAGCCGTTCGACGCGCCGCAGCTCGGCGCGTTCGCGCAGCGCCCCCCCGCGCCCGCGTCTCTGGACGAAGACGACGACATGGACGATCCGCTCGCGATGCCGCCGCTCCCCACCGATGCGCCGGCCGCGTTCGGAATGCCGCCCCCGCGCCAGCACTCGCCGTCGCGGCCGCCGCCCGAGCTGCCGCGGGCTGCCCCGCCGCTCGCCGCGCCGCAGGAGCCGCCGGCCCGGCGCGTCTCGACGGCGCTCGGCGCTCCGCCCGCGCCCGCTGCCGCGCCGCCACCTCCGATCGCGGCCGCCGCGCCGGAGCCGCCAGAGCCGCCGCGATCGCCTCCCAAGACGCTGCCGCCGCCGCTGCGGAACAAGAGCGAATCGATGGCGCCGCTCTCGAGCCCCGGCGCGCCGCCACCGCCCGCGCGCGCCGCCGCCTCGCCGACCGCGCCGCCGC
>DATMCI010000118.1:0-3189 GCA_035558535.1 Kofleriaceae bacterium
CGTCGGGCGATCGCAACGTCGGCGTCGTCGGCTTCGCGATCTTCTCCGAGCGCGGCGCCGTGTGGACGCCCGCCGAGCTCTCGCGCCGCGACACCGCGAACCCGTTCCCCCAGCGCGGCTACGCCGTCCCGCCGCGCTGACCTCGCCGTCCGGTATGCTCGGCGCGTGCTGACCGCGCGCCTCGATCCCGCCCTCGGCGTCCGCGTCGTCTCCGCGCGCGCGCTGCGCTACACCGTCCCCGCCGCGACCGACGCCGACCGACCGCCGCACGTGCGCGCCGCGTCCGGCCTGGCCCTCACCGGCGGCCGCCTCGTCGTCGTCCAGGACGACGCCGCGTTCATCGCGACCGTCGCCGGGGACAAGGTCTCGGCGCTCGCGCTGCCGCGCGGCCCCAGCGGCCGCCGCCGGTTCGAGGTCGCGCTCGGCAACAAGCAGGACAAGCTCGATCTCGAGGCGTGCGTCGCCGTCGGCGCCGAGCTCTGGGCGTTCGGCTCCGGCTCGGCGCCCGCCCGCGAGCGCGTCGCCGTCGTCGGCTCCGACGTGCGCGTCCTCGACGCCGCCCCGCTGTACCGCGCCCTCCGTGACGCGGCCGGCGGCGCGCTCAACCTCGAGGGCGTCGCCGCCGTCGGTGACGAGCTCTGGCTCTTCCACCGCGGCAACACCGGGCCCGCCGATCCCGGCCCTGCCGTCGTGCGCCTGCCCCGCGCCCCGCTCGCCGACTGGCTCGCCGATCCCGCCGCCGGCCCGCCGCCCGCGCCCCTCGGCGCGTCCCGCTTCGACCTCGGCACCCTCGGCGGCGCGCGCCTCGGCTTCACCGACGCCGCCGCGCGCGGCGACCGCGTGCTCTACCTCGCCGCCGCCGAGTCGGCGCCCAACGCGATCGACGACGGCCCGGCCCGCGGCTCGCAGCTCGGCGTGATCGACGGCGTGATCGATGGCCCCCTCGACGGCGCCAACGTCCGCGCCGCCCCGCTCAGCCACGGCGATCTCCCGCTCAAGGCCGAGGGGCTCGCGCTCGATCCCCGCGATCCGCACCGCGCCTGGATCGTCGTCGACCCCGACGACGTCGCTCAGCCCGCGCAGCTCTACGAGCTCGAGCTATCCGGCCCCTGGTGAGCCGCGCCCCGCCCGCCCGCGCCCTCACGCGTCACCGCGCGTTCATGTTGCCGCCGCCGCGACACGCCCATCCTGCCCCGCTCGCAGCGTCACCGCGCATTCATGTTGCCGCCGCCGCAACACGCCCGTCCTGCCCCGCTCGCAGCGTCACCGCGCATTCATGTTGCCGCCGCCGCAACGTGCCCGGCCCGCCGCAACGTGCCCGGCCCGCCGCATCAGCGCTCGTGCGGCGCAGCGCCCAGCCGCGCTGCTCTCTCCAGCAGGTAGCTCCGCTCCGGCAGGCTCGTCGTCCGCGCGGCGGCGCGCCGGTACCCCGCGATCGCGCCGTCGATATCGCCCGCTCGCTCCAGCAGGTGCGCGCGCACGGCATCCAGCCGGTGATGCTCTACCAGCCGCGGGTCTTTCGCCAGCTCGTCCAGCCGCGCCAGCCCCGCCGCCGGTCCGTGGACCATCGCCGCCGCGACCGCGCCATTGAGCGCGACCATCGGGTTATCGGACATCTTCTGCAGGAGGCCGTACAGCGCCAGGATCTGCGGCCAATCCGTCTCGGCCGTGCTCGACGCCTCGTCGTGCACCGCGGCGATCGCCGCCTGCAGCTGGTACGGGCCCACGGCGCCGCGCGGCAGCGTCGCCTCGAGCAGCGCGACGCCCTCGGCGATCGCCGCGCGCTCCCAGCGGCTCCGGTCCTGCTCGTCGAGCGGGATCAGCTCGCCGTCCGGCCCCGTGCGCGCGGCGCGCCGCGCGTCCGTCAATAGCATCAGCGCGAGCAGCCCGGCCGCCTCCGTGTCCTCCGGCACCAGCCCATGGAGCATGCGCGCCAGCCGCAGCGCCTCGCCCGACAGATCGGTGCGCTGCAGGCGCTCGCCCGAGCTCGCGGCATACCCCTCGCTGAAGATCAGATACAGCACGTGCAGCACGGCGCCCAGCCGGCGCGCCGCGTCCTCGGGCGCCGGCCGCTCGAACGGGACGCCCGAGTCCCCGATCGTCTGCTTGGCGCGGCTGATCCGCTGCGCCATCGTCGCCTCCGGAACGAGGAACGCCCGCGCGATCTCCGCCGTCGTCAGCCCGCCCACCGCGCGCAACGTCAGCGCGATCGCCGTCGGCGTCGACAGCGCCGGGTGGCAGCACATGAAGAGGAGGAGCAGCGCGTCGTCGCCCGCCTTCGCCGCGTCGTCGTCCGGACCCAGCGCCAGCTGCTCCTCCGGCGGCACGAGGCTGACCACCAGCTCCTCGCGCCGCCGCCGCGCCGTCTCGGCCCGCACGTGATCGACCATGCGCCGCGCGGCGACGCGGATCAGCCACGCGCGCGGATCCTCCGGCACGCCGCCTTGCGGCCACCGCGCCGCCGCCACGATCAGCGCCTCCTGCACCGCGTCCTCGGACGCCGCGAAGTCGCGGAACCGCCGGATCACGGCGCCCAGCACCTGCGGCGCCAGCTCGCGCAGCATCGCGTCGATCCGCGCGCGGCGCTCGCGTTCCTCGGGCTCGCCCTCGCCGCTCACTGTCGCCTCATCGCCGCCTCATCGCCGCCTAGACCCAGTCTTCCGGCGGCCCGCTCATCACCTGCCGCACCTCGATCGCCATGTTGAGCGGCGCGCTGCCCGGGCCCGGCGCCGCCGACGCCTGCGCGGCGATCGCGTACGCCCGCTCCGCGCTCTCGACGTCAACGATCCAGTACCCCGCCAGGAACTCCTTCGCCTCGGGGAACACGCCGTCCGTGATCGGCCTACCGTCCTTGCCTGCCCGGACGAGCTTGGCCTGGTCCGGGCCTGCCAGCCCCTCGGCGGCGACCAGCTCGCCCGACGCGCCCAGCTTCTGCGCGAAGTCCTTCATGAACGCGATGTGCGCCCGGATGTCCTGCGTCGGCCAGCTCGCGATCTGATAGGGGCCCCCGCCCGGCGTGTTCATCATCAGCATGTACTTCATCGGCTTCTCCTTCGTGCTCGGCTTGGTGCTCGTGCTCGGCGCCCCAAGATGGTCGCGCCTTCCACCGTACGTCGGAGCCGCCGCCGCCTTCTCGACATGCCCCCGCCATCCCCCGCTCTTTTTTTCGCCGCCCCCCCCCCGCCCCCG
>DATMCI010000119.1:0-32992 GCA_035558535.1 Kofleriaceae bacterium
GCGCGGGCTTGCCGCTGCCGCTGCCGCTGCCGGTTCCGGGCGCGGGCTTGCCGCTGCCGCTGCCGCTGCCGGTTCCGGGCGCGGGCTTGCCGCTGCCGCTGCCGCTGCCGGTTCCCGGCGCGGGCTTGCCGCTGCCGCTGCCGCTGCCGGTCCCCGGCGCGGGCTTGCCGCTGCCGCTGCCGCTGCCGGCACTGCCGCTGCCGCTGCCGCTGCCGCCGCCGCTGCCGGTTCCGGGCGCAGGCTTGCCGCCGCCGCCCGGCACAGAGACGGGCGTGGGCGGGCGCAGCGTCATCCCGAAGCAGACGGCGATCGGCTTGCCGTCGCTCAGGAACGGGGCGTAGCGCCAGGCCGTGAGCTTCTCCGTGACGGCGGACGCGATCTTATCGTCGACGGTGAGGGGCACCTGCACGGTGGTGACCGCGCCCACCGGATCGATGCAGAGCCGCACGGGCACCGAGGCACGCAGCTCCTTGGGCACCTCGCCGGACCGCTTGCGCACATCCGCCAGCTCCACGAGCGGCAGATCCGCCCGCGGCGGTGGCAGCGGTGGCGGTGGCGGCTCGGGCGTTGGATCGGGCGCAGGCGTCGGATCGGGCGCAGGCGTCGGATCGAGCGCGGGCGCGGGCGGGCTCGTCGGCGGCTGATCCGCGCGCGTCACGAGCACCGCCGCCGTCGCGGCCGCCGCGGCGATCACCGCGCCGCCAGCGAGCCGCCCGATGATCCGCGCGGCGCGCCGCGGGCGCACGGGAGGGGCCGGCGCCGCACGCGCCGAGCCGGCCGAGCCGCCGAGCGTCGTCACCGGGTGTGGCCCCTGCATGGGCTCGGCGAGATCCGTCGCCGCTCGCCCGAGCTCCGTCGCCGGCCCGCCCGGCGCCCGGCGCGGCGCCAGCGCCGACGTCATCCCCGGCGCGAGCGCCGCCGCGGTCCCCAGCGCCGGCCCGGACGCCGCCGCGGGCGCCGTCGCCGCGACCGCGCCCATCGTCGCCACCGTCGCCGCGCCCGCCGCGACCGGCCCCGCCGGCAACGGCGCCGGCGCCGCGGCGTGGGCCCCGTACGCGGAGGGCGCGCCCGCCGGCAGCCCCTGCGCGATCGCGTCGAGCGCGATCATGACCTCCCTCATGGTCGGCCGCCCCGCCGGCTCCTTGTCGAGCAGGCGCGCGACGAGGTGATCGAACGCGGGCGGCAGCGACGGCACGACCGAGCTCGGCGCGGGCGGCATCTCCGTCAGGTGCATCGCGCAGGCCTCGCCCATCGACGTGGCCGGGAACGGCGGCCGCCCGCACGCGATCTCGAAGACGACGCAGCCGAGCGAGTACGCGTCGGTGCGCTCGTCGACCTTCGCGACGCTCCGCCACTGCTCCGGCGACATGTACAGCGGCGTGCCCATCGAGCTGACCGACGTCGACGTCACACCGGCGGAGCTGAGCTTGGCGATGCCGAAATCGAGGACCTTGGCGCGCTCTCCCGACGGCAGCTCCGCGTCGGGCACGAGGAAGACGTTCTCGGGCTTGAGGTCGCGGTGGATGATGCCGGCGGCGTGCGTCGCGTCGAGGACGCCGGCGACCTGCCGCCCGACGTCGCACACCTCGCGCAAGGGCAGCCGGCCGGCGCGCGTGAGCCGGCGCGCGAGCGTCTCGCCCTCGAGGAGCTCCATCACGAGGTACGCCCGCGCCTCGAGGAAGCCGACGTCGAAGATCTTGACGATGCCGGCGTGCCGGATCTTGCTGACGGCGACCGCCTCGTTGAAGAACCGCTGCACGTGCGAGACGTCCGCCGAGACGTCATCGCGCAGGAGCTTGATCGCGACCTTCGTCCGGATGCTCTGCTGCTCCGCCAGCCAGACCTCGCCCATGCCGCCCTTGCCGAGCTGCGCGACGATGCGGAAGTTCCCGATGACGGTGCCGATCATCTCGCGCGGGTCCTCCCGCGCGAGATGCCTCGCGGCTTCCCTCGCTTGCTCCCTCTATTCTTCTCCGGCGGCTCCTCCGCCGCCGGTCCCGGCGGCTCAGCCCCGAGCAGCGTCACGACGCGATCGAGGATCCGGTGCGCCACCTCGGCCTTGGGCCCCGGCGGCACGTCGATGGCGCCGTCGCGATCGACGAGCGTGACGTGGTTCGTGTCGACGGCGAACCCGGCCCCCGGCTCGGCGACGTCGTTGGCGACCACGAGGTCGCACCGCTTCGTCTCGAGCTTCTTGCGCGCGTTCCCGACGACGTCCGTGGTCTCGGCCGCGAACCCGACGAGCACCGGCCGCCGCGCCCGCCCGCGCCGCGCGCCGAGCTCCGCGAGCAGGTCCGGGTTCGCCACGAGCTCGAGCGTCATCCGGGAGCCGAGCGCGGCGCGCTTGAGCTTCTCCTTCGCGACGTCCGCCGGCCGGAAGTCGGCGACCGCCGCCGTCATCACGACGACGTCGGCGTCCTTCGTGGCGTCATCGAGCGCCCACCGGAGCTGCGCCACGTTCTCGACGGAGGTCGTGGTCACACCGACCGGCGGCGCCAGCGCGCTCGGGCCGAGCAGGAGCCGCACCGATGCGCCGCGCCGCCGCGCCGCCGCCGCGATCGCGATGCCCATCTTGCCGGAGCTGCGGTTGCCGATGAAGCGCGCGGGATCGATCGCCTCGTACGTCGGGCCGGCCGTCACGACGACGCGCACGCCCGCGAGATCCTGCGGCGACAATAGATATGCGGCGGCCTCGACGATGTCGGCGGGCTCGGCGAGCCGCCCCGGCCCGGTCCACCGGCACGCGAGGAAGCCGTCGCCGGGCCCGACGACCTGGTAGCCCGCGACGTCGACGAGCCGGCGCACGTTCGCCTGCGTGATCGGGTGGGCCCACATGTTCGTGTTCATCGACGGCGCGAGCAGGACCTTGGCGCGCGTCGCGAGCACGATCGCCGAGACCGCGTCCTCGGCGTCGCCCTGCGCGAGCCGCGCGATCGTGCTCGCCGTCGCGGGCGCGATCACGACGAGGTCCGCCGCATCGGCGAGCTGGATGTGGCCGATCGCCGCCTCCTCGACGAGGTTGAACAGATCGGTGAACACCGGCCGGCGCGTCAGCGCCTGGAACGTCATCGGCCCGATGAAGCGCTGCGCGCGCTCGGTCATGGCGACGTCGACGACGGCGCCGGCCCGGTCGAGGAGGCGCACGAGCTCGGCGGCCTTGTACGCGGCGATGCCGCCCGAGACGCCGACGACGACGCGCGCGCCCTCGAGCGGCCGTCCGGGATCGCGCGGGGGGCGCGCAGAGCGAGGTCCAGTCACCATCGATACGTGAGCCTAGCCTGAGATCCGCGTCGCGATGTACTTGAGGTTCGTGTAGTCGTCGAGCCCGTGACGCGAGCCCTCGCGGCCCAGGCCCGAGTGCTTGACGCCGCCGAACGGCGCCTGGGCCGTGGAGACCAGGCCCTCGTCGATGCCGACCATGCCGGCCTCGAGGCCCTCGGCGAACCGGGTGCGGCGCGAGCCATCGCGCGTATAGACGTAGGCGACGAGCCCGTATTCGGTGTCGTTGGCCTGCGCGAGCGCGTCGGCCTCGTCCGCCGCGGTGCGGATCGCGACGACCGGTCCGAAGATCTCGTCCCGCCACAGCGCCATCTCGGGCGTGACGCCGGTCAAGACGATCGGTGAAACCACCCGCCCCTCGCCGGTGGGCGGCGCGCCGTGGACGAGCCGCGCGCCGCGGGCGAGCGCGTCGTCGACGAGCCGCCGCACCTTGGTGACCGCGGCGTCATCGATCAGGGGCCCGAGGTCGACGCCGGCGTCGCTGCCGCGCCCGACGGTGAGCGCGGCGATCCGCGTAACGAAGCGCGCCGTGAACGCCTCGGCGACGGGCGCCTCGACGATGAACCGGTTCGCCGCGACGCAGCTCTGCCCGGTGTTGCGGAACTTCGCGACCATCGCGCCGTCGACCGCCGCGCCGAGGTCGGCGTCGGCGAGCACGACGAACGGCGCGTTGCCGCCGAGCTCGAGCGAGACGCGCTTCAGGTCCTCGGCGGCGTCGCGCAGGATCTTCTTGCCGATGCCCGTCGAGCCGGTGAACGAGATCTTGCGGATGGCCGGCGCGGCGAGCAGCCGGCCGCCGATCCGCGACGCCTCGTCGGTCGTGATCACGTTGATGACGCCGGGCGGGATGCCGACCTGGTGCGCGAGATCGGCGAGCGCGAGCGCGGACAGCGGCGTCTGCACCGCGGGCTTGGCGACGACGGTGCAGCCAGCGGCGAGCGCCGGACCGAGCTTGCGCGTCAGCATCGCGTACGGGAAGTTCCACGGCGTGATCAGCGCGCACGGCCCGACGGGCTCGCGGATCACGGTGATCCGCTGCCCGGGGTGGGCCGACGGGATCGTCTCTCCATAGATCCGCTCGGCCTCGGCGGCGAACCACGTCAGGAAGCTCGCGGCGTAGCGCACCTCGGCGAGCGCCTCGCGCGTCGGCTTGCCGTTCTCGCGCACGCACAGCGCGGCGAGCCGGTCTTCGTCGGCGAGCATCCGCGCGGCGAGCTGGCCGAGCAGCCGGCCGCGCGCCGGGGCGGGCGTCTGGCGCCACGCCAGGAACGCGCGGGACGCGGCCGCGACGGCTGTGTCCACCAGGTCTTCGTCGGCGGCGGTGACCTCGGCGATCACCGCGCCGTCGAACGGATCCTCGACGGGGAACCTGCGCGCGCCGGAGACCCACGCGCCGTCGACGTACGCGTCTCGATGGAGGTCGGTCGTGCCTGACTGCATGCCTGACTATAATGCGCGCGTCTTCCATGATGCAGGCATGGTGCAGGCTCGCGGTGCAGGCTCGCGAGCCGAGCTCCGCTGTCAGGGCGTGGCGTTATTGTCCGCGCCCCGAATGACAGCAGCGGGCGCTGCGATGTACTGCTCTCGTCCGAGGCTCCCGGAGGACACCCCATGATCCAGTCGACCCGCCTGACCCCGTCGTTCGTCGCCGCAGCAACCATCGCAGCAACCGTCGCGGCACTCCTCTGCGGCTCCTCAGGCTGCAAGCGCGTCTCCAAGGAGACCAAGGACAAACCGACGACCGGCAGCGCGACCGGCTCGGCGATCGAGACCGGCTCGGGCAGTATGGCCGGCTCGGGCAGCGCGGGGGTGGCGCCGGCGCAGCCAGACAAGCCAGGGAGCCAGACCAAGATCGGCCTCGTGTTCGACGTCGGCGGGCTGGGCGACAAGTCATTCAACGACTCGGCGCACCGCGGCCTCGTGAAGGCCAAGGACGAGCTCGGCGTCCAGACCCAGTACATCGAGCCGGGCGACGGCTCCGATCGCGAGAGCGCGCTGCGCCAGCGCGCCGCCAAGGGCGACGATCTGGTGATCGGCGTCGGGTTCATCTTCAGCGACGACATCACGAAGCTCGCGAAGGAGTTCCCCAAGGTCAAGTTCGCGTGCATCGACTACAGCCTCCCCCAGACCGAGAAGCAGGTCCCCGACAACCTGGTCGGCCTCCGGTTCCGCGAGCACGAGGGCTCGTTCCTCGTCGGCGCAGTCGCCGGGCGCGTCACCAAGGCCAAGAAGCTCGGCTTCGTGGGCGGCATGAAGATCCCGCTGATCCGCAAGTTCGAGGCCGGGTACGAGGCCGGCGTCAAGCAGGTCTGCCCCGACTGCCAGATCTTCTCCGGCTACGCCGGCACCGAGCCCAAGGCGTTCGCCGATCCGACCAAGGGCAAGGAGCTCGCGCTCAGCCAGTACAACCGCGGCGCCGACATCGTCTATCACGCGAGCGGCAAGACGGGCGACGGCGTGTTCGACGCGGCGAAGGAGAAGAAGAAGCTGGCGATCGGCGTCGACAGCGATCAGTTCCCCGTCGCGCCGTGCTGCGTGCTCACCAGCATGATCAAGAACGTGGACGTCGCGGTGTTCGAGACGATCAAGAAGGTCGTCGAGGGCAAGTTCCAGAGCGGCGAGCTCGAGTTCGGGCTCAAGGAGGGCGGCGTCGGGTTCGTCTACGACGACAACAACAAGGGCAAGATCCCGCAGGCCGTCGCCGACGAGATGAAGGAGCTCACGAAGCAGATCGTCGAGGGGAAGATCACGGTCCCGACGAAGTAAGCGCGGAGAGTCCCGCCGTGGCGCGCCCCACCGCTCGTCCCGCTGACCCGGCCGGCGAGCCCGCCGCCGCGGGCCGCGTGGCCCTGGAGCTGCGCGGCATCACCAAGCACTACGGGGACTGCTACGCCAACCGCGACGTGGACCTGCGCGTCGCGACGCAGACGATCCACGCGGTGGTCGGCGAGAACGGCGCCGGCAAGTCCACGCTGATGAAGGTGGCGTACGGCCACACCCGCGCCGACGCGGGCGAGATCTCGATCAAGGGCCAGCCGATCACCCGGCACTCGGTCTCGCAGGCGATCGCGCGCGGCGTCGGCATGGTGCACCAGCACTTCATGCTGGTGGGGCCGCTGACCGTGGCGGAGAACGTGATCCTCGGCCGGGAGCTCCGCCGAGGGCCGCTCCTCGATCTGGCGCGCGCGTCCGCCGAGATCCGCGCGCTGTCGCGGAAGTTCGGGCTGGACGTCGATCCGGCGGCGCGCGTCGAGGACCTCTCGGTGGGGCAGCAGCAGCGCGTCGAGATCCTCAAGGTGCTGTGGCGCGGGTGCGACGTCCTGATCCTCGACGAGCCGACGGCCGTGCTCACGCCAGGCGAGGTGCGCGACCTGTTCGCGGTGCTGCGCGGGCTCGTCGCCGACGGCATGACGATCGTCCTCATCACGCACAAGCTCGACGAGGTGATGGAGATCGCCGACCACGTGACGGTCATGCGGCGCGGCGCGGTCGTCGCGGAGCTGGCCCGCGCGGAGCTCTCGCCGGACGCGATCGCGCGCGCGATGGTCGGCCGGCCGGTGTCGCTCCAGCTCGACAAGCGCCCGGCCCAGATCGGCGCGCCGGTGCTCGAGGTCTCTGAGCTGAAGGTCACCGGCGCGCGCGGCATCCCCGCGGTCCGGGGGGTCTCGCTCACCGTGCGGGCCGGCGAGATCGTCGGGATCGCCGGGGTCGAGGGGAACGGCCAGAGCGAGCTCATCGAGGCGATCGTCGGCCTGCGCCCGATCGACGCGGGCACGATCTCGCTCGGCGGACGCGACCTCACGGGCGCGCCCGTCTACGACCGCTACCAGGCCGGGCTGGCGCACATCCCCGAGGATCGCCACGACCGCGCGCTGATCCTCGAGGACTCGATCGCCGACAACCTCATCCTGGGGCTGCAGCGCGCGTTCACGTGGCAGCTCGATCTCATGGACCGCGGGCGGATCGCCCGCCGCGCGGAGCAGCTGATCGGCGAGTTCGACGTCCGCCCGCCGGACCCGGCGCACCCGGTCCGCGGGATGTCGGGCGGCAACCAGCAGAAGGTCGTCGTCGCGCGCGAGCTGTCGCGCGGCGCGGGCGGCGCCGGAGCGGCGGGGGCCGGCGCCGGGAAGGCCACGAGCGTGCTCCTGTGCGCCCAGCCGACGCGCGGCGTGGACATCGGCGCGATCGAGGCGATCCACAAGCGGATGCTCGAGGCGCGGGATCGCGGGATCGCGGTGCTGCTCGTGTCGGCCGAGCTCTCCGAGCTGCGGAGCCTCTCGGATCGGCTGGTCGTCATGTTCCGCGGGCAGCTCGTCGCCACGCTCGAGGCCGCCGAGCTCGCGGCCGACCATGCGCTCGAGCGCGTCGGCGCGCTCATGGTCGGCGCGGCCAGCGGGAGGGCGCCGTGAAGCTCGACCTCGCCGCGCTCCGGCGCGAGCTCGTGACGATCGGGATCGCCCTCGCCGCGGCGGCCGTCGCGGGCAGCCTGCTCATCTGGATCATCGGCGAGTCGCCGCTCGGCATCTACAGCCTCCTCCTCGAGGCGACGTGGGGCAAGCGCTACGGCATCGGCCAGGTCCTGTTCCGGGCCACGCCGCTCATCTTGACCGGCCTGTCGATCGCGATCGCGTTCAAGGCCGGCCTGTTCAACATCGGCGCCGAGGGGCAGCTGGCCGCCGGCTCGTTCGCGACGGCGGTGTGCGGCGCGAGCCTGCCCGCGGCGACGCCGGGCCCGCTCGCGGTCTGCCTCTGCCTCCTGGCGGCGATGCTCGCGGGCGGGCTGATGGGCGCCCTGCCCGGCCTGCTCAAGGCGCGCTACGGCGCGCACGAGGTGATCAACACGATCATGCTCAACTTCATCGCGTCCGCGGTGCTCCTGTGGCTGGGGAACCGGTGGTTCTTCGTCGAGCACACGACGCACACGGCCGTGATCGAGCCGAGCGCGCAGCTCTCGAGCCTCGGCTTTCCGGGCAGCGCCGCCAACACGAGCCTCGTCTTCGCGCTCCTCCTCGCGGGCCTCGTGCACGTCTTCATCAGCCGGACGCGGCGCGGCTTCGAGTGGCGCTCCGTCGGCCAGAGCCCGCGGGCGGCCGAGAACGCGGGCGTGAACGTGCCCGCCGCGATCTTCGGCGCGATGACCCTGTCGGGCGCGCTCGCAGGCGCGGCCAGCGCCAACTACGTGCTCGGCTACAAGCACTACTTCGAGAAGGACATCGGCTCGGGCGCGGGGTTCATGGGCATCGCCGTCGCGCTCCTGGGCAGGAACCACCCGGCCGGGATCGTCGTCGCGTCGCTCCTGTTCGCCACGCTCGCCCACGGCGGGCTCGAGGTGAGCGAGCGCGTGCCCAAGCAGCTCGTCGAGGTCCTCCAGGCCGTGATCATCCTCGCCGTGGCGCTGGCGGGCGCGCTCGCGATGCGGGCCCGCGCCCGCGCCGGCATCGTCACCGACGCGCCGCCGCCGCCGCCCGCCGCGGGCCTGCCGGCCGAGGCCCCGCCGGCCCCCAAGGAAGAGAGCCGCGGATGAGCGAGCTCTTCCTGAGCCTGTTCTCGCTCACGTTCCTGGCGCAGGTCCTGCGGATCACGATGCCGTACGCGCTGACGGCGATGGGCGGCGTGCTGTCCGAGCGCTCCGGCGTCGTCAACATCGCGCTCGAGGGCATCCTGCTCATGGGCGCGTTCGGCGCCGCCGCCGGCGCGTTCGACTCGGGCGGCAGCGTCCCCATCGCGCTCTTCTACGGCATGGCGGCGGGCGTCCTGACGGCCGCGCTGTACGCGGTGGCGGTCATCACGTTCAAGGCGGATCAGATCGTGTCCGGCGTCGCGCTCAACATGCTCGCGTACGGGCTCACGCAGTACCTGCTCAAGGTGTTCTACGACTCGTCGTCGAACTCGCCCAAGATCGAGGGGTTCGGCGGCGAGCTGTTCGCCAACCCGGTGTTCTGGCTCGCGCTCCTCCTCGTGCCGGTGGTCCACGGGATCATGGGGCACACGCGGTGGGGGCTGCGGGTGCGCGCCGTTGGCGAGCACCCGGAGGCCGCGCACACGCTCGGCGTCTCCGTCAACGGGGTCCGCTGGCAGGCGGTCCTGGGCTCGGGCGCGCTCGCCGGGCTCGGCGGCGCGTGGCTGCTCCTGTCGGGCTCGAGCTTCGTCGCGGGGATGTCGGGCGGGCGCGGCTACATCGCGCTCGCGGCGGTGATCATGGGGAGCTGGCGGCCACTGTGGGCGGTCGCCGCCTCGCTCCTCTTCGGGTTCGCCGAGGCGATCCAGATCAACCTACAGACGTTCAACATCGGCATCCCCAATGAGCTCACCCAGGTGTTCCCGCATGTACTGACCATGATCACGCTGGCGGGCTTCATCGGGCGTTCACGCACGCCAGCCGCCCTCGGACGACCTTACGAGTCCAAGTGATTCGACCCGACCTATGACCCAGGAGGAGACCTTGTTCATGAACAGCGCACGGAGTGGGAGTGGTTTTTCGAAGTGGACTCTGCTCGTCCCGATCCTCGCCGTCTTGCTCGGCGGCACGCGGCCCGCCGCCGCGGACTTCGCCAACGTGTGGTTCGAGCTCCTGCACGCCCCGTGCTGGACGGGCAGCGAGTCCGACATCAAGCCCGAGGACGACAACGGGGTCATCGGCGAGGTCCCGGGCTCGATCGACTGCTTCAACAAGGACTTCAACGGCGGGGTCGCGCGCACCACCCTCTCGATCAAGGCGTTCAAGGACTGGAAGTACGGATTTATCTTTCTCTATTACGACGTCACCGGGCCGTTCAACCGAGCCGGGATCACGTCGCTCACCGACAACGAGAAGGGGGGCTTCTTCGGCGGCACCACGGTCGCGATCTCACCGAAGCGGATCATGGAGAAGGTCCAGGGGGTCACCTACGACTGGGGGGTGCTCAAGGACATCTACGTCAAGTACGAGGCCGAGCACGTCTCGAAGTTCGGCATGTTGCACTACTACGGCCTCGCCTTCGACTTCAAGGTTCCCTACATGGACTTCGTATCGGCGACAGCGGTGGTCCGCGACGACCGCGCGTTCGAGCGCGTCGATCTACAGCTCGGCGGCGCCTGGCAGAAGACGTTCTCGCTCGGCGGCCAGGACATCGTCTTCGGCGGCTTCTTCCAGTGGGGCGTGTTCGGCGAGGGCGAGGCACCGACGCTCGCGTTCCCAGGTGGGCCGATTCCGACAGGTAACTGGTTCTTCATCACCCAGCCCCAGCTCCTGTATGACTTCGGCAAGCTCGTGCGATACGACCCCGGCAAGATCTACCTCGGGTTCGAGTACCAGCTCGCGTTCAACCGCTACCTCATCTCCGGCAAGACCGAGAATGTGTTGCAGGGAATGATCAAGTGGGTGCCCTGAGCCGAATGACGTTCGCGTCAATCGGGAGATAGGTTCAAAGGACCGAGGCTTCGGTGGCTGAACCGATTCGCGCGGTATCGTCGCGTCTCGGCTCGAAGAGTCCGCTTCATAGCGCGTGAGGCGCTTCAAATGAAGCGCGCCCGCGCTGGCCGAGCGCTTGCTTGAGCACGGTTTGCAGTCGTAAAGAAAGGTGAGGTCCAGCCTACGATCTTCGTGCATGGTGTACTGGACATGAGAGACTCCGCGGTCGGTCGACAGGAGACTGAATGCTGATGTCCAGATTCGTGACCGTTTGGTTGGCGCTCGCCCTGAGCGCGGCATGTACGCCAAGCGATGACCTCACGCCCACCGACGTGGCCTCGAGCACGATCACCGAGGCGAACGACTCGATCGACCCCGCCGTCGCGCTGCTCGCCCAGCGCGCGTATGCCAAGGCGTCCAACCCCGACGCGTTCGACAGCTTCGGCTACAGCGTCGCGCTGTCGGCCGATGGCTCGACCTTGGTCGTCGGTGCCCCCACCGAGGCCAGCGCGGCGACCGGGCTGAACGGGAATCAGACCGACAACTCCGCTCCCGGTGCCGGCGCGGTCTACGTGTTCACGCGCCACGGCAGCAAGAAGTGGACTCAGCACTCGTACCTGAAGGCGTCCAACACCAACACCACCGGCGGCGACTTCTTCGGCTACAGCGTCGCGGTGTCGGCCGACGGCTCGACGCTGGCGGTCGGCGCGCCCTACGAGAGCAGCGCGGCGGTCGGGATCGACGGCAACCAGGCGGACGAGACGGCGCCGTACGCCGGGGCGGTCTACGTGTTCTCGCGCCACGGCTTGAAGTGGTCGCAGCAGGCGTACGTCAAGGCGTCCAACACGAGCGCGTTCGACTTCTTCGGCTACAGCGTCGCGCTGTCGGCCGATGGCTCGACGCTGGCGGTCGGCGCGTACGGCGAGGACAGCGCGGCGGCTGGCATCGGCGGCAGCCAGGCCGACGAGACCGCGTCCGACGCCGGCGCGGTCTACGTGTTCACGCGCGGCGACGCGACGTGGAGCCAGCAGGCGTACGTCAAGCCGTCCAACACCGACGGCGGCGAGAGCTTCGGCTACAGCGTCGCGCTGTCGAGCGACGGCTCGACGCTGGCGGTCGGCGCGTACGGCGAGAACAGCGCGGCGACGGGCATCAACGGCAGCCAGGCCGACGACTCCGCGAGCTACGCGGGCGCCGTCTACGTGTTCGCGCGCAGCGACACGGCGTGGTGCCAGGAGGCGTACGTCAAGGCGTCCAACGCCGGCGAGTACGACGGGTTCGGCGTCAGCGTCTCGCTGTCGAGCGACGGCTCGACGCTGGCCGTCGGCGCCATGTGGGAATCGAGCGCGGCCACCGGCATCGGCGGCGACCAGACCGACAACACCGCGCCGTGGTCTGGCGCGGCCTACGTGTTCGGGCGCTCCGGCAGGACGTGGAACCAGGAGGCGTACGTGAAGGCGTCCAACACCGATTCGTACGACAGCTTCGGCGTCGGCGTCGCGCTCTCCGGCGACGGCGCGGCCCTCGCCGTGAGCGCCCCGTGGGAGGCCAGCGCGGCGACCGGGATCGGCGGCAATCAGACGGATGACTCCGCCGGGTTCGCCGGCGCGACCTACGTCTTCGGGCGCAACGGCGTGGTGTGGACCCCGACGGCCTATATCAAGGCGTCCAACGCCGCGGCGTACGACTACTTCGGCAACAGCCTCGCCCTGTCGGGTGACGGCTCGATGCTGGCGGTGGGCGCGCCCTACGAGGACAGCGCGGCGCGCGGCATCGACGGCGACCAGGCCGACGACGCGGCGGAGTCGGCCGGCGCGGTCTACCTGATCGATCCGCGGCGCTGAAGCGGCCGATCGGCACGCGCGAGGATTTCGGAGCTCGCGCGGCGGCGTTTTCTGGCCATCGGCACCACCGGCGAGGACGGCGGCCTGGGCGGCGCCGCGGCCGATCCGGCCGACGACTCCGCCGAGTCGGCCGGCGCCGTCTACGTGTTCGCGCGCGGCGGCCCGGCCTGGCGCCAGGAAGCCTACGTCAAGGCGGCGAACACCGGCGCGGGCGACCTCTTCGGCTGGAGCGTCGCGCTCTCCTGCGACGGCGCGATCCTCGCCGCGGGCGCCGGCTACGAGGAGAGCGCGGCGACCGGCGCGGGCGGCGATCCGGCCGACGACTCGGTCACTGCGGCCGGCGCCGTCTACGTGTTCGATCGGCTCCCGTAGGCGCCGCGCAGGCCGCCCGCGGTGGGCCGGCCGGGCCGGTTTCGTGCGACCGTGGCCTCCCCCACCACGTCCGGACCCACGATGCCTGTCGCACCGCCCGCTGCACCGCCCGCTGCACCGCCCGCCGCATCGCCCGCTGCTCTGCGCCCGGCGCCGCCTCGCTCCGCCCGGTCCCCCGAGGCCGGCAAGGCCGTCGCCCTCGCCCTCGTCGCCATCGCCGTGCTCGCCGTCGCCGGCGGCGCGTACTACCTGCTCGCCGTCCGCGCGCCGATGCAGCAGCGCGCCGCGGCGCAGGTCGAGATCGAGCGCTGGGAGGAGCGGCTCGCCGCGGCGCGCGCCTGCCTGCTCGGCGACGCGGCCGCCTCGCCCCGCACCCGCGAGGCGCTCGCGATCCGCGAGCTGTCGCCCGATCCGTGGAACCGCGGCACGTGCACGCAGCTCATCAGCCGGCTGTCGCGCGGCGAGACCGAGGACACGGGCCTGCCGGCCGTCGAGGAGGCGTGGCGCGGCCTCGAGCGCGCCGCGGGCGGCGTCGGCGCCGCGTTCCTCGCCCACGTCGATCCGATGGGCGAGCCCGCCGAGAACCGCAAGCCGGACGCGCTGCCGCTCGCGCTCGAGGGGCTCGACGCCGCGCTCTCGCAGCTCCGCGCCGCGGCCGGCCTGCCGCCCGCGCTCGGGCGCGCCGCCGCGCCGCCGCTGCCGGTCGTCGCGCTCGTCCCGCTGCGCGACGGCGACGCGCCCGGCGATGCCCCTGTCACTGCGCTCGCGAGCTGGACGATGCCGACGATGGGCGCGGTCGTCGCGTTCGGCAGCGCGGGCGCGCGCGAGCTGCAGATCACGCTCGTCCCCGGCGCGCCGACGGGCAGCGTCGTCCGCCCCGTCGGCAACGGCATCCTGCGCACCGTGCCCGACGCCGCGTGGGGGGCCGGCGGCGGCCCCGATCAGGTGCTGATCGGCGCGCTCGACGAGCGCGGCGCCCTGGCGCAGCCGCCCGAGGCGGCGCCGGGGAAGGCCGCGCCCGGTAGGCCCGCGCCGGACCAGCGCGCGATCGCCGTGGAGGGCCGCGGCCGCGTGTTCGCCGTCGCGGGCACCGCCGAGGACGGGCTGGTCGTCGCCGGCGGCGAGAGCTCGCTCGTCCTCGTGCGCTCGCAGGCGGGCAAGCTCACCGCCGACAAGCCGATCGCGATCGCGCAGCTCGCGTTCGCGCTCGATCCGGCCGGCCGCGCGCTCGTCGCCTACAACGACGATCCCGACGGCAAGCTGCACGGCTTCGTCGCGCGCGGCGCCGCGCCCGCGCCGGTGCTCGATCTCGGTGAGACGGAGGCCGGCGGCGCGTGCCTCACCGGCAAGCGCGCGTGGATCGCCAGCGAGGCCAGCGATCAGATCGTCTCGTTCGATACGGACAGCGGCGCCGTCACGCCGCACACGTACGAGCGGCACGATCTGCTCGGCTGCACCGCGGGCGCCGCGCTCCTCCAGCGGCGCAACGCCTCGCACTTCGTGGTGTGCGGCGACGCCTGCCGCGTCGCCGCGCTGCCGGGCATGCGGCCGTCGAAGATCGCCGCGCTCGCCGGCGACGAGGTCGTCGCGCTCGCGCTCCGCGATCAGGTGCTCGGCGTGTGGCGCGAGAAGGGCCCGCCCCGCTACTTCACGACGCCCGCGCCGCTCTCGACGCTCCACCTCGCGATCAGCGACGGCAAGGTGATCGACGTCGTCGCCCAGGGCAAGGACGGCGTCGTGATCGCGCGCGTCCCGGCGCGGTAGCGGCGGCGGCGGGCGCAGCTACGGCGGCGCGGCGGCGCGGCTACGGCTACGGTGCCAGCTCGGCGGCGAGCGCGCGCGCCTCGACGAGGTTGTCCTCGATCGAGCAGTAGGTCCAGCCGCCGTAGCGGCCGATCGCGTGGACGCCGCGCGCGGCGAGCTGTGCGCGCACGCGGGCGGTCTCGGCGAGCGATGCCTGCGTGATGTGGCAGTACGCCGGATCGAGCACGACGTGGTGGTGCGCGACGAGGCGGTGGCCGGAGACGATCCGCTCGCGCGCGAGGTCGGCGAGCACGCGCTCGCGGAGGTCGTCGATCTGGGCGTCGCTCTCAGCCGCGATCTCAGCCGCGCCGCTCGCCGCGCCGGGCGGCGTGCCGATCTCGACGTACAGGCTCATGCGGTCCGTGTCGAAGATGTTGTCGTACCAGCCGACCCGGTAGAACACGAGGGAGCGGTCCGGGAAGTACATCCAGTGCACGCCCGGCGGGCCCTTGCGATCGAAGCCCAGGTTGAAGACGAGCACCCGGTTCGACGTGAAGACGGCCGGATCGTGCGGGACGCCGGTCATCCGCGCGAGCGCCGGCAGCGGCGCCGAGCTGACGACGCGCTCGTAGCGGATCCGCCGCCGCGGCGTCGTCACCGTGCGCGCGTCGAGATCGATCGCGGTCGCGCGCTCGCCGCACGCGACGGTGCCCGCGGGCAGATCGCGGAGCAGCGCGCGGACGTACTGCACGGCGCCGCCGGCCGGGTACGTGAACGTGGCGTTGTAGCCGCCCCCGCCGCCGGCCCCGGGCGCGGCGCGCGGCCGCATGTTCGCGATGATGTCGGCGATGTCGGCGTGCGGGAAGAACCGGCCCATCGCGTCGACGTCGAGCGAGTCGAGGTCGGTCGCGTACAGCTTCTCGTTGTACGGGCGCAGGAACTTGTCGGTGATGCCGCGGCCGAGCCGCCGGTAGAGCATCTCGCCGAACGAGCGCGGCGGGCCGTCGCCGGTCGGCCGGAAGTAGAGCTCGACCAGGCACTCGAGGAACTCGTCGCGCGGCAGCTGGTGGATGTGCTTCTGGAACGGGAAGTCGATGTCGCGCCCCGCGTAACGGATGAGCGCCCGCCGCTCGATCGTGCGCACGTCCTGGCCGGGCATCCGCGCGCGCAGCCACGCCTCGATCGCCGGATCCTTGAAGTGGAAGAAGTGCCCGGAGTAGTCCCAGACGAAGCCGTCGCGGAGGACCGTGCGGCAGTAGCCGCCCGGCTCGGCCTCTGCCTCGAGGACGAGCACGCGCGCGTCCGGCCGGCGCGCCCGGTACCAGTTGGCGAAGCCCAGGCCCGAGATCCCGGCGCCGATCACGACGACGTCGGCGGATTCGGGCTCTGGCTCCGGCTCCGGCTCGGTCATGGGGCGGCAGGCGCACTCGGCACGCCGAGGCGGGCCAGCTCGTTCATGAAGATCCGGCGCGCGATCGCGCACGCGCAGCCGTACGTGCTCTCCATGCCGAAGTACGACAGGCTCTTCGAGAGCAGGCTCTGGCGCCGCGAGTACGGCGTGTCCGACGCATAATGGATGACGCCGAGCTCGAACATGCCCGGATCCACGAGCGACACGATCTCGTCCTTGGGGTGCCGGCGCGGCTCCGCGATCTCGTACGCGGCGGACAGGTACGGCCCCGCCTCCATCTCCATGACCGTGTAGCCCTCGCGGTAGAACACGTCCATGTAGTCGCGGTTCTGCAGGAACGCCGACCGCACGGTGAGCGCCTTCTGGTTGTCGAGCACGGTGCCGTACTTCATGAACGGCGCGACGTCGCCCGCGACCAGCGCGTTCTTGAACAGGTACGTGTTCGACGAGTGCTCGTCGTGCACGACCTTCGAGATCAGGACATCTCCGACGCGGCCGTTCAAGGTCGCCGCCTTGCCCATGATGTAGATGCCACGCAGCTCGTCGACGCCGAGCGCCACCGCCGTCAGGTGGTGGTACGCCGCCATGCCGAGCGGGTAGTCGATGTTGATGATCACGGCGCGGCTCTCCGCGAGCCGCTCGACGCCCGGGATCCGCACGCGCGGATCGAGGTTCTCCGGCCGGAGCAGCGACAGATCGATCACCTGCGCGTCGACGTCGATCTTGCCGGGCGACGGGATTGCTCGGACCCCGGCAGCGGCGTCCGACGCGAGCACCTGCGCGAACCGGGCATCATCGCCGTGGATGAAGGAGCGGAGCGCGTAGTACAAGATGTTGATCGCGAGGTCGTGCGCGCCGGCGGCGAGCGCCTCGTCGTAGTGCGGCGCGAGCTGCTCGAAGTTGCGCTCGCGCAGGAACCCCACGATCTCCTCGCGGTGGTTGCGCGCGTAGCCGCCGAGCAGGTTCGCCAGCGAGTGGCTGTTCGACGACACGAAGTAGATCGGCCGCCCGGCCGGCACGGCGGGCGCGATCGCGCTCCACCACCGTTGCGCCGAGCGCTGGTACTCGCGGAACGAGCCGTCGAGGAGCCGTACGAACAGATCGCAGTCGTGGGCCAGCATCTCGCGCAGGATCTCGCTCGACTGCGGGCCGAGCGCACCGCGCAGCCGCCCGACGTCGCCGACGTCGTCGAGCGCGCCGGCGAGCGCGGCGTCGTCGGTGACGTCGGCGATCCGCGCCTCGAGCAGGCGCTCGCGCAGCTTGTTCCACTCGAGCTGGTACGCCGTCAGGATCGGGACCAGATCGTCGATGTCGCTCGCCGAGGCGATGAAGCACGCGAGCGTCTCGCGGCCGTCCCAGCGCAGCGGGCGGCGCCGGCCGCGCGTGCGGACCACCTGCCATTGCTCGATCGGCAGGCCCGCCGACCGGAACTGCCGCGGGCTCTGGCCCAGGACGATCCGGCGGATCCGGGGCATGCACCCCGGGAGCCGGCCCGCGCTGTAGGCGAAAGCCGCGAGATCCGGGTGTGCGTCGGTGGCCCCCAGGTGGAGGCTCGACCGGGAGAACAGGTGCGCCTCCTCGAACGCGCGGACCCGCACGTCGCTGCTCGACCGCAGCAGCGAGTAATAGGTGCGGATGTAGAGATCGATCTCGTCGCTGGTGGCGCGAGGTTTCTGGCGATCCACCCGCGTAAGGTAGATCAGGCTTGGCTCCGGAGCGCTTTTCTTGGGCAGTGGTTAGTGGTACCCCTTCCCCCGCAACCACCCCCCGTGCCCCGTGAGTAAAGAAGAGCTGGTTCATCTCGACGGCGAGGTCATCTTGATCGCGAAAGGCGGAAACTTTCGCGTCAAGCTCGACAACGGCCACGAGGTCCTCGCGAAGCTGGCGGGCAAGGTCCGGCGGCACCGCATCCGCGTGGTCCTCGGTGACCGCGTGACCGTCGCCGTCTCGCCGTACGACCCCACGCGCGGCTTCATCGTCTATCGTCAGCGCTAAGCGTCAGCGCAGTCGTCAGCGCCAGGCGTCAGCGTTCGGCGCCAGTGCCAGCGCCCGCCCCGCTCGCCCCATTGCAGGCTCGGCGCATCTGGCGCCGAACCTCGCGAAATGGCTGCTAGACTGCGCGGCGTGGCAGACAGTCCGCTCTACGTAGGGATCGATCTTGGCACCACGAACTCCGCCGCCGCGGTGTTCGACGGCGAGCGCGTCAGCGTGGTCCGCAACGCGCAGGGCGCCACGGTGACCCCCTCCGTGGTGCGGCTCGACAAGCAGAGCCGCGTGACCGTCGGCACGCGCGCCCGCCGCTTCCTCGAGCAGGATCCCACGAACACCGCCGCCGAGTTCAAGCGGCTCATGGGCACCGGCAAGGAGATCGAGTTCCCGGCCTCCGGCGCCCGGAGGAAGCCCGAGGAGCTCTCGGCCGAGGTGCTGAAGGCGCTGCGCCAGGACATCGCCGATCAGCTCGGCAGCCCCGTCGAGCGCGCCGTGATCTCGGTGCCCGCGCTGTTCGAGCTGCCGCAGAGCGCGGCCACGTCCGAGGCCGCGCGGCTCGCCGGCTTCCAGCGCGTCGAGCTCCTGCAGGAGCCGATCGCCTCGGCGCTCGCCGCCGGCTGGCGCGCCGACGGCGACGGCGGCGGCACGTGGCTCGTGTTCGACCTCGGCGGCGGCACGTTCGACGCCTCGCTGCTCGAGACGCGCGACGGCCTCCTGCGCGTCGTCGGCCACGACGGCGACAACTTCCTCGGCGGCCGCGACTTCGACTGGGCGATCACCGAGCACCTCGCGTCGCGGCTCGCGGTGGTCCCGCGCCGGAACAACGCCGAGCACGTCGCGGCGCTGCGCGCGCTCCGGCTCGCCGCCGAGGACGCCAAGATCGAGCTGTCGCGCGGCGACAAGGCGCAGGTCTCGCTCGCGCAGCCGCTCCTGATCGATGGCGCCGAGGTCGACGTCGATCTCGAGCTCGAGCGCGCCACCGTCGAGCGGCTGTGCACCCCGCTCATCGATCGCTCGCTCGAGGTGTGCCTGCGGCTGCTCGCCGCGCACGGCCTCGGGCCCGGGCGGCTCGCGCGCCTCGTGCTCGTCGGCGGCCCCACCGTCATGCCGCTCGTGCGCTCGCGCGTCGCCGCGCGCCTCGAGGCGGCGATCGCCGAGGGCCACGATCCGATGACGCTCGTCGCGCAGGGCGCGGCGCTGTACGCGGCGACCGCCGGCCTCGACGGCCGCGCGCAGCCCGCCGCGCCGGTCACCGGGCGCCAGGTGTGGCTGCAGTACCCCGCCGTCTCGGCCGACCTGACGCCGCACGTCGTCGGCAAGTTCGTCGGCGCAGATCCGCCCGCGCGGATCAAGCTCGTGCGCAATGACGGCGGCTGGTCGAGCCCCGACGCCAGCATCGGGCCCGACGGGACGTTCCTGACGAGCGTGACGCTCCTGCCGCGGCGCGCGTGCACGTTCGAGCTCGACGCGCGCGGGGCCGGCGGCGAGCGGATCCCGGTGAGCCCGCCCGCGCTCACGATCGTCCAGGGCCTCACGATCGGCGATCCGCCGCTGTCGCGCACGCTCGGCGTGGCGCTCGCGAGCGGCCACGTGCAGGTCTACCTCGATCGCGGCGCGCCGCTGCCCGCGCGGCGCACGTTCACGCACCACACGATCGAGACCGTCGCGAAGGGCAGCTCCGACAGCGTGCTGCGGATCCCGATCGTGCAGGGCGAGATGAGCCAGGCGCACCTGTGCCGGCTCGTCGGCACGCTCGACATCGGCGGCGACGCCGTGGTCGACACCGTGCCCACCGGCTCGGCCGTCGAGGTCACGATCGAGCTCGATCGCGGCGGGCGGCTCTCGGCGCGCGCGCTCGTGCCGGCGATCGGCCAGGTGTTCGAGCACGTCGCGCACCTGCTCGTGCCCGACGCCGCGCCCGAGGCGCTCGACGCCGCGATGCGCGACCTGCGCCGCCAGCTCATGGACCTGCGCACCGACGCGTTCCGCCACGGCCTCGGCCAGGTGATCGAGAAGCTCGATCGGATCGAGTCGCGGCTCTCGGAGGCCGAGCGCGACATCGACGCCGCGCACGGCGGCGACGCGGACGCCGCGCAGCGCGCGCGCCGGGCGCTGCTCGACGTCGACGCGACGATGGCGGAGGCCGATCTCGCGCGCAAGTGGCCCGAGCTCGAGGAGTCGGCGCGGAGCACGGCGATCACGGCGTCGTCGATGGTCGGCATGCACGGCACCGACGCCGAGCGCGCGCTGCTGCAGGAGGTGCTCGCGGCGATGGACAAGGCGCGCAAGGATCGCGACGCGCCGGAGCTCGAGCGCCAGATGCGGCTCGCGTCGCGGCTCTCGTCGGCGGCGTTCAACCGCACGCCCGACGCGTGGGAGATGTACTTCGAGGACGCCGCGTCGGAGATCTCGAAGATGCGCGACCTGCCGCGCGCGCAGCGCCTCGTCAACGACGGCAAGGCGGCGATCGCGCGCAGCGATCACGACGAGCTGCGCCGCGTCGTGAAGGCGCTCTGGCAGCTCCTGCCGGAGGACAGCGAGGCCCGCAAGAAGGGCTTCGACTCGGGGGTGCGGTGACCGTCATGACCGAGCCGGTCCGGAGGAGCCGCTGGCGGAGGACCGTGCGAGGTGAACCCAGCACCGAGCCGGTCCGGAGGAGCCGCTGGCGGAGGACCGTGCGAGGGGAACCATGACCGAGCCGATCCGCGATAGCCGCTGGCGGAGGACCGTGCGAGGTGAACCATGACCGAGCCGATCCGCGATAACCCGTTCTTCGTGCTCGGCGTCGCCCCCGACGCGAGCCGGATCGAGATCGAGCGCGAGGCGCAGAAGCTGCTCGGCATGCTCGAGCTCGGCTTCGCTGACGCGCAGACGTACGGGACGCCGCTCGGCTCGCAGCCGCGTACCGCCGAGGCCGTGCGCGCCGCGGTGGCGGCGCTCCGCGATCCGTACCGCCGGCTCGTCGCCGAGCTGTGGGCGCGCCACGCGCCGAAGGCGGTCCCCGCGGCGCCCGACCCCGCGGCGCCCGAGCCCGCGGCGCGCGCCGGCCTGCGCCGCGCCCTGGGGTGGCGCCCGTGATGTTCGGCTTCGCGCTCCCGTACTGGGCGCTGTGGTGGCTGCACCGCAAGGCGATCGACGCGCGCCGCCGCGAGCGCTCGTGGCGTTATCTCTGGTGGTCGTCGCTCGCGGGCGTCCTCGCGTCGGGGATGATCGTCCTCGGCGCGAGCGCCGCGCTCCTGTGCTGGCGGATCGGCGTCTGGTGGCTCGGCCTCGTCTTCGCCGCGTGGCTCGTCCTGCCGAACGTCGCGGGGCTCGCCGTGCGCCACGCGCTCGTCCCGCTCGGCGCGGTGCGGCTCGCGTTCTACGGCGGCTACTTCTCGCGCCCCGGCCCCGACGCCGAGGCGTTCGGCCTGTGCTGCGCCGCGTGGGCGTTCTCGCACCGGCCCACCGGCGATGGCGAGGCGTGGCTCGCCCGCCGGCGCACCGCGCGCGTGCCGCTCGGCGACGCCGAGGTGGCGATGACCGCGCTGATCGCCGCCGGCCGCGGCGACGCCGACACGGCGCGCCAGCTCTTGCGCTCCCTGGAGCTGCTCGTCGAGGCGCACCCCGCCGTGCGCGAGCTCGTGGGCGAGTGGCTCGCCGTCGACGCCGCCGAGCGCGGCGCGTGGGGCGAGCTCGCCGCCGACGCGGTCGCCGCGCGCTGGCCGGCGACGCCGCTGTCGCTGTTCCTCGAGGGCGTGGCCACCCGCCGCGCCGCCACCGCCGGCGCGCCAAGCCGCCTCGAGCTGCGCGCGCGCTGGCTGCTCGCGCCGCACCGCCGCGCGACGCGGCCGCTCATCGCCGAGGCGCGGCCGCCCGCGCCGCCGCGCCGCGCGCCGGGGGCCGGGGCCGGGGCCGGAGCGGGGGCTGGGGCCAATGCCGGCGACGCCGCCGACCCGGCCGGCTCAACGGCTGGCTCTACTGCAACTGGCTCCGCCGCGGCTGGCTCCGCCACAACTGGCTCCGCCACAACTGGCTCCGCCACAACTGGCTCCGCCGCAACTGGCTCCACCGCAACTGGCTCCACCACAACTGGCTCCGCCGCAACTGGCTCCACCGCAACTGGCTCCACCACAACTGGCTCCACCGCAACTGGCTCCACCGCAACTGGCTCCGCCACAACTGGCTCCGCCACAATCGGCTCCGCCGCAACTGGCTCCGCCAATCTGGCCGGCTCCGCCGCCAACGGCTCCGTCAATCCGGTCGGCTCCGCCGCAACTGGCTCCGCCAATCCGGCCGGCTCCGCCGTGACCGGCTCCACCGCGGGCTCGGAGCCCGCGGCGGAGCCGCTGCCGCGCGCCGTCGCGGCGCACCTCGCGTTCTGTGCTGGCGCGCCGAGCGCGGACCGTCTCGCCGACACCGTCCGCGCGTGGGACGCCGCGCTCGCCGACCCCTCCACGCACACCTGGCTCGCCCGCCGCGCGATCGCGCTCGACGCGCCCGCCGGCGCCGTCGATCGCGCGCTCCGCGAGGTGGCCGGCGCGATCACCGACGAGCTCGCGCGCGTCGCCGACGGCAGCCGCCTCGGCGCGCCCGCCTCGCTCGGGCCCGTCGGCGAGGGCCTCGCGCGCCGGCTCCGCCACGGCCGGCTCGACGCGCTCGAGCAAGGCTTCACCCGGTGGGAGCAGCGGCGCCACGACGGCGCGGTGCGCTCGTCGATCGACGAGTGGCGCGAGTTCATCGCGCTCCGCGCCGCGTACACCGACGCGGCCGCCGGTGGCGGCGGCGAGCTGCGCCGGCTCGCGTTCCCGCACGCGTTCTCGACCGGCAGCCACATGGCCGCGTGGCTGTGGAACACGCGCCAGGAGTACGTGCTGTCGCACGCGATCTCGAAGTGGCTGCTCGCCGAGGCGCTGGCCGTCGGCGACGCCGAGGCGATCGAGCTCGGCTACCGCAACTGCAGCCTGCGCGTGCCGACGCGGCTCGGCGACGTCCAGGAGGAGCACCCATGACCGGCGAGGCCGGCTAAGCCGGTCCGGGGCTCCGCGATGCTCGCCGGCCCGCGCCTGCTCTCGCTGATCGCGCTCGCCACCGGGGCGATGTGGCTCGCGATCGCCATCTCCGTTTCTCCTGCCGAGGCCGCGGCGGGCGCCGTGATCCGCTGGACGGCGCGCACGTCGCTCGTCCTGTTCGCGCTCGCGTACATCGCGCGGCCGCTCGTGCAGCTCCACCCCACGCCCGCGACGAAGTCACTGCTCGCGCAGCGCAAATGGCTCGGCCTTGGCTTTGCCACCTCGCACGGCCTCCACCTCGCCGGCATCCTCTGGCTCGCCTCGCGCGACTTCGGCGCGTTCGTCCGCTCGCAGGAGCCGACGATCCTCGTCGCCGTCGCGACGTTCGTCTTCCTCGGCATCATGGCCGTGACGTCGTTCGACGCGGTCCGCCGCGCGATGCCCACGCGGACCTGGCGCCGCCTGCACTGGACCGGCATGCAGCTCGCGTGGCTGTCCTTCACGGCCACCTACGCCGGCGCGATCGCCGTGCACCCGCTCTACGCCCTCCCCGCGGCGCTCCTCCTCGGCGCCGCCGCGATCCGCACCGCCGCGTGGGCGCGCGGCCGTCGCCGCCGCGTCTCGATCGGCTGAAGCGCCTGGCCTCCTCCGCCCCTGCCCCGCCGACCCACCGTCGCCGCGCTGGCCCAACGTCTTGCCCCGGCAAACCGCCGGTGACGGCCCAACGTCATGTCCCGAATGTCCCGAGCCGAGCCCGGGTTTCGAGCCCGGGGCCGGCCCGGATTCGAGCCCGGGGCCGGCCGGATTCGAGCCCGGAACCGGCCCGGATTCGAGCCCGGGGCCGGCCCGGATGCTTGCCACCGGCCGCGTCGACGCCACCGCACCGGTCCCTCGCACCGCGGGCCGCCCTCTCTCCTCGCGCTCGCGCCCTCTTCGATCCCGCCGACGATGCCTCCGGACGCAACCTCGCACCGCGGGCCGCCCTCTCCTCGCGCTCGCGCCGATGCCGCGCCGGCCCGTCGCCCCACGGCTGATCCGCCGTTCCAAAATTGACCCTCCCGGCACTCCAAAACTGACCCACCCCCCTGCCGCCTGAGGCGCCTGAGGTCCATCAGGACCTCGGCGTTTGTTCGGAGGGTGCTCGCTCTGGAAAGGTTCACGTCGTACGCCACCGGCACTTCGTCGAGGGCGCCCCATCCGCCAGCTCGCGCACGAGATGAGCATCGAGCGGAAACACGATCCGGCGCTACTTGCGCAGGGCCGAGACCGGAGCCGGCAAGCTGCGAGGCGAGCCCGGCGCCTCACGCTCGCCTCGAAGACCGCGCTCGCCTCGAAGACCGCGCTCGCCTCGCGCTGCCTTCCATGATCGGGAGCCCGCCTGCGTCACCGCTGCGAACAAATCGACATCACCGATATCCAATCCATATACACATCAGAATAATCTCCTTCAGCTTGCCGATTCAGCAGCTCCAAGCTAATTTCGGCGAATTCAAGTTCTCGACTCCATGTGAGCCGAGAGAGTCCATATGGCACGCGCGCGCAAAACACACGAGCAGCAGGAGCTGAAGTTCCGGACGCACGGCGGACGACGCCCGGGCGCGGGGCGGCCCGCCAGGGGACCGCGCTCCAGCGAACGCCACCAGGCGCGCCCGGCGCACAACCACCGGCACCCCGTACACGTCACGGTCCGTGTGGTCGCCGACGTCGCGAGCCTCCGCCACCGTGACATGTACCTGCAGCTCCGCGAGGCAACGATCGTCACGGCCAAGCGCGAGAACTTCCGCATCGTGCAGCTCAGCATTCAGCGCAACCACCTGCACTTGCTCGTCGAGGCGGATCACAAGGAGGCGCTGTCCCGCGGCATGCAGGGCTTCGCGATCTCGGCGGCCAAGCGGGTCAATGCGGCGATCACGGCGCGCACGGGCGTGCGGCGCACCGGCCGGGTCATTGCGGATCGGTTCCACGCGCGACCGCTCACCTCGCCGCGCGCGGTCCGCCACGCGCTGGCGTACATTTTGAACAACTGGCGGAGGCACGGCGAGGATCAGGCGGGGCTCCCGCGGACGTGGAAGGCCGATCCATTCTCGAGCGGCCCTTTGTTCTTCGGCTGGAAGGAGCTCGAGGACTCGCCGGTCCTGTGGCCGCTGCGCGAGACGTACCTTCCGCTCATCGTGCTGCGCCCGCGCACCTGGCTGCTCGCGAAGGGCTGGCAGGAGCACCACCCGCTGATCTCGGTGTGGGAGGTGCCCGGCCCCGAGGCCAGCGCCCGCCCCCGCGCCCCGTAGGCTCTGAGATCCGACGGCCGAAACCAGACCGATCACCCGTCAGCTCTCACAAAGTACCGGCAAGCCAAGAGCCCGGTAGGCGCTGGTCATTGTAAGGCGTGCGGCATTCCCACTGTCTTCCACTGGAATCCGCAAGGGCCCCGACAGACCATCGTGAGACTCCTTGAGGCAACACGAGAGGATCCGAAAAGCACCGCGCCGACCCACCCGCAAGCAGAGCCCCCGCCCGGTGATGCGGACGCGCGAGCACAACTCGGCCGCTGTACGGCAGAGGAGCGACAGCTGGCTGTGCTTGAGCTGACAAGCGGCAAGCGACGGTGGCTCCGTCGCGCGAGGCCAAGCGTGCACGCGTCGACGCTCGCCCCCACGGGCACGGCAGCGTGGTGACGCCGCCGCGGACATGGATGTCATCACGTCAACCGATTCCGGCGCAAGCCTCGCGCGAATCGCTGTTGCTTGCGATGCTGCGGTAGCGTAAGCGAACGCCATGAGCAGCGCAGGCTCGATGGAAGATCAGCATTTCACGGCGGAGGAGTGTGCGGTGTTCGGGCTGACCACCGACGAACATGAGCGCCTCTGCCGATGGGTCTTCGAACGAGTCGGATATGTGGTTGGCGGCGACGGCCGAGGAGGCTCTGGCGTTTTCGTGAAGACGTCAGAGGGTCGCATCGCGTTGCTGACGGCACGGCACGTCGCCGCTCATTGCATCCTGACGGGTGAGCTACAAGTCGCCGCATGCATTGACGGACAGGGGCAGTTCGAGACGCCCCTGTCGGTCCACCTGTCAACCAAGTGCGACGCTGCGCTCATGACCATGCCGGAAGGCTTCGCTCCGCCGGCGCACCTGGAGCTCGACGCATGGGATCCGACGCACCACTCAGCTCCACCGTCCGGCGCCCACGCAATCGCCGCGGGCATGCCGAGAACATGGAAGACCGAGCCGGATCTCGAGCAGAGGCGCATCGCTCGCGGAAGAACGTTGTTGCTGTGGACCGAAGTCAAGGACACCTCAGAGCTCCACGATGGTCGAATCGAATGCAAGGCTGACAAGCGCATCGGAGACTTGCCGAGCACGCTCCGAGGAATGAGCGGAGGACCACTCTTCACGACGGGACATCGGCTCCTCGGCGTCATCCAGTCCGAAACCATCTCCGAAAAGGAAGGCTTGTTGTACTCCACACCGCGAGCCGCGTGGATAGACTTGTTTCGCCACTGGCACCCGGAAGGTGACGGCCCACCCGACCTGAGGGACACGAAGATCGGCCATGACTGGATGATCATAGAGCCGGCGACTGGCTGCCCAATTCCGCTGCAAATCTTCGCCGAGCTTTCCTGGTCGCCCTCCGAACCGAACCACAAGTATGGCGGATACGGGCGCATATACGCGATCGAGTTTCACAAGGGCGACCCGCGTCGGCAGTGTCTTGTGAATCTCGAGTGGATCTTCTACTTCGAGAGCGATCATGAGGCACAGGACCGGATACGTACACTCGAAGAGGAGGTCAGTCTGCTACTGAGTAAGCTGTCGTTCGTCGAGCGATAGCGGGGCGTTGCTACAGCCTTCTGGACCTTCAACGCGTTCAGCATCAGGGTAAGCTGTCGTTCGTCGAGCGATAGTCCGACGCTCGCCAGCGCGGGGCGCGGCCCCGGCTCACAGCGCCGCGGCGGACCAGTCGCAGCCGACTTCGGCCTGCGTGACGTGGCAGCGCAGGCACATCCGGCGGTTGCCGCGATCCATCGCGCGGCAGCGCGCGCTGCCGCGCCAGCCCTTGCCGTGCGGCGACACGCGCAGGCCGCTGGCGTCGGCCGAGTGGCAGCGCAGGCAGTCCTCCTCGCGGTGGCACGACGCGCAGCTCGCGACGTTGCGGCGCGCCTCGTGCGCGTGCCGGTTCGGGCCGCCGGCGGGCGACGCCCAGCCGGTCGGGTGGAACGCGTGCGACGGCCGCTGGTCGTCGAAGTCGGTGTTGACGCGCATCGCGAGGCCCGAGCGCTCGTGGCAGCCGACGCAGAACGTCTGCGCGCGGTGACACGCCGAGCAGTCGGGCGTGCCGCGCCGCGCCTCGACGGCGTGCGTCGCGAGGTAGTTGCCGCGGTGGAACTCGAGGGGCCTGGTCACGCCCTGGTGGCACGCCACGCACTCGGACCGATCGTGGCACGCGGTGCACGTCGCGCCCTGTTGCATCGCCTCCTGGCGGTGGCCGTTCGCGAAGCCGGGGCCGTGCGCGTCGCCAAGCCCGGTGAACCGCGGCACGAGCGTGCCGTGTGAGAACTGCGTCTCGACGAGCCCGCCGAGCTTCGTCAGGTGGCAGTCCGCGCACCGCCGCTCGCTCGCGCCCTCGCGGTGGCAAGACAGGCACGACGCCATCGTCGGCAGCTGGCGCGTCGTCGCCAGATCGACCTTCGATAGATCACCGTGGCAGCTCGCGCACGGCGCCTTGGCGTGCGCCGCGTGCGAGAACTTGAGCGGCGGCGGCGTCAGGTACACCTGCTCGACGGGCGCGCCCGGCGACCAGCCGGGGTGGCACGCGCGGCACCGCGCCGGCGGCGCGCCCGCCACCGCGCGATCGGGGTCCGCGCGATCGATCGGGTGGCACGCGCGGCACTCGGCCTCCGTCGGGGTCAGGTTGTCGACGGCGGAGCGCGACGTCGTCGCCGCCGGGTGGCACGCCGCGCACGCCGTGCCGCGCCCGAGGTGGCTGGCGTGCGAGAACACGAGCGGCAGGCGCTGCATCGGATAGACGATCGGCGACCAGTCCTCACCGCGGGCGCCGCCGCCCCCGGCGCCGACGCTGCTGCCGCTACCGCCGACGCTGCCCCCGACGTCGGCGAGCACCACGGCGCCGCCGCAGAGCGCGGCCGCCGCGAGCGCGAGCGCGGCGATGCGAACGCCGCGCGAGCGAGCACGCGGGCCAGCAACGAAGCGAGCGACGAAGCGAGCAACGAGGCCAGCAACGAAGCGAGCGACAAGGAGGCCGGCGCGCATCGTCAGGGCTCCGGCATGAACGCGAGATCGAGCACCGCGATCGCGCGCGTGTGGAGATCGTGCTGCGCATCGATATCGGCCTCGGCGATCGCGTGGATCGCGACGGCCTCGGCGACGCGCCACGTGGTGCTGACGACCGCCGACGCGTCGACGTAGCGCGCGCGATCATCCGGCGCGACGCCGAGCACGACCACCCGGCCGCGCACCCACAGCATGCGATCGCGCCGCTGCCACGCGGCCTCGCCGCTGCCGCCGGCGCGCCGGCCGCCGTAGCCGTCGTCCCACAGCGCGTCGGCCCGCACGCGCCACCACCGCGTCAGCGGCCGCTCGATCGAGGCGTCGAGCCCGCCGCTGGTCGCGCCACCGCCACCGTCCCCGCCCGCGCCGTCCGCGTCCCCGCCTCCGGCGCCGCCCAGGTACCGGCGCAGCCACGCGTTCGCCGTGGCGCGCACGCCGCCGACGCCGCCGCTACCGATCCCGTCGTAGCGGTAGCCGAGCCGCGCGTCGACGGTCGGCTCGATCGAGAACGCGTTCCAGATCGAGTCGCCGTCGAACGTCGGGTAGAAGTACTCGAGCGCCGGCTCCACCGCGTGGCGGCCGCGCTCGACGCGCACGCCCGCGTCGGCGCGATCGAGCACTCCGTGCAAGAGCGACACGCGCGCGTTGCCGAACGGCCGCAGCGCCAGGCCGGCCGCGCGCACCTCGCCGTGGACGCGCGCGTGCACGCGCTCCTCGTTGACGCCGCTGCCGGGCGCCTGGCCGGACTCGTCCGGGTACAGCCCGACGTCCGGGAACGCGAAGCGATTCGGATCGCCGATGATCCCGACGGTGCGCGACCACGTGCGGCGGTAGCCGAGCTCCGCGCCGAACCGGCGGAGCCGCGATGTCGCGAGCGTGACGCCCACCGTCGGCTGCGCCACCTCGCGCTGCGGGCAGTACTCGAAGTCGCTCCCGAGCCGCGTGTTGCGGATCACCCGATCGCGATCGATCAGCCGCCACGCGCCCGCGCCGGGCGTGGCGGCCTCGACGTACTCGCGGCAGCCGGCGCCCGACGTGCCGTCGAGCTCGTACGCGCTCACGCCGAGCGGCGACGCCGCGCGCACGCGCAGCCCGCCCGTCGCCGTGACGGCGAGCGGCGGCGGCAGCTCCACGCGCACCGAGCCGCCGTCGACGCCGGTCGCGCCCCAGCCCTCGTCGGCGAGCACCCGCCCGAGCCGGACGGTGGCGCGATCGTCGCCGATGCCGGCGAGCTCGAGGTAGCCGTACAGGAGCTGGAAGCCGGCGACCGAGTCGGCGAGCTCGGGGATGACGTCGATGGCGTCGCGCCGCAGCGCTGGCGACAGGCGGATCCGCCCGGCCGTGTACTGGCCGAAGTCGTGATCGACGCGCAGGTAGCTCTGCCACGAGACGCGCAGCCCGCGCTCCGGCAGCCGCGCGCGGCGGCGCGCCGCCGCCAGATCGCCGACGTCCCAGATCCGCAGCGCGAGCGTCTGCGTGTAGCGGCGCCGGCCCTGGAACAGATCGGGACCGATCAGCCGGTACTCGCGGAGCTGGTACGCCTGCCCGATCGTGTGCGCGCGCAGCCAGAACTCGTAGGCGTGGGCCGGCGTGGCCCCTACCGCGAGCACCACGGCGACGACCCACCCGCGGAGCATCGCCGGCACGGTACCACGCCGCCCTGCGCCAGACGTCCGGGTGTGGCGAGCACTGGCAGCGCCGGGGCGTCATCGCCGGCCGGGCGGGCGCGCGCGACGCGAGAGCGAGTGACGAGCGGCGCGGCCGGGGCCGGGCTGCCTGGGGCGCGGCTAGGGCGCGGCCGGGGCCGCCCCGCGCGCGACGGTGACGGTGTCGATCGCGACCTCAGCGGCGGCGGCGGCGCCCGCGGCGGCGCCGAGCGCGGCCACGCCCCAGGCGCCGCGCGGCGAGGCGGGCCCAACCTCGCACGAGACCGCGGTGGCGCCGTCGCGCACCAGCGCCGCGCGGTCGCCCTCGACGGCGAGCGAGACGATCGCGGGCGCGGCCGGATCGAACGCGGCCACGGCCGCGCCGCTGCACACAGCGCGCGCCTCGGCGCCCGCGAGGCGGACGATCCGCGCCGGCGCGCCGGGCACGAGCTCGCCGACGAGCGCCTGCCCCGGCGCCTCGTGCTGCGCGACGAGCGCGACGCCGCCCGCGCGCACTCGCACGACCGCGCGCACCGAGCCGGCGGCCATGCGGGGACCGCCCACGAGCGCGCGAGCGAGCTGCCCGGGGCCCGCCGCGAGCACCCAGCCGGATGCGCGCGACACCGCCGCTGGATCCTCCGGCGTGAGGACGTTGGCGCGCGACGGGCCGGCCGGGATCACCGTGATCGAGCCGGTCGCCGGGCCGATCAGGCTCGGCCGGTAGATCCACGTCTTCTCCGTCGGCGCGCCGCCGGAGGTGCCGCCCAGGACGAGCACCGCGCCGTCCGCGAGCCGGACGAGGCGCGGCGCGCCGAGCGGGCCGGGCCGCGCCGGGGTCAGCGGGTACGGCAGCACCTGCCACGCGTCCGCCGTCGGGTCGTAGCGCAGGACGTCGGGCTGATCGCCGCCGAGCGCGAGCACGCGGCCGTCCTCGAGCGTCACGACGCGCGCGCCGCCGAGCGGCAGCGTCGCCGCGATCGCGCGCGCCGCGGCGGCCTCCGGGGCGATCACGGAGGCGGCGCCGCTCGGCGCGGCGGCGCCGTCGGGGGCGAACGCGGTGAGGACGCCGCCGCCGTCGAGCAGCGCCGGCTGCGCGAACGTGCCGGGGACGGCGACGCCCGCCGGCTCGTCGGGCGCGAACCGATCGGCGGCGGTGGCGTCCGCCGCGCCGGCCACGGGCTGGCCGCCGGCGGCGACGAGCGCGCGGCGCCCGTCGCGCTGGAGGCCCAGATCGAACACCGTCGCGCCGGTGCGGCCGGCGGCGAGCAGCGGCCCCGGCGCGTTGTCGCTGCCGGGCTCGTCGACGTCGTACGCGTGCGAGTCCGCGCGGGGGGCGCCGCACGCGCCGCCGGCCGCGGCGCACCCGGCGGTCGTGAGAACGTGCGTCTCGTCGAGCGCGACGGCGCCGTGGAACGCGCGACCCTCGACGACGAGCTTGGTCTCGCCGAACGAGTCGGTCGCGGGATCGTAGACGGCGAGCACGGACTGGGGCCCGCCGGTGACGACGACGCGCCCGTCGGGCATCGGCGTGAGCTGCGCGCCGACGAAGCCGGCCTGGCCGAGCGCGCGCGGCACGGCGACCGAGACGAAGCGGTTCGTCACGAGGTCGTAGCGCTCCGCGGTGCCGAGCGGCTCGCCGCCGGGGCCGGTGCCGCCGACGACGAGCACGCCGGTCGGGATGCGCGCGACCAGCGGCTGGGCGCGCGGCGCGGTGAGGTCGGCCGCCGGGCAGAAGTCGTCGAGGGGCGCGACGAACACGGGGATCGTCGCGCCGTCGGGCAGCGCGAAGAAGTCGAGCGGCGCGCTCTTGCCGACGGCCGCGACGACGCCGCCGCCGATCACGACCTCGACGCCGATCTGCTCGGTGTCGCCGGGGAAGTCGCCGATGTCGGCGGGCCCGCCGCCGGGATCGACGCCGCGGATCACCTCGCCGTTTCGGCCGTAGGCGATCACGCGCACCTCCGTCGGCGCGGCGAGCTGCCCGCAGCCGCCGCTCGTGTTCACGAGCGTCACGCGCGCCGCCGGGTCGCCGCAGGCGGCGAGCGCAGGCAGCGCGGGCAGGAGCAGGAGCGCACCCCGGGGGCTCACGACGCGCATGATACTCTCCGCGCGATGGGACCCGCGCGACCGGAGGAGCGGGGGGCACTGTGACCGAGCTGCCCGCGGCGTTTGGCAAGTACTTCCTGACGGAGATGCTCGCGACCGGCGGGATGGCCGAGATCTACCTCGCCAAGCTCATCGGGCCGGGCGGGTTCGAGAAGCCGCTCGTCATCAAGCAGATCCACCCGAGGCTCTCCGGGCAGCGCCCGTTCGTCGACCTGTTCGTCACCGAGGCCAAGACGCTCGTCTCGCTCGCGCACGGCAACATCGTGCCCGTCTACGAGCTCGGCGTGATCGACGACACGTACTTCATCGCGATGGAGTACATCGACGGCCCGACGCTGTATCGCTTCACCGAGGCGCTGGCGCGGCGGGGGGCGCGCATGGAGCCGGCGGTCGCTGCGTGGATCGCGGCGCGCGTGCTCGAGGGGCTCGACTACGCGCACCACAAGGGCGAGGGGGTGATCCACCGCGATCTGTCGCCGCGCAACGTGATGCTGTCGCGGGACGGCGAGGTCAAGCTCGTCGATTTCGGCATCGCCGTCACGCTCGGCGCGCCCGGCGAGACGGATGCCGCGGGCGGCGGCGCGCCGACGGGATCGTTCCCGTACATGTCGCCCGAGCAGGTGCGCCGCGAGCCGCTGACGGGCCAGAGCGATCTGTTCTCGGCGGGCGTCCTGCTCTGGGAGATGCTCGTCGGGCGGCGCCTGTTCGCGCGGGCGGATCCGGAGGCGACGCTGCAGGCGGTCACCGACGCGGAGATCCCGCGGCCGTCGAGCGAGAGCCCGGCGGTGCCGGCGCGGCTCGACGAGGTCGTGATGCGGGCGCTCGCGCGGGATCGGGGCGAGCGCTGGGGGAGCGCGCGGGAGATGCTGCGCGAGCTCCAGCGGTATCTGTACAGCCTCGAGGAGACGCCGGGGCCGCGGGACGTCGCGGCGCTC
>DATMCI010000120.1:0-3378 GCA_035558535.1 Kofleriaceae bacterium
ACGAGCGCGCGGCCTTCCGGAAGTTCCAGGCCGGGTTCACCGAGCTGCTCGGGCGGAGCGCGGAGATCCCGCCGGCGAACATGGAGGCGTTCACCGACTTCATCCTGCAAGTCACGTATCCGCCGAACCCGAATCGACCACTCAACAACACGCTCACCGGAGATCTGGAAGCGGGACGCCAGCTCTATAACGGGACCAACTGCGGCGTCCCTGCCTGCCTCGACGGAAACTGCCCCATCCTGACGTGCAACAGCTGCCACACGGTCGATCCAAACGGCCTACCGGGAGACGGTTTTTTCGGGACGTCCGGACTCTCCAGCTTCGACTTCCAGGTCCAGCTCTTCAAGGTCCCCCACTTTCGCAATATGTACCAGAAGCTCGGCAAGTTCGGTCACCCGGAGGATCCCGGGTTCCCCGGAGTCGACACCAGCTTCCTGGGCGACCAGGTCCGCGGCTTCGGGTTCATTCACGACGGAGGTGTCGATACGATATTTCGCATCATGCATGGGCCGAGCTTCTCGGAGGCTGCGACCGGGGAAGGCAACGGTGGGCTGGAGGTTGGGGGGCCCGAGGGAGTGCTCCAGCGGCGACAGCTCGAAGCGTTCATCCTGGCATTCCCTACCAACCTCGCCCCCATCGTGGGCCAGCAGATCACGCTCACGTCCGCGAGCGCCGCAGCAGCCTCCGTCCGCATGCAGCTCCTCCGCCAGCGCGCCGACGCTGGGGAGTGCGATCTCGTCGCGAAGACCGAGCTGCTCGGCGCCGAGGTGGGCTTCGTGTACATCGGCTCGGGTCTCTTCAAGAGTGATCGGCGCGCGCTACCTCCCGTCGGAGTGACCGCGCTGCAGCTCCTGGCCACGCACAACGGCCACCCCGTGACGTACACCTGCACGCCACCCGGCTCCGGCGTGCGCATCGGCGTCGACCGCGATGAGGACGGCTTTTGGGACGGCGACGAGCGCGCCGCGCACTCCGATCCAGCCGACTCGAACAGTACGCCCTGAGATCCGATCCCGGCAGGTGCGGAACCAAATAGATTTTCGGAGATGACGCGAGCGTCCGAGGCGACGCCTGCGACCCGAGACCCCGAGGCTCGATATTAGGTTGTCACCCGCCGGAGGGTGCTGGAAGCTTGGGCCTTTCATGGACGCCGGGGAGCTACTAGCGGATCGATTCGAGATCGAGCATCGAGTGGGCGTCGGCGGCATGAGCGAGGTCTTCCGCGCGCGCGATCGAGCCTCCGGAGAAGTGGTCGCCATCAAGGTCCTCACCGACGTGCAGGAGCGGCAGACCGCGCGCTTCATACGCGAGGTGGCGCTGCTCTCCACGCTGTCTCACCCCGGCATCGTCCGCTACATCGCCCACGGCGAGGCGCCCGCGGGCGAGCTGTTCCTCGTCATGGAGTGGCTCGACGGCGAGGATCTCGAGCACCGCCTCGCGCGCGGGCAGCTCACCGTCGGTGAGGCGCTCACGCTCGCCACCCGCGTCGCCGAGGCGCTCGGCGCCGCGCACGCGCGCGGCGCCACCCACCGCGATCTCAAGCCCGCCAACCTGTTCCTCCCCGGCGGCCGCATCGCGGACGTCAAGATCCTCGACTTCGGCATCGCGCGGCGCGCGGACGAAACGCAGCTCACGCAGACCGGCATGCTGATCGGCACGCCGGGCTTCATGGCGCCCGAGCAGGCGCGCGACGGCGGCGAGATCGACGCGCGCGCCGACGTGTTCGCGCTCGGCTGCGTGCTGTACCAGTGCCTCACCGGCACGCCCGCGTTCGACGGCGACAGCGCCGCCGGCATCCTCGGCAAGATCCTGCTCGGCGACACGCCGCGCGTCAGCGCGCTGTGGCCCGAGGTGCCAGCCGAGCTGGACGCCCTGATCGCGACGCTCCTGGCGAAGGACCCTGCGCACCGGCCGCGCGACGGGACCCACCTGGCCGCCGCGCTCGCGGCGCTCGCGCCGCGCGTCGACGGCGCCGCCATGGCCCCGCAGGGGTGCGTCTCGCGGCCGTCCGCGATCACCGGCACCGAGCGGCGGCTCATGGCCGTCGTGGTGCTCGGGCGCGCCACCGAGGCCGGCTCTGCGAGCGCGCTGCGGCACGCGCTCGCGCCGTTCGGCGCCCGCCTCGAGCAGCTCGCCGACGGCTCGACCATCGTCGTGCTCGAGACCGATCGCCGCGTCGCCACCGACCTGGCGGCGCAGGCCGCGCGCTGCGCGCTCGCGCTGCGCGCCACCGCTGGCCGCCGACCCATGGCCATCGCGATGGGCCGCGCCGAGTCGACGGCCGCCCTGCCCGAAGGGGACCTGATCGACCGCGCCTCGCGGCTCCTCGCGCACACCGCCGCCGCGCCCGGCGAGCTACCGCCCGTCGTGCTCGACGAGGTCGTCGCCGGCCTGCTCGACGCGCGCTTCGACGTCGTCGAGCGCGACACCGGCCTCCTCCTCTGCGGCGAGCGCCCGCTCATGCAGAGCGCGCGCACCCTCCTCGGCCGGGCGACCTCCTACGTCGGCCGCGACTGGGAGCTCGGCGCGCTCGCCGGCATCCTCGACGAGTGCATCGACGAGCCCGAGGCGCGCGGCGCCATCGTGACCGCCGCGGCCGGTATGGGCAAGTCGCGCCTCGGCGCCGAGTTCATGAGCCGCGTCCAGGACCGCCCCGAGACGGTCGCGATCTGGATCGGCCGCGCCGACTCGCTCCGCGCCGGCTCCACGCTCGATCTGCTCGCGCAGGCGCTCCGCGGCGCCCTCGGCATCCACGGCGGCGAGCCGCTCGCCGAGCGCCACCAAAAGCTCCGCGCCCGCGTCGCCGCCCGCATCCGCCCCGCCGATCAGCAGCGCGTCACCGAGTTCCTGGGCGAGCTCATCGGCGCGCCGTCCTCCGACGGCGAGGAGTGCAGCCCCGCGCTCAAGGCCGCGCGCCAGGACGCCCACCTCATGAGCGAGCAGATGCGCAAAGCCTGGATGGACTTCCTCCAGGCCGAGACCGCCGTCCAACCCGTCCTCATCGTCCTCGAGGATCTCCACTGGGGCGACTTCGGCACCGTCCGCTTCATCGACACCGCGCTCCGCGAGCGCAGCAAGCTGCCCTGGATGGTCCTCGCCCTCGCACGCCCCGAGGTCTACGAGATCTTCCCCAAGCTCTGGGCCGAGCGTCAGAACGTCCAGGAGATCCGGCTCAAAGAGCTCGGCAAGAAGGCCGGCGAGCGCCTCGTCCGCCAGGTCCTGGGCGACAGCGTCGGCCCCGACACCATCGAGCGCCTCGTCAAGCAGGCCGACGGCAACGCGTTCTATCTCGAGGAGCTGATCCGCGCCGTCGCCGAGGGCAAGGACCGCGCCCTGCCCGACACCGTGCTCGCCATGGTCGAGACCCGCCTCGCCAGG
>DATMCI010000121.1:0-36844 GCA_035558535.1 Kofleriaceae bacterium
CGGTCGTGGCCGCCGCCTCGGAGGTCCGCACCGAGGCGCGGCCCGAGGCACTCGCGGCCGCCCAGCTCGAGGCGCGCCCCGGCTCCCTCCCGCACCCGCGGCTCGTGCGGCGCCCCCGCGCGACGCCCATGCCCATGACCGTCCCCGTCCCCGCGCACGCGCCGCTGCCGCGGCTGACGCTGCGCCCCGCCACTCACGAGCCCGACGTCGAAGAGGACGCGCCGACCGGCGAGGTGCGGGTGGCGCGCTCGCGCGACGTCACGGGCCCGCGGGCCGTGACCGCGACGCGCTCGCGGCGCTAGTTACACGCGCCCGTCGTGCAGTCGCACGGCGCCGGATCGTTGCCGATGCGGCACTCCTGGCTCGCCAGGAACGGGTTCAGCAGGAACATCTGCACCTGGCGCATCGGCGCGGGCAGCTTGTTGACCCCCGAGTGCGTGCCGTTGTCGTTCTGCGGCTGGTTCGTCTCGTACGGCAGCGGCGTCTTCTTCTCGTCGTAGATCACCATGCCGCTCGGCTTGACGCTATCCACCGCCGTCATGCCCCACGGCGTCTTCACCGTGGGCCCGAGCAGCGGGATCCCCATCTCGCGCGCGACCATCTCCGTCGAGATGTTCGTGACGAGGCTGTCGCCGAGCGCGTACCACATGAGGATGTTCTTGGCCGGGTTCCCGAACAAGGGGTCCTTGAGGACGTGCGCCGCGGTCGTCATCGGATCGACCTGCTCGAGGCCCATGCCGAACGCGAGCGCGAGGTTCAGCTGCTGCACCTCCGGGTCGCTGTACGCGCCCTGGTGGACGCCGAGCAGGAGCTGCCACGCCGTGGAGCGCTCGAGCAGCATCGACCAGTTGCCGCCCGGGACCGCGAGGATGCCGCGCGTGATGTTCGGATCGTACGCCATGAACGTGTTGCCCATGATCCCGCCGAGCGAGCCGCCCACGTAGTAGACGCGGCTCGGATCGATCACCGATTGGCCGTTGAACTTGAACGCCTCGGACTGCGCCATCGGGCCGCGCACGGCGGACTCGAGCGCCATGAAGTCGACGATCGACTGCTCGAGCTTGTCGGCGATCTGCGGGCCATTGTTGAAGTCGCTGACCACGGCCGGCGCCAGGCGAAGGTTGCGCTCGGTCAGGCCGAGGAAGTCGCCGGCGACGATGATGAAGCACTGCTGCTGGGCGAGGTTCAGGACGAAGGTGTCGTCGAGGTAGCCCTCGGACGAGCCGAACAGGCCGTGGCCGAACACGATCACCGGGCGCGGCAGCGTCGCCGTCTGCACGCATGCCGGGACGACCGCCGCGAAGCGGGCGTCGTACGTCCCGACATGGATCGGCAGGCCGTCCTGATCGCGGCGCATCACCGAGTAGTCGGCATCGGCGTCGGTCAAGAACGACGGCGACGCGAACGTGCCGGTGTAGCGGCGGTACGTCTGCGTCGTGTTCGGCTTGGTCGTCGTCGAGAACGTCACGTTCGCGCCGTTCGCGCCGATCGCCGGCAGCGCCGCGGCGCGCATCGTCTCGAGGTCGCTGCGCAGGAACTCGTCGGACGCGGTGACGAAGTCCCACGCGAGCACGAGCTCGTCCTTCAGGACGCCGGCCGCCTCGAACGCCGCGAACATCTGCTTGGCGTTCCGCGACACCGCCTTGAAGCGCGGGTGATTGAAGCCCGTGCCGTCGCGCATCGCCGCGAAGCCCGGCGACGGCTCGAGCGGCACGCCGTACTCGCTCTTGACCGTGTTGCGGATGGCGACCGCGTAGTGGCCGCTCGTCTTGAGGCGCGCGAGCGGCCGGATGATCAGCGCGCCCAGGGCGGGCGGCTTCACGTTGCGATCGACCTCGGCGAAGAACGGCGCGCGCTCGCCGGTGTCGAGATCGAGCAGCACGATCGGCGACTCGGGCGCGAGCGACGCGGCCGGGTTACTGTGCGGCGGCAGGCCCTCCGCCGAGACGCCCTCGGGGAACATCGCGAGCATCGGGCCGATCGCCGAGAAGCCGTCCCACCGGTTGAAGGACGCGGGATCGATCGGGATGTCGTCGAGGTTCTTCGGCATGCCCTCGGCGGGCAGCGCGAGCCGGAAGCCCGTGGCGTTGGCGTCCTCGACCACGTACGCCATCGACGGCCACGGCAGCAGACAGCCCTGGCCGCCGAGCGGGTTGCACGGATCCGGGATGGAGCGAGGATCGCCGCACGCCGCGAGCACGAGGAGAGGAAGCACGCATTGCCGCATCGATTGCGACGGTAACACCGACGCAGGCGCCGCTTCGAGATCTATTCGTTGTGCCTTGGCTCACCCAGGGACGACACCTCCTTGTCGGAGGTGCCACTTCCTGGGAATGTCGCTGACCTCAGGACACACCGTGGACCCACGACTCCTCCCTCCCCGCCTCGAGGGACTCGCATGATGCGAGCGTGGGCGCGGCGCGCCGCCACCCTGCACGATGAGCTTGCGGAAATCGCTGAGGTCGACTGGCGGTGGTGGCTGGTCGCCGCCGCCGCCGCCGCCGCCGAGACGGCCCCGCCGCGCGCCGGCTACGTCAAGCGTGACGCCGATCCCGATGCCGACGCGCTCCTCGGCCACGCGATCCCGCCGCCGCGCGATCCGATCGCCGACGCCATCGCGCGAGCGTGCGCCGCCCGCACCGCGCTCCTCGAGCTCGACGGCGTGCTGCCAGATCAGCCGCTCGCGGTGACGGTGCGCAAGGACGGCCAGGCCGAGGCCGCCCTCGAGCCGAGCGCGCTCGACGCCGCCGCGTTCGCGGTCGGCGATCGCGTGCTGATCGCCCAGCTCGCCGACCCGGCGCTGCCGGCGCGGCTCGCGGCGTTCACCTCGGCCACGGGCGCGCCGCCGCCCCCGCCTCCTGCGGGCGGCCCCGTGCCGTTCGTCTGCGTCTCGCTCGGCGAGGATCCGCTCGAGGTCGCCCGCCACGCGCACCGCCGCGGCTGGCGCGCCGGCCGGGGGCCGTGGCTCGGGCTCGGCCGCGCCGGCGGCCTCGCCACCTGCTCGACGTGCCACATCGTCGTCGACGGCTACGGCCACACCCGGATCACCGGCCGGATCCTCGAGCTCACCGCGGCGCCGCCCGGGCCCGCCGAGATCGGCCCCCCGCTCCCACCGCTGCCGCCGCTCGCGCCCGTGCCGGACGCCGTCCCGCTCGGCGCTGCGTGGCGCGAGCTGCCGATGCCGGCGCCCAGTGTGCTGCCACTCACATACGCACTCGGCGCGATCCTCCACCGGCGGCTCGGCCGCCCCGGCGCGCGGTTCTCGCCCACGCTGCAGGTCCCCGTGGCGCCCGGCCGGCTCGGCGATCCGCTGCGCCGGCGACGCCGCGTGATCTCGGCCGCCGTCAGCGTGCGGTTCGAGGGCGGCGCCCCCGAGCCGTACGCCGCGTTCGAGGCCCGCGCCCGCGCGAGCCTGCGTCGCGAAGCCGAAGGCGCCGGGCTGGCGTCGCGCCTGATCGCCGCCGTGCGCGCGGTCCCGGCGCCGATCACCTGGAAGCGCCGCGGGATCGGCGCGAGCCGGCCGCCGTGGCTCGATCGGTTCGCCGAGGTGCTCGGCGGCCGCGCGAGCCTGTCGCGGATCCGGGTCGACGCGCCGATCGCGCCGACGTTCGCCGTCTCGCCGCCGCCGCGCCTGGCGACCGCGGCCGATCCGCTCGGCGCGTGCGTCATCACGATCGTCGACGATGGCGCGCGCGCCGCGATCACCGCGTGCGGCTCGGGGCTCGCCGGGACCGCCGCGAGCGCACGCGAGCTGCTCGACGAGCTGCTCGCGACCGCCGCCCCGGCGCTGCCCGCGGCCGGCTAGCCTACGGCATCTGGTTCTTGCGGGCCGCGAGCATCTCGATCAGGTCCATCTTCGTGATGATCCCGATGACCGTCCGAGCGTCGTCCACCACGATCGCGACCTCGCCGCGCTCGAAGATCCGCGGCAGCTCGCCCGAGTTCGCGCCGAGGCCCACCGTCGACACCCGGCGCTCCATCACCTCGGCGACCACCGTGTCCTTCGTGCCCTTGCCCGACACCAGGTGGTGCAGGACGTCGCTCTCGGTCAGGATGCCGGACAGCTTGCCGTCGTCGAGCACCGGCATCTGCGAGATGCCGTGCTCCTTGAACAGCTCGGTCGCGCGCCCCAGCCGGTCGTTCACGTTGAGCGAGATCACCTCGCGGCGGCCCAGCGAGCGCATCAGGTCGGCCACCGTGCCGACCTCCCAGTCGCCCTTGACGAAGCCCTGCTGGCGCATCCAGCGATCGTCGACGAACTTCGTCAGGTAGTTGCGGATCGAGTCGGGGAGGAGCACGACGACGCGCTTGCCCGGCATCTCGCGCAGGATCTGCAGCCCCGCCCACACCGCGGCGCCCGAGGAGCCGCCGACGAGCACGCCCTCCTGCCGGATCAGCTGGCGCGCCACGAGGAACGAGTCGCGGTCGTTGGACTTGACCCACCGATCGACGAGCCGGCGCTCGAGCACGTCGGGGATGAAGTCGTAGCCGATGCCCTCGACCTTGTAGCTCTTGATCTCGCCCGGCCCGGCGAGGATCGAGCCCTCCGGGTCGACGCCGATCACCCGGCAGCCCGGCACCTCGCGCTTGATGATCCGCGCGACGCCGGTGATCGTGCCGCCGGTGCCCGCCGTCATCACGATCGCGTCGAGCTTGCCGCCGCACTGATCGATGATCTCGCGGCCCGTGCCCTCCTCGTGCGCCAGCGGGTTCGACGGGTTCGAGTACTGATCGAGGATGTGCGCGTTCGGGATCACCTCCTTGAGCCGCCGCGCCACGCCGATGTGGCTCTCCGGCGAGTCCCACGCCGCCTCCGTCGGGGTGCGGATGATCTCGGCGCCCAGCGCCTCGAGCACCACCTGCTTCTCCTGTGACATCTTCTCGGGCATCGTGATGATGACGCGGTAGCCGCGCACGGCCGCCGCCATCGCGATGCCGATGCCGGTGTTGCCCGACGTCGGCTCGATCAGCGTGTCGCCCGGCTTGATGCGGCCCTCGCGCTCGGCGTCGAGGAGCATGCGCACGCCGATGCGATCCTTGACGGACCCGCCCGGGTTCATGAACTCGCACTTGCCGAGCAGCTCTCCCGGCAGGCCCTTCGCGATGCGCTGGAGGCGGATCATCGGCGTGTGGCCGGTGGTATCGAGGATCGAGTCGAGGATCTGCTCGGACATCGCGCGCACTGTACCCTCAGCGCACGACGAACGTCATCCGCGTGCCCGCCGCGGCGCGCAGGAGATCGCGGAACGTGCCCGCGCGCAGGTCGCTCCACCCCGGCTGCCAGACCGAGTCCTCGCCCGCCCGGCGCGGATCGAGGCCCGCGTCCTGCAGTGTCGCGAGCTGCTCGAGCGTGCGATCGAGGTTCGCGCTGACGCTCTCCTCGGCGTGCGCCCGCGGCCCGCGCCGCAGGTCGTGCAGGAGGCCCAGGTAGTCCCAGGCGACGCGGCGCGTCGCGGCCGGGAGCGGCAACCGCTCGAGCCACAGGCACGCCAGCCGGGACAGCGTGTGGATATGGCCGACGAACGCGATCTGGCGGTGCGTCTCGAGCCAGACGTTGTTCTCGCCGCGGAGGATCGGCACCGGGGCCGGCGGGCGCTCGAGCGGGCGGCGCACCGTCGGCGCGGCGAACCCGCCGCCCAAAACGCCGCGGCCCACCGCCGACAGGACCGGCGCGCCCGCCTGGAGGTGGACGAGCCCCGCGCTCTCGAGCCGCGCGAGCAGCGCCGGCAAGGACTCGCCGAACACGTCCGCGTGCTCGGCGTACAAGGCGTCGTACGACGTCGCGCGCGCGACCGTCGCGAGCGCGCGGCCGAGCTCCTCGCGCGAGACCGCGCGCGAGTACCGGCCCGTGTCCGTCGCGCACGTGATCCGCAGGAAGCCCCCGCCCGCCGCCGTGGCGCCCGGCGCGGCGACGATCGAGTCGTGGTTCGACATGTGGAGCCGCCGCAGCGCCGGGTGCGAGAACGCATCGAGCACGCGGCGCCCGCCGACCTCGAGCTCGACGAGCCGCGGCGCCGCGGCGACCAGCGCGTCGGTCGTCGCGCCGCCGATCGCCGGCTCGCGGCCAGCGCCCGAGCGGACGGCGATCCGGAGGCGCGTGAGGTGCGGCCGCGGCCGCGCCGCCAGCCGCTGCAGCGACGCGCGCACCCGCGTCGCCGGGCCGCGCGTCGTGAACGAGCGCACGAACGCGCCCGCCGGGCTGTCGAGCAGGGGCCCCGCGAGCGCTCCCGCGGCGCCCTTGCCGTCGTCGAGCGCGTGGACGAAGCCGTGGCTCACGAGGTCGGCCGCGCGCGCCGCGAGCTCGCTGCCCAGCCAGCCGCGGAGCACCGCCTGCCGCCGCGCGCGCCACTCGGCCGAGGCCAGATCCGGCCTCAGATCGAGCGCGATCAGCTCCCCGCGCGGATCGCCCTCGGCCAGGAGGTGGTCGGCGTAGACCGCCAGGTCGTCGACGTTCCAGCACGCGAGGAGCGCCTCTTCGAGGTCGTCCCGGATCGCCACGGCGCAGGCAGTGTGACCGCTACGAGCCCAGGCGCAAGAACGGCGCGTCGGCCCGATTGTGCCCGGCGAGCCCGCGCTCGATCGCCTGCGCGCCCGCCTCGGTCAGCCCGCCGCCGGCGAGCGACAGGTGCGTGAGCTGCAGCAGCCAGCGCGCCGATGGCGACCACGCGCAAACAGTGGTAATCACGCTCGATGTCGTCCATCGATCAGCTCCTCGAGATCCTCGACCGCCGCATCGTCGTGCTCGATGGCGCGATGGGCACGATGATCCAGGCGCAGGGCCTCGCCGACGAGGCCGCGTGGCGCGGCGATCGCTTCCGCGATCACGCCCACGCGCTCAAGGGCTGCAGCGATCTGCTCGCGCTGACCCGGCCCGAGGTCATCGAGTCGATCCACCACGAGTTCCTGCGCGCCGGCGCCGACATCGTCGAGACGAACACGTTCACCGCCACGTCGGTCGCGCTCGCCGACTACGGCCTCGAGTCCGCCGTCCACGACATCAACGTCGCCGCCGCGCAGTGCGCCCGCCGCGCCGCCGAGCGCGCCGAGCGCGAGGACGGCCGCCCGCGCTGGGTCGCCGGCTCCATCGGGCCCACCACGAAGACCGCGTCGATCTCGCCCGACGTCAACGATCCCGGCGCGCGCGCCGTCACGTTCCGCCAGCTCGCCGACGCGTTCGCCGAGCAGGCGCGCGCGCTGATCGAGGGCGGCGTCGATCTGCTGCTGACCGAGACGCACATCGACACGCTCAACTGCAAGGCCGCCCTGTTCGCGTTCGAGGAGCTGTTCGCGCAGGGCGTGCGGCGCGTGCCCGTGATCGCGTCCGTCACGATCCCCGATCGCTCCGGCCGCACGCTGTCCGGCCAGACCGTCGAGGCGTTCTGGAACTCCATCTCGCACTCCCAGCTGCTCGCCGTGTCCATCAACTGCGCGCTCGGCGCCGACGACATGCGCCCGCACGTCGCCGAGCTCGCCCGCATCGCCCGCCTGCGCGTCGCCTGCTACCCCAACGCCGGCCTGCCGAACGAGTTCGGCGGCTACGACGACACGCCCGAGCACATGGCCGGTGTCCTCGGCGCGTTCGCGCGCGAGGGCATGCTCAACCTGGTCGGCGGCTGCTGCGGCACGCGCCCCGAGCACATCGCCGCGATCCGCGCCGCCGTCGACGGCGTGCCGCGGCGCGCGATCCCCGCGCCGCCCCGCCACATGCGGCTGTCCGGGCTCGAGCCGCTCACGATCACGCCCGAGACGAACTTCGTCGTCATCGGCGAGCGCACGAACGTGACCGGCTCCGCCGCGTTCCGCCGCCTCATCAAGGAGGACAAGTACGACGAGGCCGTCGCGGTCGCGCGCCAGCAGGTCGAGGGCGGCGCCAACATCCTCGACGTCTGCATGGACGAGGGCATGCTCGACGGCGTGGCGGCGATGCGCCGCTTCCTGAGCCTGATCGCCGCCGAGCCCGACATCGCGCGCATCCCCGTGATGGTCGACTCCTCGAAGTTCTCGGTGATCGAGGCCGGCCTCGAGTGCCTGCAGGGCAAGGGCGTCGTCAACTCGATCTCGCTCAAGGAGGGCGAGGCTGAGCTCGTCCGCCAGGCGCGGATCGTGCGCCGGTTCGGCGCCGCCGTCGTCGTGATGGCGTTCGACGAGACCGGGCAGGCCACCACGGTGGAGCACCGCCTCGCGATCGCGCGCCGCGCCTACAAGATCCTGACCGAGGAGGTCGGGTTCCCGCCTGAGGACATCATCTTCGATCCGAACATCCTGACGATCGGCACCGGCATCGAGGAGCACGACTCGTACGCCGTGTCGTTCATCGACGCCGTGCGCCGGATCAAGGCCGAGCTCCCCGGCGCGAAGGTGTCCGGCGGCGTCTCGAACCTGTCGTTCTCGTTCCGCACGTCGCCGCGCGTGCGCGAGGCGATGCACGCCGTCTTCCTCTACCACGCGATCCGCGCCGGCCTCGACATGGCGATCGTCAACGCCGGCCAGCTCGCCGTCTACGACGAGCTCGATCCCGCGCTGCGCGAGCACGTAGAGGATCTCGTCCTGAACCGCCGCCCCGACGCGACCGAGCGCCTGCTCGCGCTCGCCGCCACGCTCACCGGCGAGGCCGCCAAGCAGGAGGACGAGCTCGCGTGGCGCAAGCTCGACCTGCGCGGCCGGCTCGCCCACGCGCTCGTCAACGGCATCACCGACTTCATCGACGCCGACGTCGCCGAGGCGCTGGGCGTCTATCCCAAGCCGCTCGCCATCATCGAGGGGCCGCTCATGGACGGCATGAACATCGTCGGCGAGCTGTTCGGCAGCGGCAAGATGTTCCTGCCGCAGGTCGTCAAGTCGGCGCGCGTGATGAAGAAGGCCGTGGCGATCCTCGAGCCGCTCATGGATGCCGAGAAGCGCGCGAGCGGGCTGTCCTCGTCGAAGGGCAAGCTCGTGATCGCGACCGTCAAGGGCGACGTCCACGACATCGGCAAGAACATCGTCGGCGTGGTGCTGCGCTGCAACGGCTACGAGGTGACCGACCTCGGCGTGATGGTGCCGCAGCACAAGATCCTCGACACCGCGGCCGAGCTCGGCGCCGACCTCGTCGGCCTGTCCGGCCTGATCACGCCCTCGCTCGACGAGATGATCTCGGTGGCGACGGAGATGACCCGCCGCGGGATGACGACGCCGCTCCTCATCGGCGGCGCGACCACGTCCGGCAAGCACACCGCCGTCAAGGTCGCGCCCGCCTACAGCGGGCCGACCGTCCACGTCCCCGACGCCTCGCTCGCCGTCGGGGTGATGGGCCGCCTGCTCTCGGACGGGCGCGACGCGTACATCGCCGAGGTCCGCGCCAAGCAGGCCCAGCTCCGCGAGGCGCACACCGCCGCGCAGAAGCGCCCGCTGCTATCGCTCGACGAGGCGCGCCGCCGCCGCGCCACGCTCGCGTTCGACGAGACGACCATCGCCGTGCCGTCGTTCCTCGGCGCGCGCAACCTCGAGCTCGATCTCGCCGAGCTGGCGCGCTGGATCGACTGGTCGCCGTTCTTCCACACGTGGGAGCTCTCCGGCCGCTACCCCGCCCTGCTCGACGATCCGAAGAAGGGCGACGCCGCGCGCAAGCTCTTCGCCGACGCCCAGGCGCTGCTCGCCAAGATCGTCGGCGAGCGCCTGCTCACCGCGCGCGCCACCTACGGCTTCTTCCCGGCCGGCGCCACGCCCGCCGACGAGCTCGTCGTGTTCTCGCCCGACCGCGCCCGCGAGCTCGCCCGCTTCCCGATGCCGCGCCAGCGCGAGGACAAGGAGGTCTGCTTCTCCCTGGCAGACTTCATTGCTCCGCTCGCGGCTTCACCCGACGCTGGCCCGCGCGACTACCTCGGCGCGTTCATCGTCACGGCCGGCACTGGCACCGACGCGCTCGCCGCCCGCTTCGAGGCCGATCACGACGACTACTCCGCCATCATGGCCAAGGCGCTCGCCGACCGGCTCGCCGAGGCCGCGGCCGAGTGGCTCCACCACCGGGCGCGCGTCGAGTGGGGCTACGGCCAGGCCGAGTCCCTGACGCACGACCAGATCCTCGCCGAGGCCTACCGCGGCATCCGCCCCGCCTTCGGCTACCCCGCCTGCCCCGACCACGCCCCCAAGGCCACGCTGTTCGCCCTCCTCGACAACGCCGCCCACCACGGCGTCACGCTCACCGAGTCCTACGCGATGTACCCGACCGCCTCCGTCTCCGGCCTCTACTTCGCCCACCCGCGCGCGCAGTACTTCGCCGTCGGCCGCACCGCCTGAGCGCCCTCGATCAAAGACCTACCTGAAAACCGCCGGTTGTGAGCGGCCTGAATTGAGACCAGACCAGATGCCATCCGGTCCATTCCTGCACAGGCTCCGTCTCGAGCGCTTCCGGAGCATAGAGAGGTGCGATGTCGAGTTTCGACACTTCACCATCCTGGTCGGACGAAACGGAGTAGGAAAAAGTCACGTGCTCGACTCCCTGTGCTTCATCAAGGAGTCGCTGGATTCTTCACTCGCTCATGCAATCAAGTCTCGCGGCGGAGTGACGCAGATCTGCCGTAGGGTCGCTGGCGCGTCACACGATTTCGCGATTCGTGTGGAGCTCGAGATCGAGGGAGATCGCATCGAATATGAATTCGAGATCGGAGTCGAGGGGCGCGGCGGGTTCGTCGTCAAGCAGGAGAGCCTGACCTCGCGCGCGGCCTCGTATCGAGTGGTCCAAGGTCATGTCGTCCGTGCCTTGTCCGGCTCGGCGCCACCCGCGGCTCCAGATCGACTGTACCTCGCGATCGTCGCCGGTCTGCCGGAGCTGCGCGGGGTTCACGAGCAGCTCGTCTCGATGGGGTTCTACAACCTGAACCCCGAGAAGATGAAGCAGCCGCAGATCAACGATGCAGGCCAGCTGCTCCATCGTGACGGTAGAAACATCGCCAGCGTGTTCGCCGGGCTCGCGCGAGATCGGCCGCCGACACTGGATCGGATCGTCCGGTATCTCGGGGCGATCATCCCGAACGTCACGGCAGTGACGCACGCGTCGCTCGGTGCCTGGGAAACCCTCGAGCTCTGGCAAAAAATCGAGGGCGTCGAGGATCCCCTGAGGTTCTACCTAGCAAGCACCTCGGACGGAACCTTGCGAGCGCTGGGAGCGCTGGTGGCGGTCGCGCAGCGCTCCGACACCGGTGCTCCGATGAGCCTCGTCGGCGTCGAAGAGCCAGAGACCACGCTGCACCCCGTCGGGGTCGGCGCGCTCATGAAGGCGTTCCGTGAGGCAGCAGCACATACCCAGATCATCATCACGAGCCACAGTCCCGATCTGGTGGATCGGATCGTCGATGACGATCGTCTGCTCGTAGCTCAGTCGATACAGGGGCTCACCTTCGTCGGGGTTGTCGATCGCGCGAGCCGCGATGCTATCGAGACCCGTCTGTATACCCCCGGAGACCTGCTGCGGATGGATCAACTCTGCGTCGATCGCGATGATCTCGCACGCCAGCAGTCACTCACCGTCCTTGGCGGATACAGAGGGTGACCGGTAACGGAGCCAGGCTCGAGCTGCGGCGCTCGGAGGCGGGCCGGCAGCGAGCGCGGGCAGCCGCGGCCGCGTCAGCTGCGGATCGGGCGGAGGTAGCTCCGCAGGACCATCGCCGCGTCGGCGGGCGTCATCGCGCAGAGGTGCGCGTGCAGGAGCTGCTGCTCCTCGGCGGAGAGGTGCGGCAGCCGCAGGATCACGCGGTCGTACTCCTCGCTCGTCAGGTGGCCGCGGATCGCGCCGATCTGGCGCGCGAGCGTCGCCGCCGAGACGATCGGATCCAGCGTGCCGATCCGCCGACGCACGATCTCGAGCGACTCGTCCTCGCCGCGGTGGACGATCGACGCGAGCAGATCGCCGAGTGTGCCCTCACGCAGGAGCTCGCTCACCATTCGCTGCTCACCCTCGGCCAGCTGCCGGTACACGCGCAGGACGTGCGCCGCAGCCGCCGCCTCGGCCGCCTGCTGCCGCGCCAGATCGGCCGCGAGCCAGCGATCGACGAACGCCTCGAGCGCGCGGACCGGGCGCGCCGCCCCGATCGAGCGGATCACGGCACGCCCGAGCGCCTCGAGCGCCGGCCGCCGGGCCCCCGCCCGCCCGCCGACTCGCGCGGACCGCGCAGCCGGCGCGGCGCTCGGTGCGGCGCTCGGTGCTTCGCCGCCGGTGCGATCGTGCGACGCACGCGCGATCGACGGCAGGTCCTCGGGCCTCGGAGCAGACGTGATGATGTCGGAGTTCATGGCTGCCCAAGATACGGGCATGCCCGGTCAACCCTTGGCAGAGCAAGAGCCGTGACCTAAGCCACAAGGTCGGCGGCCAAGTCCAGGAAAGTGTATCGATTGCGAAGCTCGCGCGCGTGGGCCGTCGCGTCGGCCATGAGCGCGTCCGGCCACCCCAGATCCAGGGCTGAAAGCGGCGCCCCCGCGGCCGCCAGGATCTCGCGCTGCCGGGCCGCGCCGAGCGTCACCGCGCTGATCCGCGCCCGCATCTCGGGCCACCGCGCCGCGAGGCGCGCGTTGAGCTCGTCCGTCCGCGCGCGATCCGCATGCTTGCCCGACAGCTCGCGCCAGCACGCCTCGCCGCGCTCGGGGCCATAGCGGCGGACCAGGTCGTCCAGCCCCACCGGGGTCGGACGGAGCACCGGCGGCGCCTCGCGCGCGAGCAGGCGCTCCTGCAACTCGGCCACCACGATCGCGGCGACGCCGGTCTCCTCGCCGTGGAACGTCTCCGGCAGGCCCGGCGGAGCCATCGCCTCGACGTAGTGGCAGATCAGGTGCTCGCCCTGGCTCGCGGGGTAGCTGCCGTCGCACAGCGTCATGCCGAAGCCCGAGAGGACGAGCGTGCGCACGAGGTGCCGCACGGCATCGAGGTCGCCGGCACCGAGCGCCCGCGCGCGCGCGAAGAGCTCGACCTCGTCGCGCAGAAGCAGCGCGAACGGCACCTCGCGGTACGGCCGATCGAGCAGGAGGTGCGAGAGCAGCCAGTCCGCCTGCGCCGTCGGGCGGCACGAGCTGTCGCCGAGCCCGGCGCGGATCAGGCGCAGCGGCGCCCGGGCGAGCACGCCGAGATCGAAGAACACGCCGACGGGCGTCGCGGCGCGGACCGAGCGCTTGAGCCCGGCCTCGATGATCGACGCGCTCAGCGACGTGTAGCCGTTCATCGACGGCGCGGTCGCGAACACGACCTGCGGGCAGCCGCGCTGCAGCGCGACGACCTTGCACAGATCGTTGAGCGTGCCCGAGCCGACGGCGACGATCGCCTCGGTCCGGGGATCGACGAGCCCCAAGACGCGCGCGATCGTCTCGACGTCGGGGTGCGGCCGGTGGCCGAGCACGATCGACTGCACGGTGAACCGCGCCGCGAGCGCGCGCTCGACGCGGCGGCCGAGCGCGGCGTGCGTGTCCACGTCGGAGATCACCGCGAGGTGCGGGCCGAGGCCCAGCGCGGCGCACAGCTCGGCCTCGGCGCCATCGAGCGACGGCTCGATCACCACCGAGCGCGCCTGCGCGCGCAGGAGCTCGCCGGTCTCGGGATCCGGATACCGCCCCTCGAGGAGGAGCGCGATCGGATCATCGGCTGGCATCGAGGACTGCGCCGAGCTGCGACCTGAGCGAGCCGACCTGCGGCGAGAACGAGCCGTCGAACACCGCCGAGCCGACCGTGAACGCGTCGACGCCGGCCTCGGACAGCGCGCGCACCTGCGACGGCAGGCAGACGCTGCCCGCGACGAGCAGGAGGCCGGTGTCGAGGCCGCGCCGCGCCGCGCGCACGAGCTCCAGCGGCTCGGCCTCGGTGGCGCGGTACGCGAGCAGATCGACGCCGGCGCACCCGAGCGCGCGGTAGCGCCGGCAGTCTGCCTCGATCTGCTCGGGCGGACCGCCGAGCTTCGTCGGGTGATCGAACGGGCGCCCCGGGAACGGCAGGTACTGCACGGCGCTGCCGGCGAGGATCTCGAGCACCTCCTCGACCTGGGTGCCGCCGAGCAGCCGATCGACTCCGATCTCGCGCGCCACGCGCGCCGAGCGCAGGCACGCCTCGGGCGACGTGCTCACGACCTCCATGTAGCTCGTCGCGCCGAGCTGCCGGATCCGGCGCGTCAGCTCCGCCAGGACCTCGGGCGACACGCCGACGTCCTTGAAGCCGATGTGCGTGAGGCCCACGGAGCGGATGTCGTCGAGGACGTCGAGGCAGTCGGGCACCGTCTGGTCCCGGCGCGTCAGCATGAAGACGAAGTCCATGTCCGCACTTTGTCACTGTCCGGCCGGGAAAACGATGAGCGAAGCGGGCGCGGGCGCGCCGCCCCCGAGCCGCGCGCGCCGCGCCCAGCGACGCGGCGCCGTGTCCCGCGCTAGGATGCGCCGTGGCGCTGCGCGTCCGCGTCTGTCAGCTCGACGAAGTCGTCCCCGGCAAGCTGCGAGCGTTCACCGTCCGCGGGGTGACGTGGCCGGTCATGATGACGATCGTCGACGGAGACCTGTTCGCGTTCCAGGGCGTGTGCCCGCACGACGACGTCTCGCTCGACGACTACGGCGCGATCTCCGGCGCCGAGGTCATCTGCCGCGTGCACGGCTATCGCTTCGATATCCGGAACGGTAGGTGCGAGCACGCGCCTTGGCTACACCTGCGCCGCTATCCCGTTACGTTGGTGGACCGAGAGATCTGGGTCGATCTTCTGTAAGTGCTCCTTATCCTTGTCCGGAATGAGCTGTCAGCGATTGCTGCATTTTACGGCAGTCGCGGCCAGCCGATTTCGTTGCAGGATAGGAAGCGATGAGTGGCGTTACCGTGGAGGTCTCTGCGCGCAAGATCACCGTGCCGTACCTGTGCCCGTGCTGTTGCGGCGTCGCAGATACGGCGCTCGCGGTCTCGTTCACGCGGGTCACCGGCAAGGAGCGTGTGCGGGAGACGACGCGCGAGCTCGATTTCCCGTACTGCAAGCGGTGCGTGCGGCACGTGAGGTGGGGGAGCTCGGCGCGGAAGGTCGCGGTGCTGGTGATGGTGGGCGGCGCGGCTGCGGCGATCGTCACCGCCGTCGTGCTGGCCCCCGTGCTCGGCGTCGGCATCGCCGTGCTCGCGGGCATCGTCGCCACCGCCACCGGGGTCGCGCTGCGCGCCCGGGCGCGCGCTGTGTGCAGCCCGTCCTGCACCGGCCCCGGGTCGGCGGTGACCTACCACGGCTGGTCCGACAACGTGCACCGGTTCTCGTTCGTGTCGCGCCGCTACGCGGCCGCGTTCGCCGAGCAGAACGAGCGGAGCCTCGTCAACGTGACGCCGCACCTCTACCAGCTCATCGAGCAGCACCGGGTGGAGGCTGCGCCGAAGATCGTGGCGGAGTCCGAGACCGAATCGACCTCCAAGCCGTGGCCCTCGGCCTCGCGGCTCAAGGCGCCCACCGCGCCGCAGCCGATCGTGCGGGTCAGGACACCCAGCACGCCCCCGCAGGTGACCGCGCGGCCCCGCGCGGCCTCGACCATCCCGCCGCCGAGGTCCGCGCGGTCCCGGGCGTCCAATAGCGTCCCGCCGCCGACGCACGACGCGCAGCTCCCGCCGCCCACGCTCGTGCCGGTGGGGCCCCCGCTGGAGCCCTGCCCCGCCGAGGAGGAGGTGGTGCCGTTGTGGCCGCAGCGCGTCGATCACGGCCACGGCCGGGCGCTGCTCGAGAACGTCATCCGGCTCGAAGTGCGCTCGCTCCAGACCGGCAACGTGAAGCGCCCCGGCCGCGTGTCGTAGCGCCGCTGCGGCTCGCGAGCGGGCGCCGTCAGAGGCGGCCGTCAGAGGCGTATGGCGAGCACCACGCCGATCACGCCAGCGATCACGAGGATGCAGATCCAGAGGAGCTGACGCACCATCGCGTCGCGCTGCGCGATGCGCGCCGGATCGAACCGACTCCGCCGCGGTGGCGCATCTGTCGCGGCGCCGTTGCCAGACACGCGCGCGCCGTCGTGCTGCGGGTGCGCGACGCCGCGCAGCATGGAGATCGGCGTGTGCGGGAGCGCTCCGGCGTCCGACCGCGGCATCGGCGGGAGCCCCATGGGCGGCATCGGCAAGCGCGCCATCGCCGGCGGGATCGTCGGCTCCTGGGACACGGACATCGGCGCGGACGGCGACGAGGGCGGGATCAGCAGCGGCGTGGACGGGCTCGCAGCCGGCGGCGGCGTGGACGGCGGTGGCGACACGCGCACCGGCGTGACCGGCAGCGGCATCGTCGGCTTGGGCGCCGCGGGGCTCGGCAGCGCCTGGGTGACTCCGGGCGGCGCCAGCAGCGGGAGCTGCCGCGTCGCCACGGAGTCCGCCGAGAGCTGCCGCGACAGCGAGGACGACGAGGTCGCCGCGGCCGAGGTCGCCGCCGGGATCGATCCCGAGGCCGACGAGGGCGGCAGCGGCGTCACCGGCGACGTGGCCAGGAACGGCGCGCTGATCGGCCGCTTCGGCGCGATCTGCGTGGCGTCGTCGTCGAACGTGCGCGGCCGCCCCTCGCGCGCGTCGATCAGCTCGATCAGCTCGACGGCGAGCTCGTCCGCCGTCTGGTAGCGATCCGCCGCGTCGCGCTCGAGGCACCGCATCACGATGCGGTCGAGCTCGGCCGGCACGGCCGCCATCGAGGCCAGCCGCGGCGGTGGCTTGAGCATCGTCGCGAGCACGCTCGCCGCGGTCGGCGCCGCCGGGAACGGCCGCTTGCCCGCGATCATCTCGAACATGACGATGCCGAGCGTGTAGAGATCGCTCGCGGCGGACATCTCGCCGCCGACCATCTGCTCCGGTGACATGTAGTCGAGCGTGCCGATCATCAGGCCGGCGGACGTCAGATCGGAGCTGTCGAACTGGCTCCCCTGCAGGATCTTCGCGATGCCGAAGTCGAGCACCTTCACGAAGTCGCGGTCGCTGCCGCGGCGCTCGAGGTAGATGTTCGTCGGCTTGAGATCGCGGTGGACGACGCCGAGCGAGTGCGCCTCCGCCAGCGAGTGGCACACGCCGACCGCGATCTGGGCCATGCGCCGCCACGACAGCGGACCATCGGCGCGGAACCGGTCGTAGAGCGTCGCGCCGCGGAGCAGCTCCATCGCCATGTACAGGACGCCCTCGGGCGTCTCCCCCAGCTCGTACGCCGTGACCGTGTGCGGGGAGCGCAGCGCCGTCAGCGCGTCGCCCTCGCGCTGGAAGCGCGCCACGATGCCCGGATCCGAGGCGTGCCGCGCGTGCACCACCTTGACCGCCAGCTCGACGCCGGTCTCCACGTGGCTCCCCTGGTAGATCGCACCAAAGCCGCCGGATGCGATCCGGGCCTCGAGCCGGTACTTGCCATCCAGGACCACGCCGAGCAGCGGGTCGACCCGCTCGACTCTCGTGTCGTTCTCGTCTTGGCGCGGCACCGGCTTGCGGAGTGTCGCATTACCCACGGCGGCGCTGTAGTACTGGCTCGCGTTCCCGAGCCAGGAGGCTCGATCGCGGCTCACCTCGGGACTCCTCGCAACACCGCCGACGCACCGCGCCGGCCGCTGGATCGATTCGTGAGCACTCGCACGCTCGCCGCTCCGTCGGACCCGCTCGAGCCTGGGCCCGGCGCACGATCCGCCGCGGCTGCCGCGCCGGATCGGCGCGGGTATGGCCTTCGCCGATTACCCTCCCGGGTAATGATGACTGCCATGCTGGCTCCGGGGCGCCCGAACCGCGCGTCGCGGGCGGATCGCGCGAGCCGTGGGCGACGCGCGAGCCTCGCGCGATGCCGCGTCCTGCGGCACTCTCGCCCGCCGAGGTCGTGGGAAGCTTGCCGCAGATGCCCCCGTTCATGGACCACGCTCTCGCGCGCCGCCTCGAGCGCGTGGAGTGCGGCATCGGGGTCGCCTACGTGGACGTCCGCCAGAGCCTCGAGCCGGAGGCCGGCACCGCGTGGCGCGACTTTGGCGGCACGCACGCGTTCTTCGACGGCCGGTCCTCGGTCCAGACGCAGAGCATCGGGCTCGGCATGTTCGCGCCCGCCACGACCGACTCGCTGACCGAGCTCGAGGCGTTCTTCGAGCAGCGCGCGGCGACCCCGCAGCACGAGGTGAGCCTGCTCGCCGGTGTGGAGACGATGGCGCTGCTCGTCGAGCGCGGGTACCGGCCCGTCGAGATCAACAACGTCCTCGTGCAGCCGCTGCACGAGCCGCCCGCGGTCTCGATCCCCGGTCTCGAGGTGCGGATCTGCGAGACCACCGACGCGCCGCAGTGGCTCGACACGGCCGCCGCCGGCTGGTCGGACAGCCCCGAGATCAGCCCGGTGATCCGATCGCTGGGCCGCATCTCGCTGATGAACCCGCTGATGACGCACTTCCTCGTCGAGCACGGCGGCGTCCCGATCGCGGCCGCCGCGCTCGCCGTCTACGACGGGGTGGCGCTCCTGGCCGGCGCGAGCACGATCCAGCCTGGCCGCCGCCTCGGCGCGCAGAACCTCGTGCTCGGCGCGCGGCTCGCGGAAGCGCACCGGCGCGGCTGCGATCTCGCGATGATCGTCGCGTCGCCCGGCGGCGCGTCGCAGCGCAACGCGGAGCGCCGCGGCTTCCGCGTCGCCTACTCGCGCACGAAGTGGCTGCGCCGCGCGGCAGCCTAGCGTAGGCTCGGGGCATGGGCTCGGACGACGGCGCGGCGCGCTACCGCGTCATCATGGAGGCGACCCGCCGCGCGCTGCGCGAGGACATCCACCGCGCGCGGACCCAGATGCTCGCCGGCGCGCTGATGATCCTCACCGGCAGCGCCGTCGCCGTCGTGCTCGTGAGCGTCATGCTGCTCGGCGCGCCCTCGGTGCTCATCTGGGGCAGCTTCGCGATCACGCCGGTCCCGTACGGCATCGCGCGGCTCACGCGCGGGGCGCGCACCGCCGCGGCATCGCGGCGCCGCCTCCGCCACATCGACGAGCAGACGGCGCTCCCCGTCGCGCGCGTGCTCGCCCGCTAGGGCTGCATCAGGAGCTGGCGGATCTTGCCGCCAGCGTCGCGGAACATCGTCGCGGACACGGTGCGCTTGGGGAACGCGATCGACAGGTGAGTGATCTCCATGCCGCCGCGCTCGGCGCGCGAGACCAGCGTGACCCGCGGCTCGCCCAGCGCGCGCAGCTTCGGCGCCGCGGCGGCGACCCGGCGCGCGTCGAAGTAGGCGTCCAGATCCTCGCCGAGCGCCGCGCGATCGATCTGGCCGCGCTGGAGCTGCAGCACGAGCGCGCGCGCCGCCTCGGCCGCCGGCGTGGCGAGCGCCGGGATCCCGCTCGGATCATCGAGGGCGAGGCGCAGCACCCGATCGTGGAGGTCACCGAGATCGACGTGCTGATCGTTGACGAGCAGGACCACCGCCGTGCGCGTGCGCGGGACCACCGCGTTGTACGCCACGAAGCCGCCGACCCAGCCGGTGTGGGAGAGCACCGCCTCCCCGGCCAGCTGCCGCGCGCCGAGGCCACAGCCGTAGCCCGTGCTGCGCCCGCCCGCCGTGACGCGCGGCGTCGCCATCGCGCGGCGCGCCGCCTCGGACAGCACGGAGCCCTCGGCGAGCGCCACGTCCCACCGCGCGAGGTCCCGCGCCGACGCCCAGATGTCGGCGGCGCCGAACAGCCAGCCATCCGACTCGACGGCAGCGGGCGCCGGGTCCTCGAGCAGGAACGCCTCGTGGCCGGTGGCGGCATCCGCCGCCGGGCGGCCGAGCGTCGTGTGCGTCATGCCGAGCGGCCGCCAGAACCGCTCCGCGAGCAGCGCGCCGTACGCCGCGCCCGAGGTCCGCTCGACGATCCGCGCGAGCAGGACGAAGCCGGTGTTGCTGTACGAGTAGCGGGTGCGCGGCGGGAAGTCGAGCGGCAGGCCCGCGTACTGCGCGATCAGCGCGTCCGGCGCGACCGGCGCGAGCATCCGCCGATCGACGTAGTCGAGCGGGTAGTAGTCGCGGTAGCCGGCGACGTGGCCGCCCAGATCGGCCAGCTCGATGTCGGCCGCCCCCGTGAGCGCCGGGTAATACTTCGCGACCCGATCGCTCATCGACAGCTTGCCCTCGTCGGCGAGCGTCAGCGCGGCGGCGCACGCGAACTGCTTGCTGACCGAGCCGATCGCGAACGGCGTGTCCACATCGACCGCCCGCACCTCGCCGGCGCGGCGGACGCCGTAGCCGCGCGCGAGCACCGTCTGCCCGCCGCGCACGACGACGAGCGCGGCGCCCACCGCCCCGCGCCGCGCGACCTCGGCCCCGACCCACGCGTCTATCACGGCCGGATCGAACGCCGCCGGAGCGGGCATCGGCGGCGCCTGGGGCCGCTCGGCGGCCGGCGAGCGGCAGGCAAATCCGGCGACGGCAGCGGTCGCAGCGGCGACAGCGGCGGCGAGCGCGGCAGAGTGCACGGCGGAGCGCGGCGGCATCCGCCGATCTAAGCCCGGCGATAGCCGGCACAAATAGCGCGCCGGCGCGCTTTCCAGGCGCGCCGGCGCGATTCCCCAGACACAAGCGCGTGGCGGGTCACGCCACGCGCTGGCCGGACCAGCGAGGTACGGCCCTAGCGACCTCGGGACCGCGATCGATGGACGCCCAACGAGCGTGCTGCGGTGATCGCGGACCCCAAAGCGCTAGGACCGCCTCGCGGCGATCTGATCCTCCAGCTCCTTGAGCTGCCACTCGAGCTCACGCACACGAGCCCGCAGGTGGAGCTCGCTCGAGCTCGCCCCCGGCTCGCAACCGCAGATCGTGCACTTCTGCTTCCAGAGCTGCCGCTGCGAGTCCCGCAGCGCCTGCAGCGTCATCGGCATGGCGCGATCGCTACGCATGAGCCACCACCTCTGCAGTCCAAGAATCCAGTCCAGTGCGCGTCACGGCTTAAGGTCCCCTCCCTCGTACGGAAAGTATCCTAGTCGAAGCGCCTAGTCCGTGGATAGGAGTTTTCACGCGGGAGCGTCAAGAATCTTACCGTTAGCGCCATTGCGAAGGATGAATTTCTTGGTTAGGAGAGGATCAGCAGGGCCTCCGCAGGGCTGATCAGCTGCCTCGCCATCAGCCCCAGGGCTGATGCCCGAAAAGAGACGAGGGATCCCGCGCCGGCCGCGGCACGCTCGAGCTCGGCGGGCGACGCCCCCGCCATGATCTGCGCGCGCAGCTCCTCGTCGAGGAGGAGCATCTCCACGACCGCGACGCGCCCCGCGTACCCGGTCTGACCGCAGTCCGGACAGCCGACGGCGCGCGGCAAGGGCACCGCCGCGCGCCGGTCGGCCAGGCCGTGGGCGGCGAGGTTCTCGACGACGATCGGCGGCGGCACCTCGAGCGTGGTGCACCGCGGGCACAGCCGGCGCGCGAGCCGCTGCACGAGGGCGAGCGCGAGCGACTGTCCGATGAGCGGACGGCCGCAGCCGAGGTGCTCGAGCCGCTGGATCACGCCGGCGGCGTTGTTTGCGTGGAGCGACGTCAGCATCAGGTGACCGGTCATCGCCGCCTCGAGCGCGAGCCGGGCGGTCTCCTCGTCGCGCACCTCGCCGACCATCATGACGTCGGGGTCCTGGCGCAGCATCGCGCGCAAGACCTTCGCAAAGCCGAGATCTACCGCGTGGTTGACCTGCACCTGGGTGACGCCAGCGAGCCGGTACTCGATCGGGTCCTCGACGGTGAGCGCGTTCGTGTCGGGCCGCGTCCGCATCCGCTCGCCGAGCGCGGCGTACAGGGTCGACGTCTTGCCCGAGCCGGTCGGACCAGCCACCACGATCGCCCCGTACGGCCGCTGGATCGCGGCACGCACCGCGTCGAGGGTCGCCGCGTCGTAGAAGATCGTCTCGAGCTGGCGCTGCATCGCGGCGGCCTCGAACACGCGCAGCGCGACCTTCTCGCCGCGGCTCGCCGGCATCGTGGAGATCCGGATATCGACCTCGCGCCGGCCGACCCGCACGCCGAGCCGGCCGTCCTGCGGCAGGCGGCGCTCGGTGACGTCCAGGCCGGCGAGGACCTTGAGCCGGGCGACCAGGCCCTTCGCGTGGGCCGCCGGGATCGCCTGGTCCCAGTCGTAGAGCTGGCCCTGGACGCGGAACCGCACGCGCGGCCCGCTCGCGCCGTAGTCGAGGTGTACGTCGGACGCGCCCCGCTCCACGGCGTGTGCGATGACGCGGTTCGCCAAAGCCACGACCTCTTCGCCGATCGGGCCCGGCTGCTTCGGATCGCGCTCCTGGTCGGCGAGGTCGAACACGAGCTGCTCCGGCAGCACGATCTCGCCGGATGAGGGCGCGCTGCGGCCTCCCGGTGAGTGGGACGCCACGGCCGACGAGTCGATCCGGAGCCGCACGTAGGCCTCGTTGAAGTCGTCCTGGCTGATCGCGACGATCGCGACCTGCGACGTGGCCAGCACGCGCGAAAGCTCGGTGCGCGAGGCGGTGTTCGTCGGATCGACCATGCCGATGGTGATCGTCCGATCGCGCACCTCGAGCGGCAGCAGCCGGTGCTGCCGGATCAGCTTCGCCGGCACGGTCGCCACGACCTGCGGCGTCGGATCGTACGCCGACACGCGGACGAAGCGGATCGCGTCGCCGGCCAGCGGCAGGCCCGTGATCGATCGCGTGCGCGCCGCGATGATCGGCCCGGACTGCGTGGCCGGCAGGGGCCCCAGAGGGACCGCGGGCACGATCGTCGGCACCGGTGTGATCGCCTTCGTCGCGAGCCGCCGCGCCGCCGCGAACGAGAACGCGGCCACCCGCGTCGCGAGCTGCGTGATGACGTCGTGGCCGAGCAGGAACATGACGCTGTCGTCGACGGCGACGACGTCGTGCGGCTGCGTCGTGCCGAGGAACGCGCCGATCTCGCCGAACGGCTCGCCGACCGTCACCTCCTCGATCGTGATCGACGCGCCGGCCGCGGCGTCGACGCGGCGGATCGCCGCGCGGCCCTCGTAGAGGAAGCCGATGCCCGGATCGGGCGTCCCGGCACGCACGATGATGATGCCGGCGGGCACCTGCACCGGGAACACGTGCGGCACGATCTTCTCGACGGTCTTGCGATCGCAGCCTTGAAACAGCGCGGTGCTGACCAGGAAGTCCACGATCGTCTCGGGCGCCACGGTGACGCGCCGGGGTCGAGCCTCTCCCTCCATGGCTATCCGCGAGCGTACACCCGAGCCGAACCCGCGTACGATGCGCGTATGCGCATCCCGCCCGCAGCGTTCGTCGTCCTCCTGCTCGCGCCGACCTCTTGTAAGAAATACGACAAGAGCCAGGACGACGATCCGGGCCCGGCCGCGCCGGAGCCGAGCAAGTCCGAGTCCTCGTCGAAGACGGAGGCCGCGCCGCCGCCGGCCGCGACGAAGAAGAAGGCGCTGACGCCCGAGGAGCTCGGCACGTGCAAGCTGACCTCGACCGGCGCCATCGCGAAGGAGCAGACGACGCCCGGCGGCCGCAGCGCTACGAACGTCACCTACTGGATGAAGGAAGAAGAGCGCAAGAGCCTGATGGGCACCGACGGCTTCGCCGTGAACTGCCACGGCTCCGACATCAAGTTCTCGCTGATCCCGAGCGGCAAGAAGGACGGCATGCCGTTCAAGCCGAAGAAGTACGCGATCACGAAGGGCACCGGCGACGCGTCGGTGATGGTGCTGTTCGGCAACAAGACGCTCGACGCGGTGAACGGCACCGTCGACGTCACCGCGTTCGACAAGCACCACATCGCCGGCACGCTCGACGTCAAGGGCAAGCTCGTGCCCGGCGGCGGCGAGGTCAAGCTCACCGGCAGCTTCGATCTGATCTGCCCCGGCTTTGGCAACTGCGAGTAGCGGCTAGCACGGGCAGCCGTAGAACTGCATGTCGAGGTGATCGATCTCGCTGCCGTCCGCGGCGGTGAGCAGGAGGTTGTTGCCGAGCCACGAGCGGCCGATCAGCTCGAGCGCGCCGTCGCCCTCGACATCGATGATCTTCTCGATCGAGCGCAGCGCGTCGAGCTTCCGCTCGTGCACCGGCGTGAGCGTGCCGTCCGCTGCGGCGCGGTAGAGGCCCCACACGTTGATGTCGGGGCCGCCGCACTCGAAGTCGGTGTAGGCGTGTACCGCGACGAGCACCGCGCTGGTCCGGGGGTGGCGCAGGACGCGCGTCACGAGCTGCGCGTGGTCCCACCACGCGCCCGTGGCCGCCTGGCTGCCCAGCTCTGCCCAGCGCCGCGCCATCTCGGCGCCGACGGACGACGCGATCAGCGCGCTGCGCGCAGACGCGGCGAGCCGCTCGTCCTGGATCGGCGCCGGGATCACCACCGGCGCGAGCGCCGCGTCGCGCGCGTACGTGCCGCTGCAGCGATCGAGCCGCGCCGCGAGCACCGGCGCGCCCGCTTGCATCACGGCGGCCACGTCCCACGCGTCCTTCTCGATCCCCGCGTACCCGGGGTCGCCGAGGAGCCGCGACACGACGGCGAAGCCCGTGACCGTGGCGCGGCACGTCCCGTCGACGATGACCTGCCGGCCCACCCACGCGCGGTGGCGCGCCGGCACGTCGGCGTCCGCGACCGCGGCGATCGCCACCTCGGCGCCGTCCTCCTCGAGGAGCCGCGGCGCGGCGTGGCGCGGCCACGCGAGCGCGCCCGCGGCGTCCCGCTCGATGTCCGAGATCCGGACGTACGAGGCGTCGCCGGCGCGAAACATCAGCTTGATCTCGTCGGCGATCGGGGCGGCATCCTCGCTCGCCGCGACGGCGGTGCGCGGCGCCGCGACGAGCGACGGCGGCGCGATCTCCGCGAGCGGCGCGTCGGGCATCACCGGCGTGACCTGCGCCCCCCGCGCCCCGACCACCAGGGCGATGCCGACGGCCAGCATGGCGAGCCCGGCGCCCAGGTAGATCGCCGAGACATGGGGTGGCACCACGACCTGGCGGCGGAGGGATTCGGTCATGCCCCGGGAGAAATGCAAGGCCCGATCCCCGCCCAGAGACCAATCGATCCCGCAGCTTGGGCGCCCAGCGGCCGGCCAGACACATCGCGCGGTCCTCCGCGGACACGCCGGGCGAACAGTGCTCGCTGCGTCGACCCGCTGCGTCGACCCGCTGCGTCGATCAGTTCGCCGCTGCGTCGATCAGTTCGCCGCTGCCGCCGGATCGATGAACGTACCGCCGCGATCCACGCCGTCGGCGCAGAGATCCTCCGGCGCCTTGCGGTAGCGCGCGCGGGCGAACGTCTCGACGTACGGGTCGAAGCAGCTCGCGGTGTAGATCGCGTTCCAGCCGACGGCGGCGACCTGCACCTCCGGCGGGAGCAGCGGATCGGCGACGACGAGCAGCCGGCTCTGCACCGGCGCCTGGCACGCGTCGTCGGCCGGGAACGCGCGCACCACGCCGAGCAGCGCGTCGACGACGTCGGGGCACCCCTCGGGGCAGCGGTAGAGCAAGATCACGCCGCCGTGCTCGGCGTTGTGGACCCAGTAGCCGCGCTCGAGCGCTGTGTAGTGGTTGTCCCAGCGCGCCCAGATCGGGTAATGCATGCCGGTCGCGGGCGGGTTCGTCGACCACTCGATCGACGAGCCGAGCGGCACGTGGAGCCCCGGCTCGCCCGGAACGGTCCGGATGACGCCGTCGCACGCGAGCGGCGGCGGCGGCTCCTCCGAGCAAGCAGATCCCGCGAGCGCGGCGAGGATCACAAGCCGAGACATCGCCGCACGATATCAGCCCAGCCGCCGAGCGCCGAGCGCCGAGCGCCGAGCCCGCCAGCGCGCTCCGCAGCCGGTTCTGCTCTCAGAAGTCGTACATGAGGCCCAGGCTCATGCGCCACACGGACGCGAGCGCGTCGGTGCGCAGGCCGAGCGGGCGGCGCAGGTTCTGGTAGACGTACTTGCCCGAGGCGGCGTCGTACGAGACGTCCACCGCCGGCACGAGGAACGGGAACGGCACCGACTGCTGGCGGCCCCAGCGCGAGTTGAGCAGGTTGCCGAGGTTCTCGATGTCGAGCACGATGCGCGCGCGCTGGCCCTTGATCGGGTTCGGCAGGTCCTGCGCGATGCGCATGTCGAAGCGGTGGATCCACGGGCTGTGGAACGCGTTGCGCGGCGCGATCTGGCCCCGGTACTTGTCGAGGCCGGTCCGGCGCAGGTACGCATCGAAGTCCGCCGGATCGATGCCCATCAGCGTCACGTCGGTGTCGTCGCCCTTGGGCACGTAGAACAGCTGGCGGTTGCGGCGCGCGAACTCGCGCTCCTCGCCGAACAGGCGCGCGAGCGTGTTGCCGCTGTTGGCGTCGGCGAACGTGTACGAGAACGGCTGGCCGGAGCGCGACTCCACGAACAGGCCGATGCTCGTCTTCATGTCCTTCCACGGCCGCGAATTCGTCAGATCGCCGATGATCGAGCGCGAGAACTCGAACGCGCCCGTCAGGCGGTGCTTGCGCTCGTAGTTCGACACCGCGAGCGGCGGGCGATCGGGATCGATCACGGCGGCGAGGCCGTAGTTCGAGACCGAGCGCGAGCTCGTGCCCGGCGTGACTTCGAAGACGCGCTGCCACGCGTACGAGCCGGAGACGAACAGCCCGAACGGGAAGCCCTTCTGCAGGACCACGCTCGCCACGTGGCCGTAGCCGGCCGACGTGTTCGTGAGCAGCATGTCGTAGCCGCGGTTGGGGTTGAACGCAGTGCCGTAGCGAGGCCGGCCGTCGGGCAGCTCGCCGATCGGCTGGTTGTTCTCGCCGGTCGGGCCCGGGAGCCGCGACGAGTCGCGCCGCAGGTCCTGCCACAGCACGGCGTTGTACGCCTTGCTGTACGTGTAGTTGACCTTGAGCTCGGCCCCCTTGCCGTTGGCGCCGAGCCCCGGGATGTCGAACGAGTAGTCAGCGCCGGTGCCGATCTTCCAGCTCGACGGGATCTTGAAGTCCGGATCGAGCGCGTCGACGTTGCCGTTGCCCTCCATGATCATGTCCTGCAGCGGCTGCGGGATGTCGCGGCCGTTGAAGCCCCGGGTGACCGCGGCCGCGTTCGAGGTCACCGTCGCGATGCGGACGCCGTCGTTCGAGTAGTTGTTCGACATCCACACCGTCGGCGTGCCGCCGCTGTAGAGGCCCACGCCGGCGCGCACGTTGAGCCGCTCGTACGGCAGGTAGCTGATGCCCAGGCGCGGCATCAGGACCGAGCGCCCGTTCAGGGTCGCGGTGTTCGAGAAGCCGTTGCGATCGAAGAAGTTCGGGTTCTCCGTGATGTCGGTGCCGGTCTGGTAGATCTCGAGCCGCAGGCCGCCCTGGAGCGTCAGCGCGCCGGTCAGCTTCAGCTGGTCCTGCAGGTACAGCGTGGCCGTGCCCACGCTCCAGTCCGCCGCCGCGTCCTCGGGGTTCAGCGTCACCGCGTTCGAGTACCGGATCGAGGTCGGCGTCATGGCCTCGAACGCGTCGAGCGAGGCGTACTCGACCGCGCCGTAGCTCGTCGGGACGAACAGGTTGCGCACGAACAGGCGCTCGTACTCGAAGCCGCCGGTGACGAGGTGCGGCCCGGTGAGGTAGTTCACCTCGGCCTTCGTGTGGAGCACGTCGTTGTCGAGCTCGTTGTTGTGCCGGAACTCGTCGGGCCCGAGGAGGATCGTGCCGCCGGTGGGGGTGCGGATCGTCGCCGCCATGAACTCGTTTCCGGCGAGCGGCCGGACGCGGCTCGACACCAGCTTGCCGCTCGCCTCGAGCTCGGTCGACAGCTTGTCGGACCAGGCCGAGAACAGGCGGCCGGAGAACGTCTGCAGCGTGTCGTCGGCGTCGTACCAGTTCGAGCTGAGCGCCAGCGTCGTGTCGCTCACGCCGACGTTCTGCTGCAGCTGGTTCCCGTCGGTGCGCTGGTAGACCACGCTGGCGCGGTGCCGCTTGTCGATCGTCCAGTCGAGCTTGCCGAGCAGCTTGAGATCGCGCTCGTCCAGGTTCCGCGCCGGCTCGCCGGCCTCGAAGCTGTAGACGTCGCGCGCGATCTGCTGCGCCCGCGCCATGTCGTCCTGGTTCACGCGCGTGACGATGTTCGTCGCGTTCGAGCCGTACGGCCCGATGTCGACGGGGCGCGACGCGGAGAGGCCCTCGACGCTCGCCAGGAAGTGCAGCCGGTCCTTCAGGATCGGGCCGCTCACCGTGCCGCCGTAGCGGATCTCCTTGAAGTCGAGGTTCAGGTTGGGCGCGTGGTGCACCTCCTTGCCGAGCAGCGAGGTGCCCGAGTACGTGCCGAGGATCTGCCCCCGGACGTCGTTCGAGCCGCTCTTCGTCACGATGTTGACGTTGCCGCCGAGGAACTTGCCGTAGCGCACGTCGAACGGCGAGCTCTCGATCGCGAGCTCCTCGATCGCGCCGAGCGCGATCGGGCTGCGGCGCGTCGGGTAGCCGCTCTGGTTCAGGCCGAAATCGTCGTCCTGGCGCACGCCGTCGACGGTGACGCTGTTGTAGCGCGTGTTCGCGCCGCCGACCGAGAGCGCGCGGTCGGCGCCCTCCACGCTCGCCTCGGGGTTGCGGCGCACGATGTCGCGCGGATCGCGGCCGACCGACGGCAGCGACTCGATCTCGGCGGACGTCACCACCGTGCGGCCCGACGTGCTGCGCGGCACCGGCGAGCCCCGCACCTCGATCACCTCCGTCTGGAGCCGCAGGAGGATCGGGACGTCGCGCGTCTTGCCGGCGGTCAGGAAGATGTTCTCGAGGAGGAACGGGTGGAAGCCGAGCGACTCGGCGCGCACGAGGTACGGCCCGCCGACGCGCAGGTTCGTGAACGCGTAGCCGCCGTCGGAGCTGCTCGTCGTCGTCTGGGTGGTGCCGCTCGGGAGGTGGAGGAGGGTGACCTCGACCTCCGCCATCGGGAGCTGGTCATCGGCGGACTGCACGGTGCCGCGCAGGGTCGCGGTGGTGACCTGCGCCTCCGCCAGGGGCGAGATCAAGGTGCACGTGAGTACGAGCAGAGCTGCGACGAAGCTACGCATGATCCCCCTTGGACCAACTCTTCGGAGTTGGTTCGGCGCATCATCCACGGCAATGGCCGAGCGCGCAGCCCCGCTGTCCCGCTTTGTTGGCGCGAGATCCCGGTCGTACCCCTCGTTGACCCCGGCTGGCAGCAGCGCGGCGCGAATCCCGGCCGCGCGCGTACCACACGAATCCGGCCGCGCAAGTACTGCGCGCCGGCCCTCCTTCTACAGGAGGAGGCTATCGTCGAGCGGCGTCGAGCGCTACAGGCAGATCGCGGTCTTCACGGCGATGACCTTGGCGTCGCGCGGGCAGGCCAGCTGCGTCGCCTCGAGCGCCTTGCGCAGGCACTCCGCGACCGCCTGATCGGACGGATCGCGGCCGGCGAACGGCTTCACGAGCGCCTGGAACGGGTTGCCGCGCGCCGACAGCTTCCACTCGGCCCAGTAGCCGCGGATGTCGTGGCCCTTGCGCGCCCCAGGCCGGCACGCGGCGAACGCCGAGCTCGACTCCATCGCGCGATCGGCCTCGAGCGCGCCGTCCACGTCGCTGCGGACGGTGACGACGCCGGACTTGAGCTCGGCCACGGCCATGCCCGGGCTCTTGCGATCGATCGGCGCGTCCTTCATGGCGGCGAGCTTGGGCGCCGCGGCGGTGATCGTCTCGACCTTGTCCTTGGCGCCGGCGAGCGGCGCGGTGTAGCGCACCCAGCGCTCCGCCGACGGGCGGCCGTGCCGCTCGAGATCGACCTGCAGCTTGCACGCGCTCCCCTCGCAGACGACCGAGGCGTGCGCGGTGGAGAGGTTCGGGTGGGCGGTGCCGAGCACGGCGATGAGCGACGGCCCGAGCCCGCACGCGTCGCCGCCCTCCTTCCACTGCTTGTTGTCGACGAGCTTCTTGGCGAGCTCGACGTCCTTCGCCGGGACGATCTTCGCGCTCTCGGTATTCGCGATCCGCGCGCCGACGGCGTTGCGCATCACCGGCGTCGTCTTCACGGGGAAGTCGTCCGGGTAGACGACCGCGATCGACATCTTGCCGGTGCCGGCCACCACGGTCTTCGACTCGCCCTTGCAGACATCGAACACGTCGTTGGCGTGCGCGGTGCCGTGCGCGATGCCGGCGAGCGCGGCCACCGCGACCAAAGAGAGACAGCGTGTGCGCGTCATGCGCGCAATACTAGCGCGCGCGATCGACCGGTGACTAGGAATCCGCGCGCTCGGACACCGCGCGCTCGAGCTCGGTGATGCGGCGGCGCGCGCCGGCGAGATCGTCGAGCAGACGCAGGATCACCTCGATCCCGGGCCAGTCGATCTCGAGATCACGCCACAGCGTACGCGCAACTAGGACCTGTTCGACGTTCACGAGCGCGCGATCTTCATCGCGGGTCTCGATGAGGCCGTGCTCGACGAGCGCGGCGATCAGCTCGCGGTCGCCCTCGACCAGCTCGAGCAGGCGCGCGTAGGTGTATCGGGTCACCGTCATAGCGTAAGCTCCTGGCGCACGGGGGCGCTGTAGGCGGTGCGGCTCGCGCGCAGCGCGTCGGCGAGCGCGGGATCGTCCTTGTCCGGCATGCGGACAGCGAGCTCGACGATGAGGTCGCCGCGCGTCTCCTTGCGCGCCACGCCCTTGCCGCGGAGCCGCAGCTTCGCGCCGCTCTGCGCGCGCGGCGGGATCTTGAGGACGACGGTGCCCTCGAACGTCGGCACGTCGATGCTGGCGCCGTTGTACGCCTCGTCGAGCGTCACCGGGAGTACCAGGTGGAGATCGAGCCCGTCGCGGCGCAGGTGCGGGTGCGGCCGGACCGCGGTCTCGATCACCAGATCGCCGGGCGGGCCGCCGCCGGCGCCCGGCGCGCCCTTGCCGGGGATGCGGATCTTCGAGCCGGTGTCGGCGCCGGGCGGGATGCGCACGCGGACCGTGCCCTGCTCCGGGATCTCGAGCGCGACCTCGGCGCCGGCGATCGCGTCGCGCAGCTCCATCTGGACGGTCGCGTGCAGATCGTGGCCGCGGCGCGGCCCGCGGCGGGCGCCGCCGCCGAAGAGCTCGGAGAAGTCGAACTCGATCGGCCCGTCCTCGAAGCTCGTGGAGCGCTGCTGCGCGCGCGCGCGCTGCCACTTCGCGTACTCGCGCGCCTTGCCGGGATCGAACCCGCCCTGCAGCGACTCCTCGCCGAACTCGTCGTAGGCGGCGCGCCGCTTCTCGTCGGACAAGACCTCGTACGCGGTCGCGATCTTCTTGAACTGCTCCTCGGCCTTCTTGTCGCCCGGGTTGACGTCCGGGTGGTGCTTGCGCGCGAGCTTCCGGTACGCGCTGCGGATCGCGTCCGGCTGCGCGTCCCTGGCGACCCCGAGCACCTCGTAGAGTGACTCCGCCATGTAGCGGCACCTTACCCGGCCCGCCACCACCGCGGTACGCTCCCTGGCTGTGACGCTCTCCCAGGTCGCCGCCGCGCTCGCGGTCCTCTGCGCGTGCGCCCCGGCGCCGCCGCCGCGGCCGCTCGCGAACACGGCGGCGCCCGGCGCCCCGCGCGCCCCGGCGCCCCCCGCGTGCCCGCCAGCGGTGCCCGAGCCCGTGAAGCTACCGTCGGCGGCGGTCGGCGGGATCGCCGGCACCGTCGTCGACGAGCACTGCGAGCTGGTCGCCGGCGCGACGATCCTCGTGCGCGTGGCGACGCAGGATGTCCGCGAGCAGATCTCCGACGAGCGCGGCCGCTTCACGGTCCTCGATCTGCCGCCGGGCCGGTACGTCGTCGCGGTCTACTACCTCGCCACGACGCTCCAGCGCGGCGGCATCGTGATCCGCGCCGGCGCCGTCGAGCACATGCAGCTCGCGATGCCGCCGCCGGTCAAGGCGGAGCCGCGGATCACGCAGGACTTGCAGCGCCCGTGACGCGGCCCAGCCGCCGATCGAGCTCGCCCGACTTGATGTGCTTGTCGAGATCCTGAAAGCCGCCGATGAGCACGCCCTTCACGAACACCATCGGGAACGTCGGCCAGCCAGCCCACATCTTGAGCGCGTTGCGGCGCCGCCACGTGTTCAGGTAGCTGCCGTACTCGAGGTAATGGAACGGCACGCCGTGCGCCTGGAGCGCCTTGCGCGCGCGCCGCGGGAACGGGTTCTGCTTCATGCCGACGACGACCACGTCGTGCGCGGCGATGGCGGCCTCGACCTCGTCGATGATGTCGCGGTGGTGCTGCGTGATCGCTTCGCGGATCGCGGGATCGATGCGGTCCTCGGGCAAGATGGCGCGGGTCATGGCGGCGGATGCTAGCATCTGGGACCATGCGCCGCTGGTTGCTCCTCCTCGCGATCGCCCTCGCGATGGCCTCCGGCTGCGGCTCCGTCGAGGCGACGGAGCCCGACGCGGGCGGCGACGACCTGGGCACGCTGCGCCAGGGCTGCGCCGTGATGCTGCGCATGGACGAGCCGAGCTGGGGCGGCGCCGGATCGGTCACCGACGCGTGCGCGGGCGGCCACCACGGGACGCCGTCGGGGACGATCGCCACGACCGCCGACAGCGTGCGCGGGCGCGCCGGGCAGTTCTCGGGCGACGGCTGCATCACGATCGCGGACGCGCCGGATCTGCGGCCCGCGTCGGAGCTGACCATGAGCGCGTGGGTCCTGCCGACCGCGCTCAACGACATCGACGCGTACGGCGTGATCAGCAAGCGCACCGACATGGCGACGCAGGCGGCCTACAGCCTCTACCTCTGGACCGAGAACCACGCGTGGGTCGATCTCGAGGGCAATAATGACCGGTTCGCGAACCGCACGATGCTCGCGAACAACGCGTGGACGCAGCTCACCGTCGTCTTCGATGGTACGCGCGCGGCCGATCAGCGCGTGCGCGTGTACACGAACGGCTCGTTCGACATCGCCGCGGCCGAGACCGCCGCGTCGATCACGCCCCACACCTCCCCGCTCCACATCGGCTGCCTGCCCAGCCCCAGCAGCCAGACCATGCAGTACTTCGTCGGGCTCATCGACGAGGTGGCGATCTGGACCCGCGCGCTCTCCGATGTGGAGATCGCGCAGTGGTACACGGCCACGCGGCCCCGCTGAGCGGCCGCTGAGCGGCCGCGATCAGGACGGCTCGTGCTCGGCGTCCGCCGGCAGCAGCGCCTGCGGCATCTCGATCCGGCCGGTACCCTGCGCGAGCCGGCGCCTCAGCTGGCCGAGGCGCTCCTCGAGCTCGCGCAGCCGGACGTCAAGGGCCTGGATCTCTCGCTCGCGCGTCCGGAGGCGTTCATCCCAGACGATGATTTTGCTCTCGAGCGACTTCCAATCGGTATCACTTGCACGGGTCATGTCAGCGCTCCAATGCCAACGAGGATATCGGATCCCAGGAGGATGTCCCGAAAATGGCCGAGAAATAATCCAAGGATCTGTGTTCCAAGAAGAAACCTGCTCAGGTGTAAAGGGTCCGACCATTTTTGGGTCAGCGGGCACACGGCGCGAGCGCGTGGCGATCACGCGCGGAGAATGATCTTCATGGCCTCATCCCGCTTGTGGTTGAACATGTCGTAACCGCGGGGTGCCTCATCGAGGTTCATGTGGTGCGACACGATGAAGGTCGGATCGATGTCGCCCCGCTCGATGCGCTCGAGCAGCGGGCGCAAGTACCGGTGAACGTGGCACTGGCCGGTCCGGATCGTCAGCGAGCGGTTCATCAGCGCGCCGAGCGGGAACTTATCCACGAACCCGGCGTAGACACCCACGATCGATACGATTCCGCCGCTGCGGCAGGCGAGGATCGCCTCACGTACCGCGATCGGCCGATCGAGCTCGAGCTTCGTCATCTGCTTGCCGCGGTCGTAGAGGTACTGCGCGCCGTGGCTGTGCGCCTCGAGGCCGACCGCGTCGATGCACGCGTCGGGGCCGCGGCCGCCGGTGAGCGCCTTGAGCGCCTCGAGGACGGAGACCTCCTCATAGTTGATGACGTCGGTGGCGCCGGCGCGCTCCTTCGCCAGGCGCAGGCGGTACGGGAACCGGTCGATGCCGATCACGCGCTCGGCGCCGAGCATGCGCGCGCACGCGATCGCGAGCTGGCCGACGGGGCCGCAGCCCCAGACGGCGACCACCTTGTCGGGCGTGATCGCGCACATCTCCGCGCCCATGTACGCGGTCGGCAAGATGTCCGAGAGGAACAGCACCTGCTCGTCGCGCAGGCTCGCCGGGACCTTGAGCGGCCCGACGTCGGCGAACGGCACGCGCACGTACTCGGCCTGGCCGCCCGCGTAGCCGCCGGTCAGGTGCGAGTAGCCGAAGATGCCGCACAGCGCGTGGCCCATCATGGGCTCGGACATCCACGCGTTGGGGTTACTGTTCTCGCAGCAGGAGTAGTTCTCTTGCAGGCACGCGCCGCACGCGCCGCACGCGATCGGGAACGGCACGACGACGCGATCGCCGACCGCGAGGTTTGTGACGCCGCGGCCGACCTCGACGACCTCGCCCATGAACTCGTGGCCGAGGATGTCGCCCTTCTCCATCGAGGGCATGAAGCCGTTGTAGAGGTGGAGATCCGAGCCGCAGATCGTCGTCGCCGAGACCTTCACGATCGCGTCGCGCGCGTTCAGGATCTTCGGATCCGGAACGTGCTCGACCCGGACGTCCTTCTTGCCCATCCAGCACAGGGCCTTCATGGCTGACCTCCTTGGTTCGTGTCCGGCGTGTCCGACGGGCGCGCGGCGTGCGGCCCGAAATGGATGCTCGCATCGGAGCGGACGACCTCGCCGGTCTCGAGCACCTGCTTGACCCGCCGCAGATCGTTCATGATCTGCGGGCCGGCGATCAGGGCCGCGAGCGCCGCGCCGGCGCCGTGGCCGAGCTGCATCTCGAGGGTGACCTCCGTCGCGCTCCCGCCGAGGACGGACCGAAACGTCACGCACCCGCGGACCGGGAGCGGCGCGCCGCGCTCGGTGCGCCACTCGAGCCGCTCGCCGGGCAGGTCCTCGATGATCTCGGTCTCCCAGCTGACGCTGCCCTTCGGGAGCTTGGCGGTGAAGCGCGAGCGGCCGCCGCCGAGATCGACGACCGACTCGAGGTAGCCTATGGCCCGCGGGAGCTGCTCGAAGTCGCGCCAGAACGCGTAGACGTCGGCCGCGGACTTGTAGATGGTGATCGAGCGCGCGACCGGCCGCTCGGCGCCGCGCGCGGCCTCGGCGGCGCTCCGGCTCGCGATCACGTCGAGCGCGGCCACGCCAGCGACCGAGGCGATGGCGCCCACCAGGCGCTGCGTGCTGGTGCGCTTGGCGCCAAACGCCCACGCCAGGAAGGCGAGATCGATCGCGTCGCCGGCCACGCGCGCCCAGAGAGGCAGCGGCGCCCGGGGGCGCAGGAGGATGCCCAGGCCGTTCACCAGCTCGCGCGCGCCCAGCGCACGGATGGTCGTGCTCGTGCGCCCGTGCGGATCGACACCGATGGCGCGTGCGAGCACGTGGGGGGCCGCGAGCTCGGCGAGCCCGAGGCCGACGCTGAACAGGCCGAGGCCGCGTGACAGGCCTGCGCTCGGCCCCGAGTTACTCGCGATTGCTCCGTGACTCTGCATGTTCCCTCCTTGGCGGAAGCGAAAGTTGCAGGACAGCGAGCAACACCCGTTCCACTCGCGCGCCACCCGGATCGGATCGAAGGCGGGGCCGGTCACGGCAGGGGTAACGAGCTCGGCGCATCGATGGACGGGTCGAACCGATCGGCGCGGCGAGCGCGGGCGCGCACCGGCGCGCGAGCGTGAGATCGGCGCGAGAGGCGCGAGAAGAAGCGCGAGAAGAAGCGCGAGAAGAGGCCATGGTCGCGGCGGCGGAGCCAGCGCACCCGGGGCACGAGCGCAGAGCCGTGATCGCGCCGATCGAGGATCGCCCCCGCGATCTCGGCGTGGAGCGCAAGCGCGACGAGGCCGTACGCGTGCAGCGCGTAGCCCTGGCGCGCAGGATCGCGATCGACGATGCCGGTCATCGTCAAGCAGAGGCCGATCCAGCCGGCGCACGCAGCGATCACGCGCAGCGCGGTGATCGGGCGCGGCGAGAGGGAGCGCCACCACGGCCACCCGGCGAACAGGCCGAGGAGCACGTACGACGCGAGCTCGTACTGCCGCGGATCGCGGAGGCCCACCAAGAAGATGAGGACGTCGAGGGCCACGGCGGCGGCCGCGAGCAGGAGGGCGAACGCGAACATGCGGCGGCCGGTTGCAGCTGCCGGGCCGCGCCGCGCGCGACGGGATCTCCGCGAGTTCCGCGCCGGGGCGAGTCAAGCTGGCAGCCCCGGCGCCCGGCGGCTCGACGATCCGTCACAGCGGCAGCGCCGTCACAGCGCCGGCGGCGATCACAGCGCCGGCACGAGGCACGTTGACCGCGGCGCGCCGCGGCGTACGCTCGGGCGCATGAGCGGGAGCCAGCTGGCCAAGGACACCTATCGAGTCGGGCTCGCGGTGATGCGCGTGCTGGGCGACTCGGCGAAGACCGAGGAGATCCACCGGGTCGAGGAGATCACCGGCCGGCCCCGCTTCCGCGCCCTCGTGCGTGAATTCGCCGAGACGCCCGAGGGGCGGCGGCTGCTCGCGGAGCGCCCGGAGCTCTCCTCGCAGCAGGTCGACTACGATCGCCTGCGGCGGCTGCCGGAGACCACGCTCGGCGGCGCCTACGCGCGCCACCTCGATAACAACGGCATCACCGCCGACTACCAGGCGGCGGCCACGCAGCTCGTCGACGATCCGGACATGGCGTACCTCATGCGGCGGTTCCGCCAGACGCACGACGTCTGGCACGCGCTGCTCGGCATCGGCATCACCGGCCACGAGGAAGTGCTGATCCACTGGTTCTCGTACGGCCAGCTGCGCCTGCCGGTGTCGGCGCTGATCATGGTGTTCGGCTCGATGAAGCACCTCGTGCTCGAGCGCCGCTGGAACGCGGTCCGCCACTCGATGCTCGAGGCGTATCGCGGCGGCCGCGATGCATCGCCGCTGTTGCCGGTGTACTG
>DATMCI010000122.1:0-3153 GCA_035558535.1 Kofleriaceae bacterium
GCACCTCCCGGAGCGCGCGGCGTACGCCGCCACCCGCTGGAAGAACTTGCTGTTCGGGATGAGCTTCTACCAGTTCTGCCGCCGCGCGCCGGAGCGGGCGAAGCGCTTCCTCATCGGGCAGGTGCGGCGCGAGCTCCGCGGCGCCGCCGATGTCGAGGCGCACTTCACGCCATCGTACCGCCCGTGGGATCAGCGGCTATGCCCGGTGCCGGACAGCGACCTGTTCGAGGCGATCCGCGGCGGGCGCGCCTCGGTCGTCACCGATCACATCGCGACGTTCACCGAGACGGGGATCGAGCTGCGCTCCGGCGCGCAGCTCGCCGCGGATCTGATCGTCACCGCGACCGGCTTCCGGCCGAAGTTCCTCGGCGGGATCGCCATGGAGGTCGACGGCGTGCCCGTCGATCCGACGCGCCTCCTGCTCTACAAGGGCATGATGTGCAGCGACGTTCCGAACTGCGCGTTCGTCTACGGCTACTTGTACGTGGCGTGGACGCTGAAGGTCGATCTGACGAGCGCGTACGTGTGCCGGCTGCTCCGGTACATGGACGCGCATGGCTATACGCGCTGCTGCCCGCGCCGCGTGGACCCGACGGTCCAGGAGCTCCCCCTGCTCGGCCTCTCGGCGGGCTACGTGCAGCGCTTGAACGAGCAGTTCCCCCGGCAGGGCTCGGCCGCGCCGTGGCAGGTGCACCAGAACTACGTGCTCGATCGCCTGATGCTCGAGTACTCGCGCGTCGATGATGCGGCGATGGAGTTCTCGCGGCCGTCCGTGCGTCGGGCAGTCGCCGGCCCCGGCGCTGCGGCGCGCTCCGCCTGACGTCGGAGCTTCAGGCGTCGGCGCTGGCCAGGATCAGATCGGCGGCCTTCTCGGCGATCGTGATCGTCGGCGCGTTCGTGTTCGCGTTCACGATCACGGGCATGATCGAGGCATCGACGACGCGCAGGCCGGTGACGCCGTGGACGCGGAGCTCGGGATCGACGACCGCGAGCTCGTCCCGGCCCATCTTGCAGGTGCCCACGGGGTGATAGAGGGTCTGCGCGTTCGCGCGGACGTTGGCCTCCAGCTCCGCGTCGCTCTGCACCGCGAGGCCGGGCAGGAGCTCGTCGCCCCGGTAGGGATCGAACGCGTGGGCCGCGATCAGCCGGCGCGCCAGCTTGATGCCCTCGACGAGCACCGCGACGTCGTCGGGGTGTGACAGCGCGTTGGTCTCGATGCGCGGGGCGGCGTACGGATCGGCCGAGCGCAGCGTCACCGCGCCGGTGCTCCTGGGAGTCACGATCGCGGGCAGCGCGGTGAACCCGTGGCCCTCGGGGTTACCCTGGCCGTGGGAGATGAACCATGTCGGTGTGAAGAAGAGCTGCAGATCGGGCGCGGCCGCGGCCGGGTCCACCCGGAAGAAGCCGCAGGCCTCGCAGACGCTCGAGGTCAACATGCCCTGCTGCTCGGTCTGGAACTTGCGTCGCTCGTCCTCGGTCTGCGCAGCCGCCAGCGTGATCGGCTGGGTTGAATGATGGGCGATCGGCACCATCATGTGGTCCTGCAGGTTCTGGCCGACGCCCGGCAGATCCCGGACGACCGCGATCCCGTGCGCCGCGAGGGCGGCGCCGGGACCGACCCCCGACAGCAGCAGGAGATGAGGCGAGTTGTAGGCTCCGGCCGACAGGATGACCTCGCGGCGCACGCGGACGGCGTGCTGCTCGCCGCCCTGGTCGTAGACCGCGCCCACGCAGCGCGTGCCCTCGAAGAGCAGCCGCACGACGTGAGCGCCCGTCGCGACGGTAAGGTTGGGTCGCGCGAGCGCCGGGCGCAGGTACGCGGCCGCCGTGCTCCACCGCATCCCGTTCTTCTGCGTCACCTGGATGATCCCGAAGCCCTCCTGCTGGCCTGCGTTGAAGTCGTCGGTTCCCCGCAGCCCGAGCTCCCGTGCGGCCTCGATGAACGCCTTCGAGAGGGGGTTGACATAGCGAAGGTCGGCGACGTTGAGTGGCCCGCCGGTGCCGTGCGCCTCCGACGCGCCGCGCTCCTGGTGCTGCGCCTTCTTGAAGTAGGGCAGGAGCTCTGCATAACTCCACCCTGGGTTCCCGGCCGCGGCCCAGCCGTCATAGATCGAGGCGTGCCCGCGCTGGTAGTTCATCGCGTTTATCGAGCCCGTTCCTCCGAGCACCTTGCCGCGGGGCAGGAAGTCCCGGCGGTCGCCCGCGCTGGGCTGCGGCTCGGACTCGTAGGCCCAGTCGTGCTCGGTCCCAAACAGCGACGAGAACAGGAGCGGCACGTGGATCGCCTCGTTCGTATCGGGCCCGCCAGCCTCGAGCAGGAGCACCGAGTGACGGCCGGACTCGGTCAGCCGCGCCGCCAGGACACATCCGGCACTACCCGCACCGATGATGAGATAGTCGTACATCTAAGTGGCAATCGTGCAGCATAGAGCAACCCCGAACGGCGGCAAGGTCATCAAGCGGGTTTCACCGTCCCCCGAGTTTGCTCGGGGGTGGCCCGAGGTGGAACCGGCGGAGCAGCCTGCCCTCCACCAGATGCCAGCAGCGTGGGCGGGCCTACCATGGGTCGAGCGGGGCCGGACCGGGCCGGCGCGGCGCTACTCGCCCGCGAGCACCGCGAGCGCGTGGCCCGGATCGTCGGCGAACACGCCGTCGACGCCGAGCGCGGCCAGCCGGCGCAGCTCGGCATCGTCGTTGACCGTCCAGACGTTGACCGCGAACCCGACGCGGTGCCAGCGCGCGAGCGACGCCGCGTCGACCAGCGTGTGCTGCGGGTGGACCAGGCTCGCGCCGACCAGGTGGCCCGCCCAGCCACGGCGCAGCGCGAGCGACTGCTGGTCGTGGAACAGGTGCGCCACCGCCACGTCCGGCAGGTGGCGGTAGAGCTGCACGAGCGCGACCGGATCGAACGACGACACGAGCACGCGCTCGGCGCGGCCCGACTGCTTGATGACGCCCGCCACCGCGGCCACGAGGTCGCCCGCGCGGCCGAGCCGCGGCGACTTGATCTCCACGGCGGCGCCGCCCGACACCTTGACCCGGATCAGCTGGTTCTGGCCGGTGACGGCGGCGACCTGGCGGTCGCGCTCGGGCGTGAAGTCGATGCGCGTCCCGCCGCCGTCCTTGTTGGTCGCGCGCGCGTAGAGCGCGATG
>DATMCI010000123.1:0-30298 GCA_035558535.1 Kofleriaceae bacterium
TTGAGCGTCTTCATGTAGTACGCCCACGACGCCTCGAACAAGGACTGCGCCCAGTCGGCGGAGTTCTGGTCGAGCTTCTCGAAGTACTTGATCGACGTGTCGAACTGCTGCGTCGAGTAGAACACGCGCGCCATCTGCAGCTGCGCGAGCTCGTTGTAGTTCGCGATATCGTCGGCGTCGTACTGCTTCGGCTTCTCGGCGCCGATGATCAGGATCTCCTTGAACGCGTCGACGGCGGGGCGGCCCTCGTACTTGCGGACGTACGTGACGCCCTCGAAGAACTTGGCCTTGATGTAGAACTCGCTCTGGCGCGACACCTTCTGGAAGAGCCCGATGGACTTCTCGAAGTCACCCTCGCCGCCGCGGCGGTAGAAGTGGCGGCCGAGCAGGAAGTAGAGCTCGTCCTTGACGGCCGAGAGCGACGGGTCCTCGAGCTGCGCCGCGTCGTAGGTGCCGATCTTCTCGAGGATGCCGGACGTCTCCGGCAGCACGCGCGACAGCGCGGCGAGCCACTTGAGCGCGGCGCCGTGGTAGGTGTGCGCGTCGCCGGCCTGGACGATGCGGTCGAAGTACGCGAGCGAGCCGGCGTAGAAGTTCATCTGGTACAGCGTCTTGCCCATGAAGAACTCGGCGCGCTGCTTGTTCTTCGCGTCGTCGCCGCTCTCGCCGTCGAGCACCTTCTTGAGCTCGATCGAGGCCGAGAAGAAGTCCTTCTTGTCATAGAGCTTGATGGCGCGCTCGAGCGTCTTCGAGGGCGGCGTCGAGCTCCCGCGGTCGACGTCCTCGTCGACGGCCTTCTTGGCGGCCTTCTTCGGCTGCGCGTCTGCGGTGCCGAACGCGAGCGCCACGAGCGCGATCAGGGATGTGGTGGTGACGAGCCGCATCGTGTTCCTCCCAGGTGCGCGGAGACTGTGGTCCCGCCCTGCCGGTGTGAGCGCGGGAATCATCGACGGGTGAAGCGAGTGATGTCAAGACGACGGTGGGACCGCTGGACGAGCGACACGCGATCGCGCAGCTCGTTGCACGGCCTGTGTCCGCAAAATGCCGTGGCGATCCTGTGACGGATCGCAGCGAGGCGAGGCATGAACGCACATGGGATCCTCCGAAAATCGAAGTCTCGTCGGGCCGTTGTTGCAAGCCGTTCGCTTGACTTGGGCGGCGGTCTTCAGAAATATCGTGGCTGCGATGATCCGAACCCGTCACGCCCTGCTCGTCCTGTTCCTCGTCGCTTGCAGTGGCGAGCCTGTCGGACGCATCTGCGATCTGGGCACGCTGACGCCAGCCTCGACCGAGGTGGTGGTCGCATCGCCGTCGCTCGACTGCGTGACCCGCACGTGCCTGCGCGTGCCGCTCGGGCGCGATCTGCCCCCGGGCTCGCGCTTCCCCGCCGGCAACAACGGCCTGTGCACCGCCGAGTGCGAGGCCGACTCCGACTGCGATCGCGTGCCCGAGTCGCCGTGCATCACGGGCTTCACCTGCGGCATCGCGGTCACCGTCGGCCCGTTCTGCTGCCGGAAGTTCTGCATCTGCAAGGACTACGTCGTCGTCCCCGAGGCGACGATGCAGCTCGGCACCCCGGCGGCGTGCAACGCCGCGAACTCCGACAACGCGTGCTGCAACCTCGACAACCGGCAGAACAACCCGCAGTACCCGCTCTGCCGCACCTGACGCGCCGCGCGCGCCGCGTGCGCGCCGCTAGAGGCGCCAGGCGTCCTGGATGAGCTCGGCCTCGCCGCCGGTGATCGCCACGACGTCGAAGCGGATCTCGTCGTAGTCGGGGTCCCGCATGGCGAGGTAATGCTCGGCGACGCGCGCGACGCGCCGCTGCTTGAGCGCGCCGACCATCTCGGCCGCGTGGCCGTGCTCGGCGTCGGCCCGGCTGCGGACCTCGACGAAGACCAGCACGCGCTGGTGGCGCGCGATCAGATCGAGCTCGCCGGCCTTGCAGCGGAAGTTGCGCTCGACGATCTCGTAGCCGCGCTCGACGAGGAGCCGCGTGGCCGCGGCCTCCGCGCTCGCCCCCAGGGTCACCGTGCTCCGCGCCATGCCCTCGCCCTCTCGTCCGCTTGCCCTCCGGCCCGCCGGCGCGCGGCGTCCCTGCAGCTAGCTACTTCTTGTCCTTCTTGCGGTCCTTCTTCTTCTTCTCGGTCTTCTTGGCGCCATCGCCCGTACCGCCAGCCTGGCCGCCGGCTGGGCTTTGGCCCTCCGCCTGCGCGGTCTCGGCCGGCGGCGCGGCCTCCGCATGCTCCTCGCCGGTGCCCTCGCGCTCCTTGATGCGTGCCGCCTTACCGGACAGATCGCGCAGGTAGTACAGGCGCGACTGGTGGACGCGGCCGCGCGCGAGCACCTCGATCTTGTCGATGTTCGGCGAGTTGTCCGGGAAGATCCTCTCGACGCCCACGCCGTACGAGATCTTGCGGACGGTGAACGTGGAGCGCGCCCCCTTCGAGACGCGGCGGATGCACACGCCCTCGAAGGCCTGGAGGCGCGTCTTCTCGCCCTCGCGGATCTTCGCCCACACCTTGATCGAGTCGCCGGGGCGAAACTCGGGGAGCGGGGCCTGCCGGTGCTGGGATTTGTTGATCGATTCGAGGATGGATGCGGCGCGCGCGCTCATGGGCTGACCCCGGGTAAAGCCGGTTGGACGCAGGGTTCTGCCAGAGATCGACCAGCGTCGTCAAGTCGGCGGCCCGGCGGTTGTTTCGGGGGAGCGCCCGAACAGCCGATCGAGGAGGATCGCCCCGGCGCTGCGCACCGAGAGGTGGTTCCAGTCCGAAGCCCCCTCGATCGGCGCAAGCAGCCGAGACACTGAGGGAATCAGCGCGTCGGCGAGCCCCCAGCCAGTGCCGAGCAGGAGCAGGAGCGGGGCCGGGTCGGCCGCGAGCTCGGCGACGAGCTCGGCCGGCGTGCGACGCGCCGCCGCGGGGAACGACTCGCGCCGCGCCGACGTGGCCACGACGATCGGCGCCCGGCCGTACTCCGCGGTCAGCTCCGCGATCACGTCCTCGACGGAGGCGGCGGTGCGCACGAGCGCGAGCGCGCCGGCCCGGCTGCCGGTCGCGGGCGGCGGCCGGGCGATTTTATCGAGCGCCCCGCCTTCGCCTGCGGCTCCTCCAGGCGGGTCGCTCGGGGGTTCCAGCCACAGGCTCGCGATGTGGGCCGCCTTCTCGCGCTGCGAGGTCACGGGCGTGACGATGTGGTAGGCGGCGAGGCCGTACGTGTGCGTCGAGCGCGCGAGATCGTGGATGTCGAAGTTCGTGAGCGAGGTCGTGACGATCTTGCCGGTGCGATCGTGGACGGGGTGGTGCACGAGCGCCAGGTGCGTGCGCGACCGGAGCGGCGGCGGCATCAGCTTGCGATCGCGCGCGGTGGGCGCAAACCGCGCGAACAGATCCGGCCGCCGCGCGGCGGTGCGCGCGATGGCCTGCTGGCGGCGCCACGCCGCGATCGCCGCGTGGTTCCCCGACAGGAGGACGGCCGGCACCTCGCGCCCGCCGAGCGCGAGCGGGCGCGTGTACTGCGGGTACTCGAGCAGGCCGGCGGAGTGCGACTCCTCGTCGGCGGAGGCGGCGTCGCCGAGCACGCCGGGCACGAGCCGCGCGACGGCGTCGATCACGACGAGCGCCGCGAGCTCGCCGCCGGACAGCACGTAGTCGCCGATCGAGAGCTCCTCGTCGATCGCCTCCTCGATCACGCGCTCGTCGACGCCCTCGTAGCGGCCGCAGACGAGCACCAGGTGCTCCCGCGCCGCGAGCTCGCGGACCTTGGCCTGCGTCAGCGGCCGGCCGGCCGGCGAGAGGAGGATGCGGTGTGGCGGCGCCGCGGGCGCCGCCGCAGGCGCCGCCGCGGGCGCCGCCGCGGCGGCGATCGCCGCGAGCAGCGGCTCGGCCTTCATGACCATGCCGGGGCCCCCGCCGTACGGCGTGTCGTCGACGGTGCGGTGGCGATCGTGCGTGAAGTCGCGCGGGCTCACCGTGGTCACGGCGATGGTGCCGGCCTCGCGCGCCCGGCCGACGACGCCGGCGGTGAGCGCCGGCTCGATCAGCTCGGGCAGGATCGTGACGACGGTGAACCTCACAGCCGCGACTCCGGCAGGCCCTCGGGCGGATCGACGGTGACGACGCGCGCCTCGAGATCGATGCCCGTCACGAACACGTCGACGAGCGGCAGCATGCGCTCGACGTCGCCGTCGTGGATGACGAGGCGGTCCTGGAGGCCGCCGGGGTCGGTGTCGATCGCGGCGATGACGCCCCACGGCGTACCGTCGACCTTGCGCACGGCGCAGCCGACGAGATCGTGGAGCAGGACGTCGCCCTCGCCGAGATCGAGGTCGGCGCGATCGATCTCGACGGGTCGGCCGCGCAGCGCCTCGGCGTCGTTCCGCGTCGCGACGCCCTCGAGGAGGACGAGCCAGCCGCGCGGCGTGTCGCGCGCGGCGAGGATCCGGCGCGGCGCGCCGCCGACGTAGATGTGCTCGACGCCCGCGAGCGTCCGGGACGCGGGATCGTGGGTGACGATCACGACCTCGCCGCGGATGCCGTGGGCCCGCGCGATGCCGCCGATCTCGATCCGCGGGGGCGAGCCTGGGCCGGTCATCGATGCAGGCGCGGGGCGCGCGGGCCGCGCGCTATTCGAGGATCTCGACGAGCGTGCGCTTGCGCGAGCGCGGGGCCACCGCCTGCACGACCGTGCGCAGCGCGCGAGCGGTCTTGCCGCCGCGACCGATGACCTTGCCGAGATCGGACTCGGCGACCTCGAGCTCGTACACGTTCGCGTTGCGCTCCTCGACGAGGTCGACGCGGACCTCGTCCGGCTTGTCGACGAGGTTCACCGCCATGTAGCGGAGCAGCTCGGCGAGATCCGGGCTCTCGGCGGAGCCGCGGTCGGCGGAGCCACGGTCGGCGGAGCCGCGGTCAGCGGAGCCGCGGTCGGCGGAGCCGCGGTCGGCGGAGCCGCGGTCACCGCGGTCCGGGCGATCGTTGCGATCGTTCGGCATGCGCTCGCTCACACGCCGACGGTCTTGGCGGCGGCGCGCGAGTTGCGGCGGACGACCGCGGCGAGCGTCCCCGACGGCTTGGCGCCCACCTTGAGCCACTTCTGGTACCGCTCGGCGTCGAGCTTGAGCGCCTTCGTGATCGGGTGGTACGTACCCAAGAGCTCGATGAACTTGCCGTCGCGGGCGCTGCGCTTGTCGGCGGCCACGATGCGATAGAACGGGGACTTCTTCTTGCCCTGGCGGGCGAATCGAATCGCGACAGACATGCAGTGATCCTCGAGCAGTGGAACGAGAGCGCGGCAATCTACCCAGGCGGATCCCACCTGTCAACCGTGCTATACGAGCCGCTATGTCGCGCCGGGCCGGGGTTTTGCCCGCTCTGGCGGCCGCCTTGGCGGCCGCCGCTGCATGCTCGAAATCCGAGGTAAAAGACGGCGGATCGGGGTCCCCCCCGCCCCAGCCGGGCAAGCCGACGTTCACGGTGTTCGCGCTGGCCGAGCTGCGCGGCCAGATCGGCCCCTGTGGCTGCACGGCCGACCCGCTGGGGGACCTGTCGCGCACAGCCCAGATGATCGCGGACGCCCGGGCGGCGGGGCCGACGCTCGTGGTCGACGCCGGCTCCCTCCTCTATTCGCAGGATCCGATCCCCTCGCTGCACGAGACGCAAGAGGAGCTCAAGGCGGACCTCCTGGCCAGGACCTACCGCGAAGATCTCGCCACGGCGGCGCTGGGCCTGGGCTGGGCGGACCTGCCGAAGGGCCCGGCGAAGGTGCGCCTGCCGCGCCAGGCGGCCAACGTCGCGGCCGACGCGGGGATCCCGCTCGAGAAGCCGACCGTGACGGCGGTGGGCGGGGCCAAGGTGGGCGTGTTCGGCGTGATCGCGAGCGACGCGGTGAAGGGCGTCTCGCTCTCCGATCCGGCCGCGGCCGGCAAGGCGGCGGTCGCCGAGCTGCGGCGCGGCGGCGCCCAGGTGGTGATCGCGCTCGTCCAGGCGACGTCGAAGAAGGACGCCGCGGCGATCGTGCGCGCGATCGGCGGCATCGACTTCGCGGTGGCCGGGCTGGGCCTCGCCACGCCCGAGCCTCGCGACGTGGAGCCGGAGGCGACGCGGGTCGGCGACGGCTGGCTGGTCGTGCCGGCCGACCGCGGCCAGGTCGTGTCGCGGATCGACGTCACGCTGCGCGGCGGCGCGGCGGGCCCGCTCTCCGACGCGGTCGGCACGGCGGCCGCGGCGCAGAAGCGCGCGGGGATCGAGAAGCAGCTCGCCGCGCTCGAGGCGGATCTCGCCCGGTTCGCGGCCGACAAGGCGGCCGATCCGGCGTTCGTCCGCCAGAAGCAGGGCGAGCGCGATCGGCTCGTCACGCAGCGCGACCAGCTCGCGAAGCAGCCGTACGTGATCCCGGAGAAGGGCTCGTACTTCACGCTCGATCAGGTCCGCATCAACAAGACGAAGGCGTGCTCGCCGAAGGTGCAGGACGCGGTGACGGCGTTCTACCGCGCCGCCGGTGAGGCGAACGCCAAGGCGGCCGCGAGCATCAAGCCGGTGCCGGTGCCGGCGGGCCAGGCGACGTTCGTCGGCAACGCCAAGTGCGAGGACTGCCACGACGACGCCATCGCGTTCTGGAAGCAGACGCGGCACGCCGGCGCGTGGGAGACGCTCGTCCAGCGCGGCCAGCAGCTCGATCTGGACTGCATCGGCTGCCACGTCACCGGCTGGGGCAAGCCGGGCGGCGCGACGCTCGCGATCAACGAGCCGCTGCGCGACGTCGGCTGCGAGACGTGCCACGGCCCGGGCTCGATCCACGTCGAGAAGGGCGGCAACGAGAAGCCGTCGGCGGTCGTGCGCAACCCGCCCCAGGAGATGTGCGCGCGCGAGTGCCACACCAAGGAGCACAGCGACACGTTCCAGTACGAGGCGTACCTGCGCGATATCGTCGGCAAGGGCCACGGCGATCTGATCCGCGGGCGGCTCGGCACAGGCGCGACAGGCGGCCAGCTCCGCAAGGCGGCCCTCGAGAAGGCCGGCCGGATGGGGCCTGGATGCATCCGCTAGGCGGCGCCCGGTCCCTGGGTGCAGCCGCGCTCCTCGCGGTGGCCGCGCTCGCGGCGTGCGGCGGATCGAGCAAGCGCGAGCCGGCGGCGACCAAGCCCGGCGGCGCGCGCCCCGCCCCGGCGGCTGTCCCGGCAGCCGTCGACGTGCAGCAGGGGCTGGCCACGTGGTACGGCGTCGGCCGCCGGACGGCCTCGGGCGAGCGGTTCGACAAGCACGCGATGACGGCGGCGCACCGCACGCTGCCGTTCGGCACGCGCGTGCGCGTGACCAACCAGCGCAACGGCCGATCGGTGATCGTGCGGATCAACGATCGCGGGCCGTTCGCCCGCGGCCGCATCATCGACGTCACCGAGGGGGCGGCGGTGCAGCTCGATATGAAGCGGGACGGCGTGGTCCCGGTGAAGGTCGAGCGGCTCCGGTGACGGCCGACGCCGGACGGCCGCTGATCGAGCTTGGGCACCTGACGAAGCGCTACGGCGCGATCACGGCGCTGGCCGACGTCGACACCGTGGTCGACGGCAGCATCATCGGGCTGCTCGGCCCCAACGGCGCGGGCAAGTCGACGCTGCTCAAGTGCCTGCTCGGCCTGATCCCGTACGAGGGCTCGGCGCGGGTCTTGGGCCTTCTGTCAGCGACGCACGGCGCCGAGATCCGCGACCGCGTCGGGTACATGCCGGAGCAGGAGGCGTTCCTCTCGGGTATGAGCGCCGTCGAGCAGTGCACGTACGCCGGCGAGCTGTCGGGGCTGCCGCGCACCGAGGCGATGCAGCGCGCGCACGCGGCGCTGTACTACGCCGGGCTCGAGGAGAAGCGATACCAGCCGATCGACGGCTACTCGACGGGCATGAAGCAGCGCGTGAAGCTGGCGCAGGCGCTCGTGCACGACCCCGAGCTGCTCTTCCTCGACGAGCCGACGAACGGGCTCGATCCGCGGTCGCGCGCCGAGATGCTCGAGCTGATCCTCGATCTGCCGGCGCGCCGCGGCTGCGCGATCGTCTTGTCGACGCACCTCCTGCCGGACGTCGAGCGCGTCTGCGATCACGCCATGATCATGCACCAGGGGCGCGTGGGCTTCGTCGGCAGCATCGCCGAGCTGCGCGGCGTGCGCGGCCGGGACGTCGAGCTCGCCGTCGAGGTGAAGGCGGACGCGGCGCGCCTGGGAGCCGCGCTCGCGGCGGCCGGCGCGACGTGCGAGGTGATCTCCGCGGTCGTCGTCCACGTGAACCTGCCGGCGAGCGCGACGTCGAGCCTCGTGTTCCACGAGGCGCAGCAGATCGGCGTCCAGATCCGCGGGCTCGCGCCGCGGCGCGAGACGCTCGAGGCGGCGTTCCTGCGCGTGATCACGCAGACGACCGGGCCGCGCCCCGCCCCCGCCCCTGCCCTCGCGGCGCGCCCGGAGGCCCCGTGAGCGAGCCTGCGCCTGCGCCTGCCGCTGCCGCGCCCGCCGGCACGATCTACGACCTCGGCTACAAGCGGTACGTCGGCGCGCGGCAGGCCACGTCGACGCGCTGGCGCGTGATCGCGAAGAACCAGATCGCGAGCGCGTGGAAGACGTGGTGGCGGTGGAAGTCGGCGCTCGCGTTCGCCGTGATCGTCACGTGCATCGCCGGCGGCGTCATGTTCCTGCTCCAGGACCGCATGGTGACCGGCGTCCTCCTGCCGAGCGGGATCGCCGCCACGATCACCGACGCCGCGCTGCCGCGATCGATCCAGTGGTACAGCCGCGCCGGCTTCCTGCTCTCCCTCACGATCGGCGCGAGCGTGATCGCGCGCGACATGCAGAGCGGCGCGTTCACGTTCTACTTCGCGCGCTCGGTGCGGCCGCGCGACTACGTGCTCGGCAAGCTCGGCGGGATGTTCGCGGTCACCGCCTCGATCATGCTCGCCGGGCCGCTCGCGCTCGCGATCGCGCGGCTCGCGCTGTCGGACTCGACGGATCACCTGCTCCGGCTCCTGCCGATGCTGCCGAAGACCCTCGCGCTCGGCCTGGTCGCCACGCTCGTGTTCACCGCGGTGCCGCTCGGGTTCTCGGCGCTGATCCGAAACCCGCGCCACGCGATGGCGCTGTGGGCGGTCTATTACCTCGTCATCGGCGGCATGATGTACCCGCTGTCGGTCGTGATGAAGAACAGCATCGGCGCGCTCGACATCTCGACGGCGATCGACGCGCTGACGTTCGAGCTGTTCGACATGACGCAGACGTGGGGGCGCTCCAAGCGGGTCGATCCGGCGCTGGCGCTCACGTCGCTCCTGGGCCACGCCGCGGCGGGGATCGCGCTCGTCGCGTACAAGGTCCGGCGGGCGCACCTCGAGGGGATCGGAGGCTCGTCGTGACGGTCGTCGCCGCGCTGGGCTGCAGCAAGTGGTACGGCCACGTGCTCGGCGTCTCCGACGTGACCTGGCGCCTGCGCGGCGGCATCGTGGGCCTGCTCGGCCCCAACGGCGCCGGCAAGTCGACGCTCATGAAGATGATGGCCGGCCTCCTGCGCCCGTCGCGCGGGAGCCTGACGGTGTTCGGCGGAAGCCCGTTCGATGACGTCGCCGTGCGGCGGCGGATCGGCTACGCGCCGGAGCACGAGAAGACGTGGGACGAGCTCTCGGCGCTCGAGCTCGTGATCGCGATGGCCCGGCTCGCCGGGGTGCCGGCCGGACGCGCGCGGGAGGCCGCCGAGGCGGCGATCGCGCAGGTCGGCATGACGGACGCGATGCACCGCCGGGTCCGCGGCTTCTCGAAGGGCATGCGGCAGCGCACGAAGCTCGCGACGGCGATCGCGCACGATCCCGATCTGCTGCTCTTCGACGAGCCCTTGACCGGCGTCGATCCGGTCGCGCGGATCGACATCGTCGAGCGCATCCGCGCGCTCGGGGCGCGCGGCAAGACGATCGTCGTGTCTTCCCACGTGCTCTACGAGATCGAGGCGCTGACGTCGGAGATCGTCGTGATCTACCGCGGCCAGGTGCTCGCCGAGGGCAACATCTACGAGATCCGCAAGCTGATCGATCGCCACCCGCACCGGATCCGGATCGAGTGCGACCGGCCGCGCGCGGTGGCGGCGGCGCTCGCGACGTCCGAGCACGTCTCGCGCCTCGTGTTCGAGCGCGGCGGCCTCCTCCTCGAGACGCGCGATCCGGACCGCTGCTACGACGAGATCGCCGCCGCGGTGCTCGCGAGCGGCGTCACGGTCTCCGAGCTCGGCTCGCCGGACAACAACCTCGGCGCGGTGTTCGACTACCTGACCGGCGGCGGGGGACGCCCATGACCGAGCCAGATCCGAGATCCACGATGACCCCGACGGCGGCCGGGGCGGTGGGCACGATCGCGGCGATCACGCTGCGGCGGCTCCTGCGCGGGCGCACGCTGTGGGTCGCGGGCGTCATCGCGCTCGTGCCGGTGGCGTTCGGCGCCGTCCTGCGCAGCGTGGGCCCGCAGGGCGATCTGGCCGACGAGCTGCTCACGTTCCAGATGCTGGTCCTGGCGGTGCTGCCGCCGATGTTCATCGCGTCGTCGATCGGCGAGGAGATCGAGGACCGCACGATCACGTACCTGTGGTCGCGGCCGATCCCGCGCTGGGCCGTGGTGGTCGGCAAGCTCCTGGCGCTCGCGCCGCCCTCGGTGGCGCTCGTCGTGGTGAGCTGGCACCTCGGCTGCTCGCTCGGGCTCGAGGCGGTCCCGCCCCTGCGCAGCCACCTGGCGCTCGCGGGCGCCGCGGCCGTGGTCTCTGCGATCGCGACGGGCATCGCCGTGCTCGTGCCGCGGCACGGCATGGCGCTGACGATCGGCTACATGCTGCTCGACTTCTGGCTCGGGATCATGCCGGCCTCGATCCAGAACCTCAGCGTCCTCCACCACGTGCTCGCGATCAGCTTCCCGCCGCCCGAGGGCAGCGACGTCCTGACCGCGGCGATCTGGATGGCCGTCGTCGGGGGCGGCTGGCTCGGCGCCGGCCTGTGGCGGATCCGCGGCCTCGAGGCCTGAGCGCCGGCAGGGCCGGCAGGCCCGGCTACGACTAGTCGAGCTCGAGCGTCGCGGCGAGATCGTAGTCGCTGGCCTGCGTGACGCGGGCGCGGACGATCGAGCCCGGCGGGGCGCTGCCGTTGGCGAGGTACGTGACGCCGTCGATGCCGGGCGCCTGGCCGTACCAGCGGCCCTCGAGCAGGTACTCGGACTCCGACGAGACGCCCTCGACGAGCACGTCGAGCTCGCGGCCGACCATCGCCTCGTGGCGCGCGCGGCTGATCGCGCGCTGGATCTCCATCAGCTTCTGCTGGCGCTCCGCGGCGACCGCCGGTTCGACGCGGTGCGGGAGCAGCGCCGACGTGGTGCCCGGCTCCACCGAGTACGTGAACGCGCCGGCGCGATCGAGCTTCGCCTCGGCGACGAACTCGCACAGCTCGTCGAACTCGGCGTCGGTCTCGCCGGGGTGGCCGACGATGAACGTGGTGCGCAGCACCACGCCGTCGACGCGCGCGCGCAGCTTCGCGAGCAATTCGCGCGTCACGCGGCTCGTGTGCCCGCGGCGCATCCGCTTCAGCATCGCGTCGCTGATGTGCTGGAGCGGCACGTCGATGTACTTGGCGACCTTCGGCTCGCTCGCGATCGTGTCGATCAGCTCGTCGTCGAACGCGCTCGGGAACGTGTAGTGGAGCCGGATCCAGTGCAGGCCGTCGACCGCGCCGAGCGCGCGCAGGAGCTGGGCGAGCGTCTGGCGCGTCGCCGACGACGAGCCCCCGTCCCAGCCGTAGCGCGTGAGGTCCTGCGCGATCAGGTTCAGCTCGACGGCGCCCTCGGCCACGAGCGCGCGCGCCTCGGCGACGATGTCGTCGATCGGGCGGCTGCGCTGCGGCCCGCGCAGCTTCGGGATGATGCAGAACGCGCACGGCCGATCGCAGCCCTCGGCGATCTTGACGTACGCGCTGTGGCGGGCGCCGATGCGCACCCGCGGCGCGTCGTGATCGTAGATGTACGCGGGCGTCTCGGAGACCTGGACCACGGGCAGCGCGCGCCGGGGCCGCTTCGCCTTGCCCGACGGCAGCCGCGGCGCGGGTGCGCTCGCCTTGGCGAGCGTCTCGGCGAGCGTCTGGAAGTCGGCCGAGCCGAGGATGTGATCGATCTCGGGGATGTCCCGGACCAGATCGTCCGCGTAGCGCTGCGCCAGGCACCCGGTCACCACGAGCGTCGAGGCGCCGCCGCGCTTCCCGCCCGCCTTGTGCTGCGCCATCTCGAGGATCGTGTCGACGCTCTCCTCCTTGGCGGCGTCGATGAACGCGCACGTGTTGACGACGATGACGTCCGCGCCCTCCGGCGCGTCGACGAGCTCGTGCCCCGCGGCGGCGACCTGGCCGAGCATCAGCTCGGTGTCGACCTGGTTTTTCGGACAGCCGAGCGAGACGAAGTAGATGCGCTTGGCGAGGAGCCCGCGCGCGGCGTCGTCCGCGGGCGCGGTCTCGGCGACGGTACGGCGGCTCGGCATCGGGCGCGGCAGTCTGGTCCGGGGTCGCGATCGTGTCAATTGGTTTCGGGCGCGGCCGCTTGGCTTCGGGCGGCCGCCCGGCTCACGGCTCGTGCCGCGCCACCTCGGCGATGACCGCCTTGATCCCCTCCTTGTGCGGGACGCTGGCCATCTCGAGGTTGTCGGCGAGCCCGATGCCCGGCAGGTGCCCGCCCGCGACGAGCCGGGGCGGTGCGTGAAGCTCGTAGAACAGCTCCTCGACGAGGCGGCGGATCAGGTGCTCGCCGAAGTTCGTGATCTCGGTGTCCTCGTTGACGCAGACGACGCGGTTGGTCTTGCGCACGCTCTCCGTGATCGCGTCCCAGTCGTACGGGTGCAGCGAGCGCAGGTCGACGACCTCGACGTCGATGCCTTCGGCGGCGAGCTCGTCGGCGGCGGCGATGCACATCGGGACGCTGCGGCCGTAGGTGAGCACGCTGACGCGCGTGCCGGGCCGCGCGATCCGGGCCTGCCCGATCGGGATGAACAGGTCCTCGAGCGCCGGCCACGTGGGCTTCCAGCCCGCGCGCTTGTCGGCCGGTGGGGCGTCGATCATGCTGGCGAGCTGCCGATCGTCGGCGGGCGCGCCGGGGATCTCCTCGCCGGGCTTGCCCTTCAGGCGGAGGAGCGCCTTCGGCTTCAAGAACATGACCGGGTTCGGATCGGTGATCGCGCTCAGCAGGAGGCCGTAGGCGTCGCGCGGGTTCGACGGCATCACGATCTTCCAGCCGGGGAGCCGGGTGGCCGTCGCGTCGAACGAGTGCGAGTGATAGATCGAGCCGCGGATGCCGGCGCCGACGGGCGTCATGAGCACCATCGGCACGTTCCAGTCGCCGCCGCTCGCCCAGTACGTGTTGCCGGCGATCTTCAGGAGATCGATCGTGTTGAAGGCGTAGTCGCAGAACTGGATCTCGGCGACCGGCCGCCGGCCCGCGAGCGCCAGCCCGATGGCCATGCCGACGATGCCGCGCTCGTCGAGCGGCGTGTTCCACGTGGTCTCGAGCCCCTGCGTGCCGGTGAACACGCCGCCGAGCGGCGGGCCGACGTCCTCGCCGAAGATCTCGGTCACGCCGAGCCGCGACTCGCCGACGTGGAGGGCCATGCGGATGGCCTGGATCATCGTCGCCATGTCAGGACCGCCCGCCGACCTGGTCTTCGTCCGCGAAGATGTAGTCCCAGACCGCGCCCGGCTCGGGCTGCGGCTCGCGGAGGACCTGCTGGCTCGCGTCGAGGAGGTGCTGCGTGTACTGCTCGCGCAGCTGGTCCATCTCGGCGCGCGTCATGAGCGCGTGCTCCTCGAGCTTGTGCTCGAAGCGCTCGACGCAGTCGAGCTCGCCCCGCACGAGGTTGGCGCCGCTGGCGGACGAGTGCCCGCGCAGCCGCGAGACCATGGCCTCGAGCAGGTACGGCTTCCGCTCGGTGCGCACGTAGTCGAGCGCCTGCTGGATCGCGTGGTAGCTGGCCACGGGATCGTTGCCGTCGACGATGGCGGTCGGCATGCCGAACGCCTTGCCGCGCTCGGCGATCTGATCGCAGCCGTGCTGCCCGGCGTACGGCGTCGAGATGCCGTAGCGGTTGTTCATGACGATCAGGAGGAGCGGCAGCTCGTTGCCCTTGCGGGAGCTCCACACGAGCGCCGTCGCGAAGTCGCCCTCGGCGGTGCCGGCGTCGCCGCCCTGCACGATCGTGATGCCCTTCGCGCCGCTGCCGGCGCGCTGGGCGCGCGCGGTGCCGATCGCGATCGAGAACTGCACCTCGATCGGCGAGGTGACCGGGACGACGTTCCACTTGCGGACCGAGAAGTGCCCGACGAAGTTGCGCCCCTTCGAGTACGGATCGGTCGCCGTGTTCTTCATCTGGCGGAGCGAGTCGACCGGATCGGCGCCCATCGCGAGGAGCGTCCCGCTCGAGCGGTAGTGGAGGTGCAGGTAGTCGTGATCGGGGCCGTGCCCCTTGTCGACGAGCAGGCCCAGCGGGACGCTGAACGCCTCCTCGCCGGGGCCGCCGATCCAGAAGAAGCCGTCACCCTGCTTGTACATGGTGATCAGGCGCTCCTCGAGGAGGCGGGATTGGAGCATCAGATCGTAGATCCGGCGGCTCAGCTCTGCCGGGAGCCCGGTCGTGGCTTCGGCGCGCGGGGTCGCGGCGGCTGCGTTGGCGGCGGCGTTCATGAAGTCGAGATCGTCTTACCGCAAATTCGTCTCGACGGGGCACGCTGCTTGCGCCCGCGCGCTTCAGGGCGCTTCAGGGCGCCAGCGCGTGCAGCAGCACAGAGGCCGCGACCCGCGCGCCGACCGCGAGGCCGCCCTCGTCGATCTCGAAGTCGGGGCTGTGGTGCGGCGGCGGCGGACGGTGCTGCGGGGCCGCGCCGACCCGGAAGTAGCAGCCGGGCCGCGCCTCGAGGAACAGGCTCATGTCGTCGCTGGCGAGCACCGGCTCGCCAGCCTCGACCCCGGCGGCGCCCAGCTCGTCCCTGGCGCAGCCGCACACCAGCTGGGTCTGGTGCTCGTGGTTGACCAGCGGCGGGCAGCTCTCGCCGGGAGTTCGCAGGACGGCGCGGGCGCGCTGCGCGGCCGCCATCGCCTGCACGTACGCGGAGATCCGCTCGAGCAGCTCGCGCCGATCGCTGGCGTTCAGCGTGCGCATCGAGCCTCGCATCAGCGCGCTCTCGGGGATGATGTTGGCGGCCGTCCCCGCGGAGAGTTGGCCTATCGTGAGCACCGCGGCGCGCTGGGCCGGCACGGTGCTCGCGACCAGCTGCGGGAGGCCGATCAGGATCTGCGCGGCGATCGCGATCGGATCCACGGCCAGGTGCGGTGACGCGCCGTGGCCGCCGCGGCCCGTCACCTCGATCTCGAGGAAGTCCGACGACGCCATGCTGATGCCGGAGCGCGCCTCGATGTGCCCCACGGGGATGCGCGAGGTGAGGTGGAGGCCGTAGATCTCCTCCACGCCGTGGCGATCGAGCACCCCCGCCTCGATCATCGGCCGCGCGCCCCCGAACACCTCCTCCGCGGGCTGGAACAGGAACACCGCGCTGCCCGGGAGGCTCGCCCGGCGCGCGGCCATGACCTCCGCGAGGATCACCGCGATCGCGGTGTGTCCATCGTGGCCGCACGCGTGCATGACCTGGTCGGTGACCGATCGGAACTGGCTGTCGACCGCCTCGTGGAGCGGCAGCGCATCCATGTCCGCGCGCCAGGCGACCGTCCGGCCCGGCCGGTCGCCGCGCAGCACGCCCACCACGCCGGTGCCGGCGACGTCGGTCGTGACCTCGAGGCCGGCGCGATGCAGCCGCTCGGCGACGATCGCGGCGGTGCGCCGCTCCTGAAAGGCGAGCTCGGGGTGGCGGTGCAGATCGCGGCGCAGCGCGATCAGATCATCGCCGTGCCTGTTCAGATCGTCGCGGAGCGCGGGAGCTGGCTGCGCCATGCCGCAGCATTCTGTCATGTACGGGGCGCCGGCCCACGCGCATACGACCGAGCGCGAGCAGCACGAGGCCGCCGAGCCCGGCCACGCCGCACAGCAGCATGACGTCGGTCTGGCCGTACAGCCCGACGAGCGGCGCGAACAGGCCCATCGCGGCGCGGCGCGCCATCGACTCCACGGACAGGATCGCGGCGCGATCGCGCGAGTCGGTGATCTCCTGGTTGAGCAAGGGTTTGGTGAGCGGCGAATAGATGCCGTTGGCGACCGCCTGCACGAGGAGCAGGCCCAGCATCCACGGCCCGCTGCCGGCGGCGGCCAGCCCGACGAAGCTCACGGCCAGGACGGCGAGCAGGCCCCAGAGCAGGCGCTCGTCGCCGAGCTGCGTCCGGAGCTGGTGCGTCCGGTACGCGACGAGCGCGGCCACGAGGTAGACGGCGGCGAACAGGGCGCCGATCTCGGGGGTGCCGAGCCCGCGCTCGGCGAGGTACGGCTGGTAGACGTAGACGGTGGCGCGGAGCAGCGCGAAGCAGACGGCCGAGTAGCCGACGAGCCACAGGAGGCGCCCGCTGCGGAGCACCTCGCCGATCGCGCCGAGGACCTGCTGCCACCACGAGCGCAGCACGATCCCGGGCGGCATCGGGAGCGCGGCGGTGTGGGCGGACGGGTGATCGTCCCGGAGCAGGCACGCCACGGCGGCCGCGACGGCCGCGACGGCCGCGGTGGCGAGGTACGGCAGGACCAGATCGATCTGCGCGAGCAGGCCGCCGCCGGCGAACGCGGCGGCGCTGCCGATCAGGTGCCACGCGCTCGCGGCCGACTCGCGGCGCGCGTACTCATCGGCGCGGCCGTGCGCGGCGAGCAGATCGTAGAGGTACGCCGAGTCGGCGCCGGAGCACAGCGCCATCGACAGCGCCGCGAGCGCCTCCGCGGCGGCGAACGCCGCGAAGCTCTGCGCCCGCGCGGCGAGCAGGCACGCCACCACCATCGCGAGCGCGCCGCACAGCATCGAGCGGCGGCGGCCGGCGCGATCGGCGAACACGCCGGTCGGCACCTCGACGGCGATGATCACCGCGCTGTAGAGGCCGCCGAGCGCGAGCCGCTCGAAGAACGACAGGCCGCGCTCGGCCTGGAACAGCATGAAGATCGGGACGAACAGGTACGACGTCGCGAGCAGGCGGAACGCGTAGAACAGCCGCAGCTCGCGGGCCAGGGTGGCTCGTCCTCGCTTCGCTCCGGGCGAGCGCGATCCACCGCCCTCGGTCACCCCGCCGGGATTCCCTCGGGCCAGGGTGGCTCGTCCTCGCTTCGCTCCGGGCGAGCGCGCTCCACCGCCCTCGGTCACATCCGCTCCGACCATTTGGCCGGCCCTGCGAGCAAGAGGATGGCCTCGGCGGCGCGGATCCGCGCGGTGGCGCCGTCGCCGCCGAGCGCCGTGAGCAGCACCGGCAGGCCGTCGAGGTGATCGCCCTCGTCGCCGAACCGGCGCAGCGCGCGCGCCGCCTCGACGCGCGAGTGCTCGAAGCCGAGCTGCTCGTAGAGGGCGGGCTTGGCGGCCACGTCGCCCAGCTCGGCGAGCACCGCCGCCGCCTCGGCGTTGCGCTTGTCGGGGAGCAGCGCGCGCAGCTCGTCGGCGGTCGCCTTCTTGGCGCGGCCGAGCGCGATCGTGGCCCGCGCCTTGTCCTCGTCGGTCGCGCCCGGGACCGCGCGGAGCTGCTCGAGGAGCTTGAGCGCCTCGGGGTTGGCGAGGTACGCGAGCGCGCCCGCGGCCTGCAGCCGGAGCTGGCCGAACGCCATGGCGCCGCTCAGGACCGGCACGGCCCGCTGATCGCCGAGCAGGACGAGCCAGCGCGCCGCCTCGTACCGGTGCTCGATGTTCTTGTGCGTGAGCGCCAGGACCAGCCGATCCGTGCCGCGCCGGTCGCTGGCGCGCGCGAGGTCGTACGCGATCTCGAGCTGCGCCGACTCGATCGGCTCCTTGTCGAGCAGGCCGGCGAGGATCGAGATCGCCTCGGCGTCACCGGTGCGCGACAGCGCCCCGACCGCCATCCGCCGCGCGAGCGCCTGCGCGCCCGCCGCCTCGCCCGCGGGCGCCTCGGCCTTCGCGTAGGCGCGCAGGACGGCGGTGGCGCGCTCGATCGCGGACTCCCGCTGCTGCTCGGGAGTCGGCGCCGCGTCGACCGACGGCCCGTCGGGCGGCGCCGCGTCGGCCGGCGCGGGCGCGCGCCCGCCGGGCGCAAGGACGAAGCGGTAGACGGCGTAGCCGCCGCCGCCGAGCACGGCGAGGACGAGCAAGCCGAGGAAGATGCGCCGCCCACCGCGCTCGCCCTCGGCGCGCTCGCGGCGGCGCGGGGTCATCGGCTCGGCGGGCTCGTCGTCGATCTCGTCCCACGCCGAGTCCGCGGCGAGGTTGTCCATGCGCCGACGCAGCCGGCGGATGCCCGAGGCCGATGTATCGTCGGGGGTCGGCGCGGAGGACTCGGCCGCCGCCGCGGCCGCCGCGACCGCGGTGGCCGTGACCCGCCGCTCGCGCGCCTGACCCGCGGGCGGCGCGGCCGCCTCCGCGGGCGGCGCCTCGGCGGCCGGCGCGCTGGAGGCCGTCGTGCGCGCCGTTTTGCCGGACATCGTCGTGCGGCGCTTGCTGGTCGGCGCAGGCTCGGCCGCCGCAGGCGCAGCCGCAGCCGCCGCAGGCGCAGCTGGAGCCGACGACGACGATGCAGCCGCAGGCGCGGACGCGGACGCGGGCGCCGCCGCAGCCGGCGTCCCCGTCGGCGCTACCGCGGCAGCCGCAGCGGCAGCCGCCGCCGGGAGCTCGCCCAGCGCCGCCGCGCGCGCCTGGCACTCGGGGCTGCAGTACGCGACGATCCGGCCATCGCGCACGCCGACGTGGCGCGCGCGCAGCGGATCCACCGGCTTCTGGCAGACGGGGCACGGGCTCATGGCAACCCCAGCACTGCCTGCTCGCCGTGCACGGCGACGAGCTGATCGATGTACTTCATGATGTGGTCCCTCCGCTCCATCACCGCGTGGATCTCCTCTGGTAGCAGCAGCGGGCCGAGCCGGGTGTCGCCAGCGCCGCCCTCGAGCGCCCCTTCGAGCGCCGCCTTGACCTGCTCCTCGGTGAGCGCGCGCATCCGCTGCACGAGACCGCGCGGGAACACCTGGATCCGGTGCAGGAGCCCGACGTTCATGTCGTGGCCGATCCGCGCGAGGGAGAACGACATCGTGTTGTCCATGATGTAGAAGACCTGGCCGTCTGGCGAGGTCATCACGTTGTTACCGCTCCACCGATCGGGATTGTCGGTGAGCGTATCGAACAGCACGCACGCGGCGAGCTGCTCGACGAGCGGCCGCGCCTCCGCCGGGATCCGGGCGCCGACCTGGAGGTACGAGATCCACAGCGCGCGGCCCGCCGGCTCGTCGACGTTGCGGCTGCCGATCCGCGCGTACTTGATCTCGGGGATCCACCACGACAGCTCGCCGTGCAGGACGCCGCCCCGGCTCCTCCCCTCGGCTGTCAGGCGCTCGGTGACCGCGCCGCGGGTCGCCGGATCGGCGGCCGCCAGCAGCTCGGCGAGCGGGAACGCGCCCGCCTTCGCCGGCGGGACGCGCCCGAGCCCGAGCAGGCGATCGAGGCGGTACGCGGCGATCTCGCGCCGCGGCTCCGACTGCAGGTGCACCTGCTCGGGCTTGAACGCGGCGCGCGCGCCGTTCGCGAAGTCGAGGCGCAAGGACAGGGACGAGCCGCCCTGGTTCAGCTTCACGCGCGTGACCTTCGCGGCCCCGAGCGGCGCGAGCAGCTCGGCGTCGGGCGCGCCGAACACCGACGGGGGCGGCGGCGCAGGCGGCGCGACGGCCAGCTCCGCGCTCGGCAGCGGCACGACCGGGGGCACCGGCGCAGGCGCAGGCGCGGGCGGCGTCGCCGCGCGGGCCTCGGTCGCGGCGAGGTAGTCGCCGCCCAACCGCGACACGTGCATCACGCCGACGGCGGCGCCGACGACCGCGCCGGCCGCCAGGGCGAGCTCCAGCGCGATGCAGGTTCCGAGTCGCACGCCGAAAAAATATCACGCGCACGATTTCGCCCGCAAAACGCCGCCCGCCGGACCGGAGCATTTCGACCTATTCATCGGGCGATTCGCCCGCGCGCTCCTCGACGACGTAAGCGGCCTTGCGGTGGCGCGCCGTCGGGACGTGCTTCTGCCAGCAGGCGACGCTGCAGAACCGGAGCTTCATCCGTCCGGTGTTGCACGAGGCCACCGTGCACCGGATCGCCGACGCACCCGGCGCGATCAACTTGCGGCACGTGGCGCAGGCGAGGCTGGCCATGACCCTCGTCGTAGCACGAGCGCCCGCGGTGTGGGCGGGCGCCGCGGACTTCGATAACCGCTTCCGCAACTTCTTCTGCAGCTACTTGCGAAAGAGCGCGGCGCGCACCGCCGCCTCGACGCTCGACGAACCGCCCCGCGCGATGTGCCGCACGACGCCCCCGCGATCGATCACGACCGAGTGCGGGATCGAGCTCACGTTGTAGCGCTGGCTCACCTCACCGTCGTCGGCGACCAGCCGCAGCTTCATCCAGCCGTGCCGCTCGAACAGCGCGCGCGCCGCCACCGCGTCGTCGAGGTTGACCGCGACCACATCGACGTCGGGGTGCTGCGCCGCGAGCGCCGCGAGCTTGGGCATCGCCTTGATGCACGGGCCGCACCACGTGGCCCAGAAGTCGAGCACCGTCACCCGGCCCCGCCCGAGCGTGAACGCCGGGCCGCGCGCGCCGCCCGGGCCGATCTCGGCGAGCGTGAACGTCGGCGCCAGCTGGTCCTCCTCGACCGGCCGGATCAGCTCCAGATTTTGCGCGATCCACACCACGTGGAGCGCGGCGCCGAGGACACAGAGCGCCACGACGCCCCACCCCGCGCGGCGCGCAGGCACAACCGCGGCGCGCGGCGGCGGGGGCGTGGCCCCAGGCGGCAGGCGCGCCGGCCGCCACGCGAGCGCGAACAGCGCGCCGGACCAGCTCCACGCCACGCCCGTCGCGAGCCAGAGCGCCGGCGCCGGGAGCGGCGCGTCGATGGCGCGCGCGACGACCGCCGCCGCGAGGCTCACGAGGAACAAGGGGATCGCCGCGACGCAGGCGAGATCGAACGCGCGCCCGAGGTTGCGCCGCGCGCCCGCGCCGAGCCACAGGACGAGCGCGCCGACGACGAGGAACGAGAGATCGAGCACGAGCGCGCGCGTCAGGATCCGCGTCACCGCGCCGACCGCCAGGCGCCCGTCGATCGCGGCGCCGAGCCAGACCGCGCCGGCAAGCGCCCGCAGCTGCGTGGCCAGAAGGACGATCGCGATCAGCGCGATCAGATCCGTGCCGGACCGGCCGGCGACCCGGCGATCCGACGCGACCGCGAGCGCCCAGCGCGGCCGCACCACGGCGAGCCCGATCCGGGTGATGAGCCCCGGCGCCGCGCCCGCGTCACCGGCCCCCGCGGCGGCCGCGCGCGCCGCGCCCGCGTCACCGGCCCCTTCGGCAACGGCGCGCGTCTCGGTCACGGCTTGCCCGTCCCGGTGCGCCGCTGCAGGACGAGCCGGCGCGCCTGCGCCGCCAGCGCCGACGGCACGCCCTTCGACTTGGCCAGCTCCTGCAGATCCCGCTCGCGCAGCGTCGTGAGCATGCGGGTCGCCTCGACGAGGGGCGTCTTGGGGTTGCGACACAGCGCGACCTTCACTCCGTACAGCTTGGTCCATTCTCGCTTGCTCGCGATGTAGCGGATTACGTCCTCCAGCAGGTTGCGGTTACAGGCGTAATTCACGACCTCCATGTCCTTGACGCCCTGCGCCTTGATCGCCGCCAGCGCCACGATCCGGTGCGGGCTCCGGACCGCCTTGGCGCGGATGCTCGCGTTGCCGATCGAGGCCAGGCGGATCTTGGCCGGGATCGACATCTTCTCGAACGTCGGATCGTCGGCATCGCCCGCCGCCGCGGCCACCGGCCGCCCCGGCGGGGCCTCCTCCGGCGGCGCCCGCTCGGCGTCGCCCACGAGGAGCGCGCTGTCGTCGCCGGCCGCCGCGAGCACGCCCTGGATCAAGGTGTCGTCTTGCTCGCCGGCGCGCGAGCCGCCCGTCAGCGCGCGCGCGACCTCGTCCCACGCGGCGAGCCCCGGGACGCGCACGTTGTTGCGGACCGCCAGCTCGACGACGCGATCGATCGTCGACATCCGCGCGCGCCGGTTCATGTACATCGCCGCGATGATCGCGGGGTACCGCAGCACGCGCTGCTCGTTCTGGGCGATCAGATCGACCTCGCGCGCGTCGCCCTTCGCCGCCAGCGTGGCGATCGTCTCGTCCGCCACCGCCGGGTTCAGCACGATCGCGTCGAACACCGCCGCCCGGCCGGCGGCGAGCTCGGCGAAGAGATCCAGCACGCGCGGATCGATGCCCGGGTCGGCGAGCGTGCCGGCCAGGAGCCGCTCCGGGAGCCCCGCCGCGGTGGCGCGCGCCGCCCCGGCCAGCCCCGGATCCGGATCGAGCGCGAGCTGGTAGAGCACCGCGACCTGGTCGGCGGACGGGAGCGGCACGAGGCCGCGCGCCGCCATCGCCCGCCCCGGGCCCGGGCCGAGCGCCCGCTGGGCGGCCGCCGAGAGCCGCGTCACATCGAGCGACGTCCGCGAGATCATGGCGCGGGGGCGGCGTTGCGCTGGTAGAGGATCCGGAGGCCCTTGAGCGTGAGCAATTCGTCGGTGGCCTCGATCGTCTTGGTCTCGGTGGCGATCAGCGGCGCGAGCCCGCCCGTCGCGATGCAGCGCGCCGGGAAGTCGACCTCGGCGCGGATCCGCGTGACGAGCGCGTCGACCATGCCGGCGTAGCCGTACACGAGGCCGGCCTGCATCGACGCCACCGTGTTGCGCGCGACGACCTTGCCCGGGCGCGCCAGCTCGACGCGCGGCAGCTTCGCCGCGTGCTCGTAGAGCGCCTCCGAGCTGATCTGGATCCCCGGCGCGATCACGCCGCCCAGGTACTCGCCCTTGGACGACACGACGTCCCAGGTCGTCGCGGTGCCGAAATCGACGACGATGCAGCCCGCCTGCAGCTCGTCGAACGCCGCCACCGCGTTGACGATGCGATCGGCGCCGACCTCGCGCGGGTTCTCGTAGAGGATCGGCATGCCCGTCTTGATGCCCGGCCCGACGACGAGCGCCGGGCCGCCGGTGTGCGACTTGAAGAAGCGCTGCAGCCCGAACACGGCCGGCGGCACGACCGACGAGATGATCCCCGCGTCGATCGAGCGCCACGGGAAGCCCTCCATGTCGAGCAGCGTCTTCAGCAGCACCGCATATTCATCCGACGTGCGCGCCGCCACGGTCTGGATCCGCCAGTGCGCCGCGAGATCTCCGTCGCGGAACACCCCCAAGACGGTGTTCGTGTTCCCGACATCGACGGCGAGGAGCACGGTCATCGGCGTCAGATGGTAGCTCGCCGGGAACGGCCGTAGTAGGCTCCGGCCCACCTATGCGTGTACGCTTGAAGATCTTCTTGATTGGTGTGATTGCAGTCATCGCAGCGAGCTGCGGCGCGTCGGATCCACCTCCGCAGCCGCTGGAGCGCAAGTTCGACGAGATCCACGTCGCGCGGTTCACGCTCGAGCAGAAGACGGACATCATCAAGGCACGCAACGACTGGGAGGTGTCGCGCATGGAGAACGCGAACGCCGAGTCCCAGCTCGCCGAGATCAACAACCAGGTGAACATCGTCAAGAACGAGCAGAAGCAGGCCAAGCTCGCGCTCGACAACGCGAACTCGAACAAGAAGGCCGCCGACACGTCCGCCGACACCAACCGCATCAACGCCGCCACCAAGGAGCAGCACACCGCCGAGCTCCTCCTGCGCGCCGCCGAGGCCCGCACGAAGTACTTCGAGGCCTACCGCGAGTACGTGAAGACCCTGGGGCGCCACACCGCCGAGAACATGTACTGGCGCGAGGCGCAGTTCGAGCTCGCGAAGGCCAAGCTCGCGCAGGGGAACAACATCGCCCCCAAGGGCATCCAGTACGACTGGTACCCCAAGCAGGAGGCGGAGCGCAGCAAGCGCCTCCAGGGCGCGCGCGACAAGGAGCAGGCCGAGAAGCAGCGCGCGCAGGGCGCCCGCGACACGTGGATCCGGCTCCAGCAGGAGGCCGATCAGGCGAGCGGCAAGCCGACGTCGTACCCCGATCCGATGGCGCCGCCCGCGCAGCCGCAGCCGGTGAACGCGCCGCCCGCGGCCGCGCCGACGCCGATGCCGACCGTGCCGACCACGACGACCGAGCCCACCAAGCAGTAGCCGCGGATCGGAAGCCAGACGCCCACGGGATGTCGTCGGAGCCGGTCGAGAGCGCGCGGATCCTCGTCGTCGACGACGAGCGCGTGATCCGCGAGATCCTCGCCGAGTTCCTCGCGCTCGAGGGCTTCTCGGTCCACACGGTCGAGGACGGCGAGAAGGCGCTGACCGAGCTCCGCCTGCGCCCCTACGACCTCCTCATCACCGATCTGAAGATGCCCCGGCTCTCGGGGCTGCAGCTCCTCGAGCGGATCGAGCAGGAGCGGCTGGGCGTCCTCACGGTGCTCATGACCGGCTTTGGCACCGTCGAGACCGCGATCGAGGCGATGAAGAAGGGCGCGTACGACTACCTCCTCAAGCCGTTCAAGGTCGAGGAGGTGATCCACGTCGTCCAGCGCGCGCTGTACCGCCAGCGCCTGCAGGCCGAGAACATCCGCCTGCGCGAGGCGCTCACGATCTACAAGGTCTCCGAGGCGATCGCGCTGTCGCACGACATCGACCACATCCTCGACGTCATCCTCCGCGCCACGCTCGACGAGGTCAAGGCCGACGTCGCCACGCTCCATTTGCGCGATCCGCGCTCGGGGCACTACGAGGAGCGCGTGAAGGTCGTCGCCGCCGACGCCGAGGGGCGCGCGCTCGGCTCGTCGCTCGCCCCGCCCTCGCCGGCGTTCCCCGTGCTGTTCGATCAGTTCGCGCAGGGCGTGCCGATCCTCGCGCACGGCGGCAAGGCCTCGCGCTTCTTCACGGAGGCCGCCCTGCCGGCGGGGCTCGCCTCGTTCCTCGCCGTGCCGCTGCAGGTGCGCGGCCACATGGTCGGCGTGCTGAACGTGTTCTCGTTCACGAGCGGCAAGAAGTTCGACGAGGGGCACCGAAAGATGCTCTCGGTGCTCGCCTCGCGCGCCGCGAGCGCGATCGACAACGCCCGCCTCTACGGCGAGCTGCGCGCCTCGAACGAGAGCCTCACGCGCGCGAACCTCTCGCTCGAGGAGATGTTCCAGCAGACGGTCGCCGGCTTCGCGCAGGCGCTCGAGGAGAGCGACCTCTACACGCGCGGGCACTCCGAGCGCGTCGCCGTGTACTCCGAGATCCTCGCGCGCGGCATCACGCTGCCCGATGCCGAGATCCGGCGCATCGTGCAGGCCGGCATGATGCACGACGTCGGCAAGATCGGCGTGCGCTACGACATGCTCAACAAGCCGGGGAAGCTGACGCCCGAGGAGGTCGCGGTGTTCCGCCAGCACCCCGAGAAGGGCAAGCGCATCCTCGAGCCGGTGCCGTGCCTGCACGGCCTGATCGATGGCTGCTGGTGCCATCACGAGTGGTGGGACGGCGGCGGCTACCCGCGCGGGCTCGCCGGCCACAGCATCCCGCTCGTCGGGCGCGTCGTCGCGATCGCCGACGCGTACGACGCGATGACGTCGGACCGCGCGTACCGCCGCTCGCTGCCGCACGAGACGGCGATCAGCGAGATCGAGCGCTGCGCCGGGACGCAGTTCGATCCCGAGCTCGCCGAGGCGTTCGTGCGCCTGATCGAGGCGTGGCGCGAGGGCATGCGCGCGCGGGGCCAGGGCTCGCTCATCCCCAGATAGCCGATGGCGGGGGTCCTGGGGAAATACCGGCTCGATCAGCGCCTCGGGGGAGGCGGCATGGCCGAGGTGTTCCTCGCCCAGGCGATGGGCGCCGAGGGGTTCTCGCGCAAGGTCGCGATCAAGCGCGTCCTGCCCGGGTTCTCGGACAACCCGGCGTTCGCGCAGATGTTCATCGACGAGGCGCAGATCAGCGCGCAGCTCGTCCACCCCAACATCGTCTCGGTGCTCGACTTCGACCGCGACGAAGAAGAGCGGCTGTTCCTCGTGATGGAGCTCGTCCTCGGCAAGGACCTCGACGGGCTGCTCGCGACCGGCCCGCTCCCGATCCCGCTCGTCATCCATGTCATCGGCGAGGTCCTGCGCGGCCTCGGCTACGCCCACGATCTGCCTGTGGGCACCAACGTCCGCGGCGTCGTGCACCGCGACGTCTCGCCGCACAACGTGCTCCTCTCGTGGGAGGGCGCCGTCAAGGTGTCGGACTTCGGGATCGCCAAGGCCCGCGCCGCGAGCGAGGCGACCGCGTCGGTGTTCATCAAGGGCAAGCCCGCCTACATGAGCCCCGAGCAGGCGAACGGCCAGGCGCTCGACGGGCGCAGCGACCTGTTCGCGGTCGGGGTCATGCTGTGGGAGATGCTCGTCGGCCGGCGGCTGTTCACCGGCGAGGACATGCGATCGACGCTCGGCGCGGTGCTGTTCGCCCCGATCCCGCGGCCGCGCTCCGTGCGCCCGGAGGTCCCCAAGGACCTCGAGCGCGTCACGATGAAGCTGCTCGAGCGCGACCTGCCGGCGCGCTACGCGACGGCCGAGCTGGCGCTCGCCGACCTCTTCGACTGCGCCGCCGCGCCGCGGGCCGGGCGCGAGCTGCTCACCGCCACGCTCGCCGAGCGGTTCCCCGGCCAGGCGCCCGTCCGCCACAGCCAGCACCGCGCGCGCTCGCAGCCCGGCCCGGCCGACGCAGTCGCCGACGCCGCCCCGGCAGCGGCGGCGCTGCCGAGCCTCGGCGCGGTCCGCAACGCGCCGACCGCCATGCGCGATCGCGGCCGGCGGCGGGCCGGACGCCGCCCGCTCCTGCTCGCTGGCGCGGCCATCGGCCTCGCGGCCGTCGCGTCGTTCGCCGTGATCTGGGCGGCGCGCGGGAGGGATGAGCCGCCCGGCAGCTCGGGGGGACCCATCGTCGCCCAGGGGGTCCAGGCGGCCCAGGCGACGGGCACCCCGGATGCTCATCCCCCACTACCGGACGCGCCCCCCCCGCCGCCCCTGGACGCGCCCGTCCCGGACGCGCCGACGCCGCTCGATGCGGCCGAGGCGCCCACCAGCCCGAGCGCGCCCATCCCCCCGCCGAAGCAAACGCGCGCTCCGGTGACCACCGCGCCCACCAAGTACGGCATGCTCACCGTGACGGGGAGCGCCCCGTCGGTCGCTGTGCTCGTGAACGGCAAGCGAGCAGGCGAGACACCGTGCACGATCCGCCTGGCCGTCGGTACGCATAGAATTACGCTCCGGAAGCAGGATCCGGACGTCGCTTACCAAGAAAGAACCTTTCCGGTGACCATCCTCGAAGACCAGACCGTGACGGTGCCGCGATGATCCCCCGTCGACACTCGGGCCTGTGCGCCCTGCTCGCGCTGGCCCTGCTCTCGCTCGCGGCCGCCCCCGCCCGCGCGGATGACGGCGATGAGACCGTCGGCGTCCTGGTCACGGGCGAGGCCACCATGCAGCCCCAGCTCGTGGCGCAGCTCGAGACCTGGTTGCGCACGCACGGCCACGAGATCGTCTCGACGCCGCTATCGCCCGAGGCGATCAACGCCCTGATCGACTGCATCGTGATCGAGGATCCGTTGTGCGCGCGCCAGGTCGTCGAGAAGCGCGCGACGGCGGGCACGCTCGTGTTCGCGCAGGTCAACCTGGACCGCAACGTGCAGGATCGCAACGTCACGCTCACGTTGTACTGGCTCGGCAAGGGCAAGGACGTGCTCTCGGAGCAGCACGTCTGCGCGCGCTGCACCGACAACTTGATCCGCAGTGCCGCCGATAACCTGATGAAGAAGATCACCGGCGATGACGTGCCCCGCGGCCGCGTCAGGCTCCGCTCGAAGCCGCCCAACGCGCAGGTGAGCATCGACGGCAAGGAGCGCGGGCGAGCGCCGGCCACCCTCCGGCTCCCGGCCGGCGCGCACACCGCCGTCTTCGAGTTCGGCACGAGGCCCGCGCAGACCCGCAGCTTCAAGGTCGAGGCCGGCCAGGTCCAGACCGTCAGCGTCACGTTCGCGGAGCCGCCGATGCCATTCCGCAAGAAGCTGGGGATCGCGGCCATCGCGAGCGGCGTCCTGCTCGGCGCCGGTGGCGGAGTCCTGATCGCGATCGACGAGGATAACGTCGCGACTCCCACAGCGGATGAGTTCCACACCGAAACCCTGCTCCCCGGCGTCGCGCTCGCGGCCTCCGGCGCCGTGGCGATCGGGGTGGGCGTCTACCTCCTGGTGTCGACGCCCAGCGAGCGCTCTGTGCCGACCGTGGGCCTCGCCCCCGGCGGCGGCGTGGTCGGCTGGGCCGGGCGGTTCTGACCGATGACGGCTGCGTCACAGCGTTTCCGAGGTAATCGTGTCTGAATCCTCCCTTACCGCCGTGGAGCTTTGCATGCGCACCCTCCTCGTCCTCACCCTCCTCCTCGTTGGGTGCAAGGAGAGAAACACCGGCTACTGCGTCGGGATGGACTGCCCGGACGGCCCGCCGATGTCATGCACCGAGAGCGGCCCCGGATGCGTCTGCCTCAACATGGTCTGCGTGGAGTGCACGACCGACGACGAGAGCAACTGCGGCGGCACCCGGCCGCTGTGCGGAGACAACAACGTCTGTCGCGCGTGCCGCAGCAACGCCGAGTGCGACGAGTCGGGCGCGTGCCTCGAGGACGGCTCGTGCGCGAACGCGACCGAGGTCATCTACGCCACGCCGAACGGCGTCGCCGCGGGGGACTGCCCCCAGGCGAGCCCGTGCTCGCTCGCCCATGCGCTGACCGTGGTGAACGCCCCACGCGACATCATCCGGCTCGCGCCGGGCACGTATAACGTACCCAACTCGCTGGACGGGCTGGACTTCAGCATCACGAGCGCCACGCTGGTCGCCCGCGGCGCGACGCTCACCCGGGGGGCGGCGACGGTGAACGGCCCGATCATCTCCGTCCGGAACGGCAAGACGCTCAAGCTCGTCGGCGGCACGCTGCAGGGGCCGAACTTCACGACCGACGGCATCAAGTGCATCGAGAACAGCAAGCTCGCCGTCCACGAGGTGACGATCGAGAGCATGAGAGAGAGCGGGATCGAGGCGGACCTGTGCCCGCTCACCGTCGCGCGCTCCACGCTCCGAAACAACGAACAGGGCGGGATCAACATGCCCTCGGCCAGCGTCGCCACGATCACCAACAACTTCGTGTATCGCAACGGCGGCGTCGCGAGCCCGATCGGAGGCATGCGCCTCAAGCTGGCCGGCGGCAGCAAGCTGGAGCTCAACACCGTCGTCGACAACACCTCCGATCAGAACCCCCCCAGCGCGGGCGGGATCATGTGCGATGGCCAGGGTTACGACGCGCCGTTCAACCTCGTCTACCGCAACGCCGGTGGGATCGGAGCAGAGGTCCAGGTGATCGGGACCTGCACGTTCCGGGGCTCGTACCAGCAATTCGCGATGCCGAGCGACAACGCGGTCGGCTTCCAGAACCCGGCCGGAGCGACCCCGAGCTACCGTCTGACCAAGACGTCACCGGTCGGGACCATCCGCGATGCCTTCGATTGCAATGACATCGACTTCGAGCGAGATACACGCCCTTCGCCGTCCAAGGCCGAGGGCGGCAAATGCGATTTCGGTGCCGACGAGTACCGCGAGGGTCAGTGAGCGCCATGGCCCGCACAACCGCGTCACAATGCGAGATCATGGAGGAACGATGCGAATCGCGATCGTAGCGGTCATCTTCGTTGTCGGTTGCGGATCCGGTCCCTCGACGGTGCCGGGTGACGACGATCCGGGGGTATGCACCGAGAGCAGCCCCGATTGTATCTGCCTCGACGGGGTCTGCGTGGAGTGCACCGTCGACGACGAGCACAACTGCACGAGCACCCGGCCGCAGTGCGGAACCGACAACGTCTGTCACGCGTGCCGCAGCAATGACGAGTGCGACTCGGGCGCGTGCCTGGAGGACGGCTCGTGCGCGGCTGCGGCCCAGGTCATCTACACCGCGCCGGCCGGCGCCAACACCGCGGGGTGCGGCAGGACCCCGGGCCAGAACGAGTGCTCGCTCGCTCAGTCGGTGAGCGAGGTGAGCGCCGGACGCGACATCATCCGGCTCGCGCCAGGCACGTATACCGTGCCCAACACGGCGTCGGACGGGCTGGACTTCGGCACCAAGAGCGCCACGCTGGTCGCCCGCGGCGCGACGCTCACC
>DATMCI010000124.1:0-50067 GCA_035558535.1 Kofleriaceae bacterium
CGCCTGTGACCGGATCAACCGCCGGGAGCTGCGCCGCGATGGCCGACAGCTCCGGTTCGTCGTCGAGCCGCCGCCGCCGAGGCACGGCCGGTCCGAGTGATCTGATCCTCTACCACTGGATGGGCCGAAGTCCCTGTCAGACCGCGAACGCGAGCTTGTCCGCGCGCGTGTCTTCGGGGTTACTGGCGATGCATGCGAACGAAGACGTCACGCAGCGCAGGTACTGGGCCACGGCCGTGAGCTTCGCGAGATGCCCGAGGTGGCGGCGCGGCTTCGCGATGCGGGCCATGTCGCGCACGCGGACGATGTCGTCGCCGCGCACGCGTTTGGGATGATGATCGATCGAGCACGTGACCTCGCGGCGCTGGTCAGCATGCGCGTCGATGAAGCCAAGCTCGGATGGCCGTTCGCCGAAACAACCGCGGACAAGGCCATCAAGAATGCCGTCAAGGTGTTGAAGGCATGCGGGGCAGACTTCCTCAAGAAGGTGGAGACAGCGCGGTTCGACGAGCCGAGGAGCCGCGCGTTTGCCCGCACGCTCGAAAGGGAGATCATAGAGGTGGTCGCGAGCGTCGCTCGTGCAACCTCGGAGGTGTTCTCGGTTGCGGAGAATCGGGTCATGCGGGGACCGCTGTTCCGTCTCGTCGAGAGCTCGTCGGCGATGCGCGAGGCGCTCGAGAAGAAGGAGACCGAAGACGGTGCTGACGCGCTCGAACCCGACAGCACGCATCAAACCTTCCGGCTAGCAAACCTGCATGCCCTCGGCCGTGACCTGGAGGGCAAGCCGTCATGACCGCGCAGACGATCCTCGACGTCTTCGAGCCACCCGAGGATCGCGTGGCCCACAGCGCCGTCTTGGTCGCGATGACGGGCTCACGCGACTTCCTGGAAGACGCGCTGGTTCGCTTCACGGGACTCAAGGCGAAACAGCGCGCCGAGCGCGGCATCACGAACACATACCTGCTCCTCGATGCGCAGACATCTGCGGCACGTACACGAGTCTTCGCCCCACACGAGCTCCCCGGCCTCCACGAGCTGCAGCCGCGCGACGTTCCGCATGCCCTGCTGCACGCAAAGTTGGTTCTGTTGGCCTTCGCGCGCACGCGCACTGGCGAGCCCACGAACCTCCGGCTCGCGATCCTTACCGCTAACTTCACGTACACTTCCGCCAAGAGCCAGCTGGAGCTCGCGTGGGTTGTCGACATCGCGCTCGACGAGCAGATACCAGCACTCGAGCGCGCGGATATTGCTGCCTCCGCAAGCTTCGTCGACGAGCTGATCGAGCGTCGCTATCACCTCCCCGAACGAGATCTGGGCAAGAAAGAGCGTCCGCTGACCAACCGATTGGACACGCTGCTGAAGACCTGTATGGACCTGGAGCCGGACCGAACAAAGTCTGGCTTCATCCACTCACTCGACGAGTCGCTGTACCCGCAAATCCGCACGCAGATGAAGCGGCTGCGTACGTCGGCGTCACGGAACTTTCTGCTCTGCGGCTCGGGGTTCTATGAAGATCCGGGGAAAAAGGCCGAGAAGCCGACGATACTGGCGAAGCTCGAGGACCTCGGCGGATTCACCGCTAAGGTGCGCCGCGTCGTGATCGCCGAGCCCAAAATGGCTGGCGCACTCGCACCATGGGCACGCGCCGACGCTGTCGAGGGATGGGAGATCTTCACGCCGCATGACCCGCTCGACGCGAAGCGTGCCTTGCACGCCAAGTTCATCTACACGGGATGGCTTCGTGAGGGTGTCGCCAGTAATGGTTGCCTCTACCTGGGATCCGGCAACCTGTCCCGTCGCGGATTGCTTTCGGCCGGTTCGCAGGCCGTGCGCGAGCAGCCGTCGACCGGTCACGACGGCGTCAACATCGAGTGTGGGATCGTGATCCCGGTCGATGAACGGCTGAAACCCGAGGACCTGGCAGAGCGGTTCTTCTGGCGCGACGGTGAACCAGCGGAGGACTTCGAAGGCTGGGAGCCCCGCACAGACCCCGACGACGAGATTCACGAGCAGATCGTCGCGAGCCCGATCCTGCTCGCTCGCCTGGCGACTGCGAACTCGCTCGCGCTAGAGTGGCGCGACGACGTTGCCGTTGAGAAGTTCGCGATCCGTCTCGGTGATACGTGGACCGAGGTGACGGCACGCCAGGCAACGGTCCCGTTGCCTGAGGTGGGTCGTCTCGATGTCCTCCACGTTCGCAACGCGGCGGAGACGCACGAATGGATCGTGCCGGTCATCGTAATTGGCCGCACGTGCTGGGTGCCTCCTACGTTCGCTACGTACGATGACGCGCTCGCTGCGCTGCTCGATTTCCCGATCCGCCCGGCAGAGGCCAGCGACGAGGATGATGGCGACGAAGAGCCAGACGATACCGACGGGAACGGCAACGGATCATCAGCGCCGGACGAGGACCACGCGAAGAGCTACGCGCTGCACGCGGCTGCCGATCTCCTCGAGCAGACAGCCGCGCTGCAGCGCAGCCTCGAGCCAAATCTGCTGGACGACTGGCTCGATCACTTCGAACGCTTCTTCCACGCCTCCTTCCCGCAGAAGCTCATCGAGACTTGGAGGGCTCACCGCATCGACGTATTCGCGCACCTCGCGCAGCCTGAGTTTCGGCCGGCTACGCTGACCTCCAAGCAGCGCGAGCGCTACACGTCGATTCTCGACGGGGTCGCCTACACATGGGGGTTGCGATGATGATGGACTGGGATCGCGTCGCCAAGCTCACTGCCGAGGCCCTCGAGCGCTGGCCCTTGGACAGCGGCCAACGCGACTCGCTGGTGTGGATCGTCGAACAGCTCCGGCATTCGAAAGGCGTTGTCCTCGCGGATGAAGTCGGTACCGGGAAGACGCGTATCGCCTGCGCCGTGATCCATGCAGTCATCGCGGCGGGCGGACGTGTGGCGACCGTCGTCCCCAAGGGACTCATCCACCAGTGGGTCGCGGAGTCGCGCGAGCTAGATCCAAGCCTCGGCGCGAAGACGCTGACCACGCTGCCAGAGCTGTTCCGCAACGCCGACACCAACACCCAAGCCTGGGCAGCGCTCGCCCCCGATCCCGGCAAGCCAGAGTGGTGCGCGTTGTCGCACAACTTCCGCGCGCCGCAGCTGCGTTCGACGTCACACGTCTGGCGAGCAGCGCTGCCGGCACTTGTCGAGCTGGAGCTCGCCTCGAAGCAGGACCGCGCGGATGCCCGGACGAAAGAAGGCAGGCTCCTCCAGTGGCTCCAGCGCAAGGACAATAACACCGTAAAACGCTGGGCATACTGGCGAGGAATGGCTCGCATTGCGAAGGGCGTGACACCTCGCGTGAAGGCGCACCCTGCTCTGCGCAGCGCGATCAGGCAACTACCAGACATCAAGATCAGCGGCAAGCACACCAGCCTGAACATCGATGCCTTTCGCGAGGCTGGTGGAGACCGCATCACCGAGGAGATACTCGGGCTCTGGCTCGGCGATTTCGACCTCGTTGTCATCGACGAAGCTCACAAGAGCCGCGGGGAGACCGAAGAAGACACTGCCCTAACGCGGGCGAGCACGGGGAAGGTCCTGACCCGGCTACTTGGCAACGTCCTCCACCAGACGCCCACCAATCGACGGCTTTGTCTCACTGCCACGCCGATGGAGCTCGATCTGGACCAGTGGCGCGACCTGCTTCAACGATCTGGCGTGGACCTGGGCGACGAGGGCAAGCAGGTTCTCTTCAGATTGAAGCAGGCAACCCGGGAGGCCGCGACCGCCCCCGACGAGGAAATGCGTCTCGAGGCGTTGTGCAAGGCATCGATCGCATTCACGAAGCTGCTGCGCCCCTACGTGACGCGGCGTCGACGCTCCGAAGACGAGCTGATTCAGGGCATCAAGGCAGCCCGCACGGACGACAAGGACCCGCACCGCAACGGGCCGCATCCCCATCGCGACATCAAGCCGCTACGGGTCAGTTGGACCGATCCATCCGTGCGCACGAACGCTTGGATCGATGTCCTGTTCGCCGCCGAGTGTATGAGCCATGCAGCGCGCGGGTTGCGTGGCGACGACATCGGTCATTCGGTCAAGAGCGCATACACGAAGCTCTGCAACGGTCACGTAAGTGCCGACTTCGACGAAGTCGAAGTCGAGGACGCGCCTCTGAGCGCAGGGGCACCAGACGAGCCCACCCGCGGGAAGATTGCCCGTGTGAACTACTGGCTCGAACAACTCCGCGAGGCGCGCCACAGAATCAGCGAGGGTGCCAAGTCGAGCGAAGACCTCATCGACAGCGAACACCATCGGATCACGCTAGCGGTACGCGAGATCGAAGCGTGGACGGAAGGTACTGCTGCGAACGTCTCGCCGGAAGGCGAGAAGGTGCTGGTGTTCGGGGTGTTCCTGCGGCCCTTGAAGGTGCTGCGTGATGTTTTGAACGTCCGCCGCGCGCTGCGAGCAGCGGACGCTGGACGCCCGATCGCACACGCGATCGGTAAGGACCTGCTCGGAATCGCCTCGCGCCAGCTCCAGCGCATGCGTGAGGACAGGATCATTCGTGGTCGGCTCGCGAACAGCGACGCCAGCGCCATGAGAACTGCCCTTAAAAAGGCACACGACGAGTACGAGTCTCTACAGGAACGACTTCGTCGAGTCGTCCGCCGCAAGTCGGACGAATGGTTCGCCGATCCAGAAAAGCTGGGCGGCATCACCGACACGTTCATCTCCGAATCGGTTCGCTCACACGCGATGGCGTTCGTGCTGGATGACTTCTTGAACGGCGCCACTCCTGGGAGCGAGCGTATCAGCGACCGTTTCGACGAACTCGCCGACGAGTACTACCGCGAGCACATCCACGACGAACTCGATGACGTTGTCGACGACACCGACGACGATGCCCGCGAAGTAGCGCTCCGCGCCTTGTTCGAGAAGGACCCGAGCACTCTCCAGCGTCGATTCGCTGTCCTCCTCGAGGGCAGCACCCAGGCTGCGACGCGACGCTACATCCAGGCCGCGTTCAACCGTCGAACATCATCGCCGCGCGTACTCATCGCGCAGAGCCAGGTCGGCCGCGAGGGACTGAACCTCCATGAATCCTGCCGCGTCGTGCTCCAGTTCCACGCCGAGTGGAACCCCGCGATCCTCGAACAGCAGATCGGCCGCGTCGATCGCAAGAACAGTCTGTGGGAGCAGCTGGCGAGGGTGTGGCTGCGAAGCGACATGACCAAGCCGCTGCCGCGGATCGAGGTCCGCCAGCTCATGTTCGAGGGTACGTACGATGCGTTCCAGTGGGAACGAGTCGGGCGGCGCCAGCGCATGTTCGACGCGAGCCTCTTTGGAAGCCTCCTGCCAGCCGAGTCATGGGCGCGCGTGCCACCGAGCCTCGTTTCCAAGCTCGAAGCCGCAGCACCGAGCTTCCGGCCACCATTCTGCAGTAAGCCGACCGAACATGCCGGCATAGAGTCCCGGGCATCCAGCCTAGACGCCTCGGTCGACGCAGTCGTTCCGAACACGGCCGGCCAGGGCGGCGCGCCGTGATGTGCGCTGCTCGAGACGAACGTGAAGCTCGAACAGGAGCGGTACTGAAGACGCGCCCAGACGCCCGAAGCGGGGCTCGGCTTGGCGCCCTCGTCGCGAAGCTGGAGTAACTGGTCGGTGTCGTCGCGATTGCTCCAGCTTGTCCGCTTTGCCGTTCCTCGACCCCGGAACGGTCTGCAAGCTCAGTTACGCACGATCACGCGCGGGCGCGCCTCGAGATACACCTCGTCGAGCAGGTCGTACTTCGGCGCGTCGAACATCGTTGACATGTGATCTAGCTCGGCGAGCATCTGCGCCGATAGCGCAAGCTGGTGCGGTATCGCGCTGTCCGAGTATCGCTTCAGATCGATAGGTGGCGCCTCCATCGGCTCATGTACGAACGCTGGCACAGATTCCGCTGGCGGTGGTGGCGACGTGTCGTCGACGAGCATCGTTAGGTCGAGGCCGAGCTTGGTCGCTCGTGCCATCCGGCGATCGTAGATGACCTGCTTGGCGAGGTGCCAACACGTTTCGACCACGACAGACACCCGCACCGACGCGCGCTCGGCAATCGCGGAGAGCTCGGCAGCCTGGGCCGGGGAGAAGCTCGTGTCATAGGTCGCACCGGGCTCGACGACCGACGCGGGCGGTTGCTTGCCGAGAAATGCATCCAGCACCTCGTAGCCATCAGGGCTTGGGAGGAGACGCCTCTTCCTCAGAAACTTGCCGAGACGCGCGGTGTTCTCGAATGGCAATGACTTCCCGCGCTTGGTCCAACCTCCGCTGGCCGCGTAGCGCAGCTCGCGCACGACTTCGCCAGCGCGGTAGGCGACGATCCAGATCTGATCCACTGCTGTGTGGATCGACCACTCCACAGCAATCGTCCCGTGGTCGCGGGAGAGCTTCGCGGCGAGTCCTGGGCTGGGCTTGCGTTCGACCCACACCGAGCCGTCGCGAACCAAGAGCTTCTCGTCGGACCCCACGTTGGTCGAATATACATGATGCTCCCACGCGCCTATCGATCGCACCGCCAGCCAGCGCCGCTCGCCACCAGCCCCGCAGCAATCGTGCCGCCGGCCAGCTCGCCGAGCAACCCGACGAAGCACAGCTTCGACTCCTCGACGAACATGCTCGAGAGTATCCGTCCCTGATGGAACAAGCGGGCGCGCGGCGGGCGCGATCTACGCGGACGCCCAAGCTGATACGGTCTCGCCCGGAGAAGCACCCGTGGCCCACTCGATCCGTACTCGCCCAGCCGCCGCGCTGGTCCTCGCCCTCGCCACCGCCGCCTGCGGTCACCCGTCGCCCGCGCCGACACAGCCAGCGCCGACAGCGCCGACACAGCCAGCACAGTCCGCGCCAGCCGCCGCCGCGCCAGCCGCCGACGACCCGGCCGCCGCCGTCGACGCGGCCGCTGCGGCGATCACCGCCGACGTGCTGCGCGGCCAGGTCGCGAAGCTGGCGGCCGACGAATTCGAGGGGCGCGGCCCCACCACGCGCGGCGATCGCGCCGCGCGCGCGTACCTCGCCGAGCAGCTGAAGGCGATGGGCTACGAGCCCGGCGGCGCGGGCGGCGCGTGGGAGCAGCCGTTCGAGCTGGTCGGGGTGACCGCGGCGATGCCGGAGCAGTGGACGTTCTCGCGCGGCCGCGCGCAGCTCGCGCTGCGGTGGTGGGCGCAGTACATGGCCGCCAGCGGCGTGCAGGCGGAGCGCGGATCGATCCGCGACGCCGAGGTGGTGTTCGTCGGCTACGGCATCCAGGCGCCCGAGTACGGCTGGGACGACTTCAAGGGCAAAGACCTGCGCGGCAAGGTGCTGCTGATGCTGAATAGCGATCCCGACTGGGATCCGGCGCTGTTCGCCGGCGCGACGCGCCTCTACTACGGCCGGTGGAGCTACAAGTACGAGAGCGCGGCGCGCCAGGGCGCCGTCGGCGCGATCATCATCCACACCACGCCGTCGGCCGGATACCCGTTCCAGGTGGTCCAGACCTCGTGGTCCGGCGCGAAGTTCGAGCTGCCCGCCGAGGGCGAGCCGCGCATCCAGATCCACGGCTGGGTGACCGAGGACGCGGCGCGGTCGCTCGTGAAGCTCGCCGGCCGCGACCTCGCGGCGCTCGTCGCCGCCGCCCGGCAGAAAACGTTCACCCCGGTGCCACTCGGCGTCACCACGTCGATCGAGTTCGGCAACCGGATCGAGCGCGGCCAGACCGCCAACGTGCTCGGGCTGCTCCGCGGCTCGGATCCGAAGCTCGGCAGCGAGCTCGTCGTCTACACCGCGCACCACGATCACCTCGGCATCGGCAAGCCCGATGCGGCGGGCGACCGGATCTACAACGGCGCGCTGGACAACGCCGCGGGCTGCGCGCAGGTGCTCGCGATCGCCAAGGCGTTCAAGGCGCTCCCCGCGCCGCCGCGCCGCTCGGTGCTGCTTTTGTTCGTCGGCGCCGAGGAGCAGGGGCTCCTCGGCTCGCGGTACTTCACGCTGCACCCGACCGTGCCTCCCGGCAAGATCGCCGTCGATATCAACTACGACGGCGGCAACATCTGGGGCCGCAGCAAAGACGTCGCCTATATCGGCAAGGGCAGATCTACCCTGGATCCGATCGTCGAGAAGCACGCCGCGCGACAGGGCCGCACGATCAAGCCCGATCAGTTCCCGGATCGCGGCTCGTTCTATCGCTCCGACCAGTTCAGCTTCGCGCAGATCGGCGTGCCCAGCCTCTACCTCGACGAGGGCAGCGAGCTCATCGGCCGGCCTCCCGAATGGAGCCGCCAGCAGAAGGAGGCGTACGAGGCACACCACTACCACCAGCCCAGCGACCAGCTCCGGCCGGAGTGGAGCTTCGACGGCATGATCGAGGACGCGCAGCTCGGCTTCCGCGTCGGGTACGAGGTGGCCAGCACCGATCAGATGCCGACCTGGAAGCCCGGCGACGAGTTCGAAGCCGCGCGCAAGGCCGCCCTGGGCCGCTGAGCCCCTCCGCGGGCTCCGGCGGAAGCCGCCGGTTCGACCTCCTCACGCAGCGACGCATCGACGCCGGCCGCGTGGCCCACGCCATCTTGCACAGGCGCCGAGGGCGTTGGCGCTGGCATTCGCCCCGCGCCGGGTGAAACACTGAGGGCCGTGCGAGCGCTGTACCTCCTCGCGTGCTTGACGGCCTGCTACAACCCGACGCTGCTGGACGGGACCAAGTGCAGCGCGAGCGGGCTCTGCCCGTCGGGCCTCGTCTGTGATCGCGGCGTGTGTGTGCGCGAGGCTGGCGATGGCGGGCTCCCCTTCGACGCCGCGTGCGGCGCGTGCAGCGCCGACGGGACGGAGTTCATCCCGTGCGCGGGACCGCCGGTGCCGTGCACGATGGGCTGCACCACGGCCGGCGGCGATCACTGCGCGTGGCTGGTGCCGGCCAACGGCGTGGATCCGACGCTGACGACCGGCACGACGGCGGTCGTGCTCTCCGGCGGGATCACGACCTTCGACACCGGCAGCGGTGCGATCATCGGCGCGATCACGCGGGCCGCCGGCACCGGCGTCGCGTCGGGCATCGGCTACTACCAGGTGAGCCCGGGGCTCGGCGTGTTCGCGATGGGCTCGCTCTTGGTCCTCGGGAACGCCGAGGTGCGCTTCACCGGCGCGCGGGCCGTGGTGTTCCTCGCCGAGGGGCCGATCCAGGTCAGCGGCCGGATCGATCTGTCCGCCGGCTGCTACGGCGCAGATCGGAGCTGCCCCGGCCCTGGCGGCGCCGCCGGGGCGACGCTCGGGATGCCCGCGAGCGGCGGCGGCGCCGGCGCCAACGGTGCCAGCGTCGCGAACGAAGACGGCGGCGGCGGCGGTGGCGGCGGCGGCGAGGCCGGCGGCGGCGCCGGATCGTCCCCGACGGCCAGCGGCGGCGCGGCCGGCGCCGCGTGCCTCTCGCCCACGGGGGTCCCGCTCCGCGGCGGCGGCGGCGGCGGCGCGGGCGGACCGGGCACCGTCACGTTCGCGCCCGGCGGCGGCGGCGGCGGCGGGATCCAGATGACCTCGCAGACCGCCATCTCGATCACCGGCACGATCCTGAGCGCGGGCGCGGGCGGCGGCGGCGGCAGCACCACCGGCGGCACCAACGCGGGCGCTGGCAGCGGCGGCGGCGGCGGCGGCGCGATCCTGCTCGAGGCGCCGAGCGTCGTGGCCGGCCCCGCCGCGATGATCGCCGCGAACGGGGGCGGCGGTGGCGGCGGCGGCAACGTCAACATCGGGCCCGGCACGAGCGGCGCCGATGGCTCGGCGACGCGCACCCCGGCGACAGGCGGGACCGGAACCGCGGATGGCGGATCCGGAAGCGGCGGGAACGGCGGCGCCGGCACGAGCGCGCCCGCGGCCGGCAGCGCCGGCGTCAACGCCGGCGGCGGTGGTGGCGCCCGCGGCGTGATCCGGGTGCGGGCCACGAGCCCGAGCCTCGCCGGCACGTCCTCACCGACCGCGACGACGGGCCCGATCGAGACGCGCTGAGCGCGCGCCCGGAGAGAGCAGCTCGCTCCTGGCCCCGGAGGCCGGAGCGGAGGCTGGATTACTTGCTCGTGTACTTCGCCGCCGCGAGGGCGCTGATCTGCTTGCCCATGGCGAGGCCGACGACCGTGGAGAAGCGGTAGTGCAGGCCGCCCTGGATGCGCGCGGTGGCGACCTCTTGCACGAGATCGTCGATCTTCTTCCAGGACCGCTGCGCGCCCTTCGCCGACGGGCTCGCCGTCGACAGGTTGACCGCGCCCTTGCCGATGCCGGCCTGCAGCACGCCGCTGATCGAGGAGATGAGGATGCAGTGGGCGCACGGATACTCGGGGTGCATCGGCGTATCGATCAGCGGCGTCCAGGTCGGGTCGCGCTCCGTGGCGTCGTTACCGTCGTTGTCGCCGTTGCGGATCGCGGTGACCGGCCGCCAGAAGCTGTAGTGGTACTTCGCGTCGAACACCGCGATCATCGCGTCGTCGAGCGCCTGCGCGGCCGCCGCGAACAGGCGCGCGTTCTGCGTGATCTCACGCCCGGGGGCGGTCGCGATCGAGCGCACGAGCCCGTGATAGATGCCCGGTCCCGTGGCCTCCCAGAACTGGGCGAGCGCGGTCTGCTCGGCGGTGCGCGTGGTGCTGCCCTTCTCGCCGATCGCCTTGATCTCGTTGTAGTCGCGCGTGTACACCTCGCTCTTGAGCGCGGGCGGCGCGGCCGGGCGGAACTGCGAGGCGTTCTTCATCAGCCACGGCTTGCGCTGCACCCAGTGCGAGGCGGCGGCCGACGCCGTGGGCACCCAGGCGCCCGGCGTCGTCACGGGGCGGTACGACTCGCGCGTCGCGGCGCCGTCGTCCGCGCGCGCCGCGAGGACGGCCGCGCCCGCGGCCTCGCCCACCTCGACGCCCGAGGTCTTCGGCACGCCGTCGGCGACCTTGCCTACCGCCGCCTGGTAGGCAGCGTCGATCGCCGCCTGCTGCGCCGGCACGAGCTTCGACAGGACAACGCGGTGGGTCGCCGCGATCGCGACATCGACGGACGCGCCCGGCTTCGGCTGGACCTGGACCTTGATCCCGCTGGGCTGATACTTCTTGGTGATCGCGTTGACCGCTTCATAGGTCGCGGTCTGGAGGATGGCCATCACGCGGTGCGCCGGGGGTGTGCCCATTCCGGACGCGCCAAGGATCTCGTTGGCCTTGGCGTTCCAGTCGGTGACCGCATCGGCATTCGCCGTCGCAGCGCTCAGCATGACGGCCGCGACGGCCGGCAGGACGAGGCGCCAGCCCTGCATCGATCTTCCAAGGATAGTGCTCATGATTTTCCTCCGACAGAGATGTATCGAGTCACAGGTCGTGACTGTCCCCGAGCGAGCCAATCCATGTGGACCGCTCGCGGGCCCTACAGTGCAGAGACAAAATACGAAAATCAACTAGTTGAAGCCAGATCACGCCGCCCGGCGCCGTATTGCCGCTCCAGCGCGCGTCCCACGCGACCCTGGCGGACACCCGCTGCAACTCATTGAAATTCCAGGCAAGCATCGTGCGGAGGCGCTGGATATGGGGCGGCGATTCGGCCGGAGCGAGGAAAGCGCTGGCGCTGCGATCTCGCCTCCGGGATCCGTCCAGGCTTCCGCTCACGGTGCACACGCGGCGTCGCCCCCCGACCACCTGATCCCCTGATCTGACCGCGAGCTCTTACGCTCGCGAGCGGGCTCAGTACCAGCGATCGCCAGAGCGATTGTTCACGAAAGACGGATAGGAGTTATCCGGCAGCGCGCAAGCGTGCCGCGGCGACGTCGATGGAACAGTTCTTCCTGCGCGGCGCGTCTTCGCTACGTCGAGGGCCGGGACCATAAAGCCAGCGCATGCCCAAGGCCACCCCGACCCCCGCTCAGTCGCTCCTCACCCCCAACGACCACACGCTCATCCTGATCGATCACCAGTCGCAGATGGCGTTCGCTACCAAGTCGATCGACGCGGTGACGCTGCGCTCGAACGCGGGCCTGGTCGCGCGCGCCGCGGCCGGCTTCCAGGTCGCGACGATCCTCACGACGGTCGCCGAGAAGACGTTCTCGGGGCCGATCTTCCCCGAGATCCGAGGCGCGTTCCCCGATGGGACCGAGATCGTCGACCGCACGACGATGAACTCCTGGGAGGACGCCAACGTCACCGATCGCGTCAACCGGCACGGCAAGGACAAGATCGTCCTCGGCGGCCTGTGGACGAGCGTGTGCATCGCCAGCCCGGCGCTCTCGGCGCTGGAGCAGGGCTATCAGGTCTATGTCATCGCCGACGCCTGCGGTGACGTGTCCGACGAAGCACACCAGCGCGCGATGGAGCGCATGATCCAGGTCGGCGTCCGGCCGCTGACCGCGCTCACGTACCTGCTCGAGCTGCAGCGCGACTGGGCACGCGGCGAGACGTACGATCTCACGACGGGGATCGCCCGCGAACTCGGCGGCGCCTACGGGATCGGCATCACCTACGCCAAGACGATGTTCGGCGCCTCGGAAGGGCACCGCTGAGATGGCGGCCCCCGCCGCGCAGGACTCCGCCGCGCAGACTCCCGCCGACCTGATCCTCACGAACGGGCGGCTCGCGACACTCGCCGCGCGGCGCGAGGCGAGCGCGCTGGCGGTCCGCGGCGGGCGACTCGCGGCGGTCGGCGACGAGCGCGAGGTGCTCGCGCTCCGCGGGCCGGATACCACGGTGATCGACGCGCGCGGCCGCCGCGTCATCCCGGGGCTCATCGACTCGCACCTGCACGTCCTGCGCGGCGGGCTCCACTACAACATGGAGCTCCGCTGGGACGGCGTGCCGTCCCTGGCCGAGGCGCTCCGGCGGCTGCGCGAGCAGGCCGCCCGGACCCCGCCGCCGCAGTGGGTGCGCGTGGTCGGAGGCTGGACCGAATTCCAGTTCGCGGAGCGCCGCATGCCGACGTTGGGCGAGATCAACGCGGCCGCGCCCGACACGCCGGTGTTCGTGCTGCACCTCTACGATCGGGCGTGGCTCAACGCCGCCGCGCTGCGCGCCGTCGGCTACACGAAGGACACGCCGGATCCGCCGGGCAGCGTCATCGAGCGCGACCGCGCCGGGAACCCGACCGGGCTCCTCATCGCCAAGCCGAACGCGCTCATCCTGTACGCGACGCTCGCGCTCGGCCCCAAGCTCCCGTTCGAGGACCAGCTGAATTCGTCGCGGCAGTTCCAGCGCGAGCTGAACCGGCTCGGCGTCACGAGCGCCGTCGACGCGGGCGGCGGCTACCAGCGCTACCCGGACGACTACGCCGTGATCCAGGAGCTCGCGCGGCGCGGCGAGACCACGGTGCGCATCGCGTACAACCTGTTCACGCAGCGGCCCAAGCAGGAGCTCGAGGATTTCCAGGCGTGGACGAAGCTCGTGCGGCCCGGCGACGGCGACGCGATGCTGCGGTTCAACGGCGCGGGCGAGATGCTCGTGTTCTCGGCCGCCGACTTCGAGGACTTCCTCGAGCCGCGCCCGACGCTCGCGCCCTCGCTCGAGGCCGAGCTCGCGGCGGTCGTGCGGCTGCTCGCCGAGCACCGCTGGCCGTTCCGCCTCCACGCGACCTACGACGAGTCGATCAGCCGCTTCCTCGACGTGTTCGAAGCGGTCGATCGCGACGTGCCGCTGGCGGGGCTGCGCTGGTTCTTCGATCACGCCGAGACGGTCAGCGCCCGCAACATCGATCGGATCGCGGCGCTCGGCGGCGGCGTCGCCATCCAGCACCGGATGGCGTTCCAGGGCGAGTACTTCCGCGATCGCTACGGCGAGGCCGCGGCGCGGCACGCGCCGCCGCTTCGCGCGCTGTGGTCGAGCGGGATCCCGCTCGGCGCGGGCACCGACGCGACGCGCGTCGCGAGCTACAACCCGTGGATCGGCCTCTACTGGCTCGTCACCGGCCGGACCGTCGGCGGCGCGCAGCTCTACGGCGAGCGCGATCGCCTGTCGCGCGAGGAGGCGCTGCGGCTGTTCACCGAGCGCAACGCGTGGTTCTCCGGCGAGGTCGGCGAGAAGGGCCAGCTCGCCCCGGGCCAGCACGCCGACTTCGCCGTGCTGAGCGACGACTTCTTCGCCGTCGACGAGGAGCGGATCAAGGACATCACGTCGCACCTGACGGTCGTCGGCGGGCGCGTGGTGTGGGCCTCGGGCGATCTCGGCGACCTCGGCGGCCTCGCGCCGCCCTTGCCGTTCTCGCCGAGCTGGTCGCCGCCGGGCACCTACGGCGGCTACGCCGCGTCCGCGCGCGCCGCGCTGGCCGCGCTCCACCGGCGCCACCACCGCCACCCCGCGGCGTCGTGCAGCTGCTTTGCGTTCTGAGCGCGAGCGAGGAGGAGCCATGATTCACGTCGCTGTTCGTCGCCGGGTCAAGCCGGGTCACGAGGCCGAGTTCGAGGCCGCCATCCGGGAGTTCTTCGCCGCCTCGCTCGGGAGCGAGGGTAGCGCGGGCGCGGCGCTGCTCCGCCCCGTGCCGGGCGCGCCCAACGAGTACGGCATCCTGCGCGCGTTCGAGGACGAGGCCGCGAAGGAGCGCTTCTACGCGTCGCCCGCGTACCGCGACTGGAACGCGCGCGTCTCGCACCTCGTCGACGGCGAGCCCGAGCTCCGCCAGCTCCACGGCCTGGAGGCGTTCTTCACCCAAGGCGCGCCCCGGCGCGCGCCGCCGCGCTGGAAGATGGCGCTCCTCACGTGGCTCGGCGTGGACCTCGCCGTGCTCGTGTTCGGCCGCGGCGGCCCGCACCTCGCCGGCGGCGCGCTGCCGGGATGGCTCCTGTTCCTGCTCGTGAACGCGTGCGTCGTCGCGAGCCTGACGTGGCTGATCATGCCGGTGCTGACGCGGGCCGCCGCGCGCTGGCTCCACGATCAGCGCCCGCCGGCATAGGCGCGCGATCAGCGCGGAGCATCCCCGCTCGCCTCCGGTTGATAGCAGATCTCGAGGACGCGAATGCGCTTGGTCCCATTGGGCACGCGCCACGTGATCGACTGCCCGACGCGCAGACCCAGGAGCGCCGTGCCGATGGGCGCCAGCACGGACACACGTCCCAGATCCGCATCCGCGTCCTTGGGATAGACGACGCGGACCTTGCGCTTCGCGGACGTGCTGCAGTCCTCGTAGACGACCTCGCTGTTCATGGTCACGACGTCCGCTGGGACCTGCCGCGGCGCGACGAGCCGCGCGCGGCGCAGCTCGAGATCGAGCAGCTCGGCAGCGGGTGTGTCGTGTCCATCGAGCACGGATTGAAGCCGTTCGAAGTCCGTGGTCGTGATGATGATGTCCTGATCGTCGCGCATGAAGAGCTCCAGAGAGCGAGGCCGGCGACCCGCGGGTCAGCCGGCCGGGGGCCGGGGGAGGTCGGCGGTGCGCGCGCGCGCTCCGCCGAGATCGCCGCCGCGCCCGACGTCACCGCGCGCGTGAACGCGCCGCGGCCCATCGAACGCGTAGCAGACCCTCGGAAGCTACGGCCATCGCGCGTTTTGTCAAGCGAGCGCGATTTCCGTCGACGACGCCGCGCCCGCGCGGCGTCGCCAGCGCGCAGCGATGCGAGCGCGGCCGAACGCTTCGGGCGGCCTCGGCCGCGGCGTGCTCGGGGCGGCTACGACTCGTCGGATGCCGGATCGATCAGGAAACGAGCGAAGCCAGGGAGGCGCTGCCTCCGCGCGGGGGCTTCCGCCGCCGCGAGCGCGCCCACGGTGGGGCGGCTGTCGATCTCCGCGAGGAGCGCCATCACCTTCTCGAGCGTCGCGACCTCGTCGTGGCCGCCGCCGTGCTCGTGGCCGCCGCCGTGCTCGTGGCCGCCGTGGCCGCCGTGGTCGTGGCCGCCGTGGCCGCCGTGGTCATGGCCGCCGTGGCCGCCGTGGCCGCCGCCGGCGCCGGGCCAGTCGAACGGATCGGCCTTGATCACCCAGGGACCGGGCTTGAACCAGGAGATTCCCCGGACCTTGGCCCGCTTCACCTGGCCGGGATACGCGCTCTCGTGCGCGGCGAACCAGCGCTCGATGCAGTCGTCGACCCAGCCATGCAGCCTCCAGAAGAGCGGATTCACGTGGGAGCTGTGGAAGTCGCCCAGGTAGTCGTTGCTGAGCACGTCCCACCGCGGATCGACGCTATAGCCCTCGCGCACCGCCGGGGCGCCGGTCGCGGGGTCCCGCGAGACCGTGGCCCACCGCATGTGCATCCAGTTGTGCACCGTGAACTCGATGAGGTTCCCGTACGCGCCGAGCGTCAGCTGGCTCATCACGCGCGGATTGCGCAGGTTCGCCGCGACATTCCGCAGGAGGCTCGAGAGCCCCCGAGACGTCTTGTTGAAGCGAAAGAAGGGAGTCCCGCCGACCTGGTCCATGAACTCCTTCGTCGGCGGGGGCACCATGTTCCCCGAGCGTGCCGGATCGAGGACGAAGACCTTGCGCGCCGGGTCGGCCGGATCCGGAGCCTCGCGGTAGGCGTACTGCGGCGCGCTGGCCGCCGGGAGCTCGCTCCACGAGGTCGGGCGCGGCTGCTTCGCCTGATCGTAGACCTCGTGCACCATCCCGATCATGCGGCGGTGCATGTAGAGGAAGTCTTCACCGGCCCCGTTCGTCAGATCGAGGACGCCCGCGGGCGTGAAGGGCGGATCGGTCAGGTACCAGCCGAGCTCCTTGAGCCGCTGGCGATCGGCCGCGGTCATCTTCGGTGACTGCCAGTCACCCCGCAGCGTGTGCCAGACGGTGTGCCGCAGCCGGTGCGCGCGCTCGCCGAGCATGGCGATCACCTCCGGGATCAGCGCCACACCGGGCACGTCCCGCGGCTCGACGAAGTCGCGCATCACCGCGATGAAGCTGGCGGTCGCGCCGGCCTTCGCCGGGCCGTGGTCCTTGTTCCTGCGGACGGTGCCCACGAGGCTCGTGCGCTGCGTCGGCGCAGCCGAGTCCCACTCGTGCGCCACCTGGCAATCGTACTCGTACTCGTACTCCTGGATCTCCGTGCCGGCGCGCCCCTTGCCGATGAAGCGCAGCGCGAGCGGGCTCCAGGCGGTCACGGAGCCCGACAGATCCATGAAGAGCTTCGGCTCCGCACCGGCGTCGGCCGGGAACGCGAGCGTGCCTGTCACCGCGCCCTCGTCGGAGAGGAAGAGTAGCAACTCGCCCTCGCCCCACAGAATGTCATTCGGAGCCCCCGCCGGGCTGTTGAGGAAGCTCCGGTACGTGTAATACCCCACGACGTCGTCCATGCTCATGATTCCTCCTCGTGTCGTCCTTCCACCACGAGCCCGCTCGCAGCGGAGCAGGCTCGGCCCGCCCGTGGTGGACGCGCGAGGACGCAGGGCCCTGTGCCCCCGTACAACGCCTCCGCCAGCGGGCCATCTCCAGGGTGTTGGATTCTCCGGGTCGGCGCAAGTGAAATCATATCGTGATTGCGCATGATCACGCCGCGCGTGATCGGTAAAATTCATGTCGTGTTACTGGCGTCTGTGGCGCCACACGAGGAGGCTCGTGCGAAAGGCGCCGACCGCATTACTCCGATCGATCCGCGCCAACCTCGAGCTGGCGGTTGGCGCGATCAGCGCGCGCTTGTGGCACGCTGGGCCGTCACCTCCTGCGGAGCGCTCATGAGATCCATGGTCCCGTTCACCCTGGCCACGCTGCTGGCCGCCCGTCCGGTGGCGGCCGATTCCCTCGGGGCGGCGATCCAGTCGGATCTGCCGGGCCTCGTCACCATCTATCGCGATCTGCACCAGAACCCCGAGCTCGGCTTCCAGGAGACGCGCACGGCCGCGATCCTGGCGGCCGAGGCGCGAAAGCTCGGCTTCCAGGTGACGACCGGCGTCGGGAAGACGGGCGTCGTCGCGGTGATGCAGAACGGGCCGGGGCCCGTGCTCTTGATCCGCACCGATATGGACGCGCTGCCGGTCACCGAGCAGACGGGGCTCCCCTACGCCAGCAAGGTGAAGACGCGGACGAACAACGGCGTGGAGACGGGCGTGATGCACGCCTGCGGACACGACGCGCACATGACGGCGTGGATCGGCACCGCGCGGCGCCTGGCAGCCCAAAAGCAGAGCTGGTCGGGCACGCTCGTCATGATCGGCCAGCCGGCCGAGGAGGTCGGGCTCGGCGCCAGGGCGATGCTCGACGATGGCCTGTTCAAGCGCTTCCCCCGGCCGAGCGCGGCGATCGCGTTTCACGACAGCGCGTCATTGCCGGCGGGGATGATCGGCTATCTCGAGGGCTACGCGATGGCGAACGTCGACAGCGTCGATCTCACCGTGAAGGGCGTCGGCGGGCACGGCGCCTATCCCCACCTCGCCAAGGATCCGATCGTGCTCGCCGCGCGCATCGTCACGGCGCTGCAGACGCTCGTCGCCCGCGAGATCAGCCCGATCGAGTCCGGCGTGGTGACGGTCGGCAGCTTCGTCGGCGGCTCGAAGCACAACATCATCCCCGACGAAGTGAAGCTGCAGATCACGGTCAGGAGCTACACGCCCGAGGTGCGCAAGATCCTGCTCGACGGGATCGCGCGGATCGCCCGGGGCGAGGCGATCGCGGCGGGTATGCCCGAGGACCGCATGCCGGTGGTGACGCTCAGCAACGAGCAGGTGCCCGCGACGTTCAATACGGAGCCGCTGACGGGGCGGCTCACCGCCGCGTTCACCGCGCGGTTCGGCAAGGACCGCGTGGTCAAGGCGCAGCCGCAGATGGGCGGCGAGGACTTCGCCCGGTACTACCTCGCCGATCCATCGATCCAGAGCACGATCTTCCGGGTGGGCGGCGTGCCGCAGAGCAAGTGGGACGCCGTGAAGGGCGACGTGACCAGGCTGCCCGCGCTCCACAGCCCGCTCTGGGCGCCCGACCCGGAGCCGACGATCGCGGCCGCGATCGAGGCGATGACGACCGCGGCGTTGACGGTGCTGGCGAAGTCGAAGTAGAGGTGGCCCTCGATGCTTTGCGCGTTCGCGACGCTCGGCCGACATCGCATCGAGCTTCTGCTCGAGCTCGTAATCGAGCACCGTGACCCGAGCACCGTGACCCGAGCACCGACCTGCTTGCGCTGCTGCTCGAACCGGCGCGTGTGTCGGTGATGCGCTGGGAGCTCGCGGCCTCCCCTGCGACGATCATGCAAACTCCCCGCTCGAGCTTTCGAGCAGGGCTCCATGTCGATCGAGCTCCGTGCGGTATGCGCATGCGCTCATCGAGCATTCTCGCCACACTCACCATACGTGGAACTACGTAGTCCAGAAACACCTTGCACTCAATGCCTTCTCCGGTTAAGAAAAGATGAACTCTTCACAACTCTGACGGACCTATGGCACTTACCGACCATTGTGACATCTTCGCATCGGTGCACGAGCAATCGTTCAACAACATTGTCCTGCAGCTCCAGGCACAACGACCCTCGCTGTTCAACTACGGGACGATGACCTTTGCCAGCCATCCCGAGCTGCTGTGCAATCAGACGATCATCAAGCGCATCGATCCGGAGGTGGAGGTGGGAGTCTTTGACAACCCGGTAGTCAGCGAGCAACCGCTGCTGGCCATTCCCGGTTACAGCGGCCCGTTCGGCCTCGAGTACTGTCTGCAACTGGCCGAGCTCTCGATCGACTTTCACCCCAGCAACGTACACACGCTGCCCGCTGCGCTAGCGCCGCCGCTCCCGGAGCAGCGCTTCTCGCTCAAGGGCCGCGCCTGCGCCGGCCTGAATTGTCCAAGCACGGACCTCCTGATCAAGCTGGCTCCGAACGAGCGGGCGTTCTCTCCAGTGATCGATACAGGCACCCACAGGCAGCCGGCGCGGGACCCGGCGGGCAATCCCCCCAAGGATGCTCCGCTCGTGACGCAGACGCCGACGCGGCCGTTCCCCTTCAACCGCGAGGGCATCATCTGCTTTTGCCTCGACCTGTTCGCGGTGCTCCATCTCGAGCGAGAGGGCAGTGCCGCCGCTCCGATCATCTCGCTTCGGCTGGACAACCTCGAGATCGTCGATATCGAACCCGTCAGGCTCGAAAACGCCGTCGAATGCTTTCTCAAGACGATACTGATCATGAGCGTGCTACCCAAGGTGAAGCTGGCCCTCAACGCGCTGATCCTGAGCGTGGGCAAGGTCTTGACCATCGGCCCCACGCCGATCTCGGCGGCAGTACCCTTCAACCCGGCGATCGAAAACGACCAGATCAAAGTTTTCGTCTCCCTGACGGTGTAGGACATCCATGGCTACCGTAACGGTTGCAGTCAACGAGCGCGCCTTCAATGACATCGTCATGGCGGCGGCGAAGTACCTGGAGTCGGTTCCGCCGTTCTCGGGCTCCGGCAGCTTCGGCCCGTTTTCAGCCGGGTACACCATCGGATTCAAGCTCACCGGCGGCTCGATCGATCTGACGAGCACCGGCCGGGTGCACTTCGACGAGCTCCACGTCACGTACGATCCGTTGATCCTGACGTTGGGGCTCGATCTGCCGCACATTCAATTCGGCGGCGAATGCATCATTCCCAACCCGTTCGGGGGGTGCATCCTCCGCCTGCCGGAGGTCGACCTGTTCGGGGCCAACCCCGACATCTCCATCCCGATCAACCTCAGTAACACCATCGTCAGCGAATTCTCGGGGGAGTTCACCGTCTCGAACAGCAAACAGGTGCTCGTGGCCAAGGGCAGCCTTCGGCCTCACGCGGCTCACATCACCACGGACACGTCGAACGAGATCCGGGACCGATTCCGGACGATCGTCGGCACGATCCCGTTTCTGCCGGCTTCGGCGGTGAACAGCATCGCCGACGCCCTGGTCCCGTTCGTCAAGACCAACCTCGCCGACAAGTGGCAGTTCTTCCTGCGCGACGTCTGGCACGATCTCGAGTTGATCTCGATCTCCGATACGGCGGTGAACATCCTCCAGAACCTGTCCGATCGGTTCATCGACGCGATCCTGGCGCCGGTGCCGTCGGCCGTCCGCGGCATCATCAAGGTCATGCTGATCCCAATCTTCGATGCCCTCGCGGCCGTGCTCGACTTCGGGGACGACGCCCTCGAGTGGCTGTCCTCGCAATTGCAGATCAGCTTCGGTCTGTTCGATCTGCTCGCGCAGCTGGTGATCAACTTCGTCGGCTTGATGGTGCCGTTCTACCAGTTCGAGAATCCGTATCCCATGATCGAGGACTCGAGCGGGTTGATCCCCGTGCTCGTGCCGATCGAGAACGTCGCCGTGGTCGTCAACGACGACGAGTTCGTCGCGTCGGCGGATATTGTCTAGTCGGTAAGATCGAGGGTCGGCCATGAAAACCGTCATCAACCAGCACATGTTCCGCCACCGCGAGACGACGTCCGCGGCACTCAACAACCTGGGTACGATCATTCACAAGCTGGCCGAGGAAGGCGTCTATACCGGCCAGATCGTACAGGGCAAGCAACTGCTGGGTACATTCCGATTGACCTACGATCGGAAGCACGAGGCGTCGCAGGTGAACATCGATCTCTCGGCGTTCGACGCGTTGTCCCGCGCGAACGTGCCGGGCCTCCTGGCGAGGAACGAGTCCGTCGTCGGGCAGGATGGCTATGTCGTATTCTATACCAGCGGCCAGCACAGCGCTCTGCATGTCACCTTGACCAAGGCGCAGGATACGAACGGGAGACCGAGCTTCGATTCGCGCAAGCTGGCCAGAGGCGACCTGATCGCCCTCCGCCTCTTTTATCCGGGTTCGTACACCCTCACGAACGAACTGGGCGACCAGCAGGCGACGCTCACCGTGCTGAGCGAGGAGAACGGCAAGTACCGCGATCCGTCGAAGCTCGAGCCGGTGCGGGTCAAGCTGTCCGACAAGGGCTTCGATCCCGCCAAGATCGAGCAATGGCCGTTGCAGGCACTGGTGATCAGCGTGGATACGGCCGCCGCGCTCGTCGTGAAGAGCGTGGGGCCGGAGCTGGACAAGCGTGCGAGAAGGGGCCGCGACTGACGGGACCGGACCTCGCTCGGAGCTGATCTGCAGCGCCGCGCTGTGAAGCTGTTCGAGCTCGATATGCGAGGGTCGCGCTAGATCCAATGCCGCTCACATGAGCGTTGACGTGGTCGTGGTCGTGGTCGTGGTCGTGGTCGTGGTCGTCACGCGGCGCAGCGGATCACCGCGACGATGATGATCGCGGCCAAGGGCGCGGACGCGATCCTCGGCGCGCGCGCCCCGTGAGCGCGGCCCGGCGGCGCCGCAGCGCCGGATCGGCGCGGGCTCGCGGGCTCGCGGGCTCAGATCAGAACCGGGCGCCGAATTGGAGCACCATGGAGCCGCGATCGAAGCTCGGCTGGAGCGCCCGGGCCGGGGCCTCACGCGGGTGGCCCGCGCGGTGCTCCTGGTACAGGAAGAACGCGATCGAGGTCGCCGCGCCGACGGCCGCCCCTGCGAGGACATCGGTGGCGTGATGCCGGTTGTGATACACGCGCTCGAGCGAGAGCACGGTCGCCCCCGCGGCGATGCCGGCGTAGGCGAGCGCCTCGACCGGAGCCACGAGCGAGCCCGGATCGCGCACGCGATCGAACACGTGCTCGCGGAGGTACAAGGCGGAGTAGGTCGCCATCACGAACAGGGTGGTCGCGTGCCCTGAAGGGAAGGACTTGCGTCCCTTGCGCGCCGTGTCGCCAGGCACGTAGTCCGGCCGGTGGCGGCCGAAGGTGAGCTTCAGCGTGGTGGTGACGAGCCCCGCGGTCACCACCGACTCTGCGAGGCCCTTGACGTGGTACCACTCCGCGCCGGCACCGCCGAGCGCGATGGCGAGCCCCACGGCGCCAGCGCCCGCGCGCACCGCCCAGTTCGGGATCTCCCACGAGGCACGGGGCTGACCGCCCTCGTCGGCGTCAAAGAGCAAGGGAGTCTCTCGTGGAATCCCCCATCCCCTGAGGGCGTAATCGGCGCCGAGCGCGGCCCAGAAGAAAGGGAGCGCGCCGCCGTCCCAGTAGTACGATGCATCGCGCGGATCTGCCTCGTCGTCGGCGTGCGCGGCCCGGGGAGCCGCGGCGACCGCGGCGGCCACCACAGCCGCGAGGGCGGCCAACACGGCACGTGAGCGCGGCAGCGGCAGCGAGGGCGGCAGCGGCAAGGACAGCAAGCTCGATCGTGGCACCACGATCGCTCGCGGGTGCAGATCTCGCGCCCGCGCGCCGACCGGCGAGCAGGCCCGTGGCTCGCCTTCGTCGCGGCGCCGCATCCTCCGCCACGCGGAAGCCGGCGCGCGCGTCGATGCCGCCGAGCACACGTGGCACGGGCGCGCCCCGCGCCACGAACCCGAGCATCCCGCGCGCGCCGCGCGTGCTGCGCGGCCGGCGCTTGTGGCACGCTTGCCGCCGCTCGTCCTGGAGCAATTTGGAGCGACCGATCATGAAGCGCCTCGTCCCGCTCGTCTTCTCCCTGCTGATCGCCGGTCCGGCGGCGGCGGATCCCCTCGCGGACGCGATCAAGGCGGACCTGCCGAGCCTCCTCGCGATCTATCGCGACCTGCACGCAAACCCCGAGCTCAGCTTCCAGGAGACGCGCAGCGCCGCGGTCCTGGCGGCCGAGGCGAAGAAGCTCGGCTTCCAGGTGACGACGGGCGTCGGCAAGACGGGCGTCGTGGCGGTGATGAAGAACGGGCCGGGGCCCGTGCTCCTGATCCGCGCCGACATGGACGCGCTGCCGCTCGCCGAGCAGACGGGGCTCCCCTACGCCAGCAAGGTGAAGGCGCAGACGCGCGAGGGCGCGGACACCTCGGTGATGCACGCCTGCGGGCACGACACGCACATGACGGCGTGGATCGGCACCGCGCGGCGCCTCGCGGCCATGAAGCAGAGCTGGTCGGGCACGCTCGTCATGATCGGCCAGCCGGCCGAGGAGATCGGGCTCGGCGCCAAGGCGATGCTCGACGATGGCCTCTACAAGCGCTTCCCCAAGCCCGAGGTCGCGATCGCGTTCCACGACAGCGCGTCGCTCCCCGCGGGCGTGATCGGCTACACCGAGGGCTACACGCTGGCGAACGTCGACAGCGTCGATCTCACCGTGAAGGGCGTCGGCGGGCACGGCGCCTATCCCCACCTCGCCAAGGATCCGATCGTGCTCGCCGCGCGCATCGTCACGGCGCTGCAGACGCTCGTCGCGCGCGAGATCAGCCCGATCGAGTCCGGCGTGGTGACGGTCGGCAGCTTCATCGGCGGCTCGAAGCACAACATCATCCCCGACGAGGCGAAGCTGCAGCTCACGGTCAGGAGCTACACGCCGGAGGTGCGCAAGATCCTGCTCGACGGGATCGCGCGGATCGCCCGGGGCGAGGCGATCGCGGCGGGCATGCCCGAGGACCGCATGCCCGTGATGAAGGTGCGCGACGAGTTCACGCCCGCGACGTTCAACACGCAGCCGCTGACGGGGCGACTCACCACGATGTTCACCGCGCGGCTCGGCAAGGACCGGGTGCTCGCGCTCAAGCCGCAGATGGGCGGCGAGGACTTCAGTCAGTTCTACCTCGCCGACAAGTCGATCCAGAGCCTGCTCTTCTGGGTCGGCGGCGTGCCGCGGAGCAAATGGGACGCCGTGAAGGGCGACACGACCAAGCTGCCCTCGATCCACAGCCCGACCTGGGCGCCGGATCCGGAGCCCACGATCGCCACCGCGACGGAGGCGATGACGTCGGCGGCGCTGACCGTGCTGGCGAGAGCGAAGTGAGGCACAACGCCCCGACCGCGCGCGCGCGCGCACTGCGCACCTCGCACAATCGATCGATCGCGATGTGAATGGATTCGCCACTACCGCCGTCTGGTAGCGGCTCATGGGCGCCCGCATCGACTCACCGCCGCGGATGAGCCCGGGTGAGCCGCCGCGCTTGCGCTTGACAGCACCGCCGAACCCGGACGAGGCTCTGCTCAAGCGGCATCGCCGCACGTCACCGCTGGCCAGGTCCGGCTCGCCACGACGCGGCTCCGATGGTGCGTCATCTCCTTTCGCGGGATGGCGCTCGCGCGAGGAAGGAGCAACGTCGAGATCGCGTAGCCGACCTTTCGGCACCCTCGAGAATAGCCCTCCCGGCCTCGGCGTAACTCCAACCCAGATGCGCACACCCATCTCGATCCTCCTCTTCGTGGCCGCGTGCTCGTCCCAGCGCCCGCCGCCGAGCGCACCGCCGCCGCAGGCGACCGTCGTCGAGTGGGAGGTCCACGGCGAAGAAGGCCCAGGTGGCCCAGGCGGTGATCCGGGCGCACCGGGCGCGCCGGGCGCGCCGGGCGCGCCGGGCGCGAGCCCGAGCGGCGGTGCCGCGCAGGCCACGCCGGCACCCGCGGCGGACCGATCGAAGCCGCAGCCGCCCGACGTCAAGCTCAAGCTGGGCCACTACACGAACGCCAAGCTCAACATCGGGCTCGTCATCGATCGCACGAACAAGGAAGCGCGCGTGCGCTTCGATCACACCGCGGACATCCTGCGCCTCGATCCGATGCGATCGAGCGGGCGCATCGACTACGTGCGCACGATCAGCCAGGTCGTCCTGCAGGTCTGGGACAGCGGGCGCATGGTCGTGTTCGTCCCCGGAACGTCTGAGAGCATCGAGGTCGTGCGCGACGGCGATGCAGATCCGCTCTGACAGCCAACCACAAGGAGCTAGCGTTGAAGAAGAAGCAAATCGCAGTGGGTGTCGCCGTTGTCCTCGGGCTCGGAGGCATCGTGTACGCGCAGCAGTCCGAGTTCCAGGAGAAGATCCAGGAGGACCTCGACGGCTACAAGAACCAGATCATCGACAACTGCGGCTCGCCGAAGAGCCTCACGCTCAAGTGGAACGGCAAGCTCGCCGTGAACCCGCGCGAGTCGGAGAAGCCGGAGTACAACGCCGTGTCGACGTTGTGCACCTCGGCGCTCGAGGGCACGGTCAACGCGTGCCAGAGCAACAAGCCGGTCAAGGCCGCGGTCGGCAAGGCCACCTCGATCGTCTGCACCGCGGGCAAGGGCACGATCGGCTACAAGCTCGCCGGCACCACGCTGACGTTCACGGTGGACCCGAGCTTCACCAAGAACAACGCCGCCGGCCAGCGCGATGACCTGGTCGTGAAGATGAAGAAGGAGATCGACAAGTAGCCTCGCTGTCAGCGGCGGCCGACGATGTCGCCGACCATCGCGAGCAGCCGCGAGAGCGCGAACGGCTTCTTCAGGAAGCCGGCGACGCCGCTCTTCAGCTTGGGATCGTCGACGGCGCTCATCAGCACGATGGGCACGCCGTCGATCCGCGAGTCCTTGCGCGCGGCGGCCACGAGCTCGATGCCGGTCATGAACGGCATCATCACGTCGACGAGCGCGGCGTCGGGGCGGCGCTGCACGAGCAACTCGAGCGCCTGCTTACCGTCGGCGCACTCGATCACCTCGTAGCCCTCGTCCTGCAGCACGCCCGAGACGGCGGTCAGGAGATCGCGCTCGTCGTCTGCGACCAGGATCGTCTTCACCGCCCACCTCGCTTGTCGCCCTGGACGCGGCCGAGGCCGGTGAGGATCGACTCGGCCGACTCGAACGAGCTCGCCACCGCGATCCCGCGATCGGTGATCTCGAACTCGCGGATCGAGGTGTCGTACTTGCTCTCCCGCATCTTCATGATCGAGAGCAAGCGGTGGAGCTGCGAGCGCAGCTCGACGTAGCGCAGGAGGATCACCGACTCGACGACGTTCGCGAGCTCGGGGTTCGGCATGCGGATCGTCGGCGAGAACAGGTCGAGCTCCTCGGTGATCAAGGTCGTCACGTCGAGCGTGCGCAGCTGGTTCGTGAACGCCGAGAGGAACCGCGGCATGCGCTCGGGGTACGCCGAGGCCGCGCGGAAGCCCTCGATGCCGTCGATGAACAGCCGGCGCCGCTTGCCGTCGTCGCGCTTGAGCAGCTCGAGGAGCTGCTCGGCGAGCGCGTCGAGCATGTGCTCGAGCGGCGGCTGCCAGGTGAGCTGGATCAGGCCCTTGTCGACCCACCGCTCGAGGTCCATCCCGACCTTGCTGACCTTCTCGCACAGGCGCGGCGGCGGCTCGTAGAAGCCGAAGTAGTAGCCGTGCTCGCCGCGCTTGGCGCCCTCGATCAGGAACGACAGCCCGAGCATGGTCTTGCCGGTGCCGGGCGCGCCGAGGAGCGCGAGCGCCGAGCCCGAGGGCACGCCGCCGCCGAGCATCTGGTCGAGCGTCGCCACGCCGGTGCGCATGCGGACGCGGTCCTCGGCCGCGCTCGCCGGCGGCTTGTCGAACTGGATCTCGGTGCGCGGGTGGATCGACATCCCCTGCGCCTGGATCTCGACCTCGTGGCGCCCGCGCAGGTAGTCGCTGCCGCGGAACTTGTGGACCAAGAGCTCGCGGATCGCGCGCGGGCCGATCATGCTGTCGCTCAGCTCGAGCACGCCGTCGACGAGGCCGGTCTCGGGGTGGCCGCGGTCGCGCCGGCTCGTGAGCAGGAGCGTCGTGCACTCGGTGAGGCCGGCGAGGCCCGAGAGGTCGTGCACGAACTCGCGGAACGCCTGCACGTCCGGCGCGGCCTCGGAGATGCTCTCGAGGCCATCGATCACGAGCATCGTCGCCTGCTTCTCGCGCAGGGTCCGGCGGATCAGCGCGAGGAGCCCCTCGAGCCCTTGCTCGCGGAGCGCGCTGTAGCCGCTCACGTAGAACATGCGGTCGGGCACGTACTCGGCGCGGAAGAACTCGAGCGCGGACAGGTGCGCGAGCATCCGGGTGTGCGACTCGACGAGCAGCGTGACGTAGACGCAGCGGCCGCCGCTCTTGCCGACGTGGAAGTAGCAGACGTGGTTGGCGAGCACGGTCTTGCCGCTGCCGGGCGGCCCCATGAGCAGGTACGTCGCGCCCGTGAAGAGCCCGCCCTTCAAGATGTAGTCGAGCCGGGGCACGCCCGTCTCGAGGCGGCGGGCCGGCTGGGCGGACGGCGCGGGCTGGCCGGTCGCGCCTGCCGCCTTCTTCTGTCGCTGTGGTTTCTTCGTGGGTCTCATGGTGATTGTGGTTCCGTGGGGATCCGGAGCTCGAAGCAGGTGCGGCCGGGGCGCGACTCGACGGCGATCGTGCCGCCGTGCGCGTGCACGATCTCGTGGACGATGTAGAGCCCGAGGCCGAGGCTCTGCGCCCGGTGGCGCGCGGTCGCGCGCGTGAACGGCTGGAAGATGCGCTCGCGCTCCTCCAGCGGGATCCCGGGCCCGCCGTCCTGCACCGCGAGGTGGGCCATGCCGCTCTGCGCGCGCAGGTGAACGCGCACCAGCGAGCCGTCGCCGTACTTGATCGCGTTCGTCACGAGGTTGATCACGACCTGGTGCATGCGGTCGACGTCCCACTGCCCCCAGCCGTCGGTCTCGACGACGACCTCGAGGGAGGTGCCCTCGGCGCGGGCCTGATCGGCGAGCGCGTCGCACGCCTCGCGCACGACGTGGCCGAGCCGCGTGCGCTCGCGATCGAGCTCGAAGCACCCGGCGCGCAGGCGGCTGACGTCGAGCAGGTTGCCGATCAGCACGGTGAGGCGGCGGACCTGCCGCACGCCCAGGCTCGCGAGCTTCTGCAGATCGGCGGCGCCGGCCTGTGTGGCCTTGCGGCTGATCTGATCGAGGGCGAGCGCGAGCGCGCCGACGGGCGAGCGCAGCTCGTGCGAGGCCATCGACACGAGCTCGTCGCGCGCGAGCAGCGCCCCGCGCAGCTCGGCCTGGGCGGCGTGGCACTCGGAGACGTCCTCGAACGTGAGCACGCAGGTGGGCCCGAGCCGGTGAGAGCGGACGAGCAGCCAGACGGGCGGGTGCCCGGCGCGCCGGAGCTCGAGGACCTCCGGGGCGACCGGCTGTCCACGGGCAGCCACGGCGTGCGGGAGCGCCACATCCTCCTTGCGCGCGCCGGTGGTGTCGTAGACCTGGGCGGGCTCCTCGCCGTAGGCGAAGCCGAGGCGAGCCGCGGCGGCGTTACGATAAAGGATGACGCCGGTTCCCACCTCTACGAGGACGAGCGCCGTGGGCATTTCCGCCATGACGCTCTCTAAGGAATACGCTGGGACCACGCTGCTTCTTCGTGCAGCGCACGTGCCTACGAAGTTTCCGTGCAGCTGCGCCACACTGGCGAGCGAGCGCACGTGCTCACCTGTGTGAGAGTTACCCCGAGGCGGCCAAGAGCGCCGCGGGCACCTCGAGCACACGCGCGCGCACATACTCGCCGAGCGTCTTGGCCTGCGGATCGATCCGCGTCGATGCGGCGACGCCGTCGCCGAGCAGGCCCCGGATCAGGAAGTGGACCGCGCGCAGGTTGGGCAGGAGCGTGCGATCGATCGGGAACGGCGCCAGATCCGGGAACAGCGCGCGCATGCGATCGGTCGTCAGCGTCGCCGCCGCCCAGGCGAAGGCGGCGTCGCTGCGCGCCCACAGGCCCAGGTTGGCGTTGCCGCCCTTGTCGCCGGAGCGTGCCCCGAGCAGGCGGCCGAGCGGCGCGCGCGCGGTCGGCCCGCCGAGCTGGCTGGCGGCGATGCCGGCCAGCGCCGCGGCGCCGGCGAGATCGAGCGCGCGATCGCCCAGCTGCTCGAGCGGCGCCGTGATCGGCGGCGGCGCCACCAGCGCGCGCGCGCCTTCGCCGTCGAGCGTGACGGTGGCTGTCACGCGCGCGGCGTCGACGAGCGCCGGCCAGAACACGAGGTACGGCGCCGCGTCCGCTGGCGGGTGGGTGAGCGAGTGGCCCGGGATGCTCGACAAGGACAGCGCCACCACGCGCGACGCCCACGCCTTGCCGACGCGCGCCCGATCGGGCGACTTCACGGTGATGGTGAGGTAGGCGATGGCGCTCTCGTTGTCGGGCGGGCCGTCGGGCCCGCCGTCGGGCGTGCCTGCCGGCGCCCGGCGCAGCGCCGCGTGCCACTCGGCGAACGCCTCGCGCCCGCCCGACGCCTCGGCCACCAGCGCCAGGACGCGCTCCGCCTTGGCGTCGAGATCGAGCCCGGCGATGCACACGGTCATCGCGTTCTTGAAGCCGCCGGCGTAGTTGATCGCCACCTTGAGCGCAGGCGGAGGCGGCTCGCCGCGCGTCCCGCTGCCCCGCACGCGATCGCCGCCTTCGTCGGTGAGCTGCACGGTGTCGAAGCGCGCCACCACGTCGGGGCCCGCGTAGCGCGGGCCGTCGATCTCGTAGAGCAGCTGCGCCGTCACGGTGCCGGCGTCGACGCGCCCGCCCGTGCCGGGGTGCTTCGTGATGACGAACGATCCGTCCTCGAAGATCTCGGCGATCGGGAAGCCGAGCGGGCGCGACCAGTCCACGTCCTCGAAGAACGAGTAATTGCCGCCGGTCGCCTGAGCGCTGCACTCGATGATGTGCCCGGCCGCCACCGCGCCGGCCAGCCGGTCCCAGTCGTCGCGCCGCCAGCCGAAGCGCCACGCCGCCGGCCCCACCACCAGCGACGCGTCAGTGACGCGGCCGGTGATCACGATGTCCGCGCCGCGGCCGAGCGCCTCGGCGATCCCCCAGCCGCCGAGGTAGGCGTTGGCGGTGAGCGGCTCGATGCCATCGAGCGGTACCCGCTTGTCGAGGTGCATGAAGCGCTCGCCCGCGGCGCGGAGCTCGGCGAGCCGCGGCATGAGATCATCGCCATCGACCACGGCGATCCGCGGGCGCACGCCCCGCTCCGCGGCCAGCGCCGCGAGGGTCGCGGCGAGCCCGTGCGGATCGAGCCCGCCCGCGTTCGAGACGATCTTGATGCCGCGCTGGAGGCACTCGACCAGCACCTCTTCCATCTGCTGGACGAAGGTGCCGACGAAGCCGGGCCCACCCCGCGCGCGTTGCCGCTGCAGGATGGCGAGGCTCAGCTCCGCCAGGTAATCGCCGGTGAGCACGTCGATGGGGCCGCCGCGCACCATCTCCGCCGGCGCCGTCGGGCGATCGCCCCAGAAGCCGGAGCAGTTAGCGATGCGGAGCAACCCGAGCTACTGCTTGGCAGGCGCAGGCGCAGCGGCCGGCGCAGGCGCAGGCTGCTTCGCGGGCGCTGGCGCAGCGGCCGGCGCAGACGCAGGCTGCTTCGCGGGCGCAGGCGCAGCGGCCGGCGCAGGCACAGGCTGCTTCGCTGGCGCAGGCGCCGCCGCAGGCGCAGGCGCGGGCTGCTTCGCAGCAGCTGGCGCAGGCGCCGCCGCAGGCGCAGGAGCAGGCTGCTTCGCTGGCGCAGGCGCAGCGGCCGGCGCAGGCGCAGGCTGCTTCGCGGGCGCAGGCGCAGCGGCCGGCGCAGGCGCAGGCTGCTTCGCAGCAGCTGGCGCAGGCGCCGCCGCAGGCGCAGGCTGCTTCGCTGGCGCAGGCGCAGGCGCCGCCGCAGGCGCAGGCGCAGGCTGCTTCGCAGCAGCAGGCGCAGGCGCCGCCGCAGGCGCAGGCTGCTTCGCAGGCGCAGGCGCCGCGGCCGGCGGCGTCACAGGCCCCGCACCCGGCTGCCTCGCAGGCGCAGGCGCAGGCGCAGGCACCGCACCCGGCTGCCTCGCAGGCGCAGGCGCAGGCGCCGCACCCGGCACCGCCGACGGCGGCGGCACGTAGCTAGACGTCGAGCCGATCGGCTTCGAGCCCGCCGCCTGCTCGAGGATGCGGAACTGCACGCGCCGGTTCTTCTGCCGGTTCGCCTCGCTGCTATTGGGCACGAGCGGCTGCGTGAGCCCGAAGCCCTTCGGCACGAGTCGGCTCGAGTCGATGCCGTGATCGACCAGCCACGCGACGACCGCCTTCGCGCGGTCATTCGAGAGCCGGAGGTTGTAGTCGGGGCCGCCCTCCGAGCTCGTGTGGCCCTGGCACTCCATCTTGAGGACCTCGGGGTGCCGCTGCAGGACCTCGAGCACCTGGACCAGGTAGACCTCGGCGCCCGGCCGCATGATGGCCGTGTCGAAGTAGAACTCGATCGGCGCCGGCAACGTGACGACGTCCTCGAGCGTCAGCGGCTTCTGCGGTACCGGGTCGGGCTCGGTGTCGACGACCTTGTCCGTGTCGCTGTCGGGATCCGGGCAGCCGTCCACGTCCTGGAAGCCGTCGTAGTCCTCGGGCTCCTTCGGGCACCGATCGAGGTTGTCGACGATGCGATCGCCGTCCGCGTCGAGGAACGGCTCCGGCTTCGGCTTCGGCGGCTTGGGCTCCGGCGAGTAGCCGACGGTGATGAGCGTGCGCACGCCCGGGCTGCCGGGGGCCTCGGTCAGGCCCATGCCGATGCCGGCGCCCGCGCGAAACCCGCCCTCGAAGTGGTAGCGCGCGCCCAGGAGCGCGAGCAGCGGCAAGCCCAGCTCGCGGTAGGGCTTGCTGTCGCTCGTGCGCGCCTGGAGGTCGAGTTCGAGCGATGTGTTGAGCCTGTTGTTGGCGAACGGCACGATCACGCCAGCGCGCCCGATGATCTCGGTGCCCTGATCGCTGGTCACATAGTCGGCCTCGGGCCGATATCGCATCCCGCCGTTCACGATCACGCGGAAGCCGGGCCGGACATAGCCAGCCGTCAGCACCGCCTCTGCACCCACGCCGCCGTCACCCGTGAAGCTGTCCTCCGAGCCCAGCGGGAGCGTCAGGGTCCCCGCCAGGCCGATCCGCGGGCCGGTCTTCCGGCCATAGATCAAAACTGAACCGCCCAGGCGACCGTCACTGATCGCGGTAGTCGCGGAGGCCTCATTTAGCATGATGCCTGCCGCGATACCGGACTCAGTCGCCTGGGCTAACGCAAAAGGGAGTGATGCATTCACCTCGAAGCGTTCGCCGACGCCCAGCGCGAAGTCGAGGTACGCCGACAGCCGGGGACCGACCACGTCGACGCTCGGAGAGGTCTGGTGCTCGGGCACCACCCGGAGGATCGTGTTGGTGAACCCGACCGTGGCGTTCACGCTCCACACCATGTGCCGGAGGACGCCCGGATCCTGGAGCACCAGGCCGTCCTCCACCGACGGCGCCAGCTCGAACCGATCGACGCGGAAGCCGTCGGTCTTCATCTGCTGCGCCCGCGCCGGTCCGCCCCACGCCAGGGCCGCGAGCAGCACCGCGGCGCCCGCGGCGCCCGCGCGCCGGCGGCGCAGCCCGAGCACCCCGAACGCCCCGAACCCGAGGATCACCAGCGCCGCGAGCCCGCCACCTCCGCCGGCGTTGCAGCCGGACCCCTTGGCGACCGCGCCCAGGAGGCACTCGTTGCTGCAGAACGGATCGGGGTTGTCGGGATCCGAGGAGTTGTCGCACTCCTCGACGCCCTGACGAACGAAGCCGTCGCCGCAGAAGGCGTTGACGCACGCGCTCGTGCAATCGTCCGTGTTGTCGGCGTTGCCGTCGTCGCACTCCTCGAGGTCCTGCCGCACGATGCCGTCGCCGCAGCGGGTCCAGCGGATCTGGACGTACGGCACGTCGGCGCCGGCCATCCGGCTCTCCTCCGACCACGGGTACTCGTCCGCCTCCCGCTTGAACGTGCCCACCAGCCGGTTCGTGCCGCTGGGCTCGGTGTCCGCCGTGATCGCGAGCTTGCACTCCGTATCGAGCGTGTCTTTCAGCGCGCCCTTCGGATCGCTCACGCGGATGATGAGGCTGCCGCCGGGAAACTTGAACGGCTGGTCGACCGTGAAGGCCAGGTCGTAGTCCCGCTCGATCTGGTTCCCGCGGCTGGCGGCGATGGCGTCCTTGGCGACGACCGTGAAGTCGCTCCCCGGGAGGTCATCGGGCTTGAGCGGATTCGCCGTGTCGCCGTGCGCGAGCGCGAGCGTGAGCTGAGGGAGGAAGCCGAGGTCGGTCGGGCCTCCCGCGGGCATGTTGATGTCGAACGCGATGGTGTCGCCCGGGATCAGCTCGAAGGGCTCGACGTTGCGGTAGGCAAAGCCCATTTGCGGCAGCCAGATCTCGTTGTCGGTACCCTTCGCGCACGTGAACGGGATCGATGTCTTGCCCGGCTTTGCCCCGTCGTCGATCGTGATGACGTCAGCTGATGCCCGGCGCGAAGCCCCCAGCCCCGCCATGAGTGCCATGGCTGGGAGGAGGACTCGTCGACCGAGTCGCAGGTTCAGTCGCATGAAAAGGCTCCTTTCAGAAAATAAGCGCATAAGTGAAACCAAGCCGCGCGCAGCGACCCGCCGACGAAGACCGACGAGCGCGCGAGAGACATGAGGACAAGATATCCCGCAATGTAAGTTACGTCAGGTGGTTGCTGTGGTGCTCGACTGGAAAGATACGTGCCCCGTGTGACGATGGCGACGAGATCAGAACAGCCCCGAGATTATGCGGGGCAGGCGCCGCCGAACAACGGTTGCGCCGCCCATCGTGCGGGAGCAGATCGGCACCCGGGTACCAGTGCTCAGAGAGACGCGTCTTTCCGTCGAGGGGCAGGGTCGCCCACCAGGATGAAGATGCCAAGGTGGTCGTGGCTCGCACCGGCCGATCCTACTCGTAACTGATCGTGACCTCGTCCGTCGCGTTGCCTCGGGCGACCGCGACGCGGTGGGTGCCGGGCGTCGGGATCCAGCGCTCCGCCGGCTCGCCATCGATCGTCCACCGCAGATCTGGCGCGGCGGGGAGCGCGTTCAGCGGCGGGCGCTGCAGCCCTGCCGCGCGGTGCGGCTCCAGCACGAACCGCGCGCCGTCCACCGGGTACACGATGCGGATCGGCGCGGCCGGATCGATCGCCTCGCAGCTCGGCGCCTGCGGGCGCCCGTAGAACTTCGCCCACGATCGGACCGAGGCCGGGTAGACCACGGACGGCACGCCGCACACGACCTGGTGCCAGTCGCACGTCTCCTCGGGCACGTGGCCGACGATGAACAGCTCGCGCTTGCGGTGCTCGCAGTGGGGGCCCGGCCGCTTGCCCGACACCGGGCAGACCTCGGCCGCGACGATCGTGTCGGGGCGCCGCGGCGCCGTGGGCTCGCCGAACCGCGCCGCGATCGCGGTGTACGCGGCGCGCACGAGCGGCGTGGCGCCCTCGGTCGACATCACGTGGTGCGTCGGCGAGCCGTCGAAGTTCCCGGCCCACACGCCGACCGTGTACTCGGCCGTGACGCCGATCGCCCAGAGATCCGTGTACGCCTTCGTCGTGCCCGTCTTGAGCGCGACCGGGAACGGCAGGTTCAGCGGCACGCGATCGCCGAACATCGGCTTGCGCGCGTCCGGATCGCTCAGGATGTCGAACAGGAGGTAGGCGATCTCCTCGGAGAACACGCGCCCGCGCTCGAGCACAGGCTCGGTCCACGTCGCGCCGTCCGTGCTCCGCAGAAGCTCGACGGCGCGCGGCGCGATCGGCCGCCCGCCCCGGCCGAACGTCGAGAACGCGGCCGTGAGATCGAGCAGGCGCGTCTCGGCGTGGCCGATCGCCAGGCCCCAGTCGTACTCGGCGTCGGGCCGATCGAGCGTCGCCAGCCCCGCCGCGCGCAGCTTGCGCAGCACGGTGCCCACCCCCACGCGCTGCAGCGTGTGCACCGCCGACAGGTTGAACGAGCCGGCGAGCGCCTCGCGGTAGCGGGCGAACCCGTGGCTCTTGACGTCCTTGCTGTAGAACTGGTGCGCGTCGTCGGGCAGCACCACGTCGAGCGCGACCGTCGCCGGCGTGTCGCCGCGCTCGAACGCCGCGCCGTAGACGAACGGCTTCAGCGTCGAGCCCGGCCGCAGGCGCGCGGTGACGCCGTTGAACGCGCCGCTCGCCGCGCTGTCGGTGTAGTCCCGCGAGCCGACCATCGCGAGGATCGCGCCGTCGGCGTTGCGCATCACGAGGAGCGCCGCCTGCGTCACGTTGCGCGACGCCATGTTCGCCAGGTGGTTTGCGAGCGCGACCTCGACCTTGCGCTGGAGATCCCAGTCGAGCGTGGTGCGGATCGCCGCGCCGCGCGCGTACGCCGGCGGCAGCCGCTCCTTGACCAGCTCCACGAAGTGGGGCGCCCGGAAGCTCGGCCGCATCCGATCCAGATCGATCGGGACGCGCTCGGCCAGCGCGCGCTCCTCGGCGGCCAGGTGGCCGCGCTTCTCCATCAGGCGGAGGATGTGGCCGCGCCGCGCCAGCACGCGCTGCGCGTGGCGGAACGGATCGTAATAGGTGGGCCCGCGCGGCAAGACGGCGAGCAGCGCGGCCTCGCCGACCGACAGCCCGGCGGCGTGCTTGTCGAAGTAGACGCGCGCCGCCTGCTCGGCGCCCCACGCGCCGTTGCCGTAGTAGACGCGGTTCAGGTAGTGCTCGAGGATCTCGCGCTTGCCGAGCGCGCGCTCGAGGCGCGCCGCCAGCACCATCTGCCGGAGCTTGCCCGAGAAGCTCCGCGGCGGCTTCGCCACGAGGCGGACGAGCTGCATCGTCACCGTCGAGCCGCCGAACTCGACCTGGCCGCGCGCGAGGTTCAGCCACACCGCGCGCCCCATCGCGCCCCAGGAAACGCCAGCATGATCGTAGAAGTCGTGATCCTCCGACGCCAGCGTCGCGTGGACGAGGTGCGGCGAGATCTGCTCGAGCGAGACCCAGCGCTCGCGGAGCCCCGCGCTCGTCGCCTCCTGCCGGAGCAGCACGCCGTTGGCGTCGCTCACCGTGAGCGACGTCGCGGCTGTCCGGTCAAGCAGCTCCACCGGGAAGTCCGCGGCCCGGACCGCGATCCAGAACGCCACCGCCGCGAGCAGCACGCTCGCGAGCACCGCGCCAGCGATCCGGCGGATCCATCGAAGCCGCCGCCCGCGCGCGACCGCCCACGCGCGGCGCAGGGCGCTCGCGAGCTTCTCCCGCACCTACCGGGCCTTGATCTCGATGACGCCCGCCGCCGTCTGGCTCGTGACCTCGGGATCGTACATGAGCTCGGCCACCGTCGGCGGCTGCGTGAACTTCCCGACCGCCGTCGCCCGCATCATGAACTCGTAGACGTGGTTGGTCCGCCAGCTGTACTCCGTCGCGAAGTCGACGCGATCGTCGCGCAGCTCGCGGTACGTCCCCCACATCCTCGATTGCCGGTCGCCCACCGGGCCCACCGTCGCGAACCGCGCGTTCAGCGGCTCGAAGCCCGCCGGCAGCGCCGACGAGACGATCAGGTGGCTCACGTTGTCCTTCGGCGTCACCGTGAGCCGGACCTGCACGACGTCGCCGACCTGGAACGACGTCTTCGGCTTGCCCGCCTCGTCGAGGTACTCGAGCCCGAGCCCGAGCGAGGCGTGCGGCTGCGCCTTCAGCGCGTCGACCTTCCTGCGATACCGGAGCTCCACGTTGTAGTGGACCTCCCCGCTCGGCGCGATCTTGATCTCGCCCGAGCTCGGCACCGGCGCCGTGACGACGCGCACGCGCTGCTTGCCGGCGAGCGCGCCCGAGAACAGCTCCTTGTCCCCCAGCTGGACCGTCACCGACGGCGACTGGGCCGCGGCCGCCCGCGCGTAGCTCGTGAGCGCGAGCAGCGAGTACAGGTTCGACTGCGTGTCGATGTACCGGCTCGTCCGCCGCTGCTTCATCACGGCGCGGACGAGCGGCTTCACCGCGGCGTTGCCCGGATCCAGATCGACGAGCGTGCCCAGCACGACCGCGTTGGTGCGCAGCGGGCTCGACATGTAGCCGTCGAGGTCGTCCTCGTTCGGCTCCTCGATCAGCTTGTCCGCCTTGGTCGCCGCGCTCGCGAGCGCCACGAGCTCGCCGACGAGCTTGACCACCGCCGGATCCTTGGCGCCGAGGCCCGCCGCCAGCGCCCGCGCGAGGAACGCCTTGCCGTAGATCGGCAGCTTCGCGTTCCCCGCCAACGTCGTCGCCGCCTGCGTGTCCTTGTCGCCGAGCATGGCGCGGATGTAGAGCGCGAACGCCTGCGAGCCGAGGTTGCCCGCCTCGCTGTAGTACGGCTTGTCCGTGTTCGGCTTCCGGCCGTCCTCCTTCAGGTAGGCGAGCCCCTCGGCGATGCGCGTCTGATCCACGGCGTAGCCCGCCTGCTTCGCGAGGTAGAGCCCCCACAGCGCGTAGGCCGTGTAGTAGGCCTCCGGGTCACCGCCCGGCCACAGCGAGAAGCCGCCGTACGCCGTCTGGTGGCGGCCGATCTTCGCGATGCCCGCCTTGACGAAGCCCTCGAGCTTGTCGCCCGCGAGCCCGTCGATGCTGAGCGACTCGGCGAGGTCACGCACCGCGAGCATCGGGATCACCTTGGACGTCGTCTGCTCGAGGCAGCCGTACGGATACCCGACCAGATCGCGGAGCCCGTCCTCGATCCCCGCGAGGCCGTCCGGATCCACGGACACCACCACCTCCGCCGACGCCGGGATCGCGTCCGCCGGCAGCGCGACCGGCACCGCCGCCGCGTCCTTGGCGACGCCGTGCGCGACGTGCTGCACGCTCACCGGCGAGGGGTGGCGCACCGGGAGCTTCAGCTGGACCGCGTCGCGCTCGCCGCCCATCGCGACCGAGAACGTGAGGACCGATTCGCCCAGCTCGGCCGCCGTCAGATCGAACAGCACCGGGACGCGGCCGCCCTTCGGCAGCTGCACGGTGCGCTCGAGGCCGCCCGCGCTCGAAAGCCGCGCGTCCGTCACCAGCTTGACCGTGGCCGAGCCCGCCTTGCCCGTCTCGTTGTGGACGATCACGCCGCCCTGCAGCTGATCCCCCAGGTTCAGGAACCGCGGCAGCGCCGCGTGGAGCTGCAGCGGCTTGGACACCGTGAACCGCTTGTCGGCAGACCCGAACCGATAACCCTTGTCGGCCGCGACCGCCATCACGCGGAACGCCGTGAGGTTGTCCGGCGCCTCGAACTGGACCGTCGCGACGCCAGCGGCGTTCGTGACGGCGCCCGGCTTCCACACCGCCGTCGCGGCGAACCGCGAGCGCAGCGTGCCGGCCGCGTCGCCGCCCGTCGCGGGCCGCTCGAGGTTCGGCCCCGGGATGTCGCGGAGGTACTCGATCTGCGTCGCGGACGAGACGCCCAGGCCCCACGGCGCGTAGAACGTCGGCACCGGATCCGGCGTCTGGTACGCGATCAGCGACAGGACGCCCTCGTCGGCCGCCGTGATCGCCACCTCGGCCGAGACCGGCTGGCCGCGGCTGTCGACCACCTTGACCGTCGCGGTGACCGGCGCACCCGGCCGGTAGTCCGCCTTGTCTGTCTCGACGGTGACCGTGAGCCGGTTGTCCTCCGGGCGGACCGGCAGGTTCACGAGGCCCATCCGCATCCGCGGCTTGCCGCGCACGCCCTCGCCCATCCGGCCCTGCACCAGCGCGACCGACACGTACACGTTCGGCGCGTGGTTCGCGGTGATCGGGACCGTGACGTGCTTCGTCGTCGGCGTGATCGCGATCAGCCGCCGCTCGATCACGCCGTCGCGCTCGATCGTGACGAGGCCCGTCGCGTCCGTCAGATCCGTCTTGAGGAGCAGCGTGGCCGTGTCGCCGACCTTGTACTCCTTCTTGTCGGCGACGATGTCGAACGAGAGCGAGTCCGTGCTCATCCACGAGCCGCCGCCGTCGCCCCACGCCCACGTCTGCACCGCCGCCGGGGCCGCGTCGTCCTTGTCGTTCTCGCCCTCGACCACCACCAGGTAGTCACCGCCGCCCGCGGGCGTGAACTCGAACTCGGCCGGCGCGCCCGCCCCAAGCTGCAGCGTCTTCGCGAGGATCGTCTGCTTCGTGTCCTTGCACTGGTACGAGCCGCGGTAGCCCCAGTCCTCCCAGACGCAGTTCCAATCGCGGCGCGTGACCGTCAGCTTCGCCGCGCCGCTGATCGGCTTGCCATCCGGCGCGACGCCGATGACCTGGAACTTCTGCGGCTTCTTGACCTCGAGGAACCAGCCCGGCGACTTGATGCCGAAGTACTTGCGCGCGCGGTAGTACGGCACCGTGAACGTCTTCGCGATCACCTCGTTCGACGGCGCCCTTACGCTCGCGCGGATCAAGAGATCCGCGTCGCCCGGGACGTCGTTCGGGGTCACCGCGATCGAGGCCGACGCGTTGCCCTTGGCGTCGAGCGCGACCTCGTCCTCGGCGACCAGGCTCTGCGAGCCCTCGTCGTAGTACGAGTAGCGCTCGTAGCGGCGCTCGTCGGTGAACTGGAAGCCCTCGTGCTGCTGAAACGCGACGCGGCGCGGGCGGCTGTGAACGGTAACGTTCACGGCGCCAGATCGCAGCGGCGCGCCATACAGGTAGTTCGCCGAGATCGAGGCGTCCACCGTGCCGCGGCTCACCACCTGCGCCTGCTTCGTCTTGCCCGTGACCTCGAACGTCGCCGCCCGATACTCTTCCACCGTGAACGTGCGCGTGAACGTGCCGTGCTCGAGGCGGGCGCGGATCGTGTAGTCGCCGAGCCGCGCGTCGCCCGGCAGATCCACATCGAACCAGAACCCACCGAACGGAGACAGGCGCGCCTCCGCCTGGGTGAACGTCTTGCCCTGCGGGCCCTCGACGTCGACCTTGACCTTCTTCCCCTCGCCCGCGACGGCGAGCGGCTCACCGAGCCGGGTCACGCGGGCCAGGCCCTTCACGTGCACCTTGTCGCCCGGGCGGTACAAACCGCGATCCGTGTGCATGAACCCGCGCAGCCGCGCCGGCGCGTGCTCGTAGTCGACGTCGACGTTGTAGTTCCACGCCGAGAGCCCGGCGGAGCGGGTCGGGTTGATCATCGTCCAGTCCGTCTGGTGCTGGACGTAGATCCGCAGCTCATCGTCGCCGCCGCCGAACTCCTGGGCGGCCTCCGGATCCGCCGAACGCGCGGCCGCCGGATAGAGCTTCGCCCGCGGCGGCAGCACGGCGACGCCGTCGGCGTCCGTGGTGCCCGTCCAGGTCTGCGCGCCCCTGCCGTCGCGGACGGTGACCGTCGCGCCCGGCAGCGGCTTGCCCGTCGACAGCCGCGTCGCCCACACGAGACCGCGGGTGTCCGACAGCTTGCTGACGACGCCGATGTCGGTGAAGTTGACCAGCACCTTCTGGCGCCCGCCGCCTTCGAACGGCGGCCGCTCCACCTCCTTCGAGCCGACCTCGACGTAGAACATGCCCGGCCCCGGCGTGCCGCCGACCAGTTCGGGCGCGCCGAGCGAGTGCTGGCCCCACTTGTTCTTGGTGCCCGTGATCGCGATCTTCTTCTTCTGGGGCGTGATCTTGAGCTTGGCGAAGTCGACCGGCTCGTTGTTCCACCAGTCGAGCACCGGCCTCAAAACGTGGAAGTTCGCCTGCGTGATCGGCACCGTCGTGAGCTCGATCGAGGTGACGTTGCGCGTCCACACCGGGATCACCGGCCGCTTGAGCTCGGCGATGAAGTACCCCGACTCCATCGAGATCGTGGGCTTGGCGTCGGCCGTGCGGAACGTGAGCACCTGCGGCTTGCCGAGCGTCTGGCCGAACGCGTCCTTCTGCGACGCATCGATCGTGAGCGTGTACGACGTCAGCGGATCCAGCTGCGCCGCGCACGAGAGCCCCGCGGGCGTATCTCCGAGGCTATGGCACTGGCCGGGGAAGCCCGGCGCGGGCGGCGACAGCTTCATCTGGTACGGCGCCGCGAGCGGGTTCGAGAACGCGATCTCGAGGCGCAAATTCTCGTCCGGCACGATGTCGTTGCCGCTCGGCTCCAGCTTGACGAAGCGCAGCGGCCCGTACGTATGGAGCTTGTCCTCGGCGTTCTCGGCGAGCCCGACGTTGCCGACGCTGCCGCGCAAGCTGGTCTTGCACGCGACCGTCCAGTCGGTGTCCGCCGCCAGCGGCGCGGCCGGGGCGATCGTGTAGTCCTTCGCGGGGCCCGGCTTGCTCTCCGGCGCCAGCTTGACCTTCTGCTGCTCGGTGCGGGAGGCAAACCCGCAGTGCTGAGCGATCTGCTCGAACGGCACCTCCTGGTTGAAGGTGACGCGGACGACCGGCTCGCGGGTGGCGCGCTCCTTCGATCCGACGACCGCGACCGTCCCCGTGAGCCGCTCGGTGAAGAACTCGAACGTATGGGCCTTGCCGAGCGAGGCGCCGTCGAGGGCCTTCGTGGCGCCCGGCACCGTCACGACGTAGCGGGTCGACACCGGCAGGCTGCCCGTCGCGACGAGGGCCAGCGTCTTCTCGTCGACCCAGCGCGCCTCGCCCGGGATCTCCGGCGCGATCGCGATCGGCGGCGCGGCGACCGGCTGATCGATCCGATCGCGCGCGACCATCGGCCGCGAGAACGTGAGCACCACGCGGCGCTGCCCGGTGATCTCGCCCTTGGGCGAGCCGTCGACTGTCAGCTCGCCTTGTACCTCCGTGGACTTTCCGCTGCCGCCGCACGCTCCGAGCGCCGCCCATACACCTGCGAGGACGAGACCGTAGTTGCGCATCGGCGCGAAGTTATCACGCCGTCTACGCGAGGACCGGCGACGGCGATGGTGGCGGCAACGGCGGCGAGAACGCGCACAAAAGTGCTCGTTACGAGACGCGCGGCTGCCGAGCGCGCGGGGGATGATCCCTCGCGCGCTCGCTCGGGGGGCCTAATCGCGTGCTCAGCCAGGCTCGCGCGATCACGGACGCCGCGCTCGTGACGATCGATCGGCCCCCAGCTCGCGTCGCGTCGCTTCGGGACATCCCCTCGCGCGCGGCGCGCCGCGCGAGGGCAAGAGCGCGATCGCTCGCGCTCGAACGGTGGAATGCGCCAGCTCGGCGCCCGCGTGCTCGGTGGCTGCTTGCGGTCATCGCCCACTCCGGATGGGCCGCGCGCGGCACCCTATATAAGGAGGGCGCAGCGCGTTAGACGCGCCGCGTCAAGCCGGGGCTCCCTCGCGAACGACGCTCGATGATCGCGGGGCCGGCCGCCCTTCACTCGCCCGGCGCGTCGACCGCCGCGTAGCGAGCCAGCTCCTCGAGCGCGACGTCGGGATCCGGCGCGGTCGCCGTCATGCTCGCGACGAGATCGACGCGCTCGATCGTCACGTGCCACAGCTCGCGATCGATCGACGGCCGGAGCTCGCTCACGCGCCAGCCGATCGCTTCGAGCGCCTCGATCACGACCACGTGCGTCCGCGTCCCCAGCTGACGGATCGCGCGAGCCGGCTCGGCGCCATGGCGGCTGGCGGCGTGGACCTTGCGAGACCGCCGCGGCGGCCGGGTCTTGCGCTCAGGAAACGTGGACATCGCTCGGCTCCTTCTGTGCAGCGGTTGGCTCATGCCGCCCGGTCCGCGCGCTCTCCCTGCGTCCGGTCGGTCCGTTATATCGAGAGCTCATCAGGCCGCGACCCACTCCGGGCCGCAGCGTTCATCGAGCTCTCGATGGCTGCACTCTAGGATTGATTGTCATCTCTGTCAACGCTCATGACCATCCTTTCAACAGACCTGTTCTTCATGCCATCTTGACATGACGTTGATCGCGCCGGAGACTCCGCCGCGATGAAGCTCTACAGGTCGCCGGAGTATCCCAACCACTGGATCGGGACCGACGCCGAGGGCGCGCTCGTTCGCTGGCCGATGGAGCCCAGTGGCTGGGCGAAGCGCACGCCGTACACTGGCGGAAAGCGCCAGCTCGAGGAAGTCTTGCCTGCGCTCGCCCGTGGCACGCGATGGCCGGGCGCCGGCCGATCGCGACGCCCGCGCGATCCGGCCGGCAAGCCGAGCGACGCCCAGATCGGCATCCGGGCAACGCAGGAGGAGCGCGCCACGTGGCAGCGCGCCTCCGAGGCACGCGAGAAGACCTTGGCGGCCTGGGTGCGCGACGAGCTCAACGCCGCGGCCACGCGCACGCTCGCCGAGCTCGCCGACTCGCGATCGCGCTCGAAGAAGCCGTGAGCCGCCGCCCCTTGAAGAGCAGCCCGACCCGTAGCAGCCGACTGGTAGTAGCCGACCGGGTTGATTTAGCCGACTACGACTAGTACCGCGTCTCAGAAGTTCTGACCGGTTGCCGAGCGCTCGAATCCCGACGGGTTTCGGGCCGGTACCCGATCGGTCAAAACTTCTGAGACGTGGTACTAGCAGTCGGCCTCACGGCAGGTGATAGCGGTCCTGATCCGGTGCGGCCGACCGGGCCCTACCTTGAGGTTGGCCACTGCCGCCGCTAAGGCATGCTGATCTGCCGCATTTTGCGGCGGATCAGGTGATTGCGTACAGGTTCCGATGCCCCGAGAATAGTGGCAGGGGGAAGGAGGCGGTTGATGGGGAGCGAGCGGCGACATCGTGGCAACGCGGTGCATCTCCGCGTCGGCGTCGTGCTCGACGGCCACAACCTGAACATGGAGAAGTTGCTGCCGGCCGAGCTGACCTCCGGCTCCCCGAGTAACTCGACGCTCCGATCGCCTGGGCCCGGGTCACAGTGACGTTCAAGCCCGATCAATCGCATGATGCTTCTGGGCTTCAGGCCGGCAAGTTGCGAGGCGTGCACCTCGCGATCGTCGTCAACAACAAGGATGGCGACGACAACCCAGGTTACCGCATCAAGATCATACACCTCTGACTCAATGAACAGGAGATGTCGTATTGGGCGCATATCGTGGAGCCAATGGGGAAGCTCGGGCTGCGGCACGTACTTCCTGCCGCAGATTGCCGATCAAGTGCTCGTCGTCTTCGAGCATGGCCGCTGGGCCTCGAGCTTGCAGCTTCTCAGCGAGCCTCGGGCAAGGGTCTTGAAGTGTCGTCACTGGGATTCACGCACCGATGCCTACATACGTCAGCAATACCATGCCGTTTTCGGGTAAGACTGCCTCGGATCATGACGGGACCGGAGCCTCATATGAATGAGGGGTCACTATGATCGTCGACGAGAAACTGCCGAGGCCGCGCACGGGCGATGAAGCGCGCGTCGGACGAGATCATCGCACTGCAATCCACAATCAAGAGGTCGAGTCGGGAGCTATCATGCAAAAACCAGTCGTATGCCAAATCGATGAACAGATCTTCTCGTGCGGTAGCGCGGAATCAGATCGATTTACCTATTCCAACTATTTCAATCCTCTAGAGCTTCAATACGAGGGCTCCGATGCGCTCGTCTTGACAAGTTATCAGAAGGATTTCCTGCGCGCGGCAGTCCAGCGCGATCCGGCGCTGGCCCAGGCTATGGCGACCAGTCCTTCGTGGGCTGAGATGCTGGAACATAACAGCCTGACGGAACTCGTAGAGGAGGCCAGGATTTCTATCACATCCGACAGGCACGTCGAGGTTGCGGGGGAAGAGCGCCAAGGTGTCGAGCGCCGAGCCGGCACGGCTTTGGCCGGAGATTCGATCGCGGAGCTAGTGAAGTCTGATCTCGGCTACCTGTTCCTGGATCGCACGCGTATACGGCCCGTGGGCTTTGCCACTGGGGAGCACGTCTACACTCTGAGCCTTGCTCCAGGAGAAGAACTCGTGCTCGAACAGAAGACGTTCTCCAAGCGGCAGGTCACATTCGAGCAACAGGACGAAAGTGAGGCTCAGTATGACATAGAACTACTCAGTACACTCAGCACGGAGTTGCAGGAGGGGTTGGAATGGCAGCAGAGCCGAAACTCCAGCGCAGGGTTCACTGCTGGTGGCTCGCTAGGGGGCACTATCAAGGGCGTGGATGTCGGCGTGAACCTTGCGTACTCGAACAACACCAGCGACGCCAGCACTCAGACAAGATCACGCTCGATCAAGGATAGCAGTTCCTCATCGTCGCGGGTGGCCGCGCGGTACCGGACGCAGCACAAGATCACCTTCCGAATCTCCAGCGAATCGGGATTCGAGTCAACGTCGAAACGTGTAGTGCGCAATCCTAATAAGTATACCCCGATCTCCCTGCATTACTTCAAGATCCTGCAACTCCTGCAACTCTCCCAAGAGCGCTACGGTGTGCGGTTGTGCTGGGCACCTGCCATCAAGGATCCGGGGTTCGACTTATTCAAGCGCATTCGAGAGGGGCGTGATGCCATCCTGGCGAAGCTGAACGAGGTGCCGTTGCCACCCATGCCTGCAAGACCCGAGAGGCCCCAGAAGCCTGCGATCTGGAGTGATTCAGGGGAGGTCGAAGCTACCGACTGGGGTGTCATGGACGACATGAGCGCCGACTACGACATCGTGATACCGACGCCAGATCCGCAATATGTTTGGGATGGCAATGGTAAGCGGGTGAAGGAAAGCGTGAACGTTCGCGCGCAGAACGTCGATCGCGGATGGGGATACAATATCGTCGGTGAGCCCTGGGTCGAGGATGGTAAGGTCAAGATCAAGGTTCACGTGGGAGTGGACTGGCATCTCCTGGGCAAGCGCGGAAAGATCTATATTCGCGCCGGTGCCGAGTTCATTCCGGGCCCGGATGCTGAAGATCCGGACTATCGCGAGGCCTACAAGCAGTGGCAACAGGAGATGAAGACCTGGACGGCGAAAGTGTCGCAGATCCGAGCGGATGCGCTCCGCGAATTGAGTAAAGAGGCGGATGCATGCGAAGAACAGATGCTGCGATCGGTGAATCCAATATCTGAGATGATGAATCGCATCATCAAAGTCTATTTCAAAGACAAAAAGAAGCGCAGCAACGCATGGCAGATCGAGCTGTGGCAGCAGATCTTCGATTGGGACGCCGCGGGATATACCCTGTACCCAAGTTGGTGGCGGCCTGACGTAGACATGCGCGAGCCACTAAGGCCGCCGACTCACTTCTTCAACGCCAGTTGGGCGAAGATGTACATCCCCGTGCGCATCGGATTCGAACGCCAGGCGCTACGCTGGATCTGCGGAGGGGTAGTGGATACTCCGCTCGAGCCCGCGACCGAGGCTGCCTTCGATCGGCTAATCAACGATCTGAGACGATTTCGCATCGACTCCTTTGGTGATGCGTACGAGGCCCCAATCGAGCCAATAGCCGGCAAGGACCAACTCACAGAACGCTTCCTGTGCCTGGCTCGCTGGAGTGAACGGATTCCCACCGACGGCACACACGTCGAGGTAGTTCAGTCGAGCACGGATGCAGCTGACGCCTACAGCCGGTCCGAGATTCAGGCAGCCACCCAGTGGCAGGCAGCGCTGCTGGCGGAGAAACAGCGTGAGATCGAGTTGCTCGGCGAGCAAGTGGAGGCGGCCAAGCACGGTGTAACCCTTGCCGCGCAGGACGTGGAGTTGCGCAAGCAAGACGTGGCCCTCAAGCACGAGCTGGCGCAGTCGGCACATCACGACCTCACGCTGAAGCAGCGATCCGCCGATCTCATCAAGGGCAGCATCGGCGTGCAGGTCCAGGTCGCCACGCTCGGAATGGGAAATGACGACTAGAAGATTGGGAGCCGACTGGCTCCTCGGACGATTGCCGGCAGGTCCGCCAGCCCCACCCGCGCCGCCGGCCCTGCCAACCGTGCCGGCTCGTCCGAAGACGCCACATCTCGAGAATCAGCCGCTCCTCATCCAACCACTCGTACGCGAAAGGAAGCGGTCCCCTCTTCGGGACAGCAGCCGCAAGAAGGCGGCTGTTCTGATCACGGAGCTTCCAGACGACTCTCCACTAACGCAGATCCCGACACGTGAGGAAATCCGACGCTGGTTCGAGGACGTTCGCGCAGACGCCGACCGGTCGCCAGCTGCGCACCGGCCAGAGCCTCCAGCTCGTATCGAGATCGCGTATCCGCGAGTCAAATTCGCTGAAGTGCTTGGAAAATTGGAGGGGGAGTCGCGTCGCAAATTCCTGATCCAGGTGGCACAAGAGTTCGCCAAGGCTCATGCGAGCCGCCGTGCTCAAGGATTGGCGCGCGTGGCGAGTGACACGGAGCGGCTGCGCGCTGCCTTGGATGCCTTCGTACGCATCGAAGAAGGGGAGGCCATTCAACGCGAGCTGGAAGAGGCCGCGGGGCGCGGCAATCTCTGGGTGCCAAGCTGGATCAAGATTTCAGATCGGGAGAAGAGGTATGCGTCGTCGGCCGTCGCGTTACCAAAGTTCGGCGAGGCGCTGATAGGCACGATCTACGAAGCAGCGGCGCGAGATCTCGATGCAGCAGAGGAGCAACTCGTACTTGGGGTCACGACACTCTCGGTGCATGGTTCTGATGCCGACGAAGCTCGTCGGGGTTATGTGAACTTCCGGCAGGCCATGCGAATGGCGCTCGCAACTACGTTCGTGCGCAGTGTGGCCTATGACGAGGTTTGGGGGCCAGTGGCCAATCCACCTCCAGGCAGGAAGCTCCACTTCCCACGCGGGATATACGGCACGGCAGGGTACCGCCTCTCGCAGATCATCCCGACACTAGCCGACGATCTCGTTCGGTCATACGAGCCGCTTAGGAGTGAGCTGAACGCAGAAGCAAATGACTGGATCAGGAGCTACGTCAGTGTTGGTGGACGCGGTGGTGTCACAGCCTATAATGTAGAAGAACAACTGACTGCACTCTCCCGCGAGGTTAGAATCTGGCAGGATCAGCATCGAGATGCAGCCTCAAGCCAACGCGGTGAGTCGTTTCCATTTCAATTTCCACGCATTCCGTTCCACGTGATCGCAGGCGGTTCAGCTACCAGCCCTGGTGGCACGACTCCGGTGGAGCCTCGAGACGATCCTCCGCCGGCCGAAGATGAAAGCAGCGAGCACGAGACGGGGGCCACAACAGGCGAGGAAAAAGAATCCGAAGGGCCAGACCATATGCACGCAAGACCCGAGGCCGTGGAGCGCATCCAGCTCGTGATCCGCCTGTGGAACCAGTACCGCGGCCTCCTGCAGCTCCCCGGTTTCGAACATGAGATCACAGCCGGTTCTCTATTGTACGGCGGTGCACATCCTCCACATCAAACTCATCGCAACGGAGCCATGTTCGATACTGTATTACGCGGGATCGGCGTTGCGGTGTGTGAAAGGCACTTGGTGCTCGAGACTTCGGACGATGAGCTAGAGGTCGAGGAAAGCGCGCCTCCTATTCTACCTCCGATCAAGGGACAGATCGAGCAGCTGCAGCGAGAGCTGTATTGGCTGCAAGAGCCAGATTCCGAGTCCTCGGGATTTTCCATGTGGTCCTCGGACACCAAGCCCTTGGAGGAGAGCTGCCTCGAGTATCACTTTCCACCATCGCTGGTAGCTCGCCCCCATCAACACGAGGCTATAATGTATCAGGAGCTGGGGGTGCGTTATACTCAATGCGTCCTGCTAAGTTTTCCATCGCAAGTACTCTTTGCCTCATGGAAGATGCTGCGCGACGCCAAGCTTGGTCTCATGGATGCCGTGGCCAAGCAGTCAGAGAGCACGCGGGTCGAGGAGGCCCGGAAGGCGCTCGCATGGATCAAAAAGGAGTTGGGGAGCCGTCCGCCCCAGGTCAAGCCCGTGCGCCTGAAGGATGATAATTATGCGGAGGGAAGTCACGAGAACCTGTTTCCTCGTGCCGATCACGCCAACCACTGGCACGTCAGCTACGATGCGGCGGAACTCGAGAAAGAGAACGCGGCACGCGACCACGCGCTGGAATGGGTGCGAAACCACGGCGCCGAACTGATCTTTCGAAGCTTGCTGCCGAGCACCAACGATGAGTGAGGAGTTGGGCGTGGGAAGATCCGGACCGGGGTTGATTTCAGGAAGGAGGATCCGGACCGGGGTTGCTCAGCCAAAAACACAATTGGCGCTGCAACGCTCATTGCGCACTCGCATTAGGAGCCGGCGCCTCGGCCAAGACGCAGGACTCGAGCGATGGCGTTACGCCACGCCGCGACGCCGCGAGGACGGCGCTCGCGGCGCTCACAGGGAACAATGGCGACGGCGTACGTCAGCTTGCGATCGGAACGTGGGCGAACCGACGGAGCCAGTTAGGTGCCGACGGGGAACGGGACCACGGCACCGCCGAGCCATTGGGCGCGGGCATCGCGATAGGCGGCCAGGAATTCACGGTTGCGACGGATCGGGTGGTCCGGACCAGAGTTGATTGTCAGGAGCGCGAGTCACAGCGCCGGCTTACTCACCGGCTTGCACCTGAAACCGCCTGCTCGCCCATGAGTGAAGGCTGCCTGGCGGTCGCGTCATGCCACGCCGCGACGCCGCGGGCTCGATGCTCGCGGAACCACAGGTCGCAGCCACTCGACGGTGTACGTCAGCTTGCCGATGGAACGTGCGCGAAGCGCCGCAGCCAATAGGTGCCAACGGGGAACGGGATCGCGGCGCCGGCCAGCCAGCAGGCGCGAGCCTCGCGATAGGCTGCCAGGAACTCGCGGTTGCGACGGGTCGCTTCGAGGCGTGCCCACTGGTTGCGCGCCGCGAGCCGCGGGCGCAGGCCGCGTCGGGGCGCTCGACTGACGGGGCAGCCGCGCCACGATTGACGCAGGATCGTTCGCCGGCCGAGGATGCGGGCGCCGGTTCGCATCCGTTCGGCGGCCACGGCTGCTTCGACCGCGGCGACCCGCTC
>DATMCI010000125.1:0-44788 GCA_035558535.1 Kofleriaceae bacterium
CTACGGTATCTACCGCGCTGACAGCGCCACGATCTCGGTGACGAGCTCCAACGTCTGGAACAACTCGAGCGCGAACTACAGCGGCGCCTCCGCGGGCGCCGGCACCATCTCGGTGAACCCGCTCTACGTCTCGGCCACCGATCTGCGCCTGACGTCGAACTCGCCGTCGCGGTTCGGCGCCTCCGGCAGCGCGGACCAGGGCGCGCTGGCCTACGACGGCGTCCCGACGCCCGGGCTGTACGGCACGCTGTGGACCAACACCACGCTCACCGCGGCGCAGGGGCCGTACACCGCGGCCGGCGATCTGATCGTCCCGGGGAACGTGACGCTGACCGTCGAGCCCGGCGTGACGATCTCGTTCCAGGCGAGCTCCGACATCATGCAGGGCGGCTCCAGCACGACCCGCGGCGAGCTGATCGTACGCGGCCAGCTCGTCGCCGACGGCACTCCCGCCGCGCCGATCACGTTCGGCTCGACGTCGACGACGAGCGGCTCGTGGTACGGCATCGACTTCGACGCCAGCTCGCACGACAGCGTGCTCGACAACATCGTCATCAACCGCGCGATCTACAACCTGACCTACCGCTCCACCGGCACCGGCAACGCGATCTCGCGCGTCACGTCCAACGCGGCGCAGAGCTACGGCCTGTACCTGCGCACCGGCGGCCTGACGCTCGACGGGTTCACGGCGATCGGCGCGGGCAGCGTCGGCATCTACGTCGGCGACTCGGCGACGCCGACGTTCACCAACTGCGTCGTCCGCAACAACGGCGGCTACGGCATCTACGTCGCCCACACCAGCGCCAGCCGCACGCTCGCCGTCTCGAGCTGCACGCTCAACGCGAACGGCACATACAACATCTACACCGGCGCGGGGGCGGGGAACGGCGCGACGTTCTCGATCACGAACTCGATCATCACGAATGGCAGCTACGGCGTCTACCGCGCCGACAGCGCGATCATCAGCGTCACGTACTCCGACGTCTGGAACAACTCGAGCGCGAACTACAGCGGCGCCTCCGCCGGCACTGGCACGATCTCGGTGAACCCGCAGTTCGTCTCGGCGACCGATCTGCACCTCCAGGGGACCAGCGTCGCGATCGACAGCGGCACGGCCGGGCCGACCAGCGACGCCGAGGGCTTCACCCGGCCGCTCGAGGGCAACGGCATCGGCATGGCACAGTGGGACATGGGCGCGTACGAGTTCGTGCTGATGCCCCAGTGCGGCAACGGCGCGCTCGAGCCCGGCGAGACGTGCGACCACGGCGCGAACAACGGCACGTACGGCTACTGCAACGCGGCGTGCACCGGGCTCGGCCCGCGGTGCGGCGACGGCGCGGTCAACGGCCCCGAGCAGTGCGACGACATGAACGCGAGCAACACCGACGCGTGCCTGAGCACGTGCCGGAGCGCGACCTGCGGCGACGGCTACGTCCGCGCCGGCGTCGAGCAGTGCGACGACACCAACACCTCGAACACGGATGACTGCCTCAATACGTGCGTCGCGGCGACCTGCGGCGACGGCTACGTCCGCGCCGGCGTCGAGCAGTGCGACGACATGAACACGAGCAACACCGACGCGTGCCTCGGCACCTGCGTCGCGGCGCGCTGCGGCGACGGCTTCGTCCAGGCCGGCGTCGAGCAGTGCGACGACAGCAACACCGTCCCGACCGACGCGTGCACCGCGACGTGCACCACGGCGCGCTGCGGCGACGGCGTGGTCCAGGGCGGCGTCGAGGCGTGCGACGACGGCAACGTGTCCAACACCGACAGCTGCACCACCGCGTGCATGTCATCGACGTGCGGCGACGGCGTGGTCCAGGCCGACGTCGAGGAGTGCGACGACGGCAACACCGCCGACACCGACGCCTGCCGGTACAACTGCATCGACGCGGCGTGCGGCGACGGCGTGGTCCGCCCCGAGGTCGAGGAGTGCGACGACGGCAACGCCATGGCGGGTGACGGCTGCAGCCCGGCGTGCCTCGTCGAGGGCGAGCCGCCGCCCGACGAGGAGCCAGGCGGCGGCTGCTGCCAGAGCTCGCAGCGCGGCTCGCGCGGCTCGCTCCTCCTGGCCGGCGTGGTGGCGCTCTGCCTGCGCCGCCGCCGGCGCGCGGCTCAGGGGTAGATCCGGGGCAGCTTCGGCGGCCGCGCGCCGCGCAGGGTCGCGCCGGCGACCGGCCGGTACGCGAGCTCCTCGCCGCTGCGCGCCGCGCGCAGGAGCAGGCCGCCGCGGCTCATGTCGCCGCGGCCGACGAACGTCGCCGGAAACAGCAAGCGCTCCCCGAAGACGTCGAGCAGCGTGCTGATGTACTTGCCCGTCGCGATGCTACCGAGCAAGACGACGCGGGCCGCGCCGCCGGCCGCGCCGCCCGCCGTACCGCCCGCCGCGCCGCCGGTCGTGCCGCCGGCCGCGCGGTCGAGGAGCCGCGCGAGGAGCCGCGCGTCGCCGAGGAGCGGCCGCACGAACGCGTCGCTCTCGACGTCGACCTCGCCCATCGCCTGGAACATCGGCACCGAGAGCCGCGTCTCGGGCGCGCGCAGCCCCAGGCCCGGCGCCATGACGAGCGCGCCGGGAGCGCCGCCGGTGGAGGAGCCGAAGCGCAGCGCGTACGTCAGCTTGCCGCGGAAGTAGAGCGCGGACAGCCACGCGAAGATCTCGCCGATCGACGCCTCGCCCGCGCGGAGCCGCCGGCCGAGCTCCGACCGCTTCGAGCGGACGAGCCGCGCGGCGCGCTCGCCGCTGCAGCGCGCGGGGCTGAGCAGGAAGACGGTAGCGGCGGTCTCTGCGGTGGCGGCAGATGCAGCAGCGGTGGCGGTCTCTGCGGTGGCGGCGTCCACGCCGGACATGTCCGTTGTTTTAGCGCATCGAGCGAGGCTGTACAGGCGATCTCGAACCTGCCATTCTCCCGGCTCAAGATGGCATCAAGGGATCGATGCTAGCAACCGGGGCTACCGATGGCACCGCGCGGATATGGGAATCCTCGACCGGCCGTGAGATCACGACGCTCCATCCCAAAGAGTCCAAAGCTGACGTCCCAGGTTTAGCCGTCGCCTGGCACCCGGATAGCACCGCACTCGCATTCATTAGCCGCACGGAGCTCGCTCTCTTCGATATCGCGCGCGGTCAGCTCATCAAGAGCTTCATGAGCTTTACCTCTGAGCTCATCGGGTACCCCGAGGGTACACTGGTCACGCCAGAAACATCGCATCGCGGCACTTGGTAAGCGCAGTCTCATTATTATTGACACTCAGCGGAACGAGCTTCAAGTACTGGCCGGGCCCGAGGTCAGTGGACTCTACGCGACGTGCTGGTCACCCAACGGAGACCTGATCGCAGCAGGCGGGAGTACCGATCGGCCGGATCAAGTCGGCGGCGGTCTTCGTCGGGCCCAGCGGAGTCGGGCCCTGGGAGGACAGCTGTGTGAAGATCGCCGGCACCAAGAAGAGCAGCCTTCAGCTCGAGCTCGATCACCGGGATGACGTCGAGCGCCTGTTCAAGCTGGTCCGTAACCGGGACTCCGGCATGCTGGCCCAACTCGCGCGCTGGAAGGCGGACGCGGGTCAGCTGCTCACCGACAACACCGCGGTCGAGCAGGCGCTCGCTGCCGACAAGCGCGTATGACCTGAGGCGACGCGCGATGGCCAGCGCTGCTGCCCTCGCGGCGCGGCGCCAGCTCGCGTCAGCGCCGAGCGGCGGCTCGAGGGCCGGCGCGCGGACCTGGGACCTCGCGCACCGAGATCAGCGGGTGATGCTCCTGCCAGCCCTTCGCGAGCAGCCAGGTTCGCGGGCGCAGCACGATGAGCGGCAGGTACGTCTCGCGCAGCGGCCACAGGACCGGCGAGTGCTCGAGCTCCTTCCAACCGAAAAATAAAGGGCCGCTCGAGAACGGATCGACCTTCCACGTCTGCGGGAGCCCCGATTGATCCTCGCCGTGCCGGCGCCAGTTGCTCAGCAGATACGCCAGCGCGTGGCGGACCGCGCGCGGCGTGGTGAGCGGCCGCGCGTGGAACCGATCGGCGATGACCCTGCCGGTGCGCCGTACCCCCGTGCGCGCGGTGATAGCCGCGTTCACGCGCTTGGCCGCCGAGATCGAAAAGCCTTGCATGCCGCGCGACAGCGCGTCTTTGTGGTCCGCCTCGACGATCAGATGGAGGTGGTTGCGCTGGATGCTCATCTGGACGATGCGGAAGTCTGCGCGCCTCGCGGTCACGATCGTGGCCTCGCGTAGCTGCAGATAGAAGTCGCGGTGGCGGAGGTTCGCGATGTCATCGACCGGGTGCCGGCAGTTGTGCTCCGGGCGCGCCTTGTGGCGCTCGCTCGAGCGCGGCCCTCGGGGCGGCCGCCCAGCGCCCGGTCGCCGTCCGCCGCGCGTCCGGAACGCCATCTCCATCTGCTCATGTGTCTTGCGCGTGCGGCCCATGTGAGTCGATCAGCGGTGAGAGGACAGGGACATTTGATTTCGCCGAAATCGTTTAGTACGCAGAATCCAGGTTGACCAGGAGAATTGGCGCAAAGAAGTCCATACAATCAAGATCTCGTTTTTATCGTCCTTATGCTTCACGCCTCGGGTTGTCACGATTCGAAGCGCTCGGCCTTGGGAGCCGCGCCCTGCGCGCCACCACCAGCGCGCTGCGCGAAGCGCTCGGCCTCGAGAGCCGCGCCCTGCGCGCCACCACCAGCGCGCTGCGCGAAGTGCTCGGCCTCGAGAGCCGGACATGTCATGACTCGGCATGTCATGACTCGGCATGATGAGTCATGACTCGGCTTCGAGCAGCTGCACGATCAAGCTTCGACATCATCAAGGTCGTGCTCTCCCGTACAGCACTGGTTAAACGCGTACAGGCCAACGCGCGGAGCCCCGCGCGCGAAGGAGCCCTTCTGCCGCGTGCGAAGCGAGCGGAATGGACCGCGAGGCTACCGGTCGCGCGTGCATCCACGCTCGCCGAGGCTGTCTCTGCGGGGAACGTTACCCACGTTGCTAGCCAGGGTTTGCCCGACGTCGAGGCCGTGGTGGCCGCCATCGGAGCGAGGGCGGCCCGGCCTTGGGTCAGGAGCCTGCCGGCACGCGCGAAGACCACGCGCCCGATCGATGCGAGGCCACGCGCCGGCTCATGGACCTGTCGCCAAGCGCACAGCGCGGCCGATGCGCGGCCGGACCGGGCCCAACGCGACCGGCCCACGGGGCCGCGTCGGCCCCGAGCTTCGCCCCTCGCTCGCGCTCGGGGCTCAGTGCACCATCGTCGACTGCTCGATCCCGGCCTCGTCCGAGGGGCGCTCGCCGATCTCGCGATCGGGCACGCCGTCGGCGAGCACGCGGAGGAACACGTCGCTGAAGGCGCCGACGTCGTCCGGCGTGCGGGACGTGATGATGTTGCCGTCGACGACCACCTCCTGATCGGTCCAGCGCGCGCCGGCGTTCAGGAGATCGGTGCGGAGCGACGGCCAGGACGTGACCACGCGATCGTCGGCGAGATCAGCCTCGATCAGGAGCCACGGCGCGTGACACACGGCCCCGATGGGCTTGTTCGCGAGCGCCATCGCGCGCGTGAAGCGCACGGCGTCCTCGTTCATCCGGAGCTGATCGGGTGAGTAACCGCCGGGCACCACCAGGGCGTCATATGCGTGCTCGGAGACGCTCGCGACGGACTTCTCGATCCAGACGCACTCCCTGCCCTGTTTGCCCACCACCTCCGCGCCCGCATGGAGCCCGACGATGTCTACGTCATGGCCGGCTTCGCGCAACCGATTGAAGGGAATGCGAAGCTCGCAGTCCTCGAACATGCTGTCGACGAGAATGGCGATCTTGCTCATGTTCCACCTGCCTACGAGTTCGTCGTGCAAGTAGCACACCGACTTCGCTGCGTTAATTTTTAATCAGGAGAGGATGTAGTTAGGTCGGGGACCTCTTCGGCGTCCTCGGTGGGCGCTTCCTCCCTGGGTACCCATGGCGCGCCGCCGGCTCCGGCGAAGCGATCGTCGACCCCGAGCTGCCGCGGATGTTCATCCCTACGATCGGGGTAGCTCGCGTTTCGGGATTCCTGTTGCAGCGATGGGTCGCCCTCAACGCGACCGGCCATGGACCCGCTCTGCCCCTGACCGAAGGACTCGGTGGAACCGCGACGGTCATTCACCGGCGTTTTTGGAGATGTCGTTCGTGCTGGCATGACTGCTCCTCGAGGAGAGGGTTGTGCACGCGTCACGCCAGGGAGTCAGCGTGCGCGCCTGCGCGATCGCGCGTAACCGCCCGAGCGGGAGAACCCTCATTCAGCAAAATGAGCTGATCCTTTCCGTCTCGAGGGAGGAAACCAGCGCTCAGCGTGAGACGCGCGCCAGCCGGCAGGCGCGCGAGGCGCCAGATGAGGAGTGTCTTCTCGGCGCCCCCGAGGAGGACAGCTCGCAGACTGGCGATCACCCCCGGTCCGGGCTGTCTCCGTGAGATCAGAGAGAGATCAATCGCTGTCCCGGCCGCCGGGCAGCGTACGCCTGCCCGCCGGCGCCGGCGGCTCCAGGCGCTGCGGTTCAGGTGAGCCCCCCGTGAGCCCCCGGTGAGCCCTCCGTGAGCCCGGCGCGCAGGCGCTGCGCCGTCTGTGCTCTCGTCGTGTACACGGCGCGCGCCCGCTGCGGGGATCCCGCGCGGCGTACCTCGCGCAGAGGGCCGGTCGAGATGGCGTGTACACGGCGCGCGCCCGCTGCGGGGATCCCGCAGCAGAGCCTCAGCACCGTGCGGCGTCAGTACAGCTCGCTGCGCCCCTGTGCGCGGCGCTTGAAGTGGACGATCACCGCGACCGCCGCGATCAGCAAAGTCAACACGACGAGCCCCGCCGGTAACAGCATGGCGAACCTCCTTGGGCCTTGCGGCGCAAGGGCGCAGCCCGCCGCGCCTGCGGCGCGTCCGGTATGCGGACTGCATTCCCGCAAGGGCGGAGGACGGATCCATGAATATCGCGCTCGACACCCTCACGTTCGGTCGATTGCTCGATATCGCCTTGCTCGGAGCTTGCCCGAGCCCCAGCGAGATCCGGGCGATCCTGCAGATCGCCCAGCTCGCGGCCGGCGTTGACCCCACCGACGACACTGACGAGCACAGGCTCCTGGGCGCGGTGACGTACCGGCTGTGCACGCTCGCCCAGATCCCGATCTCGAGCGTGCCGGTGCTGTCACCGCTGCCGATCGACGCCGAGGAGCGCAGCGCGCTGATCTCCTCGCTGGCGGGCCGGGTGGTGACCACCGGCGGGCGCGAGCTCGCGTTCATCGTGGCGTATCTCCTGATCGTGTCGGATCTCGAGCTCTCCCCGGTCGAGAGCGAGCTCCTCGAGGGCCTACAGCGCGCGCTCTGGATCGACCAGGACCGCGCCGACGAGCTGCTCCTCGAGGCCTCCGAGCTCGTGACGCCCGGCGCCCGCAGCGAGCTCGGCAGCGCCGCGGCCCAGCTGTAGCTGCGGCGCAGCTGTAGCCGCGGGCGGCTGCGCGCGGGTGATAATGCGCGCGTGACCGAGCGCCCGAGCCTCCTACCCACCTTCGAGGACGTCCGCGCCGCCGCCGCGCGGCTCGCTGGCGTCGCCCACCGGACACCGGTGGCGACCTCGCGGACCGCGAACGCAGAGCTGGGCGCAGAGCTGTTCTTCAAGTGCGAGAACCTGCAGCGGGTCGGCGCGTTCAAGTTCCGCGGGGCGTACAACGCGCTCGCGCGGCTCGCGCCGGAAGACCGGCGCGCGGGCGTGATCGCGTTCTCGTCAGGGAATCACGCGCAGGCGATCGCGCTCGCGGCGCGGCTGCTCGAGCTCCCGGCGACGATCGTGATGCCGACCGACGCGCCCGCATCCAAGGTAGCGGCGACGCGCGGCTACGGCGCCGAGATCATCACGTACGATCGCTTCCTCGAGGATCGCGCGGCGATCGCGCGGCGGCTCGCGGACGAGCGCGGCGGAGCGGTGATCCCGCCGTTCGATCACCCGGACGTGATCGCGGGTCAGGGCACGGCGGCCGCGGAGCTGTTCGCGGAGGTCGGCGAGCTCGATCACCTGTTCGTGCCGCTCGGCGGCGGGGGGCTCATCAGCGGCAGCGCGCTCGCCGCGCGCGCCGCCTCGCCGCGCTGCCGCGTGTGGGGCGTCGAGCCGGAGGCGGGCAACGACGGCCAGCGCTCGCTGCGGGCGGGCGAGATCGTGCAGATCCCGACGCCGGAGACGATCGCCGACGGCGCGCAGACCCAGCACCTCGGCGAGCTGACGTTCGCGATCATCCGCCGCGAGGTGGCGGGCATCCTCACGGCGACCGACGCCGAGCTCGTCTTTGCGATGCGCTTCTTCGCCGAGCGAATGAAGCTCGTCGTCGAGCCGACGGGCTGCCTCGGCTTCGCGGGCGCGCGCGGCGGCGGCGTGCCGATCCGCGGGAGCCGGGTCGGCGTGATCGTGAGCGGCGGTAACATCGATCTGGCCCGCTTCGCGAAGCTCGTGGGCTAAGGCGGGCTCAGGCGCCCTCCTCGGCGCGGCGCCGGTCCGAACACCGGACATCATGCCTACGGATGGTAGGTGGCAGCGAGCCCCGCGCTCGAACAAAGAGGCGCGCGCCGAGCGATCTTGTGTACTCTCGGCCCTCATGACCCGCACGACCCTGCTCGTTACGTGCCTCGCGGTGCTCGGCATCGCCGCGACGGCCGAAGCCCACTTCAAGCTGAACACGCCGGCGGCCTACTCGCAGCAGAGCGCCATGTACGGCGATCCGCAGAAGACCGCGCCGTGCGGGCCGGACACGGGCACCCTGATGCCGACGAACATGGTGACGGCGGTCCAGTCGGGCACGATGCTGTCGATCTCGATCACCGAGACGATCGCCCACCCGGGCCACTACCGCGTCGCGCTCGCGCAGAACATGGCGGGGCTGCCCGCGGCCCCGACGGTGGCGAACGCGCAGTGCAACGGGCTCCAGCCGGTCGCGAACCCGACCTTGCCGGTGCTCGCCGACGGCCTGCTCCCGCACACGGCCCAGTTCCCCAATCCGACCCAGACGATGCAGGTGCCGATCCCGGCGGGGATGACGTGCACGAACTGCGTCCTCCAGGTCCTGGAGTACATGGCGAACCACGCGCAGCCCTGCTTCTACTATCATTGCGCGACGGTCAACATCTCGCCGAACGCGCCGCCGCCGCCCGACGCGGGCATGGACCCGACGGGCGACGCGGGCATGAACCCGGACAACCCGGGCGACCCGGCGGGCGGCTGCTGCAGCACGAGCCGCGAGTCGGCGCGGACGGGCATCCTCGGCGCGCTGATCGTCGGGCTGGCGCTGCTGCGCCGCCGCCGTCGCTAGGCGCGGCGGCTCACCAGCGAGCGCGGCAGCTCGCGCGCGGTGACGTGGTCTCGTCGAGCCACTGCGCGCGGCCCGGGCGCGCCGCCGTGGCCCGGCACGAGAGCTCGGTCGCGCGCGCGAGGCCGTGACAGCAGAGCGGGCCGTCGAGCATGGCGCCGAGCTCGGCGGCGGGGACGCCGAAGATCCGGCGCGCCAGCGCGTCCAGGACGGCGGCGTGATCGGTCCGCGGGTGCAGGCGCGACCACAGCGCGAGCCCGTCGCGCTGCGACGCGCGGTTGCCGTCGGCGAGCGCGGCGACGGCGGGCGCGAGGCTGGGCGCGCCGGCCCGCTCGGCCTGGTAGAGGACCATCGCGAGGCTCTGCGCGTACAGGCGATCGACCTGCGGCGTGGCGCGCTCGTCGAGCGCGGGCAGCTCGAGGAGCAACAGCTCGAGCGGCGCGGGCGCGCGCAGCATCGCGAGCCAGTCGCGCGCAGGCGCGGTGCCCGCGAAGTACATCGCGGCGCCCTCGTTGAACCAGACGGGCATGCAGCCGACGGCCGCGTGCAGCTGCGCGTGCATGACCTCGTGGCGCAAGGTCGGGAGGGCGATGCCGAGCTCGCCGCTGGGGTCGGCGGGCACGCGCACAACGCCGTCGTAGAGGCCCATCGCCCAGCGCGGCGCCTTCGTCGCAGTGTGAAACTCGTCGCGCGAGGGGTAGACGATCACCGTCAGCTCGGCGCGCCGCGGCGTGCCGGTGAGCTGCGCGGCCTCCTCGAGAATGCCGGTGACGAGGTGCGCGAGCGAGAGCGGCCGCAGCGGCGCGTCGACGGGCCCCACGGCGGGCGCGCCGGGCGACCACGCGATCGTGATGCCCTGATCGGCGTGCGCCTCGAAGCCGGCCGGAATGGGCGTGAGCGGCTCCGCGAGCTCCGTGCACGGATCGAGGAGGTGCTGCACCTCCCGCGGCGTCACGGGCGCGGCGCGCAGCGCGGTGATCGCCGGCATGGATGGCGCCGGCCCGCGCGGCCGCGGCGGCACGAGCGCGGCGGCGGGTGCGCCGGGCGCGGGCGACGCGGCGGCGGGCTCGAGCGGCGGCGGCGGCTCCGGCGCGCGCGTCACCCGCCAGAGCCAGAGGGCGGCCGCGAGGGCAGCCGCGAGCAGGAGGCTCGCGCCGATCCAGCCACGCGAGGCTCCGGCCACGCGGGCGAGCGTAGCACCGGGCAGCAGACGCGCAGCGCGGCGAGACGGGCCCGGCGGCCGGGGCGATCACTCGCCCGTGAGCTCGCTCCCGTACTCGTCGAACCGGCGGAGCCGCACCTCCTCGGGCGTCGGGCGCCGGACCGCCTCGCAGTCGCCCTCGACGCTGGCGCCGAACCGGAGGAAGTTCACGCGGCCCTCGCGCAGGCTCACCGGGTTCGGGCCGCCGCGCCAGCGATCGGCCTCGGCGTTGTCCTGCCCGTCGTCCTCCCAGAGGCACACCGGACAGATCTCGTGCCGGCCGCGCTGGGTCAGCGTGGCGTGACCGCAGCAAGGGCACGCGATCAGCCCGAACGAGAAGCTCCCCGGCACGGGCGTCCGCCAGTCGTCCTCGGGGAGCCCGTCGGGGTGCGTCACGCGGGCGTCCATGATCACGGCGTTCTGCGAGCGATCGACGGCCACCTCGACCGTGAAGTCCCACTGCTGATCTTCCTCGGTCACCTGGCGACAGAACACGACGACATGGCCCTCGCCCCACCGATCGGGCATCGGGTGCACCTCGTGCGCCTGGCTGATGGTGCGCCGCACGACCTCCATCACGCGCTGCGCCGGAGACAGCCCAGGGATGGACTCGCTCTCCGGAAGGTCCGCGCTGAGCCGCCGGATCACCACAGCCCCGCGAATCGTGCTCTCGAACGAGATCTCGCGAACCCCCGCCCGAATAATCGCGATCAACGCCGCGTAGTCCACCGCGGACGATTGTCGATGACCGGCCCGACCTCCGGAACCCAGAAATGAAGCTCACCGTCACTTTTTTCGGCCCCTGGGATGAGAATTGGTCCAGCCTTTACCTCCCGGACGATGAAATTCGCGGCATGCTGGCGGGCTCACTCCACGCCCGCACGTACGAGCGCGCGCGCGACCTGGCGGACGCCGCGGTGCTGCGGCCGTCGATCGATCGGGAGCTGGGCCGATCGGCCGCGACAACAGGCACTGGCTGATCGCGCGCGCCGCCCGCTCGCTGACGCTCGACGTCGGCATCGTCGGCGTGGCGGCGTCGGCGGCGTCGGCGGCGTGGCGCCGTCGTGGAAGTACGGGGGCGCTGCGCGGCGAAGTACGCGGCCTGAAGCGGCCCGCCGTCGCCCGAGGCGCGGTAGGTTCGCGCGCGTGATCGAGCTGGTGGAGGTCTCCAAGCGCTACGGCAGCGGCGGCGAGGAGCGGTGGGCCGTGCGGCACGTCGCGCTGCGTGTGGCGGCGCGCGAGCTGGTCGCCGTGCTGGGCGAGTCGGGCAGCGGCAAGACCACGCTCATCAAGATGGTCAATCGGCTGATCGATCCCGACGAGGGCAGCGTGCGCGTCGACGGCAAGGACGTGCGGGCGCACGACATCGTCGCGCTGCGCCGGACGATCGGCTACGTGATCCAGCAGGCCGGGCTGTTCCCGCACCAGACGGTGGGCGACAACGTCGGGGTGGTGCCGCGCCTGCTCGGCTGGAGCAAGGACGCGATCCACGCGCGCACCGACGAGCTGCTCGCGCTCGTCGGGCTCGATCCCGCGGTGTACCGCGAGCGGTTCCCCGATCAGCTCTCGGGCGGCCAGCGCCAGCGCGCGGGCGTCGCGCGCGCGCTCGCCGCGAAGCCGAGCGTGCTCCTGCTCGACGAGCCGTTCGGCGCGCTCGATCCGATCACGCGCGCCGCGCTGCAGGACGAGCTGCGGACGATCCACAAGGAGCTGGGGCTCACGACGATCATGGTCACGCACGATCTGATCGAGGCGCTGACGCTCGCCGATCGGATCGCCGTCATGTACCGCGGCGAGCTGCGGCAGGTCGGCACGCCGGCCGAGCTGATGACCGCGCCCGCCGACGACTACGTCGCCAAGCTCATGGGCATGGTGCGCCACCAGGCCGACGCGCTGCGGGAGCTGGGTCAAGGCCAACCATGACCGAGCTCTTGCGCGGCCTGCCGCCCCTGCTCGCGAGCCACTTCGCGATCGCGCTCGTCGCGCTCGCCACCGGCATCGCGATCAGCCTGCCGCTCGCGCTCGCCATCGCGCGCCGCCCGCGCGCGGCCGCCGGCGTGCTCGCCGTGGCCGGCGTGATCCAGACAGTGCCGGGCCTCGCGCTGCTCGCGCTCATGGTGCCGGTGCTCGCGAACACCGGCGGGCTGGGCATCGGCATCCCGGCGTTCGGGTTCGGGCCAGCGGTGATCGCGCTGACGCTCTACGCGATCCTGCCGATCGCGCGCAACGCGATCACCGGGCTGCACGGCGTCGACGCGACCATCGTCGAAGCGGCGCGCGGCCTCGGCATGACCGATCGCCAGATCTTGCTCCGCGTCGAGCTGCCGCTCGCGGCGCCGGTGATCGCCGCCGGGATCCGGACGGCCGCGGTGTGGACCGTCGGCGCCGCCACGCTCGCGACGCCGGTCGGCCAGCCGTGCCTCGGCAACTACATCTTCGCGGGCCTGCAGACGCGCAACTGGTCGATGCTGCTCGTCGGCGTGGCCGCGGCCGCCGCGCTCTCGGTCGCGCTCGACGCGCTGCTCGGCGCCGCGGAGCGCGCGCTCGCCGGCCGCGATCGGCGCCGCGCTCTCTACCCGGCCGCCGCGCTCGCCGCGCTCGCGGTCCTCGTGCTCGGCGTCCTGCCGCAGCTCGCGACAGGCGACGGCGATGGCTCGCGCAGCGGCGGTGGCGTGCCCGCTGCCCTGCGCGCCGGCCAGCGGCCCGCCGTGACGCGCGTGAAGCTCGGCGCCAAGACGTTCACCGAGCAGTACGTGCTCGTCGAGGTCCTGCGCGCGCGCCTCGCCGCGGCGGGGATCGCCGTCGAGGTCGCGTCGAGCCTCGGCTCCACCGTCATCTTCGAGGCGCTGCGCGACGGCGAGATCGACGCCTACGTCGACTACTCGGGCACCGTGTGGACGAACTACATGCGGCGCGAGGCCGGCCTGCCGCGCTGGCAGATCCTCGCCGAGGTCGAGGCGTGGCTCGCGCGCGAGCACGGCATGCGCAGCCTCGGCTCGCTGGGGTTCGAGAACGCGTACGCGCTCGCGATCCGGCGTGACACAGGCGCACAGCTCGGGCTGCGCACGCTCGACGATCTGGCGCGCCACGCTCGCACGCTCGCGATGGGCGCCGATTACGAGTTCTTCAGCCGGCGCGAGTGGGCGCAGGTCCGTGGCGCGTACGGCCTCGCGTTCAGCCGCACCGCGAGCTACGACCCGACGCTGCTCTACGACGCGCTCACGCACCGCGACGTCGACGTGATCTCGGCGTTCTCCAGCGACGGGCGAATCGCGGCGTACGACCTCGTCGTGCTGGAGGATCCGGCGAGCGCGCTGCCGCCGTACGACGCGATGATCATGCTCGGCAAGAAGATCGCCGATGACGCGCGCGTGAGCTGTGCGCTGGCGCCTCTGCGCGGCGCGCTGACCGCGCCGCTCATCCGCCAGGCGAACCTCATGGTCGATCGAGAGCGCGACAAGGCGACTCCGGCGGCGGCGGCCGCGTGGTTGCTGACCGAGGCACGTATCGCGAGGCCGGACTGTAGCGGTACGCTGCCGCCATGATCCTCGAGCTGTTCTACTGGCCTCAGATCCAGGGCCGCGGCGAGTTCGTGCGGCTGGTGCTCGAGGATAGCGGCGTCGATTACGTCGATGTCTGCCGCACGTCTGACGGCCTCGATCGACTCAACCGGATCATGCACGGCGAGGGAGCGCCGCTCATGCCGTTCGCGCCGCCGTTCCTGCGCGTCGACGATCTATGGCTCTCGCACACGGCCGCGATCACGAGCTTCCTCGGCGAGAAGCTCGGGCTCGCGCCGCTGTTTCCGCAGGAGCAGCTCGTGGCGCGCTCGGTGGCGCTGACGATCGCGGATCTGGTCACCGAGGTGCACGACACGCACCACCCGATCACCGTCGAGCGCGCGTACGAGACGCAGGTGGAGCCGGCGAAGCTGCGCGCCGCAGCGTTCCGCGATTACCGCATGCCGCAGTTCCTGCGCTACCTCGAGCGCACGATCGTGCGGAACGATCACACCGGCGGCGCGGGCGTGCTCGTGGGAACGGAGATCAGCTACGTCGATCTGTCCGCGTTCCAGGTGATCGAGGGCCTCCGGCTCGCGTTCCCGCGCGCGTTCGAGCGCATCTCCCGCGAGCTGCCGCGCCTGATCGCGCTGCACGATCGCGTCGGGATGCGGCCGCGGCTCGCGAGCTATCTGGCGTCGGAGCGCCGGCTGCCGTTCAGCGAGCACGACGTCTTCCGTCATTACCCGGAGCTCGACGGCTAGCGAGCGAGCCCGCGGCCGCTGGGGAGACCGCGCATGGGCGCCCGTACGGCGAATCACGCTCGATTCGGGCGCCAGCGACTCGCTCGCTGGCCCCGTTTGTGCTCAAACCATCTGCGAATGAGCGCTCCTGATGTCGCGCGCTATTCCGCCGTGCGTACGCACACGGTCGAGCTGTGCGCGCCGCTGTCCGCCGAGGATCAGCAGCTGCAGCCGATGCCCGACGCGAGCCCCTCGAAGTGGCACCTCGCGCACACGACGTGGTTCTTCGAGTCGTTCGTGCTCGGCGAGCTGGCGTTCGATCCGGCGTTCGAGTTCCTGTTCAACAGCTACTACGAGGCGGTCGGCCCGCGGGTCCCGCGCGCGCGGCGCGGGATGATCTCGCGGCCGGGGCTCGAGCGCGTGCTCGCGTACCGCGAGGACGTCGATCGCCGGGTCGGCCGCGCGCTCGCGGAGGGCGGGCTCGACGCGGACGCGCTCGCGCGGCTCGAGCTCGGGCTGCACCACGAGCAGCAGCACCAGGAGCTGATCCTGACGGACATCAAATACGCGCTCGGGACGCAGCCGCTGCACCCGGCGTACCGCACCGATCTGGCGGTGCCGGCGGGCGCGAGCGCGGGCGCGGGCGCGAGCGCGGGCGAGCTGCGCTTTTGCACGATCGATCCGCGGCGCGTGTCCGATGCCCGGACGGTCGGCGACGGGGCGGTGATCCGGATCGGCGCCGCCGCCGATGCTGGCTTCGCGTTCGACAACGAGCGGCCCGCGCACGACGTCCTCGTCCGGCCGTTCGCGCTCGCGGCGCGGCCGGTCAGCAACGGCGAGGTGCTCGCGTTCATCGCCGACGGCGGCTACCGCGAGCCGCGGCTGTGGCTCGCCGACGGCTGGCACGCCGCGACGGCCGAGGGCTGGACCGCGCCGCTGTACTGGCTCGGCGACGGCACGCACTACACGCTCGGCGGCGTCCGCGCGATCGATCCGGCCGCCACCGCGTGCCACCTGAGCTATTACGAGGCCGACGCGATCGCGCGCTGGCTCGGCGGGCGGCTGCCGACGGAGGCCGAGTGGGAGCTCGCCGCGCGCGGCGCGCCGGCCGAGCGCGGCAACTTCGCCGACGACGGCCTCCTCTGCCCCGCGCCGGCGGGGGACAGCGATACGCCCACCCAGCTGCTCGGCGATGTCTGGGAGTGGACCGCGAGCGCGTACGCCGCGTACCCCGGCTTCCACCCGCTCGCGGGCGCGCTCGGCGAGTACAATGGCAAGTTCATGTCGGGCCAGCAGGTGCTGCGCGGTGGCTCGTGCCTGACGCCGCGCGGGCACGTACGCGCCACGTACCGCAACTTCTTCCCCCCCGGCGCGCGCTGGCAGATGTCCGGCGCGCGGGTCGCGAAGGACATGACGCAGGAGGCAGCATGAGCTGGAGCCGTGCCATGAACCGGATCCGTCCGGCGCAGCAAGCGGACGACCTCTCCCCGTCGCTCGGCCATCACGCGCCGACCGAGCCGGGACACGAGACCGAGCACGACGCCGCGCCCGATGGCGACGACGTGCTCACGGGCCTACGCGCGCCGCGGAAGCACCTGCCGTGCCGGCTGCTCTACGACGCGCGCGGCGCCGCGCTGTTCGAGCAGATCTGCACGCTCGAGGACTACTACCCGACGCGCAACGAGCTGGCGCTGCTCGAGGCGCACCTGCCCGCGATCGCGGCCGCCGTCGGGCCGCGCGCGCGCGTGATCGAGCCCGGCAGCGGCGCCGGCATCAAGACGCGCATGCTCCTCGGCGCGCTCGAGCGCCCGGCCGGCTACGTGCCGATCGACATCAGCCGCGAGCAGCTCGAGGACAACGCCCGCGCGCTGCGCGCCGAGTTCCCCGAGCTCGAGGTGCAGCCCGTGTGCGGCGACTACACGAGCTCGCTCGAGCTGCCGCGCCCCGCGCGCCGCCCGGCGCGTTCGCTGGCGTTCTTCCCCGGCTCCACGATCGGCAACTTCGAGCCCGACGAGGCGCTCGCCTTCCTCGCGCGGCTGCGCGCGCTCGCCGGCCCCGGCGGGCTCCTCCTGCTCGGCGCCGACTCGAACAACGATCGCGAGTCCCTCGAGCGCGCCTACGACGACCGCGAGCGCGTGACCGCCGCCTTCAACCAGAACGTGCTCGCCCACGTGAACCGCACGCACGACGCGGCGTTCGAGCTCGAGGCGTTCGAGCACCGCGCCGTGTGGGACGCGGCGCGCTCGCGCGTCGAGATGCACCTCGTCAGCCTGCGGCGCCAGACGGTGCGCGTCGGCGGCGAGCCGATCCGCTTCGAGCGCGGCGAGGCCATCGTGACCGAGCACTGCTACAAGCACGCGCGCGCCGCCCTCGCATCGATCCTCTCGGCCGCCGGCTGGCGCGTGTTCCGCACCGATCCCGATCCGCAGGGTCGCATGCACCTCTGGATGGCCGCCGGCTGCTGAGCCGCTACTTGAGGCGCGCGCGCGCCGCGGCGGCCGCCGCCTCGAGCTGCGGCATCACGCGGGCCGCGACCTCGGGCGGCATGCCGTGCTCCGCGCCGACCGCGACGAGCGGGCCGCCGAGCGCGGCGAGATCGAGCGGGCCGACCAGGGCGGCGAGCCGCGCGAGCCGGGGGCCGAGCGAGCGGCGCGCCGCGAGCTGGCCGAGCGCGAGCCGCGACTCGGCGACGCCGCCGACGCACTCGAACGGCGTGTGCTCGGCGAGGCCGAGGAGCTCGCGGAACCAGCGCTCGTTCTCGGCGCGCTCGCCGAGGTCGTCGCCGAACGTCGCGTCGACGATCGGGCCCGGCAGGTGTGCCGCCATCTGCAGCCAGACGTACGCGCACTTCGCGCACGCGCCGCACCACGGCTTCCGCACGTTGCACGAGTGCGTGGTCGGCGCGAGCTCGGCGTCGCGCGCGAGCAGCTCGAAGATGACCTCGTCGTGCACCGGCTGCAGCACGCTGAAGTAGCGGACGCCCGCGAGCAGCTCGGCGCGCACGTACTCGTCGAGCAGCCGCTCGGCCTCCCAGCCCTTGCCCCACTGGTGGTTGACCTCCTCGCCGGTGGCCGGCCACACGAGGTTCCCGGTGTTCGCGCCGCGCTCGTGCGCGACGACGAGGCCGCGGTAGCCGCGCGCGAGCGCGAGCGGCAGCGCGGCGAACACCGACGCGGGCGTCTCGGCCGCGAGCAGCGAGCGCGCGCCGAGCGACGGCCGCAGCGCGACGACGGGCGCGTCCATGAAGTCGTCGATCACCCACTGCCGCTCGGCGCGCGCGCGCGCGGTGCCGCCCGCCACGCGATCGAGCAGCGCGTGCTGGCGGGCCGCGTCGCCGTAGATCGAGTGCGCGTAGCCGAGCGTCGCGAACGGCAGGCCGCCGCGCTCGAACAGCTTGAGCGCCACGAGGCTGTCCTTGCCGCCGCCGCAGAACACGAGCCAGTCGACCGGCCCCGGCGCGACCCGTGCCGGGCGGGCCGGCGCGTCCGCGGCGGCCGGCGCGTCGACGAACACGGGGCCGGCGTAGTCCGGCAGGCCGTGCTCCCACCGCCACTGCGCCCACACGCGGCGGAACACGGTGCGCCAGAGCTCGATGAGCCGCGGCGTGGCGAACCGCGCGTACGCGCCGAGCTCGATCGTGTCCGGCCGCAGGCTGCACACCGCGTTGATCTGGAACATCGCGATGTGGAACGCGAGCCGATCGAGCAGCTCGTCGCCGTGCAGCGCCGCCAGCTCGTGCAGATCGACGTCCTCGTACCAGACCGTGAAGTGGAACCGCAGGTCATCGAGGCTGCACGCGACGGAGATGCACTCCCTCGCGCGCTGGACCTCGAGCAGCCGGAGCACTCGCATGCCCTACCTTATGCGCATCCGGCCGGGCGCGCCGCCGCCCACCGGCCCTCGATCGACCATCTATCCACCACCCTCCGCTTCCTGCACAATGGAGCTCGCGTATGGCTCTGCGGGGGGGCGCGGCGATCGAGCCCGCGGGCTCGGACGATCTCCCGAGCCCGCGAGTGACGCCTGGCATGAAGCTCGCGCTCCAGGCCGGCGTGGTGGTGTTCGCGGTGGGCGTGCTCGTCCCGCTCGTGGCGATCGCGTGGGTGGCCATCGTGGCCAGCGTCATGGGCGTCTCGGGCTCGATCCTGGTCCGCACGGGCGGCCTCGAACCGCGCACGTTCGGGACCTGCGTGACCGCCGCGATCGTGCTGGACGCCGTGCTGCTGCTCGCGATCGCGGTGACGGCGATCGCGCGGCGCGCGGCGCCAGATCCCGAGGCTGATCCCGAAGCCGAGAGGCCCCCCGAGAGCGCCTACAGCCGCCACCCTGTGGCGGTCACGGCGGCGGGCCTCCTGCTCGCGCTCGGGGGCGTCACCGTGGCCGGCTGGAATCGATCCCCGTACTTCCCATATCCACTCGCGACGATCGTTACCCTGGCCAATGCGTATTTTTTCATCTTGATGGGCGTCCTGTACACCGGGGCTGTCCTCGACAAGATCTGGAGCCCGATCAAGGCGTGGGGGCTGTCGTCTCCCTACCGCACCGGGCTTTTGACCGCGACGCTGATCCTCCTCGGCATCGGCGGCTTCGCGCTCCGCAAGTCGCACTGGCAGAGAGCCAAGGTGCAGCAGCTCGCCGCGCACGTCGAGCTTGCGCCGCTGCGCGCCGCCGCGGGCTTCATCGACGCGCAGCTCGTGGGGCTATGCATCGCGGCCGACGAGGTAGCGCCAGAGCTCGCCCGCAGCTCGTCCGCGCCGGCCTGCGAGCTCCTGGGGGATGGCGGCGATGGCGGCGGCTCGGCGCTGGGCGTGCTCGGCTCCGGGCCCGATTGCTTCACGACGCTCGCGGAGGAGATCGGCGCGGGCAAGACGCGCCTCCGATCCACGTACAGGATCAGCACCTACGACGCCGACGACATCGTGATGGACGCGCTGCTGAAGACCTGCCTGCGCGAGCCACCGCCCGACGATCTGCGCGCGTACTTCTTCACGGTCATGCGCAACCAGGCCGTCCGCGTCGTGCAGTCCGGGCGGCGCACCCTGACCTGCGACAACGTGGATGAACGCGCCCCGCCGCCGTCCTGCTCCTCCACGTCGTCCGCGTACCGCGAGCATGTGCTGCAGCAGGTGTGGGACTACACGTTCTGCACGCTGGAGGAGCAGCCCGCCGCGGTGTTGCGGAGCCGGCTCGTGGATGGGCTCCGGTTCCGCGAGATCGGCGCGCGCTGGAGGCTCCGCGAAGAGGAGGCTCGCTACATCTTCCACAACGCGGTCAAGAAGCTGCGGCGAGAGCTGGGCGACTGTCTGCGCGACGACGGCCGCACGCCCGACGATTGAGGTTCGCCAGCGGTTCCAGCGGCTTGGCGAAAATCGAAAAAATCGACCGAGCCGATTACACGAAACCGGGGGCGGCGACTCCTCCCTCTGCGCGACCCAACCGCGCACGGAGACCCGGATGGACCTCATCGCCGTGAACTTCCATGTCTGGAAACCCTGCAATTACAACTGCAAGTTCTGCTTCGCCGTCTTCGACGACGTCCCGGGACGGCTGTCCCGAGACGAAGCGATCCGCGTCGTCGAGCAGATCGCGCCCCACTGCGAGAAGATCACGTTCGTGGGCGGCGAGCCGACGCTGTGCCCGTTCCTGGGCGATCTGATCGAGACCGCGCACGCCCGCGGGCTCACGACGTGCGTCGTCTCGAACGGCGAGCGCCTGCAGCCGATCCTCGAGCACCACGCCGAGAGCCTCGACTGGATCGGCCTGTCGGTCGACTCCGCCGACGAAGACGTCTGCACGCGGCTCGGGCGCGGCCGCGGCGGCCACGTCCGCCGATCGATCGAGCTGGCCCGGCTCGCGCGCGCGCGCGGGAGCCGGATCAAGCTCAACACCGTCGTCACCGCGTGGAGCTGCGACGAGGACATGACCGACCTCGTGAGGACGATCCGGCCCGAGCGCTGGAAGGTCTTCCGCGTCCTGCCGATCGATGGCCAGAACGATGGCCGCGTCGAGCCGCTGCTCATCACCGCCGCGCAGTTCCGCGCGTACCTCGAGCGCCACGCCCACCTCGCCGCCGAGGGTTTCCCGCCGGTCGCCGAGGACAACGAGGACATGACCGGCTCCTACGTGATGATCGATCCGATGGGCCGCTTCTTCGACAACGCCGATGGCCGGCTCGTCTACGGCCCGCCGATCCTGGAGCACGGCGTCGAGCAGGCGTTCGCCGGCGTGCGCTGGGAGCGGCAGCGCATGATCGGCCGAGGCGGCCTGTACCCGTGGCGACGGCGCCGGACGTGAGGCACACCGACGAGCCAGGGATTGCGGAGGCCTAGATAGCGGGCCGGGGTGGGGCGGCGCGACCAGCGGGCGGCGCGACCAGCGGGCGCACGGCCAGCGGGCGCACGGCCAGCGGGCGCACGGGCGCGCGGGCACGGGGGCGCCCCGGGCACGGGGACAGCGGGCGCCGCAGCTCCCGCACTGCGCACGAAGGGCCAAGGCTCCGCCTCGCGACGGCGGGCCTCGCCCTCGCGCGCTCCCGCGCTCGTCGCCGCGCCGAGCGCCTGAAGGGCGGTGGAATAGCGAGGCGCCGCCGCAAAGCTCGAGGAAGATAGAAGAACGCGCGCGCCCGAGACGCGCTCGGCACGGGACGAGCGCGTGGCGCGCTGGCGGGCGAGAGGCCCGCCGCCGCTCGGAGGCTCCGGAGCCTGGGGTAAGGAGTGTGGGTTGTGCCATGCAGTGGAGGCCGTGCCGCATGAAGGGGTGCAGTGCAACGAGGCAGCAAAGCTGGTTGGTTGACCCGAGCACGACGAGCACGAGCGGCCGGTCGCGGACGAGCGGGTGTGCAGTGCAGTGAGGCAGCAGCAGATCGATTGACTGGCACCTGCAGGTGTCCAGATCAGCGCGGCAGAGCCCACAGCAAACCATCCAACTACGGAATCAGAATTTAATCAATTACAGCGTGCATGATATTCAGCTGAAGCTCCTTGACATTGATGGGTGTGCATCCAATAATGGGTTATTAAAGAAACTGGATACTGAGCGAGTCTCTCGAGCAGCGGATACACTTCCTGCTCAACAAGATGATCTCCGCTGGGTCGTCGCGACCAACGAGCAGAGCGGCGATGGATAGAGCGAGTACCAGCGTGGAAGAGGATATGCCTGCAATGATGCCGAATCGGCCTCATGGAGCTCACGGCGATGCGGGAGGTATTCATGGCCAATGACCTGAACGACCAGCACGGGCCGAGCTCGTGGGCAGACCACGTGGCCGCGGCGAAGGCGTGGGAATTAGAGCACGCGGCGGAGTGGACGAGAGTAGACCAGAAGCTCCGCGGTATCGCGGCCCGACGAGCGGCGCTCGATGCCGAGGAAGCAAACCTGCTGCGCTACGCCGAAGAGCTGAAGCTGTGGCGTGGCTGGGGCTTCGGCTCGATGCTCGAGTACATGGAGCGCGCGATGGGCTACGCGCCGCGCACGGCGGCCGAGCGACTCCGCGTCGCGCGCACCATTGCCGAGCTACCTCTGCTCGCCGAGGCGCTGGAGCGAGGCGATCTCGCGCATTCAGCCGTGCGCGAGCTGTCTCGAGTCGCCGTGCCCGATACCGAAGCGGCATGGATCGAGGCGGCGCACGGCAAGAGCTTGCGCGAGATCGAGGCGATGGTGTCCGGCCACAGGCCCGGTCACCTGCCCACTGACGAGACCGAGCCGAGCCTCCACCGCAGGACAATCACCATCGAGGTCTCGCCGGAGACCTATGATCTCTGGCGCAAGATGCACGCGCTCGCCGCCGAGGAGCATGGCCAGCGGATGTCCGACGATGAGCTGATCTCGTCGGTGTTCCGCAGGGCCTACAGCGGCGGCTGTGCCGGCGATGGCATTGGTTGCGGCGGTGGTTGCGGCGACAACGGGACCGGCTCGCCCGCTTACAAGATCGCTATCAAGCAATGCCCGGACTGCAAGCGTGCATGGCAGTACAGCGGCGGCAGGGACATCGAGATCGACCCGGCCGTGGCCGAGTGTGCCGCCTGCGACGCCGTCCACCTGGGCTCGCTCGATGCCAGCGCGCCGGAGCGCGCGACCACCACCGTCACGGCCCGCAAGCGAGAGCAGGTATTGGCGAGAGATGGGCACTGCTGCACAGTGCCCGGGTGCCGCCGGAACATCGGGCTCGACCTGCACCATATCGAGTACCAGAGCCGCGGCGGCGGCCACGAGCTTGGAAACATCATCACCATTTGCGACCTCCACCACAAAGCCGTCCACTTGGGAAAGCTCGTGATTTCCGGTGCGGCGCCAGACCACGTGACATTCGAGTTCCGTAAGCCGCGAGATCAGCGCAGCGTCATTGACGATGACACTGCTATGGCTTTGCGCTCGAGCCCGTCAAGCGCGACCGCACCGGCTACATCTGCGCAAGCAGCCTCCCCGCCGAGGGCGGAGAGCTCACCGGTGCTGCCCACGTGGGCACGGTGCGCCGCTCGTGACAACGACACGCCTGCGGTCCGTGATGAGGCCGCCGCTGTCCGAGATGACGCTGCCGCTGTGATCCGTGATGCCGCTGCCGCGTCGTCGTGCCCGGGCCCACCGCCCGTGGCCGCACCGCCCCCGGCCGCACCGCCCGTAGCCGCGCGAGCAGCCTCCCCGCCGAGGGCGGATAGCTCGCCGGTGCAGTCCACGTGGGCACGGCGCACTGCTCGTGACGTGGGAGGAGCACAGGATTCGCGCCTACTGCCGTTCGGTGCAGCCCACGTGGGCACGGCGCACGGCTCGTGACAACGACGCGCCTGTGGTCCGTGATGCCGCCACCCGCTGCGGCCCGTGATGCCGCCGCGTCGTCGGGCCCGGGCGAATCGAGCCCGGCCGCACCGCCCGTAGCCGCGCCGCCCCCAGTCGCACCGCCCGTAGCCGCGCGAGCAGCCTCCCCGCCGAGGGCGGATAGCTCGCCGGTGCAGCCCACGTGGGCACGGCGCGCCGCTCGTGACAACGACGCGCCTGTGGTCCGTGGTGCCGCTGCCGCTGTGATCCGTGATGCCGCCGCGTCGTCGGTCCCGGGCGAATCGAGCCCGGCCGCACCGCCCCCGGCCGTACCGCCCCCGGCCGCACCGCCCGTAGCCGCGCGAGCAGCCGCCCCGCCGAGGGCGGATAGCTCGCCGGTGCAGCCCACGTGAGCACGGTGCGCCGCTCGTGACAACGACGCGCCTGCGATCCGTGATGACGCCGCCGCTGTCCGTGATGCCGCCACCCGCTGCGGCCCGTGATGCCGCCGCGTCGTCGGGCCCGGGCGAATCGAGCCCGGCCGCACCACCCGTAGCCGCGCGAGCAGCCCACGTGGGCGCAGCGTGCCGGACGCTCGCCGAGGAGCTGCCGGAGCGTGAGGCCGCCGCGCCGCAGATCAACACATCGACATGCAGACATGCAGGGTGACGCAGGATGCGAGCCGGGCGCGCCCAGCGCTGGAGGGAGCTGCGCGGGCCTGTTCGGAGATGGCCGCTGCCGGCGGGCGCGTCGGCGGGCCGGGGGCGACGAGGTCGCGTATAGTGCCCGCGTGCGATCGGTCTCCGAGGCGATGCGCGCCGTGCTCGAGCGAGTGCCGCGGCTCCCGGCCGAGGCGGTGCCGATCGACGACGCGTGCGGGCGCGTGCTGGCGGCGGACGTGATCGCGGCGCGCGCCCTGCCCGGCTTCGATAACTCGGCGATGGACGGGTACGCGGCGCGCGCGGCGGAGCTGCCGGGGACGCTGCCGGTGGCCGGTGTCGTCGCGGCCGGCGAGGTGCGGCGGGAGCCGGTGCCGCCGGGCGCGGCCGTGCGCATCTTCACCGGCGCGCCGCTGCCGGGCGAGCTCGACACGGTCGTGATCCAGGAGGACGCGCGGACCGACGGCGAGCGGATCGTGCTCCCGGCGTCGCCGCCGGGCGACAACGTGCGGCGCGCGGGCGAGGACGTCGCGGTCGGCGAGCGAGTGCTGGCGGCGGGGACGCGCCTTGGGCCGTGGCACCTCGGCGTGCTCGCCGCGCTCGGCGTGGCCCGCGTGCCGGTCGCGCGCGCGCCGCGGGTCGCGCTGATCGCGACGGGCGACGAGCTCGTCGGCATCGAGGTCGAGCCCGGCCCGGGCCAGCTCGTCGACTCGTCGATGCACGCGCTCGGCGCGCTCGTGCGCGAGGCGGGCGGTGCGCCCGAGCGCCTCGGCATCGCCAGGGACGATCCGGCGGCGATCCGGCGGATGATCGAGGCGGCCGCGGGGTGCGACGCGGTGATCACCACGGGCGGCGTCTCGGTCGGCGACCGCGATCACGTGCGCGGCGCGCTCGCCGAGGCGGGCGTCACGCCCGAGCTGTGGAAGGTCGCGATGAAGCCGGGCAAGCCGTTCTCGTTCGGGCTCCGCGGCACCGCGCCGGTGTTCGGCCTGCCGGGCAACCCGGTGTCGACGGTGGTCGCCTTCGAGCTGTTCCTCCGGCCGGCGCTGCTCGCGATGCAGGGCGCGTCCGTGCTCGAGCGGCCGCGCGCGCCGGTGCGCCTGCCGGACGGCTACCGCAAGCAGGCGGGCCGCGCGCACTACCTGCGCGCGCGCGTCCTGCGCACGGCCGAGGGACTCGTCGCGCACCCGCACGAAAAGCAGGGCTCGGCGATGCTGTCGTCGCTGCTCGGCACGAACGCGCTCGTCGAGATCGCCGCCGAGCGGACGGAGGTGCCGCCGGACAGTGAGGTGCCGGCGATCCTCCTGGAGGCAGTGTGAAGATCACGTCCGAGACCGGCGATCGCGCCGACAAGGTGCTCGCGCGCCACTTCCCCGACGTGGGGCGGCGCCGGATCGCCGAGCTGTTCGACGAGGGCTGCGTGAAGCTCGACGGCCGGCGCGCGCGCAAGGGCGATCGCGTCGAGGCGGGCTCCGTCCTCGAGCTGGCCCGCGCGCCGGTCTCGGGCGAGGCGCTGCGGCCAGCGCCCGATCTGGCCGCGGCGGAGCGGCTCGCGATCCTCGCCGAGCGGCCCGACGTGATCGTGGTCGCCAAGCCGGCGGGCATGCCCTCGCAGCCGCTGCGCGCCGGCGAGCTCGGCACCGCCGCGAACGGGATCGCGGCGCGGTTCCCCGAGTGCGCCGCGATCGGCGACGACGCGCGCGACGGCGGGCTCGTCCACCGGCTCGACATCGGCACGTCGGGCGCGCTCGTGGCCGCGCGCACGGAGGCGGCGTACCGCGCGCTGCGCGACGCGTTCAGCGCGGGCGCCATCGACAAGCAGTACCTCGCGATCACCGACGGCCGCCCGGTCGCGCGCGAGTGCGAGGCGCCGCTCGCGCAGCGCGGCCGGCGCGCTGCCGTCGATCACACCGAGGGGCTCGCCGCCCACACGACGTTCGCCGTCGAGCGCGCCACCGCCGCCCACGCGCTCGTCCGCTGCACCGCGCGCACCGGCCGCATGCACCAGGTCCGCGCGCACCTCGCGTACGTCGGCGCGCCGATCACCGGCGACGCGCTCTACGGCGGCGCCCCGCTGGCCGGGCTCGACGGCTTCTTCCTCCACGCTGCCCGGATCGTGCTGCCGCTCCCCGACGGCCCGCTCGTCATCGAGGCGCCCGAGCCCGAGCGCTTCGCGCGCGCGCGCGCCGCCTGCGGCCTGTAGCCACGCCGCCGCCGCCGCCGCTCAGGCCGGGCGCGCGAGGTCGCAGGCCTCGAGCAGGCAGAGCATGCGGCCGGTGCGCAGGCGATCGACGTGCTCGGGCGAGAGGTCCACGACGTCGCTGACCGAGCGCCGGCCGTCGAGCAGATCGAACAGCTGGACGAGACCGAGCACCTCGAAGCGCTCGGGGCCGACGCGGCGGCTGCGCACGGCGCGCAGGCGCACGTCGCCGTGCTTCTCGATCCACGACTCGGCGTGCTCGTCGGCCATCGCCATGGCGCCGGCGCCGAGGATCTCGAACGCGTTGAAGTCGAGCGGGAACGCCTCGCGCGGGTTCTCGCGCCCGGCGTACCAGCTGAACGTGCCCTTGTTCCACGAGCAGACGTCGATGATCTTCGTGCGCACCTGCCGCGTCAGGTGGCGGAACACCTCGAGCGGCTTCAGGAGGCCGAGGCCGACCAGCGTGTCGCCGAGCTTGCCGCCGTAGTGCGGCATCATCGCGAGCGCCATCGCCAGCTCGCCGTCGGAGAGGACGCCCTTCGTGACGAGGTAGTTGCCGAACAGCTCGCTCGCGATGTTCGAGGACACGTACTCGGGCATGCCGTCGCGGACGTAGATCTCCTTCTTGACGCCGCCGACCGCGACGACGAGCAGGCCGGTGGCGCGCGCCGTCATCAGCCGGAACAGCACGCGCAAGGGCGGCGTCGTGCCGAAGTCGCCGGTGTCGTCGGGCGGATCGGAGATGTCGGCGAGCGGGGGCGGCGCGGGCCGCGCGCGCAGCGCCTCCGCCTCGGTGGGCTGCCGGACGATGCGCATCGGCGGCGGCTCGAGATCCTCGAACGCGCGGGTCATCGAGTCCTCGGCGGCCGCGTCGAGCGAGCGGACGTCCACGGCGTCCGTCGAGCCCTCGGCGGTCGGCGCGCCGGACTCGTCCGGGTCGTACTCCGCGCGCAGCGCGGGCGGCGCCAGCATCTCGGGCAGCGTGATGGCCTCGACGGCCGCGCTGATCGTGTCGGCGATCGGCACCTCGATGACCTCGGACATGGCCCGCGCGGGCGCGCCCGACGACGCGCGCTCGATGCGGATCGATTCGGGCGCGGCCGCCGCGGCGGTCCATGCCGGCCGCGCCGCGGGTGCCACCGGCGCCGCTGCTGCAGGCGCGACCGGCGCCGCCGGCGCGACGGGCGCGACCGGCGCCGCGGCTGCAGGCATGATCGGCGCGACCGGCGCCGCCACGGGCGCGACCGGCGCTGCCGCGGGCGCCACCGACGCCGTCGCGGGCGCCACCGGCGCTGCCGCGGGCGCCATCGGTGCCGCCGCCGACGCCATCGATGCCGCCGCGGGCGCCACCGGCGGCGCCGCCGCGGGCGCCACCGGCGCCGGCACGACCGGCTGCGGCGCCGGCACGACCGGGACCGCCGGCACGATCGGTATGGCCGGCACGCTGGCGCGCCCCGGCACTGGATCGGGGCGCGTCGGGATGCGCGGGAGCGAAGGCACCGACGGCAGCGAGGGCGATGGCGATGACGACGCTGGCGCCGACGCCGACGACACTGCCGGCATCACCGGCACCACCGGCCGCGGCGGCATCACCGGACGCGCCGGCATCACCGGCATCACCGGCCGCGGCGGGGTGACCACATTCTCGCTCGCCGTCACGGGGCGCCGCTTTTCCTCGACGGCCGGCGGCGGATCGTAGGTGACCGAGATGTTCGGCATGCTGTCGCCGGGGTCCTCGATCGTCATCACCATGCCGTCGGGCTCGGACTCAGACTCGGCCGCAGCTGCAGCTGCAGCCGCAGCCGCAGCCGCAGCCGCAGCCGCGGGCCGGGACGCGGGCGGAGGCGCGGGTCGGGACGCGGGCGCGGACCTCTCCGACGACGGCGCCTCCGCGGCCAGGACCTCCAGGGACGGGCGCTCCGCAGAGATGCTCCCCAGGGACGGACGCTCCGCGGACACGCTCGCCAAGGACGGACGCTCCGCGGACGCAGACGAGCGATCCATCGACGCGCTCTCCACCCGCGCGCTCTCCGCCGCCGCAGCAGCCGCCGTCGGCGCCGCCGCCGCAGCAGCAGCCGCCGCGCCCGCAGCGCCCGCGGCGCCCGACGCGGCGCTCAGCTGGCGCAGGCGCCGCTCGCGAGCCGCCTCGCGCAGATCGAGCACCACGTCCGACACGGTCCGCGGGGTGACGCGGTGGCGGTGCTCGTAGAGCCACTCGCTGATCGCGTCGCGAAACGCCGCCGCGGTCTGCCACCGCTCGTCGACGGACTTGCGGAGCGCCTTGCGCACGATCGACACGAGCCCGGGCTCGATGTCGCCGCCGTACTTCTCGAACCGGGTGAGCTTGGCGTCGCGCACCATGAGGAGCACGTCGAGCTCGTTCGGCGCCGCGAACAGCCGGCGGCCGGTGAGCAGCTCGGCGAGCACGACGCCGACCGAGAACAGGTCGCTGCGCGCGTCGAGCCCCTGCTCGACCACCTGCTCCGGGGACATGTAGCCGTACTTGCCCTTGAGCGTGCCGCTCTTGCTCTTGTGGGCGCGCTCCGGATCGACGGCGCGCGCGATCCCGAAGTCGACGAGCTTGATGTCGCCGCGCAGGCTCAGGAGGATGTTCGACGGCGAGATGTCCCGGTGGACGATGCCGACCGGGGTGCCATCCTCGCCAGTGAGGTTGTGCGCGTAGTCGAGCGCGTCGAGCACCTCGTGCGCGACCCACGCCGCGAGCGGCTGATCGATCCGGCGCTTCCGGCTCGCGGACTCGCGGAGCAAGGCGAGCACGTCGATGCCGTCGACGTGCTCCATCGCGATGTACAGCGCGTCACCGACCTTCCCGAGCTCGAAGGTCTGCGCGATCTTGGGGTGCACCAGACGGGCCGTGAGCTTGGCCTCGTCGATGAACATCGCCTTGTAGGTGGCATCGGCGACCAGGTGGGGCAGGAGCCGCTTGATGACGACCCGCTTCTGGAAGCCGTGCTCCCCGGGCGACGTCGCCACGAACAGCTCGGCCATGCCTCCGACGGCCAGTAGCTCGACAAGCTGGTACCTGCCGAAGCCGATCGGAAAGTCGCCCACCGCGGAAAACTTTATCACACCGTGCGCAGATCGCTCCGCCGGGGCCTAGCTCCGGCGCATCAACAAGTACCCCGCCCGCTCCAGCGCATGTGAGACCGCGCTGTCGAGCCGCTCGAAGGGCTGGAACGGCAGGCCGCGCTCCGCCGCGAGGGCGGCGGCCTGATCGCGCACCGGCCGGCGGGCCGTGGACATCAAGAGCTGAATCGCGCTCCCCTCCGCCTGGCGCAGGAAGTCCCGGTAGCCGGCCTCGAAGGCGCGCTCCCCGGCCTCGGCGAGCCCCCCGCAGTCAATGATGAGGCAGGGCGCCCCCGTCCCGACCGCGAGCATCCAAGCCCGCGACAAGACGTTGTCGATCACCGAGGCGCTCGGCGCGCCGACGAGCAGCACCGCCGGGACCTTCGGCAGGAGCTCGACGACCGGCGTGCCCGACTCGAGCTGGTCGGAGACGCGCTCACGCAAAGATTGCAGGCCGGCCGCCGCGAAGCTGTCCAGCGCGATCGCGGTGAGCCACTCGAAGAGGCGCGTCATCGCCGACGCGTCCTCGGGGGCGGCCGCGCCAGCGATCACGTCGCGCAGCTCGAGGAGGAGCGCGGCGACGTCGAACCCGGTGGCCCCCTCGCTGGCGAACCGCCCGCCGAGGAACGCCGCCGCCCGCTCGAGCTCGCGCGTCGCGCTGCCGCCGGGCTGCAGCTCGCCCGTCCCGCCACCCACCGCGTCGGCGAGCGTCTCGACGAGGTTCGCGACCTGCGCGGCGTGGTTGGCCGCCTTCGTGGCGCGGCGGAACCGGAGCGGCGAGCGCTCGAAGCGCACGATCCAGCTCGCCAGGATCTCGCTCGATCGCTCGCGTAGCACCGCGGCGAGCTGCGGCCGGTCGCTCACCGGCGGAGCGTAGCAAGCCGCACTCCGAGCCGCCATGATACGTTCCCGCGGCGTTGAAGCTGTCATCCGTTGCGCGCACGGACGTCGGGCGCCGGCGTCAGATCAACGAGGACGCGTTCTTCCGGGACGATGACCGGGGCTTCTATATCGTCGCCGACGGTGTGGGGGGCCACAACAAGGGCGAGATCGCGAGCCGGGAGGCGGTCGAGCAGCTCCGCATGTGGGTCTACGGCGCGCGGCGCGACCTCGATCGGCTGGCCGGGGGCGCCACGGCCGGGGACCGGGAGGCCGCCTGGGAGATCCGCCGCCTGCTCGAGAGCGGCGTGAAGAGCGCCTGCTACATGGTGTTCGGCATGGCCGAGCTCGATCCCGAGAAGCGGGGGATGTCGACCACGCTGTCGGCGCTGCTCATCACAGGGAATCTCGCATTCGCGGCGCACGTCGGGGACAGCCGCGTCTACCGCGTGCGCGGCACGCAGTGCATCCAGCTCACCGAGGACCACACGCTCATCAACTACAAGGTGAAGCACGGCATGATGACGCGCGCGGAGGCCGAGAAGGCCAGCGGCAAGAACGTCATCACCCGCGCCGTCGGCCACAAGGACTATGTCCAGGTCGACACCGCCGACCTCGACATCGGGGTCGGCGACCGCTTCCTCCTCTGCAGTGATGGGCTCCACGGCTACTTCCGGAGCGATCGTGAGGTGGTGGAGCTGTGCAGCGACGGCCCGCTCGACGAGTGCGCCGAGGCGGCGGTCGCGCTCGCAAATCAGCGCGGCGGCAAGGACAACATCACGGCGGTGGTGATCGAGGTGCAGTGATCGCCGCGCCGGAATATCCGGCGCGGCTCGGCGTTTTTTCGGCAACGCGATCCCGGCGGCGGGGTCTACAAGTTGCGATGAAGCGTCCCCGTCTCGTGCTCGCGGCTCTGGCCGTGCTGGCCCTCGCCTCCTGGCGAGCCAGCACCTGGCTCGCCGATGAGCCAGGTGAGGATATGGGCGACCAGGCCCCTGCTCCCGGCGGCGGCAACCGCCCGGTCGAGCGCGGGGCCCGGTCGCCCGCCGCGGCGCACGGCCGCAGCGGCGCGATGGTGCCGCCGCGGCTCGACGGCGCGGTCACGATCTCCGGCACCGTGATCGACGCGGCGACCCACGAGGGCGTGGGCGGCGTGGAGGTCGTGTTCCGCAGCGACGCGGGCGAGGAGACGACGACGGCGGGCCCCGACGGCCGCTACCGCATCGACGTGCCGCCGGGCGCGTACCGCGCGTTCGTGCGCGACGACACGGTGCTCTCCGTCGGGTACGCCGATCACGTGCGGCTGCCCGGCCTGCCGACGGCCGACGCCGCCGGCGCCCCCGACGAGGCGCTGATGCCGACGGTGGCCGCGAGCGCGGATGCCGACGGCGTCGATCTGACCGTCACGCGCGGCGGCGTCGTCCGCGGCAAGGTGGTCGACCGGTCGGGCCGCCCGATCGCGGGCGCCGTGCTGCGGGCCCACTCGAGCCACCTCCGCCCGACGCTCGGCACCGACGTCGCCGAGACCGGGGCCGACGGCGCGTTCGAGCTCCGGCTCCCGGCGGGCTCCTACGAGCTCGACGTGAGCCACGCGCGGTTCGCCGGCATCGCGGGCTCCGACGAGGAGCGAGAGCTCTCGATCGACCCCGGCGAGGTCCGGACCGTCACGTACACGCTGGTCGCGGGCTGCGTGATCGCGGGCCGTGTCGTCGGCGTGGGCGGCGGGCCCGCGGGCGACGGCGCGATCGAGCGCCAGTTCGGGCCCGGCGACTCCGACTTCATGCCGGCGGGCCGGATCGCGGCCGACGGCACGTTCCGCTGGACCACGACCGCCGAGGCCGACGTCGTGCTGCGCGCCTGGCCGTGGAAGTCGCCGCCGTCGCCGCCGCGGGCGTTCTCGTGCCGCGACGGCGCGCGCCACGACGGCGTCGTGTTCACGCTCACGGACCGCGGGCCGGACCTGGACGGTGTCCTCGTCGATCGCAGCGGCGCGCCGGTCCCGCACGCGTTCATCGATCTCGTGTCGCTCGACGGCAGCACCGGCCAGCAGGAGCGCACCGACGAGAACGGCCGGTGGAGCGTGTTCGCGCTCGCCGCGGGCCGCTACCAGGTGACGGCGTACGCGCCGGGCCGCGGCGTCCTGGCGACGGCGATCTCGGCGCCGCAGGCGCAGGTGCGGCTCGCGCTCGGCGGCACCGGGCGCATCGAGGGCCGGACCCCGCGGCTCGCCCGCGGCAGCTTCGAGCTCAGCCTCCAGCGCTGCCACGACGGCGAGGTGCCGGTGCGGCTGCCGGCCGAGCACCGGCTCGTCACGGTGATCGATCACGCGTTCGTCGTCGAGGACGTCCCGGCGTGCGACCTGCAGCTCATGACGACGTGGCGCGGCCGCACGGCGTACGCGAGCGCCGAGGTGCCCGCTGGCGGCGCCGCGCGCGTCGAGCTCGCCGTCGGTCCGCCGCGCGAGAAGGTCGTGCGCGGCACGGTGACCGACGAGGTCGGCCGCCCCGCCGCGGGCGTCTCGGTGCAGGGGTCGTTCGAGGACGATCCGCCGACGAGCACGACCACCGACGCGGCCGGGCGCTACACGCTGCACACGTACGGCGGCGCGGTCGTCATCGCGACCAAGGAGGCCGGCGACCGCCAGTACGCTGCCGGCGGCGAGGTCTCGTCGGAGGACGGGGACGAGACGATCGATCTCGAGCTGTCGGTCGTGGACACGCCGCCCGCGGGCGCCGACGAAGAGAGCGAGTGATCGGGCGCAGGGCGCCTGCGGCGGAGCGCCAGCTCAGCTAGTCGCCGGTCGTCGCCGGTCAGTCGCCGGTCGTCGCCGGTCAGTCGATCGAGAAGCCGAACAAGAAGCCGTTCGAGGACAGGATGCCCTCGCGGTTGATCATCGCCGTCGAGCAGATCTCGAGGCTCGCGCGGAAGCGCTTGAGCCGGATGAGGTCGACGCCCGCGCCCACCGAGCCGGCGGGGCCGATGAGCCGGAGCCGCTCGCGCACGACGATGGTCTCCATGCGGACCTCGTCGCCGTGGTAGCGCCCGAGCCCGAGGCCCGCCCGGAGCCACAGCGCCGGGTTCACGTAGTACTGGCCCGAGAGCAGGAAGTTCTGGACGTCGGTGCGGTACAGCCTGTCCTCGAGGGCCTTGATCTTGAAGAACAGCGCGCTGCCGACGATCTCGGCGGCGAACACCGCCCGCGCGTTCGCGACGTGCGCGACGCGGAGCGTGCCCGCGCCGCCGGTCCCGGTCGCGTTCTCCATGCCGAGGCCGATCGACAGCGCGCCGCCGATCCCGAGCGTCACGATCAAGCCCCGGCGCAGCGCGGTCGACTCGAGGTTCGCGTCGTCGGCGGCCTCGACGGCGGAAGGATCCGGCGGCGACGGCGGCGGCGGCGGCAGCGGCTTCACCTTCTTGACGGCCGGCGCCGCGGCCGCCGCGGCCGCTGCGGGTGCGTCACCGGCGCGCGCCACCGCTGGCGCGAGCAGCGCCGCGGCGATCGAGCCGGCCACGAGGGCGCGGCTCATGGCTTCGGCTCGGGCTTCGGCGCGGGCTTCGGCGCGGCCTTCTCGGGCCGGGGCTCGCCGATCTCGATCGACGGAAAGCTCGTGCGCCCGCCGAGGTGCGGCTGGTCCGGCAGGAGGAGCCGCGCCACGACCTCGCCGCCGATCAGGTGCTTCTCGATGATCTCGGGGATGTCCTCGACGGTGACGTGGCCGTACCAGACCTGCTCGGGGTACACGACCACGGTGACGCCCTGCTCGCACTGATCGAGGCAGCCCGCGTTGTTGGCGCGGATCCGCTTGCCGAGGCCGCGCGCCGAGAGCTCCGCTTTCAGCCGATCTCGGACCTCGACGCCGCCGCGCAGCTTGCAGGACCCCTTGGGGTGATCCGGCGCGCGCTCGTTGATGCACACGAAGACGTGGCGCAAGAAAGTCGGCATCCCGCGGTCAGCCTATCATTCCGCAAGGCTCCCGCCCCGACCCGCATCGTGCTGCGCCTTGAAGCGAGGCGCCGTTTGGCGCATCCTTGCCCGGGACGGTGACCCGCGTCGCCGAGGCGGATGTCCGACCTTCATCAACAACGCCACGGGTCGCCTCATGCAGGCGCCCTGCTCGGGAACTACCGCATCCTCGAGCCGCTGAACCGCGGCGGCGCGGGCTCGGTGTACCGCGCCGAGCACGCCGTGCTGGGCCGGCCCGCGGCCGTGAAGATCCTGCGCTCCGAGCAGACGACCAACCCCGAGCTCGTGCATCGCTTCCTGGTCGAGGCGCGGGCCGCGACGCTGATCCGCCACCCCGGCATCGTCGAGGTCTACGACTGCGCCACGACGCCCGACGGCACCTCGTACATCGCGATGGAGCTGCTCGAGGGCTCCTCGCTCGCGCAGCGGCTCGGTGAGCACGGGCGGCTGCCCGAGCGCGAGGCGGTGTTCATCGCGCGCAGCGTGGCGAGCGCGCTCAAGGCGGCGCACCGCGAGGGCATCATCCACCGCGATCTGAAGCCCGACAGCATCTTCATCGTGCCGGATCCCAACGGCGCGGGAGAGCTCGTGAAGGTGCTCGACTTCGGGATCGCCAAGCTGATGGATCCGCAGAGCGCCTTCCACACGCAGGCGGGCGCGCTGCTCGGCACGCCGATCTACATGCCGCCCGAGCAGGCGCGCTCGTCGAGCGCGGTCGATCACCGCGCCGATCTCTACTCGCTCGGGTGCCTCCTGTACCAGATGCTCGCCGGCCGGCCGCCGTTCATCGGATCGGGCCCGGCCGAGCTCATCTCGATGCACCTGTCCATGCGGCCGCAGCCGCCGAGCACGCTCGTGCCGATCGCGCCGGCGCTCGATCAGATCGTGATGCGGCTGCTCGAGAAGGATCCCGCCGCGCGCTTCCGCGATGCCGGCGAGCTGACCCAGGCGCTCGACGCGCTGCCCGGCATGCAGCCCGCTGGCGCCGTGCCTTCGGCCGTCGGGCCCGACGGCGACTCGCGGCCGTTCGCCGCCCCCACGCTCGCTGGCGGTGTGCCGCTGTCGATCGCCGACGAGCGCAGGCCCGATCAGCAGGAGCCGCGTTCGTCGATGGGGCTCGTCGCCGGCATCATCACCGTGGCGATCGTCGGGGCGGTCGCGCTGTTCGTCATCCTGCGCGGCGGCGGCGACGAGGAGTCCAAGCCCGCGGCGACCAGCGGCAGCACGGGCAGCGCGGGCAGCGCGGGCAGCGCGACGGCGAGCGAGCCGACGCCCGCGCTCACGCCCGCTCCGCCGAAGGAGAAGGAAGCCAGCCAGCCCGCGCCACCCCCGCAGCCGGTGCCCACGCCCGCTCCGCCGAAGGAGGCCAGCCCGCCGGAGCCCGCGCCCAAGCCCGCGGATCGCCCGGCGCAGACGCCCAAGGAGACGCGGCCCAAGCCCACGCCGACCGGCGGCACGCGCACGAAGCCGACCCCCACGAAGCCCGGCGGCGCGACCGGCCCGGTCACGCACCCCGACGGGCCGATCACGAAGCCCGACAGCGGCCCCGTCACGACCCCGTCGAGCAACCTCCGGTCGCCGGGCGGCTCGCCGATCAACCCGGGCGAGAGCCTCTCCGAGGACAAGAAGCCGGCGCCGCCCAAGCCGGTCGAGCAACCTCCGGCGGCGCCGTCCGACAAGCTGCCCGACAAGCCGAGCGCGCCGCACGAGGGCACGCTGTGACCGGAGCTGTCCGGCGGCGCGCGCGCGGGGTCCCGCGCGTGGTCCTGCTCGCCGCCCTGCTCGCCGCCCGCACCGCCGCCGCGCAAACGCCGCAACCGCCGCCCGCGCCGTCCGCGCCGCCCGCGCCGCCCGCGCCGTATATCGACGTCGTCGACATCAAAGACGAGAAGCTCCTCGCCCAGGTGCTCGCGCGGATCACCCGCGATCCGGCGGTCCCCGTCCCCGATCCCGCGATGCGGACCACGGCGCAGGCGCTGATGATCGAGGGCGTGAAGCGCCTGCAGGCCGGCTCCTACGAGCAGGCGCTCGCGAACTTCCTCGAGGCGTACGGCAAGTTTCCGAGCCCCAAGATCCTGCTCAACATCGGCTCCACGCTGCGCGACATGGGGCGCCTGTCCGACGCGGCGAACACCTACCAGCGCTACCTCGACGATCCCGCCACCGGCTCCGAGCGCGTCTCCGAGGTCCGCGAGCTCCTGGTCAAGCTCGACGAGCAGCTCACGACGCTCGAGGTCCACGTCACGCCGCGCGGCTCCGCCATCTCGATCGACGGCGGGCCGTTCATCTCCGTCGGGCAGCGGCTCGTCACCCGCGTGCGCCCCGGGCTGCACCTCGTGCGCATCCGCAAGGCCGAGCGCAGCGCGGAGCTCACCATCAACGGCTTCGAGGGCGAGACCAAGCGGGTCGACGCGCGCGTCGAGATCGAGGCGACGCCGCCGAGCCCGGCGCCGGCCCCGCCCGAGGCGCTCCCTGAGCGCGTCAGCCCCTGGCTCACGAACGGCACGCAGTACAGCGCCGACAGCGGCACCGGCCGGGTGCGCCGCACCCGCAGCAGCTTCACCGGCACCGAGATCGTGCCGCTCACCCCGCTGTTCGACATGGACACCGACAGCGAGATCCACCTGCAGTACCCCGAGAGGACGCGGATCTCGTCGGGCGCGGTCGGCCTCTTGCGCATCGACGGCAAGCTGCGCGGCGTCGCCGCCGGGCTCGGGATCGCGGTCGCGCGCGGCCGGTTCGAGGGCGATCTGATGATCCTGCGCTCGGCGGTGACCGGCGCGTACCTCGGCGCCCGCGTGCGGATCCTGTCCGGATTCTTCCGGCCGTACGTCGCGGCCGGCGTGCCCGGCTTCCTCTACGAGGATCTCGACGCCACGAAGGTCGCGTTCGGCGTCCGCCTCGCGGGCGGGCTCGAGCTCATGATCAACGAGCACCTGAGCGTCCAGGGTGATCTCGGTTACGAGCACTTCTTCGGAGTCGAGGAGACAATGTTCGAGTCCGATGTGTTCGTTCCGACGCTCGGCGTGATCGGCAGGCTGTGAAGATCCGAAACACGATACCGTGGGGCACGCCCATGCGCCGCGTGCTCGTCGTCGTGACCGCCATGATCGTGGCGGCGGTCTCGTGCACCGAGGGCAGCGCGCCAGACGGTCCGCCGCGCGGCAGCGCACGGAGCGCACGGAGCGCCCGGAGTGGGGGGACCGCGGTGGCCGACGCGATCGTCATCGGGTTCGACGCCATCGGCAGCGGCAGCGACGCAGACACCATGGGCAGCGACGCAGGCACCATGGGCAGCGACGCAGGCACCGGGGGGCAGCTCGATGTCATGCCCACGACGCTCGTCGTCAACGACGTCACCGTGGGCGCGTCGGGGGACCGCGTCATCACCGTCCGCAACACGGGCACCGGGCCGCTGACGTTCTCGGCCTCGCTCATCGCCGGCATGCCCGCGTGGAGCACGACCGCCGTCGGCGAGAGCTGCATCTCGCCCGGAGAGTGCCCGCTCGCCGGCGGGAGCTCCATCGCGATCGGCGTCCGGTTCTCGCCGACGGCGATCAACGAGGTCACGGGCACGCTCTCGGTCACCACGACCGGCGACTCGCGCACGGTGACCCTCATCGGCCAGCCCATCGGCTCGCGCCTCGTGGTGACCCAGCCGGCGAACCTCGCGCTCGATTTCGGGACCATCGCGCGCAACTCGACGGCGAGCCGGCCGATCACCGTGCAGGCAGACGGCAACCAGGCCCTCGCGGTCAGCGCGTCCGACCCGGGCGCGCCGTTCTCCGTCACGCCGATGGAGCTCACGCTCTCGCCGCTCTTGCCCGACACGTTCTCCGTCACCTGCAGCTCGCCTGTGTCGACCGGCCCGGTCGACCGCATGATCCAGCTGAGCGCGCCGAGCGCGTACGACGGCCAGAACACGCAGGTGGCGATCCACTGCGAGGTCGCCAACACGCAGGTGAGCCTCGCGCCGCAGCTCGACTTCGACGAGGTGCGCCGGGGCACCCCGGCGAAGATCTTGCCGTTCACGATCACGAACCCCGGCACGCTCGACGCCATGCTCCAGTCCGTGGAGCTCGTCGGCGCGCCCTCGGCGCTGTCGATGAGCCTCCCCGACAGCTTCCCGCCCGTGCTCCCCGCCGGCCAGATGGTCAGCGGCCGGATGACGCTCACGACCGACGAGGACATCGATCTCGCCGCGTCCGCGCCGAAGCTCAAGATCTCCGTCGATGGCGAGCAGCTCGCCTACCCCGTCACCGGCAAGGTCACGACCCCGGCGGCGTACGTCACGCCCGAGAAGCTCGAGCTCGGCACCGCCTGCATCGGCTCGAGCGTGACGGCGACGGTCGCGATGGTCAACAGCGGCACGGCGCGCCTGCTCATGGCGCCGCCCGAGCTGAGCCCGTCATTCACGCTGCAGCTGCAGACCCCGGCGAGCTACCCCGCGCCGCTGCTCGCCGGCACCATGGCGACGATCGGCATCTCGCCAACGACGCAGGCCCCCGGCGCGCTGACCGGCACCCTGACCTGGTCGGTCGACGCGCCGCGCTCGCCGTTCAAGATCCCGGTGAGCCTCGCGCTGATCGACACCGGCACGGCGATCTCGCCGGCGAGCCTCAGCTTCTCCACCGTCAAGGTGAACGAGATCAGCCTCCGCTACATGGTGACGCTGCAGAACTGCAGCACGGTGCCGGTGATGGTCACCGTCGAGGGCGTCGGCTCCGTGCGCGGCGGCGCCGCCGCGTGGAAGGTGGAGCCGAGCTACGACGTGCGCACGCTCGCGCCGCAGGACAAGCTGACGATCGGCGTGGCGTTCGCGCCGCTGCGCCACGGCCACCACGTCGCGGAGCTCCAGCTCATCATCGACGGCGAGCGCAAGGTCGTGCGGCTCGAGGGCGACGGCGTCGATCTCGACTTCAAGCAGACCAGCTTCTATGCGTGTGGGTGCAGCACCCCGCACGTGCGGACCGGCTGGCCGATCGCGCTGGCGGTCGCGCTCGCGATGCTGCGCCGGCGGCGCCGGCCGCGGCGCGCCTGATCCCCGCCGGGGCGCCGCCGGCAGGCCGGCTGCGCTACGCTCCGCTGCGATGGTCCGCCGGAGCGTCCTCGCCGCCGCCGCCGCGTGCGCGCTCGTGCGCGCGCTCGCCGCCGAGGCCGCGCCGCCCGCCGACGGTCCCGTGCTCGCCATCACGCGCCCCGCGTCGTTCACGCTCGACTTCGGCACGCTCGCGCGGGGCCAGATCGCGTCGCGCGAGCTCACGATCCACAACCCCGGCACCGCGCCGCTCGAGGTCGTGCTCGGCGCGCCCGGGGCGCCGTTCACCGCGCCGTCCTCGGCGAGCATCGCCCGCGGCGCGACCGAGACGCTCCAGATCATGTGCCGCTCGGACGTGCCTGTGCCGGCCACCGACGCCGAGGTGACGCTGACGTCGAACGCGGTGCAGTCGAACACCGCCGCGATCGACGTCCGCTGCGCCGTCGCCGACACGCGGCTCGAGGTGGTGCCCGGCACGCTCGACTTCGCCGAGGTCCGGCTCGGCGCGATGCCGCCCACGATCTCGATCACGCTGCGCAACCCCGGCCCGGGCGCCATGCTGATCGAGCGGATCCAGCTCGCCGCCGCGCACCCGAACCTGCGCCTCCAGCCCGAGCTCACGAAGGACCTCTCGCTGCCGGCCGGGGCGACACACGCGCTCACGCTCTCGCTCGCGCCCACCGCCGAGCTCTCGCTCGACGGCGCGAAGCTCGCGATCGACGTCGACGGCGTCGCGCTCGCGCTGCCGATCGCAGGCGCCGTCGTCACGCCGTCGGCGCGCGTCTCGCCCGGCGCGCTCGACCTGGGCACCGCCTGCGTCGGCACGCAGGTCACCGGCGCCGTCCGGCTGGTCAACAGCGGCACGGCGACGCTCCTCATGCAGGAGCCAACGCTCGATCGCTCGTTCGCGACGTTGCTCGAGCACCCCGCGAGCTACCCGGCGCCGCTCGCGCCGGGGTTCGCGGCCACCGTCGGCGTCACGCCGCGGACGGCGCAGATCGGCCCGATCGACGGGCTCCTGACGTGGGACGTCGACGCGCCCGCCGGGCCGTTCTCGGTGCCCGTGACGCTGCGCTACATCGACGCCGGCACCGCGATCTCGCCGCGCAGCCTGATCTTCGGCTCGATCGACGCTGGCCAGGCCACCCCGAAGCAGACCGTCACGCTCGAGAACTGCAACCCGCAGCCGATCCGGCTCGCGATCGACGGCGTGCGCGCGGCGCAGGGCGACCTCGACGCGTGGGACGTCTCGCCCGCCACCGACGAGCGCACGCTCGGCCCGCGCGACAAGCTGCAGCTCACCGCGGTGTTCCGCCCCACGCGCGTCGGCCGCCACGTCGCGTACGTCCAGCTCGCCATCGACGGCGAGCCGGGCGAGATCGAGCTGTCCGGCGACGCGCTCGGCGAGGTGCCCGAGCCGACGAGCTTCTACGCGTGCGACTGCCAGAGCCCCGGCTCGCCCGCCGCTGGCGGCTCGCTCGTCCTCGCCGTGCTGCTCGTGCTCCGCCGCCGCCGCCCGCGCCCGCCTCGCCGCCGGCTGATCCCCGCTATGCTCGCGCCCTCGCCATGACGCCCGATGACGCCCGATGACGCCCGATGACGTACGATGACGCCCCCGACTGCCCCGCGTGCGGCGCGGCCCTCGAGCCGCGCGGCCAGCGCCTGTTCTGCGACGCGTGTCGCGGCGTCATGGTGACGCGCGACGAGCTGCACCAGATGCTGCGCGATATCCACCCCAAGGAGAAGCGCTCACTCGAGCAGCAGCTGGTTCCACTCTCTGGCTCACTCTCCGGCTCACTCTCTGGCCCAGTCTCCAGCGACAGCGCCCGCACGTGCCCGCACTGTCACGCGCGGATGGACGCCTTCTCGCTCAACCGCATCCCGATCGACCACTGCTTCACGCACGGCTTCTGGTTCGATCGCGACGAGCTCGCGAAGGTGCTCCAGGGCGACACCAGCCCCGAGCAGTTCGCGGCCGAGTACCAGGCCCGCCAGCGCATCGGCCGCGAGCCCGTGGTCGACGCCGTCGACGGGATCCTGCGCCACGTCTTCGCCTGGCTACGCCGCAAGCGCCAGGACGCCGCCATCCGCGCGAAGCAGCGCCGCCCCTGACCCGCCGCGCCGTCCCTTCGAGCGTCGAACCTGGCACCGAACGTCCTCCAGGCCCCGCCGGATGGTTCGTCGGCTGCTCCCTTCGGAAGCCCGGCGCCGGCCGCGTGACGACGGGCGCTACCCAGCGAGGCGCAGCTCGCGGAGCAGGCTGCGCCAGCCGTCCCGCTCGGTCGCCGGATCGACCAGCGGGCGCAGCGCAGTCACCTGCGCGCGCAGCTCTGCGAGGAAGCCCGGCTCGCCGGCGCAGCGCCCGAGCAGCTGCGCGAGCCCCGCTGCGTCACCGACCTCGAAGTAGCCGGGGTACGCCTCGCCGAGGATGCCGAGCGAGCCCTCGATCCGCGTCGAGAGCACCGGCACGCCCGCCGCGATCGCCTCGGTGACGACGTTCGCGCCGCCCTCGGACCGGCTGGTGAGCACGAGGAGCCGCGCCCCGCCGAGCACGCGCAGGGCCTCGCCGCGCGGCCGCGCCCCGAGCCACGTCCAGCGCCCGCCCGCCGCGCGCTCGGCGTCCCGCGCGCGACGCGCCCACGCCTCGTCGAGCGCGCCGCCGAGGTGGACGATGCGCAGCCGCGCGCTCGCCGGGACGAGGCTCGCCGCGCGGGCGGCGAGCAGCGGATCCTTGACGTCGCGCAGGTGCGCCAGCACGCAGGCCGTGAGCGCCGGCTGCGTCGAATCGAGCAGCGCGGCCGGCGCAGCTGGCCCGAGCGGCGCCGCGGTCGCCGACTGCCTGATCACGCGCGCGCGCGCGCGGATCGGCTCGGGCAGCCGGCGCAAGGCGAGCGGTTGCAGCACGATGAGCCGCGTCGCGAGCGCGAGCGACTCCCTCGCGAGCACATCCTCCAGCAGCACCTCGTACAGATCCGTGCCGGTGAGCGCCAGGACGCGGGGCGCGTCCGGTCGCTCCGCCGCGTGACGGACGAGCGACGCGTGGCTCTTGTGCGCGTGCAGCGCGACGAGCAGATCGCACGGCTCGCCGGCCCACTGGGTCGCGATCTGCACGCGCCAGCCGAGCTCGCGCAGCCGCTTGGCCCACCGTAGCGCGGTGACGCGGTTCCCCGCGGTCGTCCCGGCCGGCGCCGGCGTCGCGATGAATACGGTCCGCGCCACGCTTCGCTCCACACTTCGCTCCACACTCAATCGATCGCGCACGTCCGGAATCCGGCCCACACGTCGCGGCGCTCGGGCAAGTAGAAGTTGCGCCAGGTCGGGCGCAGGAGCCGCGGCTGCGTCACGAAGCAGCCGCCCCGCAGCACGCGGTGATCGCCGAACCAGGGCTCGCTGTACTCCTGGTATGGATCGCGCACGTACCCGGGGTACGGGCCGAACGCGGTCGATGTCCACTCCCAGACATTGCCGATCATCTGCCGGCAGCCCCACTGGCTGTCTGCATCGCCGAACGCGCCGACGTCAACCGTGTCACCGGCGGCGAGGCCCAGGTTGCCCGCGATCGGCGCGCCGCGCGCCGCGACCTCCCACTCCGCCTCGCTCGGCAGGCGGCGGCCGGCCCACCGGCACCACGCCTCGGCCTCGTGCGCGTTCACGTGCACCATCGGGCGATGCGGCTGGGTGTCGATCGGGATCCAGCGATCGAAGGCGCGGCGCTCCCACCGCCCGTCGCCGTCGCGCCGCCACCAGAGCGGGCACGTCGCGCCGGCCGCGGCGCGCCACGCCCAGCCGGCGTCGGTCCAGAGCGCGCGCGTCTCGTAGCCGCGATCCTCGACGAAGGCCGCGAGCTCGCCCTGGGTGACGGCCGCGCGCGCGATCCGAAACGGCGCGAGCTCGATGTCGTGCGCCCACTTCTCGTTGTCGAACACGAACTCGGGCGCCAGGTCGGGCTCCGCGCCGACGCGGTAGATCCCGCCGCCGACCGCGGCGTCACCGGGCCACGGCCCGGCCGCGCGGCGCTCCGGCGCCAGCGTCGGCGCCAGCGCCGCTGCCATCGCCGCCGCCGTCGCCGCCGCCGCCGCTCGGGGCGCGGGCCAGCCCAGCGTCTGGCGCGTGTACGCGAATGCCTCGCCGTGCATGTCCTCGTGGAAGATCGAGAGCAACGTGAAGTAGCGGAGCCGCTCGCCGGCGCCGTGCGCCGAGATCGCCGCCCGCACGCGCTCCCCGACGAGCTCGAGGTACTCGAGCGTCGCGCCGCGCGAGGGCAGCGCCGCCGTCCAGCGCTCGGGATGCGGAATGATCGCCGAGTTCCAGAGCGCGTCGGCGCCGGCGTGGATCGGAGACTGGCCGAGCACGTGCCGGAGGACCCAGTGCTCCTGGAACCACGCGAGGTGGCCGAGCTCCCAGATCGGCGGATTGATGATGCGCAGGTACGGGACCGCGAGGTCGGCATCGGACAGGTCGCTGTAGAGCTCGATCGACCGTCGGCGCGCATCCGCTACCCACGACGCGAGCGTCGCCTCGTCGATCGTGTCGATGGCCATGCTCGACTCGTATCATGCGCTGGCCGGCGGCCGATCGCGACTGCCCTACCGCGCCGCGGCCGGCGTCGCCGGTGCCACGGCGGCTGCCGCGGGCCGCGTCGGCGGGCGCTCCCGGTGCTGCGCGGCCTCGAGGTCGCGTGCCGTGCGGCGCTGCAGCTCCGCCACCACCCGCGGATCCTGCGCCGTGATCTGCACGCTGATCCCGCTCGGATCGCCGTGCGCGACGATCTGGATCCCGGCCAGATCGAGCGGGCACTCCTCCATGCCGGCCTCGCCGAGCATCATCCATGCGCGGTGGCAGCGGAGCTCCCGGAGCAGCGCGTCCGGCGTGCCGGCCTCTGGCCGGAAGAAGATGAGCACGCCGTCGGCCACGTTCGTGCCGCCGACGCCGTGGCGCGCAAGCGGCGAGACCGCAACCTGGTCGGCGGGCGTGTCGCCGCACGCCTCGTCGTACTTCGCGTGGAGATCGGCGGCGGCGCTCCGGTGGCTCTCGGCCAGCTTGGCCTCCTCCGACGCGGTGTCCCACCGGCGGTACCACAGCCCGCTGTGCGAGTCGTCGAACGCGCCGATGCCGCCCGGCCGCGTCTCGGGCCAGCGCGCCAGCTCCTTCGCCCGCCGGTCGTGCTCGCGCGCTTCGTCGAGGTGCTGGTCGGCGCGCATCCCGCGCGAGCCGAGCGTGGTGGGGCGCTGCGGCGGCGGGGCGCTGCGGCAGGCGCTGCCGGCGGTGCCGGCAGCCATGGCGATCGCGATCGCGGTGGAGATGGCAGGGAGCTTCATGAGGTTCCTCCACAGCAAGAGCCGTGCGCGGCCGCTTTGCCCGCCGCCCGCCGCCCGCCGCCCGCCCGCCCGCCGCCCGCCGCCCGCCGCCCGCCCGCCCGCCGCCCGCCGCCGGCCCGCCGCAGCCTCCTCGCAGCCTTTGCA
>DATMCI010000126.1:0-28338 GCA_035558535.1 Kofleriaceae bacterium
GCTGGCGTCGAGCTCGGCCAGCTTGCGATCGTCGTCACGCTCCTGCCGGTGCTCTTCTGGATCCGCAACACGCTCGCGTACCGCGCGCTACTCTACGCCGGCTCGGGGGCCGCGGCGGTGATCGCCACGATGTGGACCTTCGAACGGTGGCTCGCATGACGTTCCGCACCATCCTCGAACCGGCACGTCGCTCGACGCTCCTCCTCGGCGCTGGCCTCGCGCTCGCCGCCGCGCTCGCCATCGCGGTGGTCGCCATCGCGCTCCGCCGCCCCGCGGCGCCGCCCGCCCCCCCGTCGGCGCTCGCGCCCGAGCCGCAGCTCGTCCGCTACCGGCACCCGCTCGCCGCCGCTGCCGCCGCCGCTGGCGCCGCCGCGCCCGACCTCGATGCCGAGATCACGGCCCTCGAGGCGCGGCTCGGCGGAGCGTCCGCGCCGGCGACCTCGCCGATGGATCTGGCCGAGCTCGCCGACCTCTACCTCCGCCGCGCGAAGCTGACCGGCGAGCGCAAGGACTACGAGGCCGCCGAGGCCACGGCGCAGCGCTCGCTCGCGCTCCTGCCGTCGCCGAACGGCGCCGTGCTCGTGCTCGCGGGGCTCGCGAGCAACCGCCACGACTTCGGCCGCGCGATCGAGCTGGCCCGCCGCCACATGGGCGGCCACTCACGCGGCGCGCTCCTCGTGCTCGCGACGTCGCACCTCGCGCTCGGCGAGCTCCCCGCCGCGAGCGCCGCCGCCGAGGAGCTCGTCGAGCAAGAGCCCAACACCGCCTCGTACCTGATGCGCGCGCTCGTCCTGCAGGCGCAGGGCCGCGACGCCGAGGCCGCGTTCGACTTCGCGCGCGCGGCCGCCGCCGACGAGCCGGGCGACGTCGAGGAGCCGGCGCGGCTCCGCGCGCTGTGGGGGCGGTTCCTGCTCCGCCGCGGCGAGCTGGCCGGCGCGCGGCTCGTCCTCGCCGAGGCGCTGCGGATCGCCCCGGGGCACCCGCTCGCGCTCGCGCAGGAGGGCGAGCTCCTGCTCCGCACCGGCCGCGCGAAGGAGGCGAGCGCCCGCTTCGAGCAGGCGTTCGCGGCCTCGCGGCAGGTCCGCTACCTGATCGATCAGGCGCGCGCGCAGGAGCTCCTGGGGGATCGCCCGGGCGCCGATCGGCTGCGCGCGCAGGTCGAGAAGCTCGTCCGCCCCGAGCTCGTCGAGGGCGGACTGGGCCACCGGCTCGAGCTCGCCGAGGTGCTGATCGATCGCGGCGACCCCGCCGATCTGACCGAGGCCGCCGCGCTCGCGCGCGAGGAGGTCACGAGCCGCCCGAGCGTGGACGCGAGGTTCCAGCTCGCCCGCGCGCTCGCCCGCACGGGCAACCGCGGCGAGGCGCTGCGCCAGGTGCACGCCGCGCTCGCGTCGGGCGCGCGCGAGGCGCAGCTCTTCGAGCTCGCGTCGCGGCTCGAGCGGCAGCGCGGCAACGCGGCCCGCGCGGCGCTCTACACGCGCGAGGCGGATCGCCTCGATCCGGGCGCCTCCGGCTGGCGCCAGGCCGGGCTGCCGTGACGCGCGCCGCCCTCTGCTTCGCGGCCGTGGCCGCGCTCGCCGCGCTCGCCGCGCGCCCCGCCGCCGCGCACCCGCTCGATCTCGGCTACCTGCGGATCGAGGGCGCCGGCGAGACGATCACGGCCACGCTCGATCTGGATGCCGCCGCGGCGGCGCAGCTCCTCGGGGTAGGCGCGCTGACGCTCGACGCCCAGGCGCTGCGCGCGCGCGCCGCCCAGCTCGCCAGCGCGACACTTGGGCGCGCGGAGCCCGCAACCGAGCTCGGCGCGTGCCGCGTCACGCGCACCTCCGCCGAGCTGCGGGCGCGGACCGCGAGCCTGATCGTCGAGGCGAGCTGCCCGTCCGGATTCCGGACGCTCCGCTGGCAGCTGCCGTTCGTCGGCGATCCGCACCTGTCGCCCATGTTCCAGCTCCTCGTCAAGGCGCAGCTCGGCGGCACCGAATCGGTGACGACCCTGGACCGCGGCGCGCCGGAGCTCGCCCTGAGCCGGGAGCTCGAGGTCGGGCTCCGCGCGTTCGTGTGGTCGGGGATCGAGCACATCGGCGCGGCGCCGAGCCAGTGGCACGATGAAGGTGGCTTCAAGCTGCCCGACGGGCTCGATCACATCCTGTTCTTGCTCGCGCTCCTGCTCGCGGGGGGGACGCTCCTCCAGCTCGTCGGGATCGCGTCCGGATTCACGCTCGGCCACTCGATCACGCTCGCGCTGTCGGCCCTCGGGGTCGTCCGCCCGCCGGCCTCGGTGATCGAGCCGGTGATCGCGCTCTCGATCGCGCTCGTGGCCGCGCAGGCGCTCGTGAGCCGAGGGCCGCGCGAGCAGAACAAACGGCGCTGGCAGGTGGCGGCGGCGTTCGGCCTCGTGCACGGCTTCGGCTTCGCGAGCGCGCTGCACGCGCTCCAGCTGTCCACGCCCGGGATGATGACGGCGTTGTTTGGCTACAACGTCGGCGTCGAGCTCGGGCAGATCGCGATCGTCGTCTTGATCGCGCCGCCGATCCTGCTCCTGCAGCGGCGGCCCCGCGCGCACCACATCGTGGTCCGCGCGCTCGCGGCGGTGATCTGCGCCGCCGGCCTGTACTGGTTCGTCGAGCGGCTCTGTGCCTGATCGGTGCCGATCACGCGCGCCGCTTCGATCCAGAAGCGGTGGCCGCTCGTAGGAGGGTCTGGGAACCGCACTCACGCTGAGCACTGGAGGAAAGATGAGGAAGATGACCGTAGTGATCCCGGCAACGGCGCTGGCCGCCGCGCTGGCGATCGGAGCCACGCTGCACGTCGGCCAGGCGTCGGATCACGACGACGGCGAGCACGACAAGAAGGCCCGCGCACACAACTTGACCGACCACTTCGCGTTCAAGTCGCCGGCCGATCCAACCAAGCTCTCGCTGATCATGTACTTCAACCCGCGCTCGCTGCCGGGTCGCCAGTACTCGATGAGCACGAACGCGCGCTACGAGTTCCACGTCAGCAAGGTCGCTGACAAGCTCGCCGGGCCCACCGTCGCCGACGACTACGTGTTCCGCTTCGAGGGGCAGGCCCCCGACGCGGCCGGCATCCAGAAGATCAAGCTGACCGTCCTCAAGGCTGGCACCGAGGTCGGCGCGGTCGACGGCACGAGCACGGCGTTCGGCGCGTCGAAGGCCAACACGGTCACGACGAACACCGGCAGCGCCGGCGGCATCGACGTCCAGTGGTTCGTCGGCCAGCGCGCCGACTCGTTCCACTTCGACGTGGTCCGCTTCTTCCAGGTCCGCGCGTTCCTCGCGGACCGGTTCTTCGGCGCCGCGGATGGCAACGGCAACCCGAACGCGGGGCTCGCGGACAACTGCCGCGGCGACAAGTTCCTGCTCCCCGCCCTCGGCATGGGCGGCGAAGCCGGCAACGTGACCGACGGCGACAACGTCAACCTGTTCAACCCCCCGAGCTGCGCGCCGGACTTCACCAAGAACCTGAACGTCACGGCGATCGTGCTGAACGTCCCGATCGCGCAGCTCGGCGGCACCGTGTTCGACACCTGGTCCACGATCTCGGTGGGCGAGTGAAGTGAAAGGAGACATGACCATGATGAAGCTCACCCGCACCACCACGGGCGCGCTCGCGCTCCTGGCCACGCTCTCGCTCGCCGCGGCCTGCGGCGGCGACGACGGCCCCACCGACATGACGCCCGACGCGGGCATGGACCCCGACCCCAAGCCGCGCGTGTTCCGCCAGGTCGAGCACCTCGCCCGCCCCGGCATCAACGAGGCGCTGCTCATCACCGACGGCTTCCTGCAGGGCTACAACGCGACCGCGCCCAGCTTCGCGGGCGTGGATCAGGCGACGCTCGGTATGGTTGTCGGCGAGGCCAAGACGGTCCTCAAGGCGCTCTACCTCGGCGCGTGCCTCCTGAACGGCGCGCTCGGCCAGACGCCGGACTCGGGCCTCAAGCCCGCCGGCATCGCGTGCCACGCCGTCGGCCCGGCGATCTGGGTCGGCGGGCAGCTGAGCGGCACCGTCCTGACCCCGCAGTCGCAGGCCGCGGCGCAGGCGTACGCGGACGCCGTGTTCGGGCTGTTCATCCCCGACGTGATGCGCGTCGACACCTCGATCACGAGGAGCAACTACCTGAACCTGTGCGGCACCGGCGGCAAGCAGGGCCTGTGCGGCGGCCGGTTCCTGAACGACGACACCATCGACGTCACGTACAACTTCCTGCTCGCTGGCGCCGCGATCACCAAGGGCCCGTTCAACCAGTTCCGCGCGCTCGTGACCGACGGCGTGAACTTCTCGCTCGACGACACGCAGAACTCGAGCAACTTCGTGGAGCCGGTCCCCGGCAACGCGCAGCAGGGTCACCCGAACGTCTCGCAGGCGTTCCCGTACTCGGCCCCGCCGCTCTAAAGCCCGAGCGACCGCGAGGGGCGAAGCTGGACCGATTCATCGGCCGCCTCGATCAGCGCCCCGCCCTGCGATCGCTGCGTTCGCCGCGATCGCCCTGATGTCTCGAACGCCCGCACGCCCCGCAACCCTCGAGGTCTCTGCACAAGACCCAAGGCGTGCGGGCGTTTACCTTTTTAAAGGGGACCTTCCCGTCCCCTCTGGCCCGGCAAGCCGGGCCATTCACCCCCGCCGCGCGGCGCGGCGCGCGGATCCCGGGCACGAGGGCGAGCGAGAGAACCTCCTCGCCCCCGGGCCTCGGGGGCTCAGGCCGGCGGGATCGTGAACGAGAACGTCGCGCCCTCGCCGAGCGCGGCCTCGGCCCAGATCCGGCCGCCGTGGCGCTCGACGATCCGCCGCGCCGTCGCGAGGCCGATCGCGGTGCCCTCCAGCGACTCGTCGGTGCCAAGCCGGTGGAACGGCGTGAACAGGCGATCGGCCCGCGTCATGTCGAAGCCGATGCCGTTGTCCTTGATGTAGATCCCCTCGTCGGCCAGGCCCACCTCGATGCGCGCGGCCGGCTCGCGCGACGAGAACTTCCACGCGTTGCCGAGCAGGTTGTCGAGCAGGATCCGCATCAGCCGGCCGTCGGCGGCGACGACCAGGTTCGGCGCGATCACCGTCGTCACCGCGCGCGCCGGCTCGTGCCGCGCGAGGTCCTCGAGGATGGTCGCCGCGATCGCCGAGAGATCGACGCGGTGCCGGCCGATCGGCGCGCGGCTGATCCGCGCCAGCTCGAGCAGCGCCTCGATCAGGTCCGCCATGCGCGACGACGCGGCGAGCACGCGGCGGATGTAGTCGCGCGACCGATCGGTGGCGCGGTCGCCCATCTCCTCGGCAAGCGCCTGCGTGAACGCGCCGATCGTGCGCAGCGGCGCGCGCAGATCGTGCGACACGGTGTAGCTGAACGTCTCGAGCTCGCGGTTGGCGTTCGCGAGCTCGGCGTTGGCGCGCGCGAGCTCCTCGGCCATCTTGCCCCGGGCCTCGGCCAGCTCGCGCGCGACGCGCGCCTCGGACACCTCGAGCTCGCTGCGCAGGAGCTGCTCGCGCACCTTGCGCTGCTCGTCCTCGATCTGGCGGCGGCGCAGCTGCGCCTGCACGCGCGCCGACAGGACGTCGAACCCGCTCGCCTTCGAGACGAAGTCGTCGGCGCCGGCGCCGAGGCCCTCGATCACAGCGTCGCGCTGCTCGGTCGCCGTCAGGAAGATGAGCGGCGTGTCGCGGGTCGCCGCCGTGTTCTTGATCTTCTTGCACGTGGCGACGCCGCCCATGCCGGCCATCGAGCGATCGAGAAGGATGCAGTCGACCGGCTGCTCCCCGAGCAGCGCGAGCGCCTCCTCGCCGGAGCGCGCCGGGATCACCTCGTAGCCGCGCTTGCGCAGGCGCTCGCCGAGCAGATCGAGGTAGTCGGCGTCGTCGTCGACGGTGAGCACCCGCTTGGGCACGAGCACGCGGTTCGTAGGGATCGCGGCGACGGCGGTGCGGAGCAGCGCGCGGATCCGCGCGACGATCAGCTCCAGATCGTGCTGCTGCACGATGCCGTCCGCGCCGGCCTCGAGCGCGCGCACCTCGGCCTCCTTGCCGCGATCGGTCGACAGCACGAGGCACGGCGTGGTGCGCAGCGCCGGCTCGAGCCGGAGCCGGCGGATCACGCTCGGGCCGTCCATGTCCGGCATCGTGGCGGCGACGAGGATCGCGGTCGGCCGCGACGTCGACGCGAGCCGCAGGCCCTCGTCGCCGCGGTCCGCGGCCAGGCTCGGCAGGCCGGCCCGGGTCAGGGCGCCGATCACCGCGTCGCGCGTCTCGGCGGCAGCGTCCACCACGAGCACGAGATCGCGCGGCGGCGGCGTGCCGAGCCAGTGGCGCACCCGCGCGAGGACGCGCTCGGTGCTGTACGGCCTGCCGACGCAGTCGTCGTACTCGATGCGCAAGTTGAAGACTCGGTTGGCGACCTCGGACCAGGTCGCCAGGAGCAGCACGGACAGCTCGGAGAGGACGTGGTCCCGCCGGATCTGCTCGAGGAGCTCGAGGCCATCACCGTCCGGCAGCGTCACGTCAAGGATCGCGAGCGCGATCGAGTGCGTGCGCAGCGCGGTGCGCGCGTCGGCGAGCGTCGCGCACGGGAGCACCCGGAAGCCCGCGGCCTCGAGCGTGTCACCGAGGTCCGTGCGGACCGCGCTGCTGCCATCGACGATCAGGATCGCGCTCATCGGATACAGCCGGGGGTGCCGCGGGGAGATACTGCAGGAACGTCGCGGCGCAGCTCCGGAGTCCTGATCGGACCGTAGTGCACTACCGGATCGGCGGCAACGTGGAGAGGAAGCTCTCGATCGCCGCCGTCACACTCGCCGGCTCCTCCACCGTGGAGGAATGCCCCGCGCGCGGGATCCGCACGAGCTTCGAGCCGCGGATCCCCGCGGCCAGCCGCTCGGACTTTTCGGGGCGCGTCGCCACGTCCTCCTCCCCCACCAAGATCAGGGTCGGCGCGGTGATGCGCTGCAGCTCACCGTGAACAGCCGCACGGTCGATCACGCCGTTGACGGCGCGCCAGATGTCTCGCCGACGCGACATTAGCCCGGCGAACCGCTCGACCTCGCCGCGCCGCGCCGGATCTGTGAGGATGGCCTGCCCGAGCATGATCGGTAGCACGCGGCTCATCACGACGCGCGGCCCGAACAGCCGCACGGCCCTCGTCAGCATGCGATACCGCCCCACATTCTCGAGCGGCTCCGGGTCCGCCGAGGTCTCGAGGAGGAGAAGTGATCGGACCAGTTCGGGGCGAAACGCCGCCGTGCGCATCGCGACGAAGCCGCCCATCGAGAGGCCGCAGAAGTGGACCGGCGTGCGCGGGCCGACCAGCTGCTCGATCAGGTGCATCGCGTCGTGCCAGACGAGCTCGATGCCGATCGTGTTGCGGTGATCCTCGGCGCTCCGGCCCTGCCCGCGGTGATCCCACGCGATGCAGCGGTAGCGCCCGCGCAGCGCGGCGATCTGCGGCTCGAACATCTCCGCGCTCCAGAGCAGGCCGTGGCTGAACACGATCGTCTCGCCGGTCGAGCCGGGGCCCGTGTCCTCGTAATACAGCCGCGTGCCGTTCACCTCGATCGTGGACATGCCGGGGACTCTCGCACGAGATGCGCCGGCCGCGCGGCGCCGGCCGCGACCGCGGCGCGAGCGGCGCTACTGCGCCGGGCCGCTGTGCACCGCGCCGCCTTGCGCCGCGCCGCTTTGCGCTGCACCGGCCGGGGCCGCGCCGCCTTGCGCTGCACCGGCCGGGGCCACAGCAGCCGGGGCCGCAGCAGCCGGGGCCGCAGGAGCGGCCGCCGCGCCGGCCGCCGCCGCGCTGGCTACATCGCCAGGTGCGGGCCGCGCGAGGAGCGCCGGGACCTCGCGGTAATCGTCGAACGCGGTCGCCTTGCCGGCGGACAGCTCGGCGGTGAGCTCGGACGAAAACTCCGGCAGGTTGATGAAGATCCGCGACGGTGACAGCCCGGCGTTCGCGTACGCGGCGACGTCGCTCGCGCGGTTGCCGATACCGACGGCGACCGGGATGCGCAGCGCGCGCAGGACGCCCGTCTTGAACGCGACTGTCTTGGCGCCCGGCTGCGTGATCGTCGAGCGCGCGAGCCGGAGCGGCCCGCGCGGGAAGCCGTGGAGCGCGAGCCAGCGCCGCGTCACCTCGGTGTACTGATCGCCGCGCGACGTGACGTAGATGATCAGGCGCCCCGCCGCCACGTCCGCGAGCGCGCGCGGCGCGTGCGGCTGGTGCGCGATGTCGTCGCCGAACAGCACGGTGTTGAAGATCGCGTCCTCGGACTCGGTGAGCGTGCCGTCGATGTCGGAGACGACCGCGGTCGTGCCGCGCAGCGCGACGTAGGCGAGGAAGCGCACGCCGCCGCCGTGGCCGGGCACGTGCACGTAGAGGTCGCGCATCCCGGGCGGCAGCCGGAACGAGCCGGTCAGGGAGATCTCGAACCGGCCCTCGCGGTTGGTGCGCGCGTGATCGATGTAGCGCCAGCCGTCCGGGTAGCACGCGTAGACGTCGACGTCCTCGTCCCAGACGTCCTTGTCAGCGGCGGTGTACGCGAGCTTGCCGCCGAGCGTCTGGACGGAGTCATCCTCCATCGCGATCAGATCGACGCCGCGGAAGCGGGGCGAGCCGAGCGACTTGTAGAGCCGGTTGCGGCGGTGGCGGTAGCTGCCGACGTAGCCGCTCGGCGGCCCCGCGCACGGCGCGGTCGACGGCGCGCCGCTGGTGGTCGGCGCGGCAGCCGCGGGCGCGGGCGGCACGTTCGCGTGAAGCGCGCACGAGGCGGCGAGCGGCAGGAGCGCGGCGAGCCCCAGGCGCGGGCGCGCTGCGGCGGTGGAGATCGCGGCAGAGATCAAAGAGCGGATCGCGGCGCGGCGCATGGCGGGCCCGAACAGAATCCCGCATTCGGCGCCCGGCGCGACAGGCAAAAAGCGACCGAGAACGGATCCGCGGGCCGCCGCCGCGCGGCCCCTCTTCATGTCCCTGGGGTGCCGCCTGGGCGCCGCGGCTCAGAGTACCGCGTAGGCCGGCTCACGCAGGACCGGCAGCGCGCGGAGCCGCTCGACGCGCTCCTCGACCGACGGGTGCGTCGAGAACCAGCGCGACACGCGCTCGAGACCCTCGAATGGATTCACGATGAACAGGCTCGCCGTGCCCGGCCGCGGCTGCTCCGGGGCGATCAGCAGCGACGCCCCGTGCAGCTTCAGGAGCGCGCCGGCGAGCCCCTCCGGATCACCGGACAGCTGCGCGCCCGTCTGGTCCGCGTGAAGCTCGCGTGAACGCGAGATCGCGAGCTGGACAAGCAGCGCCGCGAGCGGCCCGACGATGATCATCGCGAGCACCGCGAACAGCGACGTGCGGTCCTCGCCGTCGCGGCCGCCGAGCAGCGTGCCGAAGCTGAGCACGTTGGCGACCGTCGAGATCGCCGAGGCCAGGATCGCCGCCACCGTCGAGACCAGGATGTCCCGATTCTTGATGTGCGAGAGCTCGTGCGCGAGCACGCCGCGCAGCTCGCGCGGATCCATCAGATCGAGCAGGCCCTGGGTCACCGCCACGACACCGTGCTTGGGGTTCCTGCCGGTCGCGAACGCGTTGGGCTGGCGCTCGGGGATGATATAGACGCGCGGCATCGGGATCTCCGCCGTCTCCGCGAGCTCGCTCACGATCGTGTGGAGCACGGGCGCATCGAGCACGCTCACCTCGTGCGCCTGGTACATGGCGAGCACGATGCGATCGGAGAAGAAGTAGGCGCCGAGGTTGATCACCGCCGCCAGCGCGACGAAGACCGCCAGGTACTGTGGCGCGAATGCACCCCCGATACCGATGAAGAGCGCTGAGAGCACACCGAAGAGCAGGATCGTCTTGAGCTGATTCATGGGGCTACCTCCTTGAGGAGCGTCATGAGCCCCGCGTTGAGCGGGCGTTCGAACAACCTAAGCCTTGCGCGCGTCATGCCAAGGGATGAAGACGCGTCGAAGAGCGCGTAGACGCGGGTGAAAGGTGCGAGCGGAGGCCTATTCAGCGCACGATCTTTGCGCGACCACGACCGCGCCGCGCAAAATTTTCGGACTCCCGGCCGCGGCGTCAGCAGCCCGGGAAGCAGGCGGCGCCGAGCTTCTCGGCCGCCTTCGCGCGCGCGGCGGCGGCGATCTCGAGGACGCGCGCCACCACCTCGCGCGCCGCGCGCTGCTGATCGGGCTGCACGGCGTACCGATCGAGCAGGCGCCGGCCGAGCTCCTGGTGGGCGCGCTCGTCGGGCTGGATGTACTCGCGGTAGATGCGCACCGTCTCCTCGTCGCCGCGCCGGGCGCAGAACGCCATGAAGCTCTCGTTCACGCCCCACGCCATCGCCTCGAGCGTGAACAGCCCGGCGGCGATGCGCTCGACCGTCGAGGTCAGGCTCTGCATGTACTGGAACAGCGGGCTTGCAGCCGGCGGCGCGAACGACGCCGGATCGAAGCCGAGCGCCGCGAGCCGCGCGGAGACCAGCTGGAAGTGCCCGGCCTCGTCGCCGGCCTGGCGCGCGAACGCGATCTTCACCTCGACCTCCGGCGTGGTCGGCATCCAGGCCGCCGCGAGCTCGCTCACGTTCAGCTCGTTCGCGAGCGCGATCTGCAGCATGCGTGCGGCGTCGGCCGGCGCGTCCTCGTCGAGCGAGGCCCGCCCCGCACCGAGGATCGGCGACAGCCGCTCCGCCTGGAATGCCTCGAGCTCGCGCAAGAACCCAGAGCTCGCCTCGGACATTGGCGGACCTTACCATTTTCGGTCTTGAGCCCGCCCGCGCGCGGTGCTTCCCTGGAGGCGTGGGGCTCGGGAGGTCGATGTTCGCGCTCGCCGCGGCCGCGGCCGCGCTGCTCGCCGGCTGCGGTCCGTCGCGGATCTGGTCGGGGCGCACCGCGGATCGGCGGCACACGATCGAGGTGATCGAGGACGCCGGGCTGCAGCACGTCGTCGTCGACGGCCGCCGCCGCGCTGCGGCGCGCGAGGTCGCCGGCTGGTCGATCGCGGTGTCGGAGCGCGATCACCTGGCGTTCGCGGCGCGCGTCGGCGGGCGTTGGGTCGTCGTGCAGGGTGGCGTCGCCGGCGAGCCGTGGGACGCGATCGGCGAGCTCGCGCTCGCCCCGGACGGCCGGCTCGCGTACGCCGCCGCGCGCGCCGGCGGCTGGCACGTCGTCGTCGACGGCCGCCCCGGGCCGCGGCTCGACGCACTCCTGCCGGGGAGCCTGCGCCTGGGGCGCGGCGGCCGCGTCGTCTACGCCGGCGAGGCCCGGGGCCGCGTCCACGTCGTCACCGACGGCGCGCCCGGCCCGGCGTTCGACGCGATCGACGAGCTCCTCGTGTCCGCCGACGGCGCCCGCGTCGCGTACACCGCGCGCCGCGGGCCCGACGCGCACGTCGTGGTCGACGGGCAGCTCGGCCCGCGGTGGAGCGCCGTCGGCAAGCTCGTGCTCGGCCCCGCCGGCGGCCGGATCGCGTACGCCGCGCTCGATCGCGAGGGCTGGCGCGTCGTCCTCGACGGCGTGCCCGGCCCGAAGGTCGGCGCCGTGCGCCGCATCGCGCTGCGCGACGACGGCCAGCACGTCGCGTGGATCGAGCGCATCGGCGAGCGCGACGTGCTCGTCCAGGACGGCGCGGCCGTCGCCTGGGCGAGCGCGCTCCGCCCGTCGGCACTGGTGTTCCGCCCGGCGGCGGCGCCCGGCGGCGGCGCGGGGCTCGCCTGGGTGGCGCCCGCGGACGGGCCCGACGGCGGCGAGCGCGTCCTCGTCGACGGCGTCGCCGGTGCCGCGTACCGCGAGGTCGGCACGCCCGTGTGGAGCCAGGACGGCCGGCTCGCGTACCCCGCGCGCCACGCCGACGGCTGGGTCCTCGTCGAGGACGGCCGCGAGCACCCCGGCGGCGCGGCCGACGCGGTCGGCGCGCCCGTGTTCTCCGCCGACGGCCGCCGGCTCGCGTACCTCGTGCGGCGCGGCCGCGCGTCGGTCGCCGTCGTCGACGGCCGCGAGCACCGGTTCGCGCGCGCGCTCGAGGGCTCGCTCGCGTTCTCCGCCGACGGCCGGCGCTGGGCCGTGATCGCCGGGGAGCCGGCGCGCGCGCAGCTGTACATCGTGGTCAGCGGCGCGGCCGGCGGCGCCGGGCCCGCGCGCGCCGGCGAGCTGCGGCGCGTCCCGGTGCCAGCGGCCGAGGTCTACGCGGCCGCGGCGCTGCGCCCGCCGGCGTCGCTCCAGGGCGCAGGCCGCGGCCCCGGCACCGAAGCGTCCGAGATCCTGCGAGCGTGGAGCCGCGCCGAGGCCGATCGAGACGCGGTGCCCTGATCACGTGAAATGCGCGCCCGACCGGCGCCACCTATCACCGCGCCCGACCGGCGCCACCTATCACCGCGCCCGAGGGGCGCTCATTGACCCGGGCAGCCGCGCGGGTTCCAGCAGCTCTGCTGCGGGCCGGCGTTCGGCGTAGCCGTGCGCTGGAAGAAGAACGGCAGCACCGCCGTCGTCGACGTGCGGCGCGCCGGGAACTCGATCGGCTCGACGAGGCCGCGCACGCACGCCTCGATCCTGCGCGCGGTCTTCGCCGGCAGCCCCGGCGTCGATACGCTGACCGAGTCGAGCCTGCCCCGGCGATGGATCTCGAGCTGCACGAGGAGCTTCCCGCCGCCCTGCGTGCCCGCGACCGCGTCGACGTAGCACTTGCTGATCTCGGCGGACACCGGCTTCACCTGCGCGTCGATCTCCGTCTGCGACAGCGCTCGATCCGTCGCGCGCGCCCGCTCCGACGCGCTGCTCCGATGCTCCGCCTGCGCCACGCCCGCCGTTGCAACGAGGATCACGATCGACAGCCAGGAGATCCGCATGCTCACAGTTGTTTGCAGCGCTCGTACCCACGGCTAACCAGGCGATCCGCCATGGGATCGCGCCCCAGGAGACCCACGGCTCGGCTACCGGAGTCTACAGCTGCTGAGGTCCGGCGCCTCACGCCGCCGCTGCCTTCGCCGTGGACGCCGGGGCCCGCGCTCCTGCGGGAGGAGGCCCGGCCGGCCCGCCGCAGGAGCCGGGGCGTCGCGCTCGCCGGGGCGGAGCGCGACGCCCCGGAGCCCGCCTCGGCCAGAACACCAGCGGTTAGCTGCCCCGCCCTCGCCGCGCTGGCTCCCGCACCGCGCCAGCGCCATCCTCGCCGCATGGCCGAGACACCGCGCACGTTCGAGGGGCTGCACTCCAGCATGGTCATCGCCCGGCCGGTGCCGCACGTCGTCGTCATCACGATCACCGGCCAGGACGCCGGCGAGCACGGCGACGGCCCGCTGCGCGCGCTCGAGGACGAGCTGCGGCGCGGCCCGTACTCGCTGTTCGTGGACGCCCGCCGCACGCGCGGCGCGTCGATCGACGTCAGCAACGTGTGGGCGCAGTGGCTGCGCGGCCACCGCGATCAGCTCCACCAGATCCACATGCTCACCGGCTCGCGCTTCGTGCAGCTCACGGCCGACTTCGTGCGCCGCTTCGCCGAGCTCGGCGACGCGATGCGGATCTACACCGACGGCACCGCGTTCGACGAGGCGCTGCGCGCCGCCACGGTGCGCGCCGGCACAGCGAGCCCGCAGCCCCCGCAGCCCCCGCAGCCATAGGCGGCCGCGTGCGCGAAGACGAGTGGCTGTGGGGCTGGGACCCGACGCCCGGCATCGTCTCGGTGTGGGCCGAGCCCGACGGGCGCGCGCTCGTCTGGCGGCGGCTCCCCGGCAGCGGCGAGCTCGTGCGCGAGGAGGCGCGGTTCCGGCCGTGGCTCCTGCTCGGCTCGCTCGAGGACCTCGCGCACCTCGGCGGCGAGCTGCGCCTCGAGCCGCGCCCCCGCGGCTTTGCGTACCGCGAGCTCGACGGCCCAGGCGCGCTGCGCTTCGTCGTCTCCGCCGACGATCTGCGCGCGCTCACCGGCGCCGTGCTGCGCGGCGCGGCGCGGCGGCTCGGGCGCACCGTCCCGAGCCTGCGCGACCTCGAGCCCGACGTGCTCGTGCTGCCGCCCGACGAGCAGTACCTCACCCAGGCCGGCCGCACGTACTTCCGCGACCTGCCGTTCGGCGAGCTGCGCCGCGCCCAGCTCGATCTCGAGACCACCGGCCTCGACGCCGCGCGCGATCGGATCTTCCTCGCGGCGCTGCGCGACCCCGACGGGCGGATCGAGCTCATCGAAGCGCGCGGCGCGCGCGGCGACGGCGACGCCGCCGAGGCCGACCTCCTGCGCGCGCTCGTCGGCCGCCTGCGCGCGGCCGATCCCGACGTGATCGAGAACCACAACCTGCACGGGTTCGATCTGCCGTTCCTCGAGCGCCGCGCGCGCGCCCTCGGCGTCCCGCTCGCGCTCGGCCGCGCCGGCCCGCCCGGCCTGCGCACCCGCCCCGCCCGCCGCGGCGCCGCGCGCGAGGGCGACGCCGACCGCCGCGTGCGGTTCACCGTGCCCGGCCGCGAGCTGATCGACACGCTCGACGCCGTGCTCCGCTACGACTTCTCGACGCGCGACCTGCCCGATCACGGCCTCAAGGCCGTCGCGCGCCACTTCGGCATCGCGCGGCCGGACCGCGAGCACGTCCCCGGCGCGCGCGTGCACGAGATCTACCGCCGCGATCCCGCGCGCGTGCGCCGCTACGCCGAGGACGACGTCTCCGAGGTCGAGGCGCTCGCGCGCCTGCTCGGCGGCGCGGCGTTCGCGCTCGCGCAGATGGCGCCGCGCCGCTACGAGCGGCTCGCCGACGCCGGCCCCGCCACCGGCGTCCTCGATCCGTTGCTCGTCCGCGCCTACCTGCGCAGCGGCGCCGCGCTCCCCACCGCCGGCGCCGGCGACGGCACCCTGCACCAGGGCGCCGCGCTGCACCTGTTCGCCGCTGGCGTCGCGCACCGGATCGTCAAGGCCGACGTCGCGAGCCTCTACCCGTCGCTCATGCGCCAGTACCGGATCGGCCCCGCGCGCGACCGGCTCGGCGCGATGCTCGCGCTCGTCGACCGGCTCGTCGACCAGCGGCTCGCCGCGAAGGCCGCCGCGCGCGCCGCGCCGCCCGAGTCCGCGGAGCGGCACGCGCACGAGGCGATGTCCGCGGCGATGAAGATCCTCGTCAACTCGGCGTACGGCTACCTGGGCGCCGTCGGGCTGACGCGGTTCGCCGACGTCCACGCCGCCAACGAGGTCACGCGCCGCGGCCGCGAGGTCCTGGCGCTCATCTGCCGCGAGCTCGCCGCGCGCGGCGTGACCCTGCTCGAGGCCGACACCGACGGCGTCTACGTCGCGGTGCCCGAGGCATTCACCGCGGACGACGAGCGCCGCGTGGTCGCCGAGGTCGCGCGGCTCCTGCCCGCGCAGGTCCGGCTCGAGCTCGACGGCCGCTACGCCGCGATGCTGTCGCACGAGCCGAAGAACTACGCGCTCCTCACCTACGGCGGCGAGCTCGTGCTGCGCGGCGTCGCCTTTCGCTCGAGCCGCGCCGAGCCGGTCGGCGAGGACTTCCTGCGGCGCGCGCTCGCCTGCCTCCTCCGCGGCGACGTCCCCGGCGTGCGCGCCGCCTACCTCGAGACCGTGCGCGCGCTCGAGCGGCGCGCGCTGCCGACGCGCGACGTCGCCACGCGCGTCCGGCTGACCAAGACGCCCGCCCAGTACGCGGCCGCCCGGGACGCGCGGCGCGAGCTCCCCTACGAGGCGATGCTCGCGGCCGGCCGCACCGCGTGGGCCGCCGGCGCGCACGTCTTCGTCTACCGCACTGCCCGCGGCGGCGCCGGCCTGCTCGCCGACCCCGCCCCCGAGGCCGGCGACCCGCGCGACTACGACGCGGCGCACTACGTCCGCCTCCTGCGCGACACGTTCGCCGCGCGCCTGGCCCGCGCGTTTGGGCCCGACGATCACGCCGCCGTGTTCGCCGATCCGCACCAGCTCGCGCTGTTTCAGCGCCCGCTCCACGAGATCCGTCCGGTCCTGACCGCGGTCGAGACCGCCCAGACCGTCGAGACCATCGAGACCATCGAGGCCATCGAGGCCATCGAGCCGCCCGTCGAGCAACCCCCGTGACTCGCCTTGATTGCCATCATCCCGGCATCATCCCGCGCAATGAACGTAGAATTTGCGAGGTGACGGCTCCGTCAAAACACGTTGCATGCTCGAGGGGATTTCTCTAGCGTGCGCTCTCCTTCAGATACGTCCAAATGCGAAAGGACGCCGCAGTGCTCAAGCTTTCAGGATCACTAGGTCTCTTAGCTGCTGTCTCGCTCTCGATGCTGCCGGCCGCGCCCGCACAGGCCGACGACAAAGGCACACTGACGATCTGGATCAACGGCGACAAGGCATATAACGGCCTCGCCAAGGTCGGCGAGAAGTTCACGAAGGCCACCGGCATCAAGGTCGTCGTCGAGCACCCGCAGGACGCGCCGTCGAAGTTCCAGCAGGCGGCGGCCGCCAAGAGGGGCCCCGATATCATGATCTGGCCGCACGACCGCGCCGGCGAGTGGGTGAACGCAGGGCTCATCGAGCCGATCAACCCCAAGCCGAAGTTCACGGGCCAGTTCGAGAAGGTCGGCTGGGACGCGTTCACGTTCGGCGGCAAGCAGTGGGGCTACCCGGTCGCGATCGAGGCCGTCGGGCTCATCTACAACAAGGCGCTGGTCCCCACCCCGCCCAAGACGTTCGAGGAGATCTTCGCGCTCGACAAGCAGCTCCAGAAGAATGGCAAGCACGCGATCCTCTGGGACTACAACAATACGTACTTCACGTTCCCGCTGCTCGCCGCCAACGGCGGATACCCGTTCGGCCGCAACGCCAAGGGCGACTACGTCGCCACCGACATCGGCGTCAACAACCCCGGCGCGATCTCGGGCGCCGAGATGCTCGCCAAGCTGATCAAGGACGGGGTCATGCCGAAGGGCGCGACCTACGCCGCGATGGAGGCGGCCATGAACAAGGGCGAGGTCGCCATGATGATCTCGGGCGCCTGGGCGTGGGAGAACCTCAAGAAGGGCAAGGTCGATTTCGGCGTGGCGCCGATCCCGTCGATCGGCGGCAAGCCGGCGAAGGCGTTCGTCGGCGTGCAGGGCGCGATGATCAACCGCGCCAGCGCCAACAAGCAGCTCGCGCAGGAGTTCATCGAGAACTACATGCTCACGATGGACGGCCTCAAGACGATGGACGCCGACGTGCCGCTCGGCGTGACCGCGCACAAGGAGTTCTACAAGACCCGCGCGACCGATCCGCTGATCGCGGCGACGATGAAGAACATCACGACCGGCCTGCTCATGCCGAGCCTGCCGGAGATGGGCAAGTTCTGGTCGGCGATGGAGTCCGCGCTCGGCAACATCACGCAGGGCCGGCAGGCCCCGAAAGAGGCGCTCGACGGCGCCGCGGCGCGCATCAAAGCGCCCTGAGCGCGCCCTGAGCGCGCCCCTGAGCGCGCCCTGAGCGCGCCCTGAGCGCGCCCCTGAGCGCCCCCTGAGCTCCGAGGCCCGGCCCGCTCGCGCGAGCGATCGCCCCGCCCGGCCGGCTCACCCGCGAGGTGTCCAAGAATGGACACCTCATTTTTTTGGCCCTGCGCCGCGCCCGCGCCCGCGCCCGCGCGACGCGGGCTCGCGGTCGCCAGCGTCGCGCTCGACGCGCCGCGTATTGCGGAGCCGCGGCATCACGGCCTGTCAGGCGCGTCACCGCGCGGTTGACACAGGAGATCGGCGCTGGGCCGGAGTCGGCCGATCTGCCCGGCGCCGCGCAGAATTGGCCGCTGAATTCTGGCTGTGGCGCATCGACTGGTGTTATGCCGTCGAGGACGACTCGGAGGTACTTCGCTCAACCTCCTCACGAGGAAGAGCAGAGTACCCAGAACTCTCTCTTCATATCGCGAGGACGAAGTGAGCAAAGTTAATCGGATCGGATCTCCTGGGCTCACGCAGGCGCGCTCGGTGCTCGCGCTGGGCCTGTTGCTCGGCTCTTCTTCCGTGGCGCTCGGTCAGGGGGCACCGGCGAGACCGGCCCAGCCGCAGCCCGGTCAGCCGGCCGCGGCAGGTCAGCCGGCCGCGGCGGGTCAGCCAGCCGCGGCGGGTCAGCCGGCCCCCGCGGGTCAGCCGGCACCGGCGGGCCAGCCGGCACCGCCGGCCGATCCGGCGCAGCCCCCGCCGACGGACCCTGCGACCGAGGTCCAAAACGCGCTCCCGCCGCCCACGCCCGCGGACCTCTCTCAAGCGCAGCTCGAGCAGGTGCGCAAGGAGATGATGGCGATGCCGAAGCTGCTCGAGTCTCACGGCTACATCCGCTCGGGCGTCGGCATCAACTCCAAGGGCGGCGAGCAGGTGGCGTTCCAGGCGCCCGGCGCGTTCTCGAAGTACCGCCTCGGGAACGAGACCGAGACCTACGGCGAGCTCGGGTTCGACATCAACTGGATGAACCCGGACAAGACCGCCGCGTGGTTCAAGACCTCCCTCATGGTCGCGCTCGTCGCGCCGATCACGAACACGTTCGACGTGCTGGACGCGATCGCCATTCGCCAGGCCTACGCCGAGGCGGGGCACATCTTCGAGAAGAAGCCCGACCTGTCGTTCTGGGCCGGCCAGCGCTTCTACCGCCGCAAAGACGTCCACATCACGGACTTCTTCTATCAAGACATGAGCTCCTACGGAGCCGGCTTCCAGGACTACAAGCTCGGCGAAGGCAAGGCCAAGCTCGCGGTCGCCTACCTCGGCGCGTCGACGGAGTACGGCAACGATCCCACGATGGATCCGCCGTCGGATGCCGGCCGCCTGCTGCGGAGCACGCTCGACATCCGCATCTACGACATCCCGGCCGGCGCGGGCACGCTCGAGCTCTGGCTGTTCCCGACGGCGACGATGGACAAGAAGCTGAACGATCCGAGCCGCGGCGGCATCGGCGGCGGCGTGTTCCACACGCTGCCGTTCATGGGCGGCGCCAACGAGATCTCGCTCGAGTTCGGCTACGGCCACGCCTCCGGCCTGAACCCGTTCCTCGATCGCGGCCTCGACAAGAGCGGCTTCATGCTGCGCCTCGTCGAGCGCGCGACCGTCCAGGTCAACCCGCAGCTGTCGCTGATGTGGACCGGCGTCGTGCAGCTCGACAACCGCAACGGCGACTCCGACGGCGCCGCCGGCAACTCCAACCGGGGCAACCTGTGGATATCCGCTGGCGCCCGGCCGGTCTACAGCTTCACGAAGTACACCGGGATCGCGGTCGAGGGCGGCGTCGATGTTGTCCAGCCCGAGTCGGACGGCGCGGACGCTGGCTTCCTCGGCAAGCTGACCGTCGCGCCGCTGATCCGGCCCGGCATGGGCTTCTGGGCGCGCCCCGAGCTGCGCGCGTTCGTGACCGCCGCGTTCTGGTCCAGCTCGCTCAAGGGCGCGGTCGGCGGGGCTCCCGGCAACCCGTACGCGGCCGACACGTTCGGCCTCACGACCGGTGTGCAGATGGAGAGCTGGTGGTGATCACTCCGGCATCTCACTCTTTCAGGCCGCCGGCGGTCAGCCCCGAGACCATCCAGCGCTGAGCCAGCAAGAACACGACGGTGATCGGCAGCCCGCTGAGCACCGCCGCGGCGGCGAAGTCGCCCCACAGGTACCGCTGCTCGTAGAGGTACTGCCGCGAGCCGACGGCCAGCGTGTACTGGCCCTCGCTCTGCAGGAGCACGGACGCGATCGGGTACTCGATCACGGCCGCGATGAACGCCAGGACGAACACCACCGCCAGGATCGGCACCGCCATCGGCAGGAGCACCCGGGAGAACGCCTGGAACGGTGAGGCGCCGTCGACCTGCGCTGCCTCCTCGATCTCGGCCGGGATGGTGTCGAAGTAGCCCTTGATGGTCCAGATGTGGAGCGCGATCCCGCCGAGGTACGCCACGATCACCGAGGCCTGGGAGTCGATGCCGAGCCACGAGATGTGGTCGCCGATGAACTCGAAGATCGCGTAGAGCGCGACCAGCGAGAGCACCGCCGGGAACATCTGCAGGAGCATGATCGCGCTCAGGGTCGTGCCCTTCATCCGGAACTTGAGGCGCGCGAACGCGTACGCCGCCGTCGTCGACAGCGTGACGATCAGCGCGCTCGTGATCACGCCGATCTTGATCGAGTTCCACAGCCACCGCATGACCGGGAACGGCGGCTGTACGACCTTGCCGTCGACGTCGACGTAGGACATGCCGAGCGCGAGCTTCCAGTGCTCGAGGCTGAACTGCTCCGGGATGATCGAGGTCGTCGCGAAGTTGCCGGCGCGCAGCGAGATCGAGACCACCATCACGAGCGGGAACAGGGTGAAGCCGAGGAACGCGATCAGGAACGCGTGCGCCGCGTAGACCCGCCACCGCTGCTTTCTGCTGACGACGATGCCCATGGTGACTCCAGGGAGGGCTGCAGTTGGGTGCCTTAGCGCTTCTCGACGGCGGTGGCCTTGGTCAGCCGCAGGTTGATGACCGACAGGATCGCGACGATCACGAACATGATCGTCGCGATCGCCGCCGCCAGGCCGAAGTTCTTGCCCGAGTCCTGGAACGCGATCCGGTAGGTGTACGTGACGAGGAGATCCGTCTCGCCCGCCGGCACCATCGTGTTGAGGAAGTCAGGCCGCCCGTCGGTGAGCAGGTAGATGAGGACGAAGTTGTTGAAGTTGAACGCGAACGCCGACACCATGAGCGGCGTCAGGGGCCTTCGGATCAAGGGCCAGGTGATCTTCCAGAAGTTGGTGAGCGGGCCGGCGCCGGCGAGCGCGGACGCCTCGTAGAGGTCGCGCGGAATCGACTTCTGGAGCCCCATGCACAGGAGCATGAAGTACGGGTATCCGAGCCACGTATTGACGATCAGGATCATCGCCTTCGCCAGCGTCGCGTCGCCCGTCCAGTTCGGTCGGATCCCGAACAGCCCGTCGAGGATCATGTTGATCTCGCCGAAGTTCCGGTTGAACAGGCCCTTGAACACCAGGATCGAGATGAAGCCTGGGACGGCGTAGGGCAGAAACAGGAGGATGCGGTACACGCCGCCAAAGCGCAGGCCCTCCCAGCTGAGGAGCTCGGCGAGCAGGACGCCGATCACGACGGTGAACAGCACCGTCAGCCCGGAGAACACGATCGTCCACGCGAAGATCTGGAACAGGGGGCCCCGGAACTTCTCGTCGGTGAAGATCCGCTCGAAGTTCGCGCCGCCGACGTTGGTCCGGAACCCGGGCAGGACCGGCTGGTGATCGGGAGTCTCGTAGAACCCGGTCTCGAAGCTCGGCGCGATCGCGACGCCCGTCTGCTGGTTCGTCAGCGTGCCGTCCGCGTTGCGCTTGTACAGGGGCTCGTTGCGGCCGAACTCGCGGAGGCCGGCCATCGTCGCCGTCGAGCGATCGGGGAAGACGATCGTGAGCGCGGCGATCGCGTCGCGGCGATCGACCACGTCCTTGATCGGTGCCGGCTCGCCGGGCACGAAGCCTGAGCCGGCCAGCGGGACCGCCTCGATCCGCCGCTTCTCCTTGTCCGTCAGGCGCAGGACCGGCGTCACGAAGACCGCCGACGGCTTCGGTGCCTGCGGCTGCGCAACCGGGGCCCCGGAGCCCGCGCCCGCGCCTGAGCCTGCGGAGCCTGCCGCGCCCGCGGAGCCTGCGGAGCCCGCGCTGCCCGCGCCGTCCCCCGCTGCCCCGCTGATGTCGCCCGGTGCGCCGGGGATCACGAGGTCGCCCCCGCCCGTCCCGGGCGCGCCGGGGATCACGAGGCCGCCGCCTCCGTCTCCGCTGCCGCCGCCGCCCGCTCCTCCTCCGGCCCCGGCCTCCTCCGGCGGCGGCGGCGCCTCCTCCTCGGCGGTCAGGACGATCCGGAACCCCTCCCCGTCGGGGTGCAGCGCGAACGAGAAGGCCGCGCCCTCCTTCTGGTACGTCTCCTCGAGCAGGACCTCGGTTGCCCGGGTGAACGTGAGCAGGTTCTTCGAGCCGTAGTTCGTGAAACCGATCCACGTCGTGTAGAGCAGCGGCAAGAGCACGAACAGCCCGATGCCCGCCAGCCCGGGGAACAGGTAGCGGAGCGTGTAGCCGCGGCGCGCCGTGTAGATGAAGAATCCCAGCCCCATGAAGCCACCGACGACGGCGGCCAGCATCGGGTTACCGCTCGCGTAGATGCCGTAGACTAGGTACAGGCACACGACCGCGACGACGGCGGCCACGCCCCACAACACGATCCGCGTTTGTCTTGGGTGCATGCTTCCCCCGAGCGCCACGGGACTCTGCGCTCGCCGCAGCGACGCCCACTATAGGAGGATCCACTCGCGGCACCGACGCGTCGCGTCGATTTTTTGGCGGCCGCGCGCCCGCGGATACACGAGGCACGCGCGAGACCCCGCGCGTCGGCTTGAACCTCGGCGACCGGCTGTGCTCAGATTCGAGGCCTCGCGGCGAAGCCTCGCGGCGGCAGGAGCTTGTCCACATGGCTGAAGTGGTCCTTCGCGACGTCCGCAAGAGCTTCGAGACGGTGGAGGTCATCCACGGCGCGAACCTGACCGTGAACAACGGCGAGTTCGTGGTGTTCGTCGGCCCGTCGGGCTGCGGCAAGTCGACGTTGCTCCGCATGATCGCGGGGCTCGAGAACATCACCTCCGGCGAGATCCTGATCGACGGCAAGCGCTGCGACGATCTCCCGCCGGCCGAGCGCCAGATCGCGATGGTGTTCCAGAGCTACGCGCTCTACCCGCACATGTCCGTCTTCGAGAACATGGCGTTCGCGCTGAAGATCGCGCACATGCCCAAGGACGAGATCCAGAAGCGCGTGCAGCAGGCGGCCGAGATCCTCCAGATCGGCGCGCTGCTCGATCGCAAGCCGAAGCAGCTGTCCGGTGGCCAGCGCCAGCGCGTGGCGATCGGGCGCGCGATCGTCCGCGAGCCGAAGGTCTTCCTGTTCGACGAGCCGCTGTCCAACCTCGACGCCGCGCTCCGCGTCCAGATGCGGATCGAGATCGCCAAGATCCACCGCAAGCTGAAGACCACGATCATCTACGTCACCCACGATCAGATCGAGGCCATGACCATGGCGAGCCGGATCGTGGTGCTGAACGGCGGCAAGATCGAGCAGGTCGGCGCGCCGCTCGAGCTGTACCATAACCCCGTCAACAGCTTCGTCGCTGGCTTCATCGGGTCGCCGAAGATGAACTTCCTGCCCGGCAAGCTCGTATCCGCCGAGGCCCGGCTCGCCAAGATCGCGCTGCCAGACGGCAGCAAGGTCTCGGTCGCCGTCGACGCGACGCGCGCCGAGGCGGGCGCCAGCGTGACGCTCGGCGTGCGCCCCGAGCACCTCCTCCTCGATCCCAACGCCGGCGGCGGCGTGCTGAGCCGGGTCCGCGGCGAGGTCGTGCTCGTCGAGAACCTGGGCGAGAGCGCGCTGATCTACCTCAAGCCCGCCAAGTCCGAGTCGATGATCCTGTGCCGCGTCGAGGGCACAAGCAACGCCAAGGAGGGCGAGTCGCTCGAGCTCGTGCTCGCGGCGAGCGACGCCCACCTGTTCGACGCCGACGGCAAGTCGTTCCCGCGCACCGTCGACGACGCGCGCGAGGACCCGAGCCACCAGCGCGCCGCGAGCTAGCCGACCCCGAGCGCGGCGACCTCGCCGGCGACCTTCTCACCCGTCGAATGCGAGGCTTACAATCGGGCGAAGATGGCGGAGCAGGATGCGCGGGGCACGCTCACGGTGGCGCGAGCCGAGGGCGAGGCCCGTGGGAAGCGCAACGGCAAGCGCGCCGCGCTCCTCCGCTTCCCCGGGCGCGCGGGCATCGCGGTCAGCGGTGAAGACCTCGCGCAGATCGAGGCGTACGCGGATGCAGCAGTCCTCGATCGCTGGATCGACAATGACCGGGCGAGGCGCTGGCCGATGGCGCGGCTCGTGTTGCTCGCGCTGCTCGCCTCGATCGGGCTCGCCTGCCGGCGCGCCGAGCCCCACGAGCGATCGGTCGCGCCCACCCAGCCGCCGAGGGACGCCGGGCAACCTCCTACCCCGTCCGTCGCGGGCCCCGATCGGCTGGCCGTGCTGCGCGAGGAGGATCGCGCCTGGCTCTACGAGCGGGTGCGCGGTGAGTCGCTCGCGACGCTCGGGCCGTTGCCGGGGACCTACGGGGAGCCTGTGCTGGTGCGCTGCACGGTCGTCGCGTGGACAGCGCTAGACCCGCTCACTGGGGCTCGCCTCGAGTGCACAGAGCTGGGAGCTCCGGACGGGCCGGACGGGCGCACGTGGAGCAGGTTCCTGGTGTTCGACGCTGCGGGCGTGCGCGAGCTGCAAGACGAGCATGACGTCACCGATCGCTCCAGGACCGGCGGGATCACGTTCCCGCGCGCGCTCGCCGGGACCTGGACGCTCGACGAGCAGGGTGCGGGCGGGCGGCGAACGCAGGTGCTCGTGCGCGAGGAGACCGCGCCGGTGCGCGGCGCCCCGCAGAGGCTCTGGGTCGCCGAAACGACGAGGTGGTCGCCGGCCGGCGCCGCGCCCGAGCGCGAGCTCGTCCACTTCCTCCCCGACCTCGGCCCGGTGATGCTGTGCGAGAGGGCCGATGACTACGCCTGCCTGCGCTTGGTCGATGACGAGCTCGCGAGCCGCGAGCTCGTTCCTACGATGGACGAGACGGCGGCCGTGGACGCGAAGCTCCGCTCGACGTACGCGCCCGCGCTGCAGCGCTGCTACCGGGCCGCGCGCGCGAAGCAGCCGGGGATCCGCGGTCACCTGATGCTCCACATCACGGTGAACGCGGCCGGCGGTGTGGAGAACTTGTCGATCACCGACGCCGAGCCGGGCCTGGCGGCGTGCGCCAAGGCGGCGGGCGCCGGATGGCGGTTCCCGATCCCGCACGGCCTCGATGGCAAACCGCGCAGCGGGACATTCCGGATCGGCGTGATGTTCTCTCCCCCATGACCCGAGCCTCACTGCTCGATGCTCGACGGGATTCCACCCACTTGACGCCAAGCTAGGCTCGTAGCATCTCGTCAGCCGTCTCGAAACACGTCACCGATCGATGCCGCGGTCACCGCGGCATCGTGCCACGCCTCGAGGCGAGCCACGTCGGCTTCGCCGTCGATGCGGGCGCGCACGTCCGGCGTGACCGGTAGCGACCGCAAGGCGAGCACCTTGTGCAGGAGCGACCGTGCTTCCTCGACACGGCCCTTGTCCTCCCACTCGCGGACCAGCGCTTGGACGTTCGAGTCTTGAATGATCGATTCCATGTGGAAGATCCTCTTGGCCGTCTCGCTCCCGAGGATAGCGGCCGTGACAAGGTACAGCAACTGCATCGTGGTCTGCCGGTCGCGCGCGCTGAGCTCGTCGTCGGTGTGGACCTCGGTGGCGAGCTCCCGCACGAGCTCCTCGCCTGCGCCGTGCATGGCGACGCAGAACGGCGCGCCCTGCAGCCCGAGCTGCACACGCATCTGCCGAGCATCGAGTTGCCACAGCGGCACGACCTGATAGCGAAACACGAACGCGTCGCCGTCGAACCCAGGGATCCGGTAGACACCAGTGCCGAGCGGCGGGCGCCCGCCGGGCCGGAGCAGGATCACGACCGACCACACCGGCAGCTCCGTCGCAATCACGGCGGCGCTCGCATACTCGAACATTCGCCGTGGGATCTCGGGGCGCCAATCGCGCTCGATCTCGACATGCACGGCCACCTCGGCGCTGCCATCGCGGACCCGAAACAGGTTATCGGCCGTGCGCGGTCGCGTCCGATCTACGCTCGGATCGAGCGAGCCGAGTGGCTCGAGCTGGCGGTTTGGAAACGCCAGCTGCAAGATCGGCCGCGGCAGCACACGCAGCAGGCGTCGAAAGGTGACGTCGGTCTCGCCCATCGCTGCAAACACAATAGCTCGCGCCTCTAACAATGAGTTCGCGCGCTCGGCGAGTATTTGCATCTGACCAGATCTCAGACATCAAGTCTATATACCGAATACCTACTTCGGCTATCGGCTTGTCCACGAATCGTCTTGGTTCATGCCAGCGCAGCGATCACGAAGCTCCGGAGCTTCCCCGGCAGCTGGACCTCGACCTCGTCGTCGACGCGCCGGCCGAGCAACGCGCGGCCCAGCGGCGACACCGGCGTGACGACCTGCGCGCCGCCCGCGAGCACCGTGCCGCCGCCGTGCGGCGCGACGAAGAAGCGGTGCTCGTCGCCCTCCTCCAAGGCTGTCACCAGGGCGCCGAGCGCCACGCGATCGCGCGCGCCGAACGGGCGCAGCGCCAGCGCGCCCACGTCGCTCACCGCCGCCTCGAGCTCGGCCACTCGCTGCGCCTGGCCGCGCGCCAGGTACGACTGCTCGAGCCCGCGCGTATCCTTGTCGTTCTCCGGCCGCGCCTCGTCATGGGTCGCGCCCGCGACCGCCGCCGCGTGCGCCGCCCGCGCCGTCTCGAGCGCGCCGTTCAACGTCTGCAGGAGCTCGGCCCGCAGCGCCGCCTTGTCGATCACGCGGCAAGCGTACGCGAGCCCGCCGCCGCCGTCCCGCCTGCCGGCACCGGGCAGCGCTCTCCTCAGCCGGCTGGAACACCCCTCGCCAATCATCAGCTGTCGACGAGCTTGCGGCCCTCGTCCTCGCCGTAGCGCTCAAGGATCCGGCGCACCCACGCTTCGGTCTTGGCCTTGGCCATGACGAGGTCGTGGCCGTCACCGGCCTTGCCGACGATGCCCTCGAAGGTCACGCCCGGGAGCTCGCCGCGCCGCACGCGCGCGACGAGGTCGCCGTTCCACACCAGCTCGCCGAGGTACGCCGGGACGTCGAGCATCCCGAACAGCTCGAGGAAGCGCGCCGGGCCCAGCATCCCGCGGCGGTACGGCGCGACGTCGAACAGCACGAGGCGTTTCGGCTCTCCGGCGACGTGCTGACCGCCGAGGCTGCCGAGGCCGAAGAGCTCGGCGAACGCGACCAGGGCGTCCCAGCGCTCGGTGCAGGCGACGCGCTCGATCGGCCCGGCGAGCCGCTCGCGGAACAGCGCCAGGCCGCCGCCGAGGATCGGGTGCGTCTCATCGATGACCTGGTGGCGCGAGCCCCAGCGAGTCCAGCCGTCACGACGGGTCCACTCGAAGCGTAGGTTCGAGCCGTCGAGCTTGTCGAAGATGTGCATCCGGCGATCACCCTGTTTGCCCTTGGGCTGCCGGGGAATGGATGGATATGACTTCATCGGGTCCTCTTCGTGTGAGCGAGCGACCGATGCGACGCGCACGGCGCCGACCGGACGGAGCCGCTGCACGCAGCTAGCCCGCGAGAGGCGAGCCGGCCGGCGGCGACGACGGTGCGAGAGGACCTAGGCAATCACGGCGGCTGACAGAAACTATCGCAGATCTGGTCGATTCGGCAACCAGTGGCCGCCAGCCAGGCGTTCACCTCGGCACCCACCCACGCGGCGTCTCGTCAGCCGTCTCGAAACACGTCGCCGATCGAGCCGGCAGTCACGGCGGCGTCGTGCCACGCCTCGAGCCGCGCCACGTCGGTCTCGCCGTCGATGCGGGCGCGCACGTCCGTTGCAGCGATCTCCAAAGGATCGATCGGCAAAGATCCTCGTGGGGCTCAGCTTGCGCGAAACGCGCGAATGGCCGCAGCGATCTCGTTCTCCCCGCGGGTACCAGCGAGCCTGAGCCATGCGCGAAGGGTGGGTTCGTCGTGGGTATCTTCGATCACCGCACGAAGCTCCTCGGGCATTGCGCCGAAGCGGGCTTCGTAGACATCGATCAGCGAGCGAACGATGCCCTCCCGGACCGCCTGCTGGCGAAAGGTCTCCACGATGTCTTGGGTGTGCATGAGGAATTCCTGATCGTCGCTGGTCTGCTGCCTCGGGTCCGTCGAAATCTCCAGCCGTAAACGTAGCAGAATCGGCAGCGCTAGGGTGCGCTCCGGCGCATCCGCCCCCAGCGCCTCGAATCGATTAGGCATGGGTTTCCGGAGCGTGCCACGAACACAGAGCGCGCTGGCCGGGAGGAGGCACGTGATGATCTTCCGTCGACGTGCCCAGCGTGACAGCGCGCCGGGCGAGTCAGATCTTAGACATCAAGTCCATATACTGAACATCCCTCAATACTAGACACCGGATTCATCCGCGACTCGGAAGCAGCCATTACACTAGTCCTCAAGCCGTTCGCGCACTGCGGCCGCGCTGTCGGCCCGCAGCTCGACGAGCTTGCGGCCCTCGTCCTCGCCGTAGCGCTCAAGGATCCGGCGCACCCACGCTTCGGTCTTGGCTTTGGCCATGACGAGGTCGTGACCGCCACCGGCCTTGCCGACGATGCCCTCGAAGGTCACGCCCGGGAGCTCGCCGCGCCACACGCGCGCGACGAGGTCATCGTTCCACACCAGCTCGCCGAGGTACGCCGGGACGTCGAGCATCCCGAACAGCTCGAGGAAGCGCGCCGGGCCCAGCATCCCGCGGC
>DATMCI010000127.1:0-4666 GCA_035558535.1 Kofleriaceae bacterium
CTCCGCGTCGGCGTCCGAGTACACGGCGACCGTGGCGATCCCCATCCGCCGGCACGTCCGCATCACCCGCAGCGCGATCTCGCCCCGGTTCGCGATCAAGACCTTGTCGATGGCGCGCACGCCGGCAAGCTACCGCAATCGTCGGGTCGCCCGCGACCCCGGCCACCTCGCAGGTCAACCAGGTTGGGCTACACTGCGGCGATGGTGCGGCCCGCGAAGGATCTCGATGCTCGATTTCGACAAGAGACCGCCGTCCGCGCGGCGCGCGTCGCCGCCATGCTCGATCGATGGGAGGCCGAGGACATCTCCGCTGAGCCGGAGTGGAGCGCCGAGGACGTCGAGCCGATGACCCTCAGGCACAGCCCGGTCGACCGCGAGAAGCGAGAGCCGTGAGGCTGCTGCTCGACACCGGCGTGCTCGGTCAGATCTGCCATCCCCGCAAGCACCACGATGTCCGCGCCTGGTTTCGCCGCACCGTCCAGGACCACGAATTTCTCGTGTCGGAGGTCGCCGACTATGAGCTCCGCCGCGAGCTTTTGCGGATCGATTCTCGCAAGAGCATCGATCGGCTCGACGAGCTCACGCGGGAGCTTCGCTACCTGCCGGTGACGACAGCGACGTGGCGCGCCGCCGCGCGGCTGTGGGCGGAGCAGCGGCGCGCCGGCCGGGTCACCGGCGAGGGCCTCGACGGTGACGTCCTGATCGCTGCACAGGCACTCGAAGAGCTGGCCACAATCGTCACGACGAACGAGAAGCACTTCGAAGGCATCGTGGATGTCTCGTCTTGGACAGCAGTGCCTTGACGCATCAGCCTTGAGTGTCGAGCTCACCCCGACGCGCCTGCATTCCAAGCTCGTACCACCACGCGACGATCTCGCGTGATTCGGGATTGCTCGCCTCGGCGATCTGTGGATGAACGATGGAGGTGGCGATCTCTCTGGTGATTCGCGCGGCGACGACGTCGATTGTCTCCCGGGCGAGCCGTGGGCCAAAGGGTGGCGGCCACATCGTAGTGGCCATGGCTCGGACCACGGCCCCGGCGACGGATGTTGACCACAATCGATCGACGGCCAGCGCGAGATGCCTATCGAGGGCTAGCTGGCCCAGCACCCTCGGTAGATCGCCACAGAGCAGTTCGACCCGCGCGGGCGTGGAGCCGAGCTCCGAGAGGTCGGAGAGCACTCGGATCCGATCTTCGGCATCCGTGATCTTCGAGAGGACAACATCGATCTCCGAGGGCGGCAGTGTGGACGCGATGTGCACCCGTGCCCGTCGAGTCGGGTCCCCTGTCATCGACAGGTCGTAGCCCACGATCTCCAGCTTGAGGCTGGCCGGCAGGAGATCGACGATCTGCTCCGCGATCTCGACCAGAGAAGGAATGACCCGCCACAATCGGAACGCCTCGTGGTCATCCGCTCGCTCCGAGATCCTCGACTGGGCACGCTCTCGAGATCGCCGCCGTGCCTCATTGTGCCTCGAGCCGAACCTCGCCAGGAGGTGGATCACGAAGGTCGCGACATCCTGGCGCATCCCCTTGATCAGCAGAAATTCGAGAGCACGCGCCACGAACCATTCGTCGCCGGACGCGGAGGCGATCCGCACCTTGCAGAGCTCCGCGAAGCGCGCCTGCTGCTCCGCACTCCAGCTCCGGACCTTGGCAAAGTTGGCCGCTAGTCCGAATTCATCGGTGCGGTCCGCTATCTCGAAGGCCAGGTCGTCGAATGCTGGAAGGCGATGTGCCGTGGCGATTTGCCAGAGATCGGCTCGCTGATACTGATCTGCACTCTCATAGGCGCTCCGGAGCCAGACCTCCCAGCCGGCAGGAAGCTCCTGCTCGCACACGAGCTTCAAGATCCGATCCCGATCCATACCTGCTTCCTGACTCCAGGGTGGATCTCCCTCGAGAACCTCCGGTAGCAGCGGCGTGATGTCCACAGACCGCTGCATCACCTTGGACAGAATCTCCATGAACGGCAGCGCATCCTTCACGGGGAGCGCGGGCAGCGCCGCCTCGAACACCCTGGTGGCGTAGGCCGGCGCCAACGCGTGAAGACAGTTTCCAGCGGCATAGAACGTCGCCAGCGACGAGGACCCGATCGCGACCGCCGTCACGCGATCGAGGTCCGTGTCGTCGCCAAAGCTCTGGATCGTACGCAGGGAGAGCACGATGCGGGGATCCCGCGAGCTCGCATCGATCCTGGCGCGCGCCAGCGAGAGGATGGCCGCCGGCGGCCCACTCCACCATGCGTCGAGGTAGCCGCTTGAGATCCCGAAGTCGGAGCTCAGGCCCGGCTCCTCGTGCGCCAGGATCCCGTTGAGGACGGCTAGGTCGCCATGCCATGCGAGCGCCAGCAGCGCCTGGTGGTAACGCTTGGAATCCGTCGGCTCACTCGCGAGCCGGTCCTGGAGCCGAACGAGACACGTCGGCGTGCCCAGGATCGCCATGCACGCCGAAGTCTGCGAGATCGAGAGCGGTGTCTCGCGCGCCTCGTCATTCAGCACGAGCGGCTCCAGCAGGCTCGTGGCAAGTGGCCCGATCGCCTTGGCACACCGCGCCGCCAAAATCGGATCGATCGCGTAGATGGTCGTCAGGAACGCTCTCCATTGCGCCTCTGGGACGAGGCGCGCTGCATGCAGCCAGACCTCACTGCCGACCATCTGCTGCAAGTGGCTCACGTGCGCCTCCCAGCGCGCCGCCAAGAACGGCGCCGCCAGGAGGTCCGCCAGGAGGTCGTGGACAATGCGAAACCGACCTTCTGGAAGGACGTCTACGAGCTCGTAGTGACGAAGCAGAACTTGGACATCCAGATCGCTCAGCGCCGAGATGCCGGCAGTGCTCGATGCCTTCAGCGCCGCCACCGCTCTAGCGACGACCGCGTACCACTCCTCCTCGTCGAGCGAGGCACGCTGCATCTGCACGCGCACCTCGAAGGCGACCTGCGCTGCGATCTTGCGGATCGTCGAGTCCGGTACCTCGCGGAGGCGCTCCTCGATGGCTTGCGCGCGCATACGATTGCGATGGAGTCGACGCTGGAAGATCCCCTCGAGCAACGCCTCGGAGTCCGCTGGCAGTGATCCTGTGCCCAGGAAGATCTTGCAGGCTGTCGCAAACCCGAACGGACGAAGCAACAGCTCCCGCTCGAACACCCGGAGCCGAGCCCTGAGCTGGTCGAGGAAGTCCTGACGCCGATCTGCCGGGATGATGCCCTGTGCGATCTCGATCGACTGACGGAACGTGATCGGCCGCAGCTTCAGGCTGTGACCGAAGCGACGGAGGGCGACCGGGCTCCGCAGGCCGGTGTCTCTGAGGGTGACGACCGCGGCGATGCGCCCGGTCTCGAGGAGTGGTGCCAGCTCGTCGAGAAGCTTTTGCGCCAGCCCGAACGGGATCTCGTCCAAACCATCCAGCAAGAGCAGAAAGCGGCCCGGGAGAGAGGTCCAGACACCGTTGCTGATCCCGAGCGCCTCGTGGATGTTCTTGCGCAGGTCGCCCAGGTAGGAGCTCAGCTGCACGAAGATCGGGATCGCCGGCTCGTCCTCCTCTGCCACTTCGCTCGCGACTCCCTGCACCGACAGGAGCGTGTTGGTCTTGCCGCTTCCACCAGGTCCATGAAGCACCGTGCATGTGCCGAGCGGCGTCTTCCTGAGGGCCTCGAGGAGATTCGCATCTTCTGCCTCGAGCGTTGCCAGTGCAGGCTCTCGCTCGCTCCACAGCGGATCCTCGCCGCGCGTGCGCAGCAGGTTTGGGGGTAGCTCTGTCGAGATCGCTGCGAGCTCGACCTGATCGGCAGGCCTCGCGGAGAGGCACCGGCGGCGATGAGCGCTGCGATCGAAGTCCGGACGCGGCTGCTCGTGGAGGACGTGCTCCAGGGCGAAGTTGCGCTCGAGCGTCGGCAAGATCTTCGACCACACCCGGCCGAGCTCCTGGTCGTAGTCGCGGCCGGTCCACACCCTGATGTGCTCGAGCGCGTGGACGTACTGTTCGGCCGTCTGTCGCAAGTTGAGGCCACGGGCGAGCGCCTGTTCACGCAGCGTCTTTAGATCCGGGTGGTTCTCGGCCGCCTTCGCGGCCCCTATGGCAAGTGTGGTCCGGGGGCGCTCTCGCAGCGCGGATCGGAGGCTCTCGCCGGCGGTGGACGCGACGATCACGAAGTGCTCGGCGATGTCGTAGCCTTCGAGCGCCGCCTTGAGGGCCACCTTCGCGAGCTCGGGGCCGATCATGCTCAGGTGAAAGGCACCAGCGAGTTGCTTGCACTGGATCGCCACCCGCCGGTGGTCCGCCAGGCGCTCGCCGTCGACGTCGAACCCGGCGTCCGCCGAGCCGGCGGGCCCCCCTACGACCTTGAAGCCATGGAGCGGCCCGACCTCCGATAGCGTCGCGTAGACAAAGTCCTCGTACTTGTCGTGATCGAGCGCGAGCAGCGCGAGTAGGTTGATCGGCTGCCCGCGGTAGAGGTTGGGGCGGGGCTGGCTCATAACCCGGATCACCGCCCCGCGGCATGCGCCTCGTCCGCGAACCGGACACACGGCGCCTCCGCGTCGGCGTCCGAGTACACGGCGACCGTGGCGATCCCCATCCGCCGGCACGTCCGCATCACCCGCAGCGCGATCTCGCCCCGGTTCGCGATCAAGACCTTGTCGATGGCGCGCACGCCGGCAAGCTACC
>DATMCI010000128.1:0-38734 GCA_035558535.1 Kofleriaceae bacterium
ACCACGAGCCAGTTGACGTACGCGTTCAGGCCCTCGAGCGCATCACCGGCGGTGTTGCAGCCCGCGTCCTTGATGATCTGCTTGACCTTCGACGCGACGAGCAGCATCTCGCCGGGCGCCGGGGCCTCCTTCCGACCGCCACCGCCGCCGCCTTGCTTACCCTTCTTCGCTTGTGCCTTGGCCATTCTTTGCTCCTGTTTCGAAATCGAAACCTGGCTCTTTCTACACCATCCCGACGGAGTGAACGCGTCGCGCGCCGATTTTTCGTCTGTGAGCCGCTGCGCGCGATCTTCCGGGCCGCGGCGAGCCGGGCCAAGGCGGTGATTCAGCGGTCGAGCTTGACCACGAATGTATCTACCTTCGGCGCGCGATCGTCCTCGGCGCGCGCGGACTCGAGCGGCGGCTCGACCACCGCGAGCTGGAACCGATACAGCCCCGCCACGTACGCCGCGCCCTTGTCGTCGACCGCGATCGCGCGGCCCTGATCGTGGTCCTTGTCGCCGAACATCTGGAACCACGTGAGGGCGCCCTGCGGATCGAGCTTCATCGCGAACGCGTCCTTGTTCTCGTTCTTCGTGCGCACCGCGCCGAGCCCGAAGTCGGCGAGGCCCTGGAACCAGCCCGTCACGATCGTGTTGCCCGACGCATCCGACACGACGCCGCCGCCCGCGTCGTCGCGCACGCCTCCGTACGTGCGCGCCCACAGGAGCTTGCCGTTCGTGTCGAAGCGGGCGACGTAGATGTCCTCCTCGCCGCCCGAGTTGTGATCGTCGCCGTCGCCGAACGAGATGTTCTTGCGGAACGCGCCCGTGATCGAGACGTTGCCGGCCGGATCGACGGCGATGCCGCTCGCGAGCTCGTCGAACTGGCCGCCGAACCGCTTCGCCCACTTGAGATCGCCGTTGAGATCGTACTTGGCGAGCGCGATGTCGTAGTCGGCGCCGCCCGCCGCGATGAGCGGCTTGGGCCCGCCCCAGTCGGCGGAGTCGCGGAACTCGCCCTGGACGTAGCTGTTGCCCTGGCCGTCGACGCCGACGTACTTGATCCGATCGTTGTAGCGGCCGCCGAACGACTTCACCCACTCGAGATCGCCGGCCGCGTTGAGCTTGATCAAGAATGCGTCAGTGCCGCCCTTGGACTTCAGCTCCACCGTCCCGAACTGCGCCGTGCTCGTGTACGAGCCGGCGACGATCCAGCCGTTGTCGGGCGTGGCCGCGACCGCGTTCGCGCCGTCGCTCTCCTTGCCGCCTGCGTGCCACAGCCAGCGCACGTTGCCGCCCAGATCGAACGAGGCGACGTACAGATCGTCGGAGCCCGCCGCCTTCTTCGTGAACTCGCCGATCTTGAGCTCGCCGGCGAACGCGCCGACCACCATCACCTTGTCGCCGCGCACCGCGACGCCGTTCGCGACGTCGTCGCGCTCGGCGCCGAACGCGCGCGCCCACGCGATCTTGCCGTCGCCGCCGAGCTTGACGACGAACGCATCGGACGGGATGTCCTTCTTCACTGTCTGATCGCCCGCGGCCGTGAACTTGCCGCCCGGGCCGAAGTCGGCGTCGCCGTCGAAGTAGCCGGCGACGTACGCCTCGCCGCCCGGCGCGACCGCGATCGCGCGCGGGGCGTCGATGCCGCGCCCGCCGAAGCCCGTCGCGCGGAGCGGCTTGCCGGTGGCGCCGCCCGGATCCTTCGCGAGCGGCGGCAGGGGCCTCGTATCGACGGGCTTCTTCGGCGCGGGCTGCACCGCCGTCTGGCCGGCGCTCCCCTTGGTCGCGGAGCCGCCGGCGGCCTCCTCGGGCTTGCTCTTGCTGCACGCTACGACGCCGAGCGCGATCGCGATCGAATACCAACGCATGCCCATCACGATGTCACGCGCGTGCGGTGAACGCGAGCGCGTTGTCGTCGGAGATTCGTGGGAGCGTTCGCGGGAACCGCCGCGCGGCGCCGGTTGTCTGAGCGCGCCCTGCGAGTACGATGCGGCCCATGGCGAGCCGATCGATCCCGCGCGCTGCAACCTCGGCCGCGAGCGCGTGTCTCCTCGCCGCGTGCCTCGCCGCGCTGCTCGTTGTGCTTTTCGTTGCGCTTCTCGCCGCGCTGCTCGTCGCGTGCTCGGGCAAGCCGCCCGCGCCGCAGCGGCCGGCGGTGGCGGCCGATGCCGCGCTGCGGATCCGCGTCGCGCGCGCCGAGGCGCTGCGCGGCGGCGGGCTCGCGGAGCTCGTCGCGCTCGCGGCGCCGGGGGCCGGGCGCCCGCCGGCCGAGCGCGCGCTCGCGCTGCGCGGGCTCGGTCGGATCGGCGGCGCGCGGGCGCTCGAGGTGCTGCGCGGCGCGCTCGCCGATCCAGACGCAGGCGTCGCGGCTGCGGCCGCCGGCGCGCTCGGCGTCGCCGCGTCGCTCGACGAGCTGGACGCCGAGGTCACGGCCGCGCTGACCGCGGCGCTCGTCGCCGCGCTGCCGCGCGCCGGCGCGAATGCGCCGATCGTCCTCGAGGCGCTCGGCCGCGCCGCCGACGCCAGCGCGCAGCCGGCCCTCGCCGCCGAGCTCGGCCAGCAGCCCGCGCGCGCCGAGGCCGCCGCGGTCGCGCTCGGCCGCCACGGCCGGCGCAAGATCGCGCTCTCGCCCGCGGCGCGCGAGGCGCTCGTGGCGGCGACGCGGCACACCGAGGCCGCCGTCCGCTACGCCGCCGTCTGGGCGCTCGGGCGCGAGCACCTGCCGGCCGCGGCCGACCCCGCGGGCGAGGCCAGCGCCGCGCCCGCCGCGGCCGACCCCTCGGATGCCGTCACCGCCGCGCTCGTCGCGCGGCTCGCCGACGACGGCGGGCCGGAGCTTCGCGCGCAGGCCGTCGCCGCGCTCGCGCGCCGCAAGCGCGCCGCTGCGGCGTGGCGGAGCATCGAGGGCCGGCTCGCCGATCCCGACTGGCGCGTCGCCGCCGAGGCCGTCCGCGCGCTGACCGGCGAGCAGAGCGACGGCCTCATGCGCGCCGCCGCGGCGCGCGGGCTCGCCGTGCGCACCGCGCGGCTCCTCGGCGACGAGCGCGAGGCCCACGTCGTGATCGAGGGCCTGCGCGGCCTGCTCGCGCGCGCCGCCGACGAGCAGCGCCCCGAGGACGCCGCCGAGATCACCACCACCGTCCGCCACCTGGCGAGGTTCGCCGGTAGCTCGACCCTGCCGGCGATCACGCGCGGCTGGATCGACTGCCTCGCCCAGGCCGTGCTCGCGCGGCGCACCGGCGCGGCCGACTTCGCCGCCGTCCTCGGCTGCGGCGCGCGCGAGCTCCCCGATCACCTGCGCCTGCCGCTCGTCGCGCAGCTGATCGAGGCGAAGACGGCGTCCGTCGCCGTGCGCCGCGCCGCCCTCGATGCGCTGCTCGCGCACGCCGACGCGCGCGTCCGCGCCGCCGGCCTCGGCGCGATCGCGCCGCTGTGGCCCGAGCTCGATGATGACGCCGCCCGCCGCGCGCTCGCTCGCGCCGTGATCGGCGCCCTCGGCGCGGCCGATCCCGTCGTCGCTGGCACGGCCGCCGAGGTGGCGCCGGGGCTCTACGAGCGGCTCGGCGACCAGCTGCTGCGCGAGCGCGAGGCGCTCGACGCCGCCGTGATCGGCCGCGCCGCGCGCGCGCATGACGTCGAGCTCGCCGCGTCGCTGCTCGATCTGATCGGCAAGCGGAAGCTCGCCGCCGGGGCCGGCGCGTGCCGCGCGAGCCTGGGCGGCCACCCCGTGCTCGCCCGCGCCGCCGCGGCCTGCCTCGCGGCGCTCGGCGAGCCGGCGCCGTCCGGCGCGTCCGGCACGCCCGGCACGCCCGGCACGCCCGATCCCGCGCCCGCGCCCGCGCCGCCCGTCGACGTCGCCGCCGTGATCGGCCGATCCGTGCGCTGGAAGCTCGTCACGAGCCGCGGACCCGTGACGATCGCGCTCTCGCCCGACGCCGCGCCGTGGGCCGTCGCGGCGATCGCCGCGCTGACGCGCAAGGGCTACTACGACGGCCTCGAGGTCCACCGCGTCGTGCCCGACTTCGTGGTCCAGGGCGGCGATCCCACGCAGTCCGGCTGGGGCGGGCCCGGCTTCTCGCTCCCGGCCGAGCCGTCCGACGGGACCGTCTCCGGGCTCGTGGCCGGCGGCGTCGGCGTCGCGGATGCCGGCCGGGACAGCGGCGGCTCGCAGTGGTTCGTCATGCACGCGCGCGCGCCGTACCTCGACGGTCGCTACACCTGGATCGGCCGGGTGGAGGAGGGCCAGGCGGCCGCAGACGCGCTGCAGATCGGCGACCGCGTGCTCCGCGCCATGATCGAGGTCGTACCTGAATAGATCGACTCTCCCGCGCGTTCGTTCCAGGATCATGCGCATGCGCTACAGGTTCGCCCTGTGTGTCCTCGCGGTCGCGCTCCCAGCGAGCCACGCGGTCGCCAAGCGGGTGATGCGGAGCTTCGACCGCAACGTCCCTGCCTTCGATCTCGCCGGTCGGCCGCTCGGCGGCGCCCGGCCCGCGCCCGCGGCGCCCGCGCACCTCACCGCGTCGCGGATCGCGGCCACCGACGACGGCGCGCTCGCGATCGATGCCGACAGCGGCGCGCTGATCCGCACCGATCGCGCCGGCAAGGCCGTCGCGCAGGTCGCGATCGGCGCCGACGCCGGCCTCCTGGCGTTCGATCCCGTGGCCAGGCTCGCCTTCGTCGCCGATCGCCGGGGCGACCGGATCGCCGTGATCTCCGTCGGCGAGGCGCTCGCCGTCGCGCGGACGATCAAGACGCCCGCCGAGCCGTACGCCGTCGCGCTGACGCCCGATCGCGCCACGCTGCTCGTCGCGACGATCGCCGATCGCACGCTCGTCGCGCTCGACGCCGCGACCGGCGCGGAGCGCTGGCGCGCCGCGATCGGCCGCGAGCCGCGCGGCCTGGCGGTCTCCCCCGACGGCGCGCGCGCGCTCGTCTCGTACCTCGTCACCGGCACCGTCGATCAGATCGGCCTCGGCGAGGTGCACCGCGCCGAGCACGTCGCCCTCGCGACGCCCCCCTCGGGGCGCCGGTTCCGCGCCCGCACCGACGGCGACGACTTCGCGCGCGCCTCGTTCGCCGTCACGTTCATGGGCGAGCAGGCCGTCGTGCCGTTCCAGCGCGAGACTCCCGTCCAGCAGCGCGACGGCGGCGAGCGCGCCAGCAGCTACGGCGGCGGCGACGAGTCGCCCGTCACGCACCAGCTCGCGTTCCTCGGCTTCGGCAAGGCGACGACCGCGCAGGCCACCGCGGAGATCGCGCAGCACCAGCCGCGCGCCGTCGCGTGGGACGGCCAGCGCGACGCGCTCTACGTCGCCGGCCTCGGCTCCGACTCGGTCCTCCAGCTCAAGAACGCGTCGACGATCGGTATCGCGGAGGGGTTCACGGCGACGCTCGCGAACGGCCGCGAGCGCTGCGGCCCCGACGGCCTGGCGATCGCGCCCGGCGGCGAGCTCTACGTCTGGTGCTCGTTCACGCGCAGCGTGGCGCGCGTCGTCCCCGCCAGCGCGCCCGCCGCGCCCGCCGCGCCCGCCGTGCCCGCGACTCGGACCGCGCCCGCCGCGCCGAAGGTCCAGCACGGCCCGTCTCTGATCGCGTCGCGGATGAGCCAGGCGCAGCACGCCGGCATGATCCTGTTCCACACCGCCGACCCCGCGATGGCCGAGCGCGGCGCGATGGCCTGCTCGACCTGCCACCCCGACGGCCGCGCCGACGGCCTGTCGTGGCGGATCGAGCGGCACGAGCTGCAGACGCCGGTCCTCGCCGGCCGGGTCGTAGGCACGCACCCTTACAAGTGGGATGGCGGCGACAAGGATCTGACCACGAGCCTCACGATGACGATGAAGCGGCTCGGTGGCCGGGGCCTCGCGGCGGCGCAGACCGCGCAGCTCGCCGCCTACGTCTCGATGCTGCCGTCCGTCCGCGCGCCGACCCGGGACGCATCCGCCGTCGTCCGCGGCAAGAAGCTGTTTGACTCCGCGGAGATGGGCTGCCGGACCTGCCACGACGGCGCCGCGTACACCGATCAGAGCCGGCACAAGCTCACCGGCGATCTGACCGAGAGCGACACGCCCAGCCTGCTCGGGCTCGCTGCCAGCGCGCCGTACTTCCACGACGGCAGCGCGGCCACGCTCGAGGCGCTGCTCCGCGATCGCGGCGCCGTGCACGGCATGTCGGAGACGTCGCGCATGTCGGACAAGGACCTCGTCGACCTGGTCGCGTTCCTCGAGACCCTGTAGCTGGCCGGGATTTTCGCGGGCCCTCGTCCACCGCTCTGAGGGGACGCGCATCTTTGGAGCCATGCGAAATGCAACGCTGCTGGCTGCGGCGCTCGTCGGGTCTCTGCTCGCTCAACCTTCCCGGGTCGCTGATGCGTGCGACAAGGACGACGAGCACGAGATGGCCGCCGAGGCCGACGACTCCGACGACTCCGACGACGACTCCAACGACAACGACAACGACAGCGACGACGACGCAGGCGAGAGCGAGCTCGGGCGGATGGCCGAGCTCGCTGCCGCCGCTGCCGCCCGGGCGGCCGAGCGGATCGCCGAGCGAGCCGGGCGTGAGGCCGAGCGAGCCGGGCGTGAGGCCGAGCGGGCCGCGGCCCGGGCGCAGCGCGACGCCGCACGGGCCGAGCGCGACGCTGCGCGAGCGGCCGCGCGGGCCGAGCGCGACGCCGCGCGAGCCCAGGCCCAGGCCGAGCGCGACGCCGCGCGGGCCGAGCGCGACGCCCCCCAGCAGGCCGCCGCTGGCGAGGCCGAGGGCCGGCTGCAGGATCGGCTGCAGCGGCTCGAGCGCCGGCTCGATCGGCTCGCCGAGCGGCTCGAGCGGCTGAGCCGGCAGGGCGGGGGCGGGGCCGGGCTGCCGCCGGTGCCGCCCGCGCCGCCCGTGCCGCCCGTGCCGCCCATGCCGCCGGTGCCGCCCGCGCCGCCCGCGCCGCACAGCGGGCCCGTGCCGCCGGTGCCCCCGCTGCCCCCGCTCCCCCCGCTGCCGCACGCCGGCCCCATGCCGCCCGTGCCACCCATGCCGCCCGCGCACTGGAAGCACCAGCTCAAGCAGCTCGGCAAGCTCAAGCACCTCAAGCACCTCGAGGACCTCGAGCTGCAGATCGATCCCGAGGGGCACGGGCGGCACGGCACTCCGAAGATCAAGATCAAGCCGCCGAAGGCCGGCAAGCACGGATTCGGCCCCGGTCCCGGCCCCGGTCCCGGCCCCGGTCCCGGCCCTGGCCCCGGCGACCTCGACCTCGACCTCGACCTCGATGTCGATGTCGACCTCGACCTCGACCTCGACACCAACTGACGCCGTCGCTCAGCTCGACGCGCTCGTGTAACTGCGGATCGCCAGCCGCCACACCAGCCGGCTCACGACCACGAGCGCGAGCGCGCCGCCGATCGTCGCCAGCGCCGTCTCGATCCCGAGCGTGCCCAGCAGCGCCTGCGCCGGGAACGTCGTCATCACCGCGACCGGGATGATGAACGTGAACACGAAGCGCCAGAGGCCCGGGAACACCGCGACCGGCCAGCGCGCGACGTCGAAGATCGCGCCCAGCAGGTACGTCAGGTTGTCGAGCCGCACCACCCAGAACCCCGCCGCCGCGCACAAGAGCCACAGCGAGTACATCGCGAGCAGGCCCGCCGCGAACAGCACGACGCCCAGCGCGACGTCCTCCGGCGCCGGCCCGCGGCCGCGCAGCGCGAACGCGTACACCGCCAGGCCGATCGCGAACAGGACGTTGACGACCTGCCACGGCTCGCAGCGCGACGTCGACACCAGCGCCTGCGCGTCGATCGGCTTCAGCAGCACGTAGTCGAACGCGCCGCTGCGGATCCGCTCGAGCAGATCGACCAGCGACGGGCTGATGAGGCCCTCGAGCACCGCGCGCACGCCGATGAAGTACGCCATCACCATGAGCGTCGACGGCCGGTCCCAGCCCGCCACCTCGGTGCGGCCGTCGCTGAACAGCACGATCCACGGCAGCAGCATGAGGGACAGCAAGAGCAACGCCAGCGCCCCCTCGACGAGGAAGTCGGCGCGGTACGTCATGCCCGCCGCCGCGCTGATGCGGAGCTGCAGCCCCGCGAGCCGCAGGTAGCGGATCACCCGCCCACCGCCTCGTAGCGCCGGACGCCCAGTCGCCACACCCGGAGCGCCACGACCAGGCTCACCGCCGCCCACGCGAGCTGGCCCAGCATCAGGTTTCGCACCTCGCCCGGCGCGTGCGCGCGCGTCATCAGCTCGACCGGAACGCCCAGCATGTACCGGAACGGCAGCACCGCCGCGGCGCGCGCGATCCAGCCCGGCAGCAGGTCTTGCGGCAGGAGGTACCCCGAGAACAGCGAGAACGTCATGAAGTAGAGGTTCAGGAGCGCCATCGCCTTCGTGATGAAGAACGCGAGCGCGCCCAGCGCGAACAGCAGGCTGAACGTGATGAGCCACGCCAGCGCGAGCGACGGCACGATCAGCGCGAGCTGCACCGGCTCGCGCGTCAGCGAGCTCGCACCCGAGCTGAGGAGCAGCACCCCCGCGATCGGCAGCACCACGAGGCTGCGGAACGGCACCGCCGCGAGGTGGGAGGCCGCGTACGCGACGAACGGGTGCAGCGGGCGCAAGAGGCGCATCGACATCGAACCCATGCGGACGTCCTCGCTGACCTGCCACGCCACCCACGTGCCCGTCAGGTTGCGGACGATCAGGACCGCCAGGTAGTACGCGACGAAGTCCTCCGACGAGTACGACCGGAATGCCCGCTCGCTCGCGACGCTCGTCCACAGCGCGAGCATCACGAGCGGCAGCGTCGTCGTCAGGATCCAGATCAGGAACTCGGCCCGGTACGCGACCGTCTCCGCCACGCCGACGCGGAGCAGCGTCGGGATCGCGCGCAACGTGCGGGTCATGGTTGCTGCCCCGGCTCCGCTGGCGCGCGCTCTTGCTTCGCCTTGCCGAACATCTCGCGCAGGATCTCCTCGAGCGGCGGGTCCTCGATCGCCAGGTCGGCGACGCGCAGCTCGCGCAGGAGGTGTCCGACCGCCGCCGGGATCTCCCGCTCCGGCACCCGCACCGTGACCCGCGCGCCGTCGCGCTGGAGCAGCGCGCCCACCTTCCCCAGCTCGTCATCGCCGATCGGCTGCGTCAGCGTGAATGACACCCGCTTGTCCGGATCCATCGCCTTCACGAGGCCCCGCAGATCGCCGTCATGGATGAGCTTGCCCGCGTCGATCACGATGATCCGCGGGCACAGCGCGACCACGTCGTCCATGTAGTGCGACGTCAATAGCACCGTCGCCTCGTGGCGCTGGTTGTACGTGCGCACGAAGTCGCGGATCGCGAGCTGCATCGCGACGTCGAGGCCGATCGTCGGCTCGTCGAGGAACAGCGTCGTCGGCCGGTGCAGGAGCGCCGCGGCCAGCTCGCACTTCATGCGCTCGCCCAGCGAGAGCTGGCGCGTCGGCTTGTGGAGCAGCGGTCCCAGCTCGAGGAGCTGCGTCAGCTCGGCCAAGGTCTCCTGGTACTGCCGCCGCGGCACGTCGAACACCGCGCGGTTCAGCTCGTACGTGTCCGCCGGCGGCAGGTCCCAGATCAGCTGCGACTTCTGGCCCATCACCAGCGTGATCTTCTGGAGCAGCTCCGTCTGCCGGCGCGCCGGCACGTGATCCTCGACCATCGCCTCGCCGCTCGTCGGGTGGAGCAGCCCCGACAGGACCTTGAGCGTCGTCGTCTTGCCCGCGCCGTTCGGGCCGAGGAACCCCACGCGCTCGCCGCGCTCGATCGTGAAGCTCACGCCATCGACCGCCTTCACCACCTCGTACTGCCGGTGGAACAGCGAGCGCACCGCCGACCGGAAGCCCGGCGGGCGCTTGTGCACCCGGAAGTGCTTCGTCAGCTCGCGGGTGCGGATCACGCTACTTGTCCCCGCGGTCGCTTCCGCGGTCGGTTCTGCGCTCGGCACTGCGCTCGCTGCGCGCGATCTTCGCGAGCTCGCCCACCGTCTTGATCGGCAGCGCGTCGACCGACTCGCCCTGCAGCACCGCCTCGAGCAAGGTCGCGCCCACCCGCGCGAGTTGCAAAAGGCCCGCGATCCGCTCCGCGATCAGCTTGTCGCGCGGGCTGTCGTCTGGCCGAAATTCGGACGCCGCCGCGTCGAACTGCTCCTGCGCGGTGCGGATCCACACGAGCTCGCGCTCGCGGAACACGCGTGACACCATCTTCCAGATCGACGTCTCCGCCTCGTAGTGCTCGCGCCGCTCGCCCACCACCCACGCCTTCTTGACCGCGCCCCACTCCTGCATCTCGGTGAGCAGCATCGACACCGCGCCTGTCGACAGCCCCAGGCGCTCGCCGAGGACGCTCGCCGGCAGCGGCCGCTCCTCGAGGTAGAGCACCGTCCACATCCGGCCCATGTTGCGCTTGAAGCCCCAGCCCTCGAGCAGGGCGCCCACCGCGTCGGCCACGCGCAGCACCGCCGGATCTATCGCGCGCTCGTCGGTCACGGCTCGTCGTCCTCGCCCGGGCGCGACACCAGCTGCTCGCGCGTCGTCACGCGCACGGCGCCCCCGTCGCGCCAGCCCGGCGTCGCCTCGTGCTGCTCGCGCCGCCGCCGCGCGATGATCTCGACGATCTCGCGCTGCGACAGGCCGCCCGACGGGCGGATCGTCACCTGCGTCCGGCGGCCGGACCGCAGCTCCGTGGCGCTGACGCTGACCAGCGACTCGATGTTGACGTCGACGACCAGCTCGACGCGCACCGTGCCCGCCGGCCCCGGCGGCAGGTCATCGAGCACCACCTGGCCCAGCTTGCGGTTCTTCGCGATGTCCTTCGACACGCCCTGGTACAGCTCGATCGCGACGAACTTCTGATCGTCGGCCGTCGTCGCGAACGTGCGGCGGGCGCGCACCGGCAGCATCGAGTTGCGCGGCACCACCAGCGCGAACTGGGAGTCCCCCACCTTGATCCCGATGTCGTGCGGCGTGACGTCGAGCAGCTGCGCGTCGTCGGACAGCCCCGCGAGGATCCCGCCGTACGCCGCCGCGCCGAGCGCGACCACCTCGTCCGGGTTCGCGCCCTTGGACGGCCGCTTGCCGAAGATCCGCTCCACCACCGCCTGCACCGCCGGCCACCGCGTCATGCCGCCGACGAGCAGCACGTCCTCGAGCCGGTCCGGCGAGATGCCCGCGTCCGCCAGCGCGCGGCGGCACGGCGGCTCCAGCCGCTCGAGCAGATCGCGCGTCAGGCCCTCGATCTCGTCGCGCGTGATCGCCCGCTCATAGCTGATCGGCTGGCCGTGCGCGTCGCTCGCGAGGAACGGCAGCGAGAGCTTCGTCTCGCGGTCGACCGACAGCGCCTTCTTCGCCTCCTCGCACGCCTCGCGGATCCGCGAGATCGCCATCGGGATACCCGTCACGTCGATCTTGTAGCGCTCGTGCAGCTCGTCGGCGATCCGCTCGAGCACGCGGCGGTCCCAGTCCTCGCCCCCCAGCGCGCTGTCGCCGCCCGTCGCGACCACCTCGAAGATGCCGTGCTCGACGCTCATGATCGAGATGTCGAACGTGCCGCCGCCCAGATCGAACACCGCGATCAGCCGCCGGCCGCCGCCCCCCACGCGGTGCGCGCCGTACGCGAGCGCCGCCGCCGTCGGCTCGTTCAGGATGCGGATCACGTCGAGGCCCGCGATCTGGCCCGCGTCGCGCGTCGCCTGGCGCTGCGCGTCGTCGAAGTACGCCGGCACCGTGACCACGGCGCGCGTCACCGGCTCGCCCAGCGCCTCCTCGGCCATCTGCCGCAGCGTCCGCAGGATGTGCGAGGCCACCTCCTGCGGCGAGATCGGCTGGCCGTGGATCCGCACCCACGCGTCGCCGTTCGGCGCGGCGACGATGCGGAACGGCGCCGTGCGCGCGAACCACGACACGTCGTCCGCGTTGACCTTGCGGCCGATCAGCCGCTTCACGCCGTACACCGTCGCCGCCGCGTTCGTCACGCCCTGCCGCCGCGCGCGCGTGCCCACCACGACCTGGCCGCTCTCCGCCCAGGTCACGCACGACGGGATCGTGCGCTCGCCGTCCGGGTGCCGGACCGTGCGAGGTTGGCCCTTGTTGTCGAGCACGGCGACACACGAGTTCGTCGTCCCGAGATCGATGCCGATGATCCGCGACATCAGCTCTCCTTCGCCTCCGGCTTGCCCATCAGGCGCGACAGGAGGCCCCGGCGCTCGCTCGTCGCCAGCCGGCGCATGTCCGCGAGCTCGCGCGCCGCGCGCTCGTTGGACGGATCGATCTCGAGCGCCGCCTCGAACCGCTGCGCCGCCCGCGCCCGATCGCGGAGACCCATCGCCAGCAGCCCCTCGCACAGCTCGATCCCTGCGCGCAGCGTGCGGTCCTGCGGGTGCCGCTTCACCAGGCGGAGGTAGCCCGCGAGCGCCTCGTCGAGGCGGCCCCCGTCGATGAGCTCCTCGAGCGCCTGCACCTCGCCCGCCTCGGCCGGTGCCGTCGGGGCGCGCTGCGGCGGCGAGGCCGGCAGCTGGACCGTCGGCGCCGCGGCCAGCCCCGGCACCGCCGGCGCCGCCGGCTGCAGCGCCGGGAACGGCGCCGGGGGCGTCGGCGACCTCTTGCCCTCGGGCCGCGGCGGCCCCCCCGCGCGCGCGATCGGCCCCGTGTTGCGCAGCCGGCCGCGCGCCGCGCGCGCCTGCGCGCGCGCCTCCTCGTCGCACAGCCGGCGGTACGCGTCGCGGATCAAGATGAAGATCTCGGCCGCCACCTGGCGCAGCTCGCTCGACTCGTAGCGCGCGAAGCGATCCGGGTGGTACCGCTTCGTGAGCTCGCCGAACGCCTTGCGCACCTCGGCATCGCCCGCGTCGTAGCTCACCCCCAGCACGAGGAACGGGCTCAGCTGCTTCATCGCCTCCGCCTCCGCCAGCAGCGCGCGCGCGAGGTCGGCCTCGGCCGTCGCCACCTCCGCGCCGTCGTCCAGTGTCGCCACCGGCCCCGACGCCGACGCCGACGCCGACTGCGCCAGCGCCGGGACCCCGCGCGCCGGCGTGCGCCGGTGCTCCGACGCGAGCGCGCTCTCGATCATCCAGATCGCGCTGTCGGCGATCGGCGCCAGCCGCAGCTCCACGCCCGCGCCGCGCTGATCCGAGACGTGCTGCTCGATCGTGCCGGACAGCTCGATCACCGACGCGCTCGGCAGCGTCAGATCGATCTGCATCAGCGTACCGAGCGGCGGCGGCTGCGACGCCTTGAGGAACAGCGTGCCTCGGCTCAGGTCACGCTGATAGAGCGTGGCCAGCTGCTGCCAGGACGCGCACCGGAGCTTGATACGGAGGGTGCCCGGCGTGGCCATGCGCGACCCGTCGAGCATACGGCCGTCACGGCGCGCGTGGCAACGACCGGTACCTCTCGAGGACGTGCTCGTGGCGCTCCTTGATGCGCTGGAGATAGATCGCCTCGCGGGTGCGCGCCCGCGACTCACGCGCGAGCTCGGCCGCGCGCGTGATCAGCTCCTCGAGGTCGGCGATCGGCTTCTGGATCGCCATGATGCCGCCGAGCTCGTCCGCGCCGGCCGCGAGCTGCTCGTCGCCCGGCGCGGCCAGGAGGAACGCTTGCAGGCTCGCCGTCCGCTCGCGCAGCGCGCGCACCGTGTCGATCCCGCTCATGCTCGGCAGGCGCGCCGCCACGATCGCGAAGTCGATGCCGCCCGACTCGGAGAGCTGTGCCGACTCGCGGACCGCCTCCTCGCCGCTCACGTACGCGAACGTCGCCACGCCCGCGCCCTCGAGCCGCTCGGCGAGCTCGTCCGCCACGTGGCGCTCGCTCTCCACCAAGACCACCGCCGGCAGCCGCGTGTCGGTCACCGCGAGCTCGCGCGAAGCCCGCACCCGCGTGGCGAGCGCCTCCTCGCCATCGATCGCGCGCCGCTCGGTGCGGATCAGATCCTTCAGCAGCTGCTCGATGATCGCGCGCTGCTCCTCCATCACCGTGAGCTCGAGCCGGCGGTCCGACTGGCGCTGGCAGATCCGCTGCACCATCGCGCGCGCCGCCGCGGTGCCCTCCAGCGTCACGTCGAGCACGTCGCCCGCGCCCGCGCGGATCGCGGCCGTCACCACCGGCGTCGTCACGCCCGCGGCGATCACGATCGGCATGCTGTGCGGCAAGATCTCGAGCGTGCGGCGCACCGCCTCGGTCACCTTCTGCGCGTTCTCGTCGTCGCCGGTGCCCACGTCGCGCAGATCGAGCAGGATCGCCGGCGGCCGCGGGCGGCTCGCGCTGTGCACGGCCGCCGCGGCGATCTCGCCGATGATCGTGATCGGGACGCCGATGCTCGCCAGCCGATCGACCAGCCCGCGCAGCGGGCCCGTCGCGCCCGCCGGGGCGAGGAGGATGCCAGTGTCCACTACTCGAACTCCCAGCGGACCTCGCCGTCCTTCACGATCGCGGCGACCTCGTACGGCGCGTCGAAGTGCTGCTCCGGCAGGTAGTAGAGATCGAGCAGATCGCGGTAGTGCGGGCTGCGGCTGTCGAAGATCACGCCGCCCGGCAGCTGCCAGCGCACCGTGATCGTCTCGCCCGGGCGCGCGACCGCGATGAAGCGCTGCGCCGGCCCGTCCGCCGACTGCGAGAACTTGAGGCTCCGCCAGCCCATGTCGGCGCGGTTGACCACGAAGTTGTCGCCCGCCTTCGGGAAGCCCTTCGTCGCCGTCTCGCCCGGCGCGGGCAGGTTCAGCACCGGGTTCGGGAACAGCGGCTCGATCGTGAGGCGGTGGAGCCGGCCCCACTCCCACTGCGCGCGGTCCGCCGTGCCGAATCCCGCCGGTGACTCCAGGTGCTGCATCGCGGCCACCATCGCCGACAGCACGAGCCGCGTGCAGCTGTCGTCGGCCGCGCTGCCCGCCACGTCGTCGCACAGGATCGGCTGACCCGTGGTCAGGCTCCGCGACAGCACCGAGTCTGCCTTCAAGAGCTCGTACACGATCCGGAACAGCTGGTTGTCGTTCAGCTGCCAGACGTCGAAGCTCACGGCCCCCAGCTCGTCGGCGAGCGCCGCCTCGATGAAGAAGTGCATCCACGTGTTCAGGATCGCCGTCGCTGCCGACGAGCCCAGCGCGTCCTGCGTCGTCGGCGTCGCGAACGCCCAGCCCGAGAGCTGCGTGCGCGCGGCGATCAGGCGATCGCGATCGGCCGCCGCCAGGCCCGTCACGTACTGCTGGACGTCCTGCGGCGCGTCGCTCGGGACCGGCATCGCCACGTACCCCAGCGCCGCCTTGAGGAACGGCACCAGCTTCGCGCCCACCGTCGACGTCGTGTCGTGTTGCAGCGCCGCCATGTCCTCGGCCCGGATGCCGTCCGGCTTGTTCTTCATGTAGTCCTTGATGCCGCTCGTGATCCGCTCCTGGCGCACGCCCGCGGCGTACGCCACGCCCACGTAGAGCGGACGCCCGTCGACCACCCGCTGGTTCAGCGGATCGTTGTCGAACGTGGCGCCCACCGGATCGGCGTTCGCCGTCGCCAGGTAGTGCTGCTCCGGCGCGATCGGCGACCGCGCGTGCGGGACGTACTGCGCCGGCATGCGGCCCATCCAGTCGTGGTCGCCCTCGCCGGAGAGCACGAAGAACGGCGCGGCCGCGTCGGGGCGGGTCCTGGCGTTCCAGCCGTACGCCGCCGGCATGCGGAGCGGCACCTCGGCGTTCGTGGTCCAGCCGATCTGCGGCCCGTCTGGCGAGTTGTCGATCATCGTCCAGTTCTGGCTGCCGTAGGTGAAGTCCGAGAGTGCCTGGAAGCCCTCCACCACGTTGGCCGCGCGCGCCATGCGCGTGAGCGCGCGGATCTCGAACGTCGGCTGGTAGCCCGTGTAGGCGAGCGACATCGGCGCCCGGCCCGCCGGGCGCCGCACCAGCCGGTGCGCCGTGCGATCGATCTCCGGCAGCACCGGCCCGTGGTGCGGGACGCGCTCGTACGTCGCCGTGAACGTCTCGGTGATCATGCCCAGCGCGCCGACGCGGATCTCCTCGGTGAACGTCTCGATCGGGACCACGTTGGTGCCCGACTTCACGCACGAGCCCTGCGCGCACGGGACCAGCGTCTCGAGGTAGACGTCGTTGACGTCGTGCTCGCTGACCGTGCCCGACCACGCGAGGGTGCCGTTGCTGCCCAGGATGACGCCCGGGATGCCCGGGAACGTCACGCCGATCACGTCGAGCTCGCTTGGCTCGCGGTCCTTGTCGCCGTCGTCGACGATGAGGTGCGTCGGGTAGAAGATGGACGGGTTGGGGAGCTGGAGGTGCTGATCCGTGGCCAGGATCGCCGAGCCGTCCTTTGTCAGCTCCGGGTCCACCGCCCAGTTGTTCGAGCCCGCGTACGGGCGCATGAACGCGTGCGGGCCCAGCGCGCCGCGCGCGCCCGTGCGGATCGTCGTGGCGAACGCCGTGCGCGCCGCGGCCAGCACCGCGTCCGGAACGTGCGGGCGGACCGACGCGCCCGCGAGCCCCGCTGGCCCCGCCGTGCGCGTCGCCGGGACATCGGAGCCGTCGGCCGCCGTGTCGCCGCCCGGGAAGCCCGGGATCGTCGGATCGAGGCCCACCGGCTTGAACGTCAAGATGTCGCTCGCCACGCCCGCGCGCGGATCACTCATCGGGTACTTCGCGCGGAGCTTCTGGTAGAGGTCCGTCAGCTCGAGCTCGAGCGGCGCGGTGAACGACAGCGCGAACGCCTGGAACCGGCCCAGGACGAGCGAGTCGACCGGCGACCACGGCGCGAAGGTTTCGGGATCGAACGAGAGGCGCAGGGGCGTGTCGAGCCGCCACTTGCCGTTCGCCAGGTCGGCCGCGTACTCGTTGACGCCGTCGGCGAAGCGCTCGAGCATGCCGACGATCTCGGCGTCGAGCGGGTCAGCCGATGCCCGCAGCATGTCGAGCGACTCCTGCGCCAGCGGCCGCATGCGGTGCATCCGCATCTCGAGGTCTGTGTTGATGACGCTCGCGTCGAGCGCGCCGAACTGCTCCGCCAGCGTGCCCGCGCCGAACCGCCGCAGGATGTCCATCTGCGGCAGCCGGTCGTGCGCCATCACGTAGCCCTGGACGAACGCGACGTCGCCGAGGCTCCTGCCGTGGATGTGCGCGACCCCGTAGCGGTCGCGCGCGACGTGGACCGGGTCGCCCAGGCCCACGGAGAACGTTTCGTCGAGCGGGAGCGGATCGAAGGGGTTGTCGTCGCTCCCTCCGCACGCCATGAGGATCACCATCGGGAGCGCGAGCAGCCGAGTCATGCGGGCGCGATAGTACACCGCCGGGCATGTCGATCGGCCTGCCGGCACCGGCGCCCACCGCGCTCGTGCTGAGGTAGATCGACCTCTCGTCACGCTCGGCCGCGCGGGCGCCCGCGGTAGGATGCCGCTCGATGACCGATCACCTCTTCCTCCGCGCGTGTCGCCGCGAGCCCGTCGAGCGCACGCCGATCTGGATGATGCGTCAGGCCGGCCGCTACCTGCCGTCGTACCGCGCTGTCCGCGAGCGCGCGTCGTTCCTCGATCTGTGCCGGAACCCCGACCTCGCCTGCGAGGTCACGCTGCAGCCCATCGATCAGCTCGGCTTCGACGCCGCCATCCTCTTCAGCGACATCCTCATCACGCTCCCCGCGATGGGGCTCGACGTGGCGTTCCCCGAGGCCGGGCCCAAGATCGCGCAGCCGATCCGGACCCAGGCCGCGATCGATGCCTTGCGCGTCCCCGATCCCGAGGCCGAGCTGCCGTTCGTGATGGAGTCGGTGCGCCAGATCAAGCGCGCGCTCGCCGATCGGGTGCCGCTGATCGGCTTCGCTGGCGCGCCGCTCACGATGCTGACCTACGCCGTCGAGGGCGGCGGCTCGAAGGACTACCCGCACACGAAGAAGCTCCTGTACGGCGCGCCCGCATCCGCGCACGCGCTGCTCGACAAGATCGCGCGCACGTGCGCCGTCTACCTCGAGGCGCAGATCGCGGCCGGCGCGGACGCCGTGCAGCTGTTCGACAGCTGGGGCGGCATCGTGTCGCCCGGCGACTTCCGCGAGTACCCGCTGCGCTACGCCCGCCGCGTGATCGAGCACCTGCGCGCGTCGAGCGTCTACCAGCGCCGGCCCGTGCCCATCATCTACTTCGTGAACGGCTGCGCGCCGTACCTCGACGACTACGCCTCGAGCGGCGCCGACGTCCTCGGCGTCGACTGGCGCGTCGGCATCGACGAGGTGCGCCGCCGCGTCGGCGACGGCGTGGCGCTCCAGGGCAACCTCGATCCCGGCGCGCTGTTCGCCACGCCCGCCGAGATCCGCTCGCGCGTCGCCGACATCCTCGGGCGTGCCGGCTCGACCGGCCACATCTTCAACCTCGGCCACGGCGTCCTGCCCGAGACCGATCCCGAGCACGTGCGTGCGATGGTGGCCGCCGTGCGCGAGCTCTCGGCGCGCGCATGAGGATCGCGGTCATCGGCGGCGGCCTCGGCGGCCTGACCGCGGCGCGCGCGCTCGCCCTGGCCGGCTTCGACGCGCACGTGCTCGAGGAGGGCTCGCGCGCCGGCGGCGTGATCGGCACCAGCCGCCCCAACGGCTTCGTGCGTGAGCACGCCGCCAGCTCCTTCCTCGGCGGCGTCTCGCGCGGCGCCCTCTCCCTGTGCGAGCAGCTCGGCGTCCCCGTCGACAAGGCATCGCCGCGCGCCCGCCGCCGCTGGATCTTCATCGACGGCAAGCTGCGCGCGCTGCCCCAGAACCCCTTCGAGCTCGCGCGCTCCGATCTGCTCACGTGGCGCGGCAAGCTCGATCTCTTGCGCGAGCCCCTGCGCTCCGCGCGCCCCGTCTCCGACGCTGGCGCCGAGGACGAGTCGATGCACGCGTTCGCCGCCCGCCGCTTCGGCGCCGAGGCCGCGCGCGCGATCGTGGCGCCGTTCGTGACCGGCGTGTACGCCGCCGACGCGCACGACATCAGCCTCGCCGCCGGCTTCCCGCGGCTCGCGGCGCTCGAGGCCCAGGGCGGCATCGTGCGCGGCTTCGCGCGCCAGGCCGCGCGCGGCCTGTTCGACCGGGCCTTCGCGGCCATCCAGGGCAAGCGGCCCCCGCTCCGTCCGCCCCGCGGCCTGTACGCGCCGCGCGGCGGCCTCCAGGCGCTCGTCGACGCGCTCGCCGCCGCGCTCGGCCCGCGCCTGCACCTCGGCCACCCCGTGACCCGCATCGAGCCCGCCGGCGCCCAGGTCGCGATCGACGGCGAGACCTGGGACGGCGCCGTCCTCGCGCTGCCCGCCGAGGATGCCGTCCCCCTGGTCGCGCTCCCCGAGCTCGCCGCCCGCCTCGCGCCGTTCCACCGCGCGCCCGCCGCCGTCGTCTACCTCGGCTACCCTGCCTCCGCGGTACCGCGCGCCTCCGATGGCTTCGGCTTCCTCGTCGCCCAAGGCGAGGACGTGCGCGTGCTCGGCGTCGTGTTCGAGTCCGTCGTCTGGCCCGATCGGGCGCCCGAGGGCCACGTCCTCCTCCGCTGCATCTTCGGCGGCGGTCGCGATCCGGAGGCGTTCGATCTCGACGACGCCCAGCTGATCGCGCAGGCGCAGCGGGACGTGGGCCGCGTCCTCGAGCTGTCCGCGGCGCCCGTGCACACCAGCGTCGTGCGCTGGCGCCGCGGCGTGGCCCAGTACGCCGTCGGCCACCGCGATCACGTGCGCGCCGCCGTCACCGCCGCGCGCACGCACCGGATCGTGCTCGCCGGTGCCGACTACCGCGGCCCTGGGGTGAACGATCTCTGCGCCGATGCGGATCTCGTCGTCGACGAGGTCCGCGCGTGGTGAGCCCCGCGCCGCGGCAGCGCGCCGCGGCGGCGACCGCAGCAGCGGTGCGGTCTCGCGGTCCGCGGCCAGGTCGCCGCCGGACGCGGCAGCTCGCCGCGGCGGCGACCGCGGCAGCGGTGGTCCTGGTGGTCGTGGCGGGGTGCTCGGGCAAGGCGCGGACCGACGGCACCGGCTCGGCCGGCCTCGGCGGCTCTTCGGGCTCTGCCGGCGCTACCGGCGCTGCCGGCGCTGCCGGCTCTGCCGGTTCTGCCGGTTCTGCCGGCTCTGCCGGCTCTGCCGGAGCGCCGCCGCCCATCGGCGACGCGCAGATCCGCGTCGAGTGGGCCGACGTGCCTGTCGCGGCGCGGGCGTCTGCTGGACGGACCCCGTGCAACACGCCGCGCGCGCCGTCGGTGGCGCCCACCGCCACGTGGGGCATCCCCGATGCGATCGTCGTCGTCGAGGGTGTGCCGGCCGCTGCCGCCGAGGCACGCGTCGTGCTCGCCGACTGCGCGCTCTCGCCACGGATCGCGGTCGGCGCGTCGCTCCTCGTCGAGAGCGCCGCCGATCAGCCGTCCTCCGTCACGCTGGCGAAGCGGGGCGATCTCTCGAAGCCCGAGGCCGTCTCCGCTGCTTCCGCCGCCGCCGCTTCCGCCTCCACTGCTCCGCCGCGCGTGCTGCGTCTACCCATCGCCGGCCACGCCGTCACCGTCCCGCTCGACGCTGGCGGCGTCTACGAGCTATCCACGGCCGACAAAGAGCCGGAGACCGCGTGGATCGCCGCGCCGCGGCCCGGCGCCGCCGTCGACGTGACCGACGCGCACGGCCAGGTCGTGCTGCGCAAGCTCCCCGCCGGCGCTCACGCCGTGACCGCCTGGCTCCCCCCGCGCGCCGGCCAGCCTGCGCGACTCGCGCGCGGCACCGTCACCGTCGCCGCGGGCGAGCTCACCGAGCTGACGCTCGCGCTCGCGCCTGTGCCGTAAGAGCGTCCTCGGGTAGCTCGCAGCCACTTGCTCTCAGTTGCCGCAGGCTCCGCGCACGGGGAATGAAGTCGCAAACGCTCCGCGCGCGGACCACGTTCTTCATGTTCAGTCGAAGTCAGCCGCGGCGTAACACCGCGGACGGAAGGCTCGCTCGTCAAGCTACCCGAGGACCGCCTCAGGATCACCAGAACCTGCCCTTTGCGCAAGCGCCGCGTCCGCCCTCCCACTTGATTTCGCCGAGTGCCACCGCCCGCCTCGCATCGACAACCCGCCTCACCGATGGGGGGTGCTTCGTTTCCGGTCATCTTCGTGGAGCAGATCGAGCTCGATCGTCTCCGTGGGGAACTTCGCAGAGATGTGGAGCTCGCCGCCGAGCGCTTCGATGAAGCTCTGGAGCGTGCTGAGCAGCATGTCGCCGCGGCGCTCGGTCTTCGAGATCGCTGCCTGGCTGAGCTGCATGAGCCTCGCGAGCGACTCTTGCGACACTTTACGGTGCTCGCGCAATGCCTTCAGGTGCATCTCTCGTCGTGCCCGTGCCTTGTACCCGGTCTTGAGGAGCTGGACCGTTCGATCGACGGCTTCATCGGCATCGACATACACCTCGTTCGCGGCCGAGCCATAGTCGTCCTCGGTCGGGGTCGAGAGTCCGAATCCATCTTCCTTGGACCACTCGATCGCGACGGAGTAACGGCGGAACGTCGCATCGATCCACCACACCTTCCCTTTGCCGGAGGGGGCATGCACCTTGAGGTCGACGTCGGGGATTCGCGCTCGGAGCTGTTCGGCCAGGTAGGCGGCGTTCTTCTCGCGTGTCGTCTTCATAGGTCCACCTTCCGGCCATCGCGGCCTGACTTCTCGAATACAACCTTCATGGTCTTGCGAACCCGGATCAGGATCGCACCGTTGCTGGCGACGATCGTGTCATGAGCCTTCTGGCGGTACCCGTCGAGGTCAGGGCGACCCTCGACGGCGAAGTGGTACCGCGCGATCGGCGGGAACATCCGCTCGTCCGCACGCGGCCCGGTGGGATCGTTCGGGATGCCCGAGTGCTCATCCTCGACTGCGTTCAGGATGATGGTGATCAGCTCGAGTGCATCCTCGGCCCCACCAGCGGCGGGAGCATCAGCCATTCGTCTGAGGAACTCACGGAGCCGCGCTCCCTTTTCCATAACCTTCAGGGAATATGTCTCCAAGGTTATGGGCTGTCAACCAGTAGCAGCTCCTCGCGTGGTGTGTACGGGCACGAGGGCGCGGCTACTCGAGGGATCGCCGACGACGTCTGCGCGAACAATCCGCCACCGAGGTACCTGGTCCGGCCGAGCACGATCGGCCCATCGACGGCAACCGCGAACTCGAGCCGCAGATTCCCTTCCAGCCGCGACCGGAGACACCCGACGTACCCGTCGTGGCGCGGGCTTTAGGCCGTCAGTGGGCGGAGGCAGCGCTGAGGCGACCGGAGACACCCGACGTACCCGTCGTGGCGCGGGCGTCTACCGGACGGACCTTGTGCAACACGCCCCGCGCGCTGTCGGTGGCGCCCACCGCCACGTGGGGGCGTCCCCGACGCGATCGACGTCGCCCAGATCGTGCGGACCGCCGCCGCCGAGGCACGCCTTAGGCTCGCCGACTGTGCGCCCTCGCCGCGGATCGTGGTCGGCGCGTCGCTCCTCGTCGAGAGTGCCGCCGATCAGGCGTCACGCCAGCCATGCATCGCGGCGATACCCAGGTCGCCACATCGCTCCTCGTCGAGAGTGCCGCCGATCAGGCGTCCTCCGTCACGCTGACGAAGCGCGGCGATCTCTCGAAGCCCGAAGCCGTTTCCGCTCATCTGCATGCACGAGGCGATCGAACTCGGGAAGAAGCGCGGCGATCTCTCGAGTCTGAAGCCGTTTCCGCGGCTTCCTTCATCGCCGATTCCGCTTCCACTGCTTTCACCGTGCGTGCTGCGTCTACTTATCGTCGGCCACGCTGTCATCGTCCCGCTCGATATTGTCGTCGCCTGCGAGCTGTCCACGACGGACAAGGACCCGGAGACCGCGTGGATCGCGGTGCTGCGGCCCGGCGCGACCGTCAACGTGACCGACGCGCACGGCTAGGTCGTGCTGTGTCAGCTATCCCGCCGGCACTCATGCCGTGCCTGCCTGGCTACCGCTGCGCATGTCGGCCAACCCGTGCGGATCGCGCGCGGCACCGTCACCCTCACCGGAAGCACGCGTTGTAGAGGTAGCTCGGCTCGGTAATTGTAATAATTACTTATACTTAAGGAGAAGATTTAACCCAAGCCCCAAAGATCTTGCAAATTCCTTTGCGCAGAGCTACCTAATCTTCATCCGAACCACTTTTCACAATGTCATCAACGTCGATCTTGAGACCCCGAAATTTTTAGAGAACAGATCGTTTTGCTTTGACATTTGCGTAGCGCCGAAACCTCGAGCTCGATGTCGAGGGAACATGATGAACCAACTTCTTTCCCGTTTAGGCGGCCCCATTGAAGCATGACTTTGTGAAAAGTTCGCGCTGAGAAGCCGAACTTTCCGCCCGCCGATGCTTATCGGCGGCCCCATTGCAGCCGCGTAAAAGTTCGCGCTAAGGAGCCAAACTTTCCGCCGCGGGATGTTTTCTAGGCACGCACCACTAATTCTCCGCCTAATTAAGCCCTGAAAAAGTTGAACGGTCTGGTGCTACCAACACCAGACCGCTCTGAACGCCCGGAGGTGACCGGTTATCGCGTCCGACCCGTTAGGTCGCGGTTACCGTCGCGCACGCGCCGTCGGGTGTCAATCCATTCGTGCGCCCGGAGGTAGTCCGTGATCACGGTTCTTAGAATATAATCAGGCGCTTAGCCGAGAAGCGCCGCGACAAATTTACTCGGCCCTCTTCAACGCTCGAACCTGTCTTTAGTAGCCGCAGCCGAGGTCTCCAGAATTCCTGTTCGAAGTTGCTCGTCACGAGCGTCTTCTAGTCGGCGCTGGAAATGCTGAAACAATGGCCGGTCGATTTCCTGTCGTATTTTCGAGCCTACCGTCGCCACACGCCGAGTTTGTCGTCCACTAGCAAACAGCGATGTCTTCACACTCTGCTAGCGGGGCGAGCCAGGCTAGTGTCCACATCGGTCAGGTGATGCGGTGAGCACGTTCGAAGCGTTCTTCTCGACAGCCACGGGGACGGAGCCGTTCCCGTATCAGCTGCAGTTCGCCATCGAGCCGGCGCTCCCCGATCTCGTCGTGGCTCCGACCGGGGCCGGCAAGACCGCCACTGCTGTCCTCGGATGGCTGTGGCGCCGCCGTCACCATCCGGACGAGCGCGTTCGCGCCGCGACCCCGCGCCGGCTCGTGTTCTGCCTGCCCATGCGCACGCTCGTCGAGCAGACGCACCGGGTGGCGCACGGCTGGCTCGAGCGGCTCGGGCTCTCGTCCGAGGTCAGCCTCCACGCGATGCTCGGCGGCGCTGTCGACGATCGCTGGCACGAGCACCCCGAGCGCGAGGCGATCATCGTCGGGACGCAGGATCAGCTCCTGTCGCGCGCGCTCAACCGCGGTTACGCGATGAGCCGGTTCAAGTGGCCGGTGCACTTCGCGCTGCTCAACAACGACTGCCTCTGGGTCCTCGACGAGGTGCAGCTCATGGGCGTCGGCTCCTCGACGAGCGCGCAGCTCCAGGGGCTGCGCGACCAGCTCGGCACGTCCGCGCCGACCGCCTCGATCTGGATGAGCGCTACGCTTGCCCCCGGCCGGCTACGGACCATCGATCACACCGCCGCCCTGCGGCCGCTCAGCGTAGGCCCCGCCGATCTCGACCGGCCCGTCCTCGCGGCGCGCCATCACGCACACAAGCCACTGCGCCGCCTGGATGCCGGCGACGCTGCCGACCGCGCCCGCCAGATCATCGAGACCCACACCGAAGGCACGCTGACCCTCGTCGTCCTGAACCAGGTCAAGCGCGCGCAGGAGATGTACGGGGAGCTCGCCAAGCGCGCCCGCGATGGGATCCCCGTGCGCCTCGTGCACTCGCGCTTCCGCCCCGCTGACCGGCGCGCCATCCAGGACGAGGTGCTGTCGCCCGGGTGGTCCGGCATCCTGGTCGCTACCCAGGCGATCGAGGCCGGCGTCGATATCTCGGCGCGCGCGCTGTTCACCGAGGTCGCGTCGTGGTCGTCGATGGTCCAGCGCTTCGGCCGCTGTAACCGGCGCGGCGAGCACGCGCGGGGCGAGGCATCCGTGTGCTGGATCGACGTGGACGACGCCTCGGCCGCCCCGTACCAGCCCGCGGAGCTCGCGCAGTCGCGCGACCGGCTCGCGCGGCTCGACGAGGTGTCCCCGGCTGCCCTCATGACCCTGCCGGCCGACGACGAGGCGCCGGTCACGCCGATCCTCCGGCGCCGCGACGTGCTCGAGCTGTTCGACACGCAGCCCGATCTTGCCGGCACCGATCTCGACATCTCGCGCTGGGTGCGAGACGCCGAGGAGCGCGACGTCCAGGTCGCCTGGCGCGCGCTCGATGGCGTGCCGGCAGATGACGCGCCGGAGCCGCACCGCGACGAGCTCTGCAATGTCCCGATCGGTGAGCTGCGCAAGCTGCTCGAGGGGCGGCGCGCCTACCGCTGGTCCGGAGCCCACGAGGAGTGGGAGGAGATCTCGGCGGACCGGCTCGCGCCCGGCACCGCGCTCCTCGTCCCGCTCTCGGCCGGCGGTTACGACCCATCCCTCGGCTGGACCGGGCGCGCCACGCATGTGCCTCCCGCCGTCGCGATCGACGCCGTCGCGCCCGATTCGGACGCGCGCGAGGCGCTCTCGTTCGCGTGCGACGAGTACGTGCCGCTGGCGGTCCATGCCAGCGACGTCGCGGAGGAGGCCGAGCACCTGCGCGCCGCCGTGGGCGGAAATGCGCCGTGGGACGAGATCGTCCGGGCCGCCCGCTGGCACGACCTCGGCAAGGCGCACGCGGTGTTCCAGGAGATGATCGTCTCAGGGCTGCCGCCCGGCGATCTTCGTCGAGACGGTGGCCCATGGGCCAAGAGCGACGGTCGTCGCGGTGCACGCTGCCGGCGCCCGGAGTTCCGGCACGAGCTCGCCAGCGCGCTCGCGATGCTCCAGCGCGGCGAGCCGGATTTGCTCGTGTACCTCGTCGCCGCCCACCACGGGAAGGTGCGCCTGTCGGTGCGTCCGCGCTCCCGCGAAGACGTCCCAGGCGACGGCCGGCCGTTCGCCCTCGGCGTGTGGGACGGCGACACGTTGCCCGAGACCGATCTCGGCGGCGGTGTCACCGCGCCGGCAGCCACGCTCGATCTGTCGGTCACCGCCCTTGGCGATGGCCCCAGCGGACCCAGCTGGCTCGATCGGATGGCGCGCCTGCTCCGCGCGCACGGGCCGTTTCGGCTGGCGTTCTGGGAGACCCTGGTGCGCGTCGCGGACTGGCGCGGGACGGCGCGTCGTCGCCGGCACGCACCTACGGAGGGCCGATGACCCACGAGCTCGTGCTCGACGGCTGCCGGCGGCAGCCTCTCGCGGACTACCTCAAGGCCCTCGGCGTGTTCCGGCTCGTCGCCGAGCAGCTCGATCCGGGCGCTCGCGCCTGGTGGAGCGGCGGCGTGCTCCGGCTGCGGTCATCGCTCGATCGCGACGCGCTGCTCGACTTCTTCGCCGCCCGCTACGCGCCGACGCCGATCGTTGCGCCGTGGAACGGCGGCAGCGGCTTCTACCCCAAGGACAACCAGGACGGCATCCAGGCGATCGAGCAGTCCTCGTCGGAGCGCTTCGCACCGTACCGGGGCGCGATCGCGGCGTGCCGCGAGCTCGTCGCGCGCGCGGGCCTGACCCAGCGTCCGGACGCGGACAGAAAGCCTGCGTTCCTCGAGCAGGTGCGAGCCTCCGTCGCGGATGACGCGCTCCCCTGGATCGACGCCGCCGTCGCGCTCGAGGAGGATGGCCCCGCATACCCGCCGCTGCTCGGGACCGGCGGCAACGACGGTCGCCTCGACTTCTCGAACAACCAGATGCAGCGGCTCGCCGAGCTCCTGATCGATGGAGGAGGTGGAAGGCCGCTCCTCAACGCCTCGCTGTTCGCGGTGCCGGAGCCTCGCCTCGTGGACGTCGCGATCGGGCAGTTCCACCCTGCGTCCGCTGGCGGCGCCAACGCCGGCACTGGCTTCGACCGTGGATCGCTCGTGAACCCATGGGACTACGTCCTCGCCCTCGAGGGGGCGATGGTGTTCGCCGTGGCCGTGACGCGCCGGGTCGAGTCATCCGCGCCCGGCGAGATCTCGTTCCCGTTCACCGTGCGGGCATCGGGCGTCGGTTACGGCTCCGCCGCCCGCAGCGATGAGGCCGACGCGCGCCACGAGATGTGGCTGCCGCTGTGGTCGCGCCCCGCCAGCTACGACGAGCTCCGCGCGCTGTTCGGCGAAGGCCGCGCGAAGATCGGCGCGCGGGCGGCGCGCACCGGCGTCGACTTCGCGCGCGCGATCGCATCGCTCGGCGTCGATCGCGGGATCGACGAGTTCTCGCGGGTCGGCTTCCTGGTCCGCAACGGGCTCGCGTACTTCGCCACGCCGCTCGGCGACTGGAGCGTCGCGCGGGTCCCGACGTCGGACCTCCTCGCCCAGCTCGACGAATGGCTCGTGCGGCTCGGGCGCGCCGCGAGCGGCAAGAACGCCCCTAGCGCGCTGCGCCGCGCAGCCACGCGAGTGGACGACGCGATCCTCGCGCTCTGCCGCCGCGGAGAGCCGCGCCAGGTCGGCGACCTCCTGATCGCGCTCGGCGGTGTCGAGGCTGTTTGCGCGCGTTCGCCGGGCGCCCGCGAGGCTGTGCGCCCGTTGCCCGCGCTCGGCCCGCGCTGGCTCGCTGCGGCCGACGATGGCTCCGCCGAGCTGCGGCTCGCCGCCGCGCTCGCGGCGGGCGGGCTGCGCCCGTACCTCGGCCCGGTCACGCGGCGCGGCAGTGTCCACGTCTGGGGCACCAGCGATGGCGATCAGGTCTGGGCCGATCGCCCGCTCGTCGACAACCTCATCGCGGTCGCGCGCCGAAGAGAGTCGGCCGGAGGGCGGCCTGCACTCGCCGGGACCATCGTCGCGGCCCCGGCCGACGTCGCTGCCTTCTTCGACGGCGAGCTCGACGACGAGCGCATCGACGCGCTCGCGTGGGGCCTGTGCTCGATCGTGTACGGCGGGGCGCCCGGCGGCGGGCTCGCCCCCGCGCCTGATGATGATCGCAAGCTGCCGGCCGTACTCGCGCTGTGTCGCCTCGCCCTCGAGCGGAACCCCGAGCCCCGGATCCGACTCCCGCTGACCCGCGGCATCGTCGGGCGGCTCGCCTCCGGCGACTCGATCACCGCGACGCGGCTTGCGATCCGCAGACTGCGTGGCGCGGGGCTCGTGCCGCGCTCGGGCCCCATCGAGGTCCCTCGCGTGCTCGCGCGCCGGTGCGCGGCCGCGCTCGTCTTTCCGATCGGCCGCTCGGTGATCGCGGGCGCGCTGCATCAATTCATCCGAACCACCAGCCTGAAGGATCTCGACCATGGCACTCACGCTCCCTGACGCCCCGCGCATCCTGATCGAGGCCGACCTGCAGCCCATCCAGGGTACGCGGCTGCAGCCCACCGGGTTCCCCGACATCGGCGCGGCGACCTACAAGCTCCCCGACGGGACCGAGATGCTCCTCGTCGAGTCGCCGCAGTCGGTCGCGAACCGACTCGAGTCGGTGTGCTGGGACGAGGCGCGCGACGATCTGGTCGAGATCCTCGCCGGCATGCCTTACGTGCGAGTGAAGCGCGACGGCAAGCCGCTCACCTCGTCGATCCAGGAGGCGCACCGGCTCAACTCCGCGTACATCGAGAAGAGCGACGGGTTCGAAGCCATCAAGAAGGAGATCGGCGAGGCCGAGCCCGTGGATCGCCGCCGCCTCGCGCGCGCGCTGCTCAAGCTCGATCCCAACTCCCTCGTGCACGGCACGTTCCTCGAGAGCATCAGCGGCACGATGCGGCTCGCCCGCGCTCTGTCGGGCTTCATCGAGGCCCGCGACGTCCAGGTGGTCGCCACCGGCGGCGTCAAGAACGATCGCGTGAGCGCCGGCACCGAGGCCGACAGCGATGCCACGGCCAAGGAGGGATTCGGCAACGTGCCTTTCCACCGCGACGAGTACACCGCGGGATTGACACAGGCATTCTTCAATCTCGATCTGGCACAGATCCGCGGCTACGGTCTCGGCGCCGAGGCCGAGCGCTTCCTCGTGGCGCTCTCGCTGTGGAAGGTGCGGCGCTTCCTGGAGGCCGGGCTGCGCCTCCGGACCGCGTGCGATCTCGATCTCGTGGCGCTGCGGGTGAAGCGCCCCGAGGGCTGGACGCTACCCGAGCGGCAGGAGCTCGAGGCCGAGCTGCGGGCTTCGATCCGGTCACTCACCGAGGCCGAGGCGTTTCGCAGCCCGCCCGTCATGGAGGTCAACTTCGAGGCCAAGGCGTCCAAGAAGAAGTCGAAGTGACGTCGTGCTGACGCTGTCGTTCGAATTTCTCGCTGGCCGGTACCACGCGACCAGCTGGGAGCATCAGGTCAACGAGGGCACGGTCGAGTGGCCACCGTCCCCGTGGCGGCTCTCTCGCGCGCTCGTCGCCGCGTCGTACAAGCTTCACCCGGAGCTGCCGCCGGAGCTGTTGCGGCGCGTCCTCGAGCCGCTGCTCGCTCCGCCGCTCTACGTCGTGCCAGCGGCGACGACCGGCCATACGCGGCACTACATGCCGACCGACGACAAGCCGACCAAGGTCTTCGACGCGTTCGTCGCGCCCGCCGGATGGCTCGAGGTCCACTGGCCCGACGCGGCGCTCGGCACCGAGGAGCTCGGCGCGCTCGATCGCATCCTCTGGGCGCTCACCTATCTCGGCCGCGCCGAGAGCTGGACCGAGGTCCGCCGCATTGATACGCCGACGAAAACGCTCAACTGTGTCCCCGCGCCCGATGGGGCGTTGCAGCTGTGGGCCGCCGAGCCCCCCGAGGCTTACGTGGCGTGGCGCCAACGCTTCGAGGCGGAGCAGGCCGGGCTCCCGCGGAAGCAGCGCCGGGAGGCGCCCGCCGACTGGTGGGACGTCCTGCACGCGGACACCGGCCGCCTGTCCAAGGACGGCTGGTCACGCCCGCCCGGTAGCCGGTTCGTGCGCTATCGCTTCGAGCCCGACAAGATCGCGGCTCCGCGCCGGCATCGCGCACGTCCGGTGGTCGCGCCCACCGTGGCGAGGTTCGCGCTCTCCTCGTCCGTGCTGCCGCGGCTCACCGTCGCGCTCTCGGTGGGCGATCGCGTGCGCCAGGCGCTCCTCTACCACAGCAATGGCCACGCGGTCTTCCACGGCCGCGACGCAGAGGACCAGATCGCGCACGGCCACGGCCACGCCTGGTTCCTGCCCTCCGACGACGACGCGGACGGCTTGCTCGATCATGTCGTGGTCCACGCCAGGGACGGCTTTGATCGCGCCGCGCTGCGGGCGCTCGAGCGCCTGCGCCGGGTCTGGGGCTACGGCGGCCACGATCTCGAGCTCGCCCTTACGGGTCTCGGCTCCGCGGCAGATCTCGGCCGCGTGGGCCGCGATCCGCGCTCGCCGACGCGGTCTCCGCAGCTCGGCTTTGCGCGTGTCTGGGAGAGCCAGACGCCATTCGTGCCGCCCCGGCACACCAAGGTCCGTGGTGGCGTCGTGCGCGACGCGCCCGAGGAGCAGGTCGCGCGGCTGCTCGAGATGCAAGGCTTCTCGCGTCCGGCGGTGGAGAGGATCGAGGCCGACGCGCTTACGCTGTGCTCTGCGCCTCCGATCGCGTGGTACCGATTCCAGCGGCTCCGCTCGCGGGGCGGAGGCCGCCGCGCCAGCCACGGTGCCTTCGGCTTCCGGATCCGCTTCGAGCAGGCTGTCACGGGCCCGCTCGCCGTCGGCTACGCGGCCCACCAGGGGCTCGGGCAATTTATCGCCGTCGAAGAGTGACGGTGAGATCGAGTCTACTCCGAGGAGGCGCACCCGATGCCATGGCGGGATGATTGCTCGCCGCGACCGCTGCCGCACCCGCCGCCGCCGCGCGCGGCGCACCGGATGCCATGGCGGGATGATTGCTCGGATAACGGCAATTCCGGATTGCCTATCATGTGCGCACCGTCGAGCACCGGCAGCGATTCTCCCAGCCCACTCCCGGCCACTCCCGCGCTCCTCGTCGACGCCGCCATCAGACCCCCCGCATAGCTTGGTCCGGTGCCCCGCCATCGCTCGAACGAGTCCCAGATCGTCCGGTGCATCTCGCTCCTCGTCGCCATGGTGCAGAGCAGGCGCGGCGTGATGCTGCGCCCGTTCGCCGAGCACCGCGGCTGGAGCTGGCGCGCGTCCTACCGCGACGTGGAGACGCTCCGCGCCGCCGGCGTGCCCATCGAGCACGAGCACGGCCGATACCGCGTCGCGGAGAGCTGGATCCCGCCCGGCGCGGTCGACGTCCGGCGCGACGAGCTCCTCGCGCTGTTCCTTGCGCGCCGCCTGGCACCCGGGCTCAAGGACACGTCCTTCGGGCGCGCGCTCGACGGCCTGTGGGCGAAGCTCGCGACGCCGACGCGCCAGCCCGCGCTGCCGCTCGGCGACGAGGCGGCGGTCGACGTGCCGGCGCTCGCACCCATCGAGCTCGGCGCGCACCGCGCCGTGATCGACGCCGCGCGCGACGCCATCGGCGCGCGGCGTCCGCTCCGCGTCTGCTATCGCAGGACCGACGGCACCGAGACCCAGCGCGTGATCGAGCCCAGCTTCCTCCACTGGAGCCCCGCGACGGAGACGCTCTACCTGCGCGCCTACTGCCGCGAGCGGCAGGCGTTCCGGCTGTTCGCCGTGCACCGCATCACCTCGAGCGAGCTGCTCGACGATTCGTTCGTGCGGCGGCCCGATCCCGAGTGGGAGCCCGCGCGCGCGTTCCGGCTGTGGCACGGCGCGACCGCCCAGCACGTGTCGATCTGGTTCTCGCCGCACGTCGCCGGCGAGATCTGCGAGCGACGGTGGCACGCGAGCCAGCACCTGACCGAGGCCGCTGACGGCAGCGTCGTGCTCGAGCTCGACGTGGCCGCGCCCGAGGAGCTCGAGCGCTGGCTGCTCGGCTATGGCCCGCACGCCGAGGTGCTGGCGCCCGCCGCGCTTGCTCAGCGGATCCAGCACCTCCACGCCGAGGCCGCCGGCCGCCGCGCCGGCCCGCTGCGCGCCGCTCGCTCGCCCGGCGCCCGCGCGGCCTCGCCTCGGCGGCTCGCGCGCGAAGGCACCTGAGCGATCCGCGCGCAGGTACCCGCGCGCGCGCCGCCGAGTTTGACACTGAGTGACAGCAACGTGGTGCAGAGCGCCCGCGAGCAGCTCGTGCGGCGCGCGGAGCACGGCTCGGGCGAGTGGTCGCCCGGATCGCACGTGCAGAGCGCTCGCGAGCAGCTCGTGCGGCGCGCGCGCCGCCGAGTTTGACACTGAGTGACAGGGCAGGGCCCAAACGGCCCGACGGCGCAAACCGCATCAGCGTGCGTGGCTGTTACTCTTCCAGTCGTGTCGCTTTGACGTGGATTGACAATGACGCTCTCTACGCTGCCGTCATGTCGACATCGAAGCGCGACGAACCCACCACGCAGCTCTCGCCGCCGGAGCTGGTCCCTGTGCGCATGTTGAGCGATCACGCGTATTGCCCGCGGCTCTCGTACCTCGAGTGGGTGCAGGGCGACTCCGCCGAGCGCGCCGACCGCGCCGACCGCATCGAGTCCGCCCAGCCCGCCCAGCCTGCCCAGCCCGCCGTCGCCGAGTCCGGCGCGCCGCCCGCGCCCGATGCGCACGGCGACGCGTCGCTCCACGCGCGCACGGTCCAGCTGTCGGCGTCGCGGCTCGGGCTGACCGCGCGGATCGATCTGATCGAGCCCGAAGGCGAGGAGGTGACGCCCATCGACTACAAGCCGGGCAGGGCGCAGGCGCTCCCCGCGGATGCCGCGGAGCCCGATCGCGTGCAGCTCTGCGCGCAGGCGCTGATCCTCGAGGAGCACGGCTACCGCGTTGCGCGCGGCGCGCTGTACTTCGCCGAGGCGCGCCACCGCGTCGACGTCGAGCTCGACGCGGCGCTGCGGGCGCGGACGCTCGAGCTGCTCGTCCAGCTGCGCGCGGACGCCGCGCGCGACGTGCCGCCGCCGCCGCTGGTCGATAGCCCCAAGTGCCAGCACTGCCCGCTCGTCGCCATCTGCCTGCCCGACGAGGTCAACCTGCTGCGCGCCTCAGCGCTCCCGCTGATAGCGGACGCGGAGGCGGACGCCGCGGAGGCGGACACCGCGGAGACCGAGGACGCAGCGGCCGAAGACGCAGCGGCCGAAGACGCAGCGGCCGAAGCGGATCCGCGGCGCCCGCGGCGCCTGGTCCCCGCGCGCGACGACGCGCTGCCGCTCTACGTGCAGTCGGCCGGCGCGCGCGTCGGCAAGCGCGGCGAGGAGCTTGTGATCGAGCTCCCCGACGGCGCGACACACACGGCGCGGCTCGAGAACACGTCGCACGTGGTGCTGTTCTGGGGCGTCCAGATCTCGACGCAGGCGCTGCAGGACCTGTGCACGCGCGGCATCACCGTCTCGCACCTGTCGAGCGGTGGCTGGCTCGACGGCATCACGCGCGGCATGGAGCACAAGCACGTCGAGCTACGTCGGCGGCAGTTCGCGGCCGCCGCCGACGCGCCCAGCTGCCTCGCGCTCGCGCGCCGGTTCGTGCGCGTGAAGATCCGGAACTGCCGCACGCTCGTCCGGCGCAACGCGCTCGCGGTGCGGGAGCACGTCATCGAGCGCCTGCGCGCCCTCGCCGACGACGCTGGCGCCGCGCCGAGCCTCGAGTCGCTGCGCCAGATCGAAGCTGCGGTGGCGCGGCTGTATTACGAGGCGTACGGCTCGATGCTGCGCCCGCCCGGCGCCGGCGGGCGGTGGTCGTTCGATCCCGAGGGGCGGCACCACCGGCCGTCGCAGGATCCCGTCAACGCGCTGCTGTCGTTCGGGTACGCGCTGCTCGTCAAGGACGTGGTCATCGCGCTGCTCGCGGTCGGCTTCGACCCGTGCATGGGCTTCTACCACCAGCCGCGCCCCGGCCGGCCGGCGCTCGCGCTCGACGTGATGGAGGAGTTCCGGCCGTTGATCGCCGACTCGGTCGTGCTCGGGGTCGTGAACACCGGCGCGGTCAACGGCGCCGACTTCATCCGTCGCGGTGGCTCCGTCGCGCTGGCGCCCTCCGGCCGGGCGGCGTTCCTGCGCGCCTACGAGCGGCGGATGGACGAGCTCGTCTCGCACCCCGTGTTCCGCTACCGGATCGGCTATCGCCGGGTGCTCGAGGTCCAGGTGCGCCTGCTCGCGCGCTACCTGGCCGGCGAGATCGCGGAGTACCCGCCGTTCGCGACGCGGTGAAGGCCCAAGACAGGGGTAGCGCACATAGCCAGGTTTGCGATTCGGTTTATCCCACCTGAAGAAATCGATCCGTTAGGATTCGGATTTGATGCTTGCCTAGCTCCCAAAAGAAGAGTGTGACGTGGGCGCTCGCTATGCCCTGTCACCCAAGACTCCTAGGTATTTGCTGAGACGTGGCCAGTTGCGAGCACTCCGCCGAGGGCAGCGTCGACAGATTTCCAAAGACTCCTAGGTATTTGCTGAGGAGTGGCCAGAGGCTGCCAAGATCTGATGTCGTATCGATGTGTCGATTTTGTCGTTTTGCTCGTGCCACGTCGCTTGATCGTGGAGCATTATGAAGCTCGGAATCGACGATTTCCCCGCGGCGGCCGTGCTCGGCCGCGGAGCTATCACTTGTCATCGATGGACGATAAGCCGTCATATCCCGACACTCGGGGAGCTGAGCCCACTCGATCTCCAGATCCTCCAGCTCTCGCCGCATCGCCCGATCTCGTCACGCCGCCCGAGGGCGCGGTGCGCGACCAGAGCGACCGCGTCGAGCAGCTCGCCACGTCGCCCGAGCTCGTCACGCCGCCCGAGCTCGTGCCGGCGCGCATGCTGAACGAGCACGCATACTGTCCGCGGCTCGCATACCTCGAGTGGGTGCAGGGCGACTTCTCGGACAACGCGGACACCATCGACGGCCGATTCCAGCACCGGCGCGTCGACGTGGAGACCGGCGCGCTGCCCGATCCCGACGAGCTCGAGGGTGTGGAGTTTCACGCGCGCTCGATCCAGCTGTCGGCGCCGCGGCTCGGGCTGATCGCGCGCATCGATCTGATCGAGCCCGACGGTGACGAGGTGACGCCGATTGATTACAAGCGGAGCAAGGCGCCGGACATCCCCGAGGGGGCGTGGGAGCCGGAGCGGGTGCAGCTCTGCGCGCAGGCGCTGGTCCTCGAGGAGAACGGCTACCGCGTCACGCGCGGCATCCTGTACTTCGTCGGTTCCCGCCGGCGCGTCGACATCGAGATCGACGCCCAGCTGCGCGCGCGGACGCTGGAGCTCCTCGCCCAGCTGCGCGAGAACGCCGCGCGCGCCGTGCCGCCGCCGCCGCTGGTCGACAGCCCCAAGTGTCCGCGCTGCTCGCTCGTCGGTATCTGTCTGCCCGACGAGATCAACCTGCTGCGCGCCCTCGATGCACTGGCCCTCGATGCGGAGGTGGCCGGCGCGGAGGCTGATAGGGAGCCGTGTCTGCCGCGCCCGCTGCTCCCCGGCAGCGACGACGCGCTGCCGCTCTACGTACAATCGGCCGGCGCGCGCATCGGCAAGCGCGGCGACGAGCTCGTGATCGAGCAGCGCGACGGCACCAAGGCGACGCAGCGGATCGGGGACACGTCGCACGTGGCGCTGTTCGGGTCCGTGCAGATCTCGACCCAGGCGCTGCGCGATCTGTGCGCGCGCGGCATCACCGTCTCGTACTTGTCGAGCGGCGGCTGGCTCTACGGCATCACGCGCGGGATGGATCACAAGCACGTTGAGCTGCGGCGGATACAGTTCGCGGCCGCGGCCGATCCCCCGCGCTGTCTCGCGCTGGCGCGCCGGTTCGTCTGCGTGAAGATCCGGAACTGCCGCACGCTCGTCCGGCGCAACGCAAACGCCGCGCCGCCGCACACCATCCAGCGCCTGCGCGAGCTCATCGATATCGCGGCCCGCGCGACCAGTCTCGAGTCGCTGCTCGGGATCGAGGGCACGGCGGCGCGGCTATACTTCGAGGCCTACGGCTCGATGTTGCGCCCAGCCGAGGCGGATCGGCTGGTGTTCGACTTCGACGGGCGCAACCGCCGCCCCCCTCGAGATCCGATCAACGCGCTCCTGTCGCTCGGTTACTCGATGCTCGCCCGTGACGTGATGAACACTTTGATCGCCGTCGGCTTCGATCCGTACATGGGCTTCTATCACCAGCCGCGCTACGGTCGTCCGGCGCTCGCGCTCGACGTGATGGAGGAGTTCCGGCCGCTCGTCGTCGATTCGGTCGTGCTCAGCGCGGTGAACACCGGCACGCTCGCCGCCACCCACTTCGTTCGCCGAGGCGGTGCCGTCTCGCTCACGGCCGCTGGCCGAGCCGCCTTCCTGCGCGCCTACGCTCGCCGGATGGACGAGCTGGTCTCTCACCCTGTGTTCGGCTACCGGATCAGCTACCGGCGGGTGCTCGAGGTCCAGGTGCGCCTGCTCGCCCGCTACCTATCCGGCGAGCTCTCCACGTACCCACCGTTCGCAACCCGCTGATGCGAGACCATCGTCGACGCGCATGCTCCCGCCCATCGATCGATGCCACGACGACGGCGCCTGTCGGAACGTCGTTCACGATTCGTCGACGCGCATGCTCCCGCCCATCGATCGATGCCCGCTCGAGCCGTTCGCAATCCGCTGATGCGAGACCAGCGTCGACTCCATCCTCGGCGCGACCGAGCTCTCCACGTACCCGCCGTTCGCAACCCGATGATGCCATCCCACGAATGGCGTGCGTCCGGCGAGAGCCTCGTACGCTCCACGTACCCGCCGTTCGCAACCCGATGATGCCACCTCTTCCTCGTGGGCTGCCGGTTTGATCTGCCCCCGGCTCTACGTACCCACCGTTCGCAACGGACATCGCGGTCATGTACCGCTCGAACCTGCAGGCGATCTGTCCCCGGCTCCACGTACCCACCGTTCGCAACCCGATGACCGCGGCTCTCCACGTACTCACCGTTCGCAACCCGCTGATGCCCAAGAAATTCCTCGAAGATGCGATCCGGAGAGCACGCGGCCGCCGGTGGCTCTCGCGGCCAGTCGCGCGCACCGAGGCATGGGACGAAGATGTGATCCGGCGAGCACGCGGCCGCTGGTGGAGGCCGTGCGGCGCGCTGATGCCCACGAAATTCCTCGAAGATGCGATCCACGAGCGCTGCTGAGCTCTCCACTTACCGCCGTTCGCGACCTGCTGACGTGGTGCTTCAGCGCCGCGGTGCCACGCGAGGAGGCGCGCCCGATGCAAAACCGCTACATCGTCACCTACGACATCACCGAAGATGCGCGCCGCACGTCCATCTACAAGACTCTCCGCGGGTTCGGCGATCACCTTCAGTACTCCGTCTTCCGATGCGACCTGAGCGAGCGCCGCCGCACCGAGCTGACCGGCACCCTCCACGATCTGATCGATCACGCGACCGATCAGATCCTGATCATTGACCTCGGACCCATCGACGGCCGGGCCTCGACGTGCATATCATCGCTTGGCCGCGGGTACACCAACCCCGAGCGGACCGTCGTCATCCTGTAGTGCCGATGCGGCGTGGCAACCGAATAGCGTTCCCTCATTCCCATGTCCCGACCCCTGACTCCGACCCCTGTGCCCGGCCCTCAGTTCATCCTTGGCTCCCCACCTCTCCCTAGCTCCTACCTTCGTCTTTCCGACTTGCGAGCGCCCCGATGTGGCGCGGCGCTCCCTGTTCCACTCGCAGCCAGCAACTACCCGTACAATCTTGCGATTCTCCTGCCGCTTCTCACCACCACCCGCCCCTCTCCACCGGCAGTGCTCCTCGCTCGCAACCGACTTCGAAAGTGCACAGAATCTCTCTCCGATTCCCTGCCGCCGTTTCCGTCGATGCTTATCGGCGGCCCCATTGAAGCTGATAGGCTTGGGGGCGAAGATTTTGGCCATGACCTTGTTTCCGTCGATGCTTATCGGCGGCCCCATTGAAGCTCTAGTATAACTTCATTGCCCAGACGGAGGACCTTCCGTTTCCGTCGATGCTTATCGGCGGCCCCATTGAAGCTTCGGTGAGCCGGTCGACCCGGCCATGGAGCCCGGGATGTTTCCGTCGATGCTTATCGGCGGCCCCATTGAAGCGCCCTCTCCTATGAGGGGGTCTCGAAGCAGGCAAACGCGTTTCCGTCGATGCTTATCGGCGGCCCCATTGAAGCCTCGACCTCGGGGCCCTTGTCGCCACGCTTCATGAAGTTTCCGTCGATGCTTATCGGCGGCCCCATTGAAGCCCGGGAAGCGCCTCGCCCGGGGCGGGCGCCGTCCGGGTTTCCGTCGATGCTTATCGGCGGCCCCATTGAAGCAACAAGGAAATGGAGGTGTCCGAGATCTCCATCGCCAGTTTCCGTCGATGCTTATCGGCGGCCCCATTGAAGCATGAAGTCGATGAGCTTCGTCTCGGCCCGGCACTTGGCGTTTCCGTCGATGCTTATCGGCGGCCCCATTGAAGCGTCACGCTCACGCTCACGCTCGCCGGCTCGAACGCCTGTTTCCGTCGATGCTTATCGGCGGCCCCATTGAAGCATGATCCGGCCGCCCGCGTAGAGCGCGGCGTAGCGCACGTTTCCGTCGATGCTTATCGGCGGCCCCATTGAAGCCAGGCCATCGCCCTCGATGCCGGCGCGGCCGGTTCCGTGTTTCCGTCGATGCTTATCGGCGGCCCCATTGAAGCCGCAGCGCGCGAGCGTGGTCAGCCATGAGGTGAGAAGGGTTTCCGTCGATGCTTATCGGCGGCCCCATTGAAGCCCGGGCGGCGGCGGAGGTGGGGCGTGACGAGCAAGCGCGTTTCCGTCGATGCTTATCGGCGGCCCCATTGAAGCCGG
>DATMCI010000129.1:0-11103 GCA_035558535.1 Kofleriaceae bacterium
GAGCACGAACGTCAGCGCGAACCGCCGCCGCTTGATCTGGGTCGCGAGGAGCAGCGCGGTCAGAAAGCCGAAGAGCATCTCGATCACGACCGCCGAGACGACGAACACGAGCGTCGTCGTGAAGCTGTCCCAGAACACCGGATCGTTGCGCACGAGCCGACGGTAGTTGTCGAAGCCGACGAAGCTGCCGTCGTGATCGGGGAGCGCGTAGGACAGGTTCGTGAACGAGAGCGCGATCGTGTAGAAGAACGGCCCGACGACGACGAGCGCGAGCAAGACGAGGGCCGGCGTGACGAACACCGGACCCAGCCGGCGATCCAGGCCGAGGCCCAGGGAGCGCCAGAGGAGCGTGGTGCGCGAGGGAGCCATGTTTGCGGATCGCACCCCGTCAGCGGGTCAGTTCACGGGGTACTTGAGCTGCGCGCAGGGGCCCAGGAGCTTGCTCATGTCGACGGCCGCGGCGTCGAGCGCGGCCTTCGACGTCTTCTTGCCGGTCAGGACCAGGCTGAGCTCGCGAACCAGGATCTCGGTGATCTGCGGCGACTCGGGGATCGTGGGCTTGGGCTTGGCCACGGCGAGCGTCTCGACGGACGCCTTGGAGTAGCTGAGCGCCTTCACCGCCGGATCGGCGTACACATCGGGGCGCGACGTCGCGCCGCCGTTCAAGTGCTGCACGCGCTGCTGATCGAACGCCATCATCCACTGGATGAACAGGTACGCGGCCTCCGGGTTCTTCGAGTAGCTGGGGATCAGGTACGTCCAGCCCTCGATCTGGCCGGCCTTGCCGCCCTTGTCCTGCGGGATCACGTCGAACGCCATCTTGCCGGCGACCTTGCTCTGCTTGGGATCCTCGACGGCGTACGTGGCGTCCGTCCACATGAGCACCTGGAACACCTTGCCCTGCTGCATGAGCGCCATGAGGTCGTCCCAGAAGTAGTTGAGCGTGTCGGGCGGCGAGTACGCCATGAGGCTCTTGTAGTAATCGAGCGAGGCGATCGCCTCGGGGCTGTTCACGATGATGGGCCCGCACTTGCTGCCGGTGTCGGTCTCCATCATGTCGCCGCCGAAGCTGTAGAGGACGCTCAGCCACTCGTACCACAGCGCCTCGTGGCGCTTGCCCTGGATGGCGGTGCCGTAGAAGCGCTCGGCGGGCCGGTGGAAGAACGCGGCGAGATCCGTGTACTCCTTCCACGTGGTCGGCACCTTCATCTCGTAGCCGTACTTGGCCTTGAACGCGGTGCGCTCCTTGGGATCGTCGAACAGATCCTTGCGGTACCAGAGGTACTGGGTCAGCGCGGTGAACGGGAACCCGTAGACCTTGCCGTCGTACCAGGAGATCTCCTTCCACAGCTTCGGGTAGAGCTGCTCCTCGGGCTTGAAGCTCGGATCGCGGAGCGCGGGGTTGTCGAGGAAGGGCCTCAGCTCCTTGAGGTGGCCGTTCTTGACGAACCGGCCGAGCTCGCGGTGCGGCTGGAGGATGAAGTCGTAGCGGCCGCGGCGCGAGTTCAGGTCGAGCATGACCTTGTTGACGGCCTCGGAGTGCTCGTACATCTCGATCTCGACCTTGATGCCGGTCGCCTGCTCGAACTTCGTGGCGAGCTTGGCCATGGCCTCGAGCGGCGGCAGCGACTCGCCGACGGTGTGCAGCGTCACCCCGCGGTACGGCGCGGCGGCGGTGGCGAGGGTCCACGGCCCGCCGGGCTTGGGGACGGGCTTGGTGCCCGAGCCGCCGGAGCCGCCGAGATCGGCCTTGGGGGGATCCTTCTTGCCGCCGCACGCGAGCGCGAACGCGAGCACGAACACCACGGGCACCCCGCGCGATCCGCCGAACCGGCGGCCGCTGAACCGAGCGGAGAATAGCGCTCCCATCAATCTCTCCTTGGTGCTGGATCCCTGTGCTGGATCTCGTGCTGGTCTCGTCGCACTGCAGATCGACCGTTCTGGGGCATCCTGCACGATCAGGGAGATCGCCGCCATCCTCGGGCCCACCTCTCTGCAGGGGGTGCCGGGGGCTGCCGGGAGCTGCACGGGCCTTCCGGCCGCCGCGGGCCGGGCAGCGCCGGGCGGCTCACGCACGACCGGCGGCGGCGCGGCGGTGAGCTTCAGGTGCGGGCGGCGGCGCAGAGGTCCCGCGCCCGCTCGCGGGCGCGCGCGAGGATCCGCTCCTGCGCCTCGGCGGGGAGACGGATCCACGCGCCGGGGAACGCCAGGCCGAGATCGATCGCGACGTCGAGCGCGACCTCGTCGGCGATCGCCGACGGATCGGTGCCGACCTTGGACCGCGCGCTCGCGAGGCGCGCCGGCACGACGAGGCGATCGAGCCACGCGGTGAGATCGGCCTCGCCGAGGTGGCCGGGGTCCCATGCCTCGGCCTCGCGGAAGCGCTCGTCGTCGAAGTCGGCGAGCTTGCGCTTGATGACGGGGCGATCTGCGGGCGCGGCGCGCGCGTCGGGCCGGAGCACCACGCCCTCGGCGAGGTTTCGGGGGAGCGGCGGCAGGCCGAGCCACGCGGGCACGTGCGTCGGGAACTCGATCGGGACGTGCTCGACCTCGGCGCGCGTGCCGCGGAGGAGCCGCGGCGCCGTGCGGACGGCGGCGGCCGCGGCGAGCTCCTCGAGCTCGCGGAACGCGAGCAGCTCGCCGTCGTCGTCGTCGCTGGCGGCGACGAGCGCGTCGAACGCGACCCAGGCGAGGCCCGGCGTGTACCAGATGCCGGTCTGCACCGGCGACAGCCCGGGCACGGGCGAGACCTCGGGGTGCGGGTAGCCGCCGCCGATCAGCTCGCCGTACAGCACGGTCTGCGCGGCGCCGAGCTCGCGCGCGATCGCCCGCGCGGCGGCGCCGAGCTCGGCCGCGAGCAGCTGCCAGCCGAAGAACGGCTCGTCGGGGGCGAGCCACGCCTTGCGCTTGCCGAAGTGGACCGCGTCGCCGACGACGCCGACGACGAGCTGGCCGCCGTGCAGCTTCTCGAGCGCCACCCACGGCCCGCCGACCGCGCGCGGCGGGGCGGCGCGGTGGGTCGGGATCTTGGGGAACATGCGGAAGCGCATGCGGAAGCATATCGCGGGCGGCGAGCCGTTATGGTCAGCCCATGGAAGCTCGCGTCTTCAAGTGGGTGTGTCTGGGGCTCGCGGCGATGGCGGCCGGCATCGTCATCTATCTGCTCGATGACGCGCGCCGCGAGCTCAAGCGCACGAACCAGCTGGTCCACGATCACGTGCCGGCGATCCTCGCGAACGTCAAGGTCGCGAGCGACACGGTGGCGCGCCTGGCGAAGGACATCGAGAGCGTGCGCGACCTGGCGGGGCTGTCGGCGGCCGCGTCGGGCGATCGCTCGCTCGCGGCGTACGCCGACAGCGTGCTCGACTTCCTCGAGCAGCAGCCGGGCGGCATCGGCCTCGAGAAGCTGATCGGCCACGACATGAAGGGCGTGATCCCGGCGGCCGACTGGGCGCGCGACGCCCGCAAGGAGGCGCTGTGGCTGACGTTCCGCGCGCGCACGCGGACCGAGCTGCTCGAGCGGCTCGGCAAGAACAAGCTCGGCTCGCACTGGCACTACGTGCCGCAGGGCGGCGGCGCGCCGGTGCCGCTGATCGACTTCCTCAAGCAGCAGCACCCGGAGTCGGCCAAGCTGTGAGCTGAGCGCGGTCGCGGCCGCGGCTCAGCGCACGCGAGCGTGCGAGGCGCGCGCGCAGGGAATGCGCAGGGATCGACGCGTATCAGGGCGCGAACGTCTGGATCCAGCCGCCGGTGTACGTGAGCCCGGTGTACGTGCCGCCGACGGCGAGCTCGCCGCCGGGGCCGGCCGCGAGACCGCCGGGGCCGGCCGCGAGATCGAGCGGCAACGTGCCGAACGGCCCGAGCAGCGCCGCGGTCCCGCTCCGCGTGAGCGACCACAGGAGCGCGCCGGCTGCGCTGTAGCGGCGGGCGGTCCACGGCGGCGCGGGCCAGCCGAGCTCCGAGGGCTGGTACACCCACAGGACGTCCCCGGTGCCGGCCCCCGCGAGCCCGGTGGGGACCCAGTCGGGGTCCTGCGTCTGGAGCACCTGCGAGAACGCGGCGGTCTCGAGCGAGACGCTGCTGTGCCCCGACGACGTCGCCATGAGCTGGCCCGCGCCGTCGAGCGCGAGCATCGCGTGGTACTGGGCGGTGTACGCCTCGAGCAGCGGCAGCGGGCTGCCGTCCGGCGCGAACCGCACGACGTCGATCGACTCGAAGGCGCCGTTGTCCTGCGCCGCGTACACGACGCCGGCGGCGTCGATCGCGACGGCGCGGGGGCCCGCGGGCACCGGACGCGTCCACGTCTGGGTCCCGGCGGCATCCCAGCGCGTGACGCCGGTGGTGCCGCGGACCGCGGTGGCGCCGTCGGCGCCGACCGCGAGGCAGCGATCGAGCTCGCCGCTGGCGGTGCAGCCCTGCGCGTGCGCGGGCAGCGGCCGCGCCCACTGCTCGGCGCCGGCGGCGTCGAGCTTGCGCAGCATCGTGTCGAGGACGTAGATGGTGCCGGCGGGCCCGGTGGCGACGTGGTGCACGCCGGCGAGCGGCAGCGACCAGATCGTCGCGCCGGCCGGCGACAGCTTCGCGAGCCCGGCGGCGGCGACGATCAGGTTGCCGCTGCCGTCGTACGCGAGCGCGCGGACGGGGGCGGTGCCGGGCAGGCGCGTCCAGCGCTCCTTCGGATCCTTGGCGAACGTCACGGTCGCGGCCGACGCGCCGAGCGGGGCGGTGAACGTGCAAGCGCCGGTCGCCGACGCGCACGCGCCCGCGATCCCGCCGAAGCTCGAGGGCGTGGCGGGCGTGAGCTCGTACTGCGAGCCGGGCTCGAGCGGGACCGTGCAGCTCGCGAAGCAGATCACGGGCGGCTCGCCCGAGCCGAGCGCCTCGATCTGCACCTCGCCGCTGCCGCCGCCGGCGAACACGAGATCGAGCGCGCCGGCGCCGGCGAGCGCGAAGCTCACGGTGATCGCGAGCGGCTCGAGCTGCGCGGGCACCGCGCACGTCGGGCTCCCGCCGCACGCGGGGATCGACCAGCCGACGAGCGCCGAGCTCGCGCCAGGCGCCGCGGTCAGCGTGATCGCGTCGGTGTCGAACAGCGCCTCGCACGCCTGGCCGCAGTCGATGCCCGACGGCGCGGACGTCACGGTGCCGGCCCCGGCGCCGGCCACGGCGATCGTCACCTTGCGCGCGCCGGTGCCGGCGAGCGGCGCGACGAAGCCCTCCCCGCCCGAGGTGACGACGACACTGCCGGCGAGCGGGCCCAGCGCCTGCGGCACGAGCCGGATCGCGAGATCGCAGCTCTCGCCGGGCGGCAGCGCGGCGCCGCACGTCGAGAGGCCGCGCGAGAAGCCGGCGCCGGTGACGGCGATCGCGTCGAGCGGGATGGCCGCGGCGCCCTCGTTGCGGAGCTCGATCGTCGCCTGCGCGAGGTGCCCGGCCTCGAGGCGCCCGAACGCCAGCTGCGCGGGCGAGAAGACGAGCGAGGGCGCGAGCGCCGGGCCGATCAGCGCGACCTCGGCGGCGCCGCCGGGCGCGCTGGTGATCGCGAGCGTCGCGCGGCGCTCGCCGGCCGCGCGCGGCCGGAACACGACGGCGACCTCGCAGCGCTCGCCGGGCGGCAGCGCGGCGCCGGCGCAGGTGGTGCGCTCGTTGTCGAGCGTGAAGTCGTTGGCGGCCGCCCCGGAGATGGCGATCGCGAGCGGCCCGGTGGCGCGCGCGCCGGTGTTCGACACGCCGATCACCGCGGCGGCGCTCTGGCCGAGGCGGGTGCCCGCGAGGGTGAGCTCGGTCAGCGGGCCGCCGTCGTCGTCGCCTCCATCGCCGCCGCCGTCGAGCACGAGCTGGGGCTGGCTGTCGTCATCGCCGTCGCCGCCGCAGCCAGCGCCGAGGGCGCCGCCGGCCGCGCACGCGGCGGCGACCAGTGCCAGGGGGGTGGAAATCCGCATACCGGCAGGATGGCCGGACCCGCGGCGGGCGATCACGAAAACTGCGGCCCGGGCTGAGCCGACCGCTTCAGTCGGCGAACACCTCGGCGAGCGTGGCGGCCGACAAGATGCGCATGATCCAGCTGTCGATCTGCTCGATGAATGCTGTCGCGATGCGTTGCTCGACGTGAGCGTCCACCGCGTCACCGAAGCGCTGCCGCAGCAGGCGCAGCAGCATCCCGCGTTCGCCCTGCTGGATGCCCTCCTGGACCGCCTGCTGGCGCCAGGCTTCGACGATGTCTTGGGTTTGCATGAGGAACCTATCGAGGCCGGACACCAGATCCCGATGTCTTCCGGTGCGATCGCGACGCCGGCCCGGGCGAGCCTCTCGTTCAGTCGGCGAATACCTCGGCGAGCGTGGCAGCCGACAAGATGCGCACCGCCCAGATCTTGATCTGTTCGATGGATGCCGTCGTGATCCGTTGCTCGACGTGAGCGTCCACCGCGTCACTGAAGCGCTGCCGCAACAAGAGCAACAGCAGCTCGCGTTCGCCCTGCTGGATGCCCTCCTGGATGCCCTCCTGGATGCCCTCCTGGACCGCCTGCTGGCGCCAAGCTTCGACGATGTCTTGGGTTTGCATGAGGAACTCCTGGTCGCCTTCGGTCCACTGTACGGGGTCGGCGGGAATCTCCAGCCGCAAGCGTACCAGAAGCGGCAGGGCGAGGCTGCGCCTCGGGTCTTCGGCCTGCAGCGCCTTGAGCTCGTCGATCGCCTGCTTCAGCACCTGACCGGCACCGAGGAGGCGCAGGAGCAGCGTGTCTGGCTCTGCCGGCAGCTCGCTCACCACGACTAGCCGCGTCCAGAGCAAGGGCGGGCCCTCGTAGATGCCGTCGGGCCAGACCTTCAGCCGGCGCAGCCGCAGGCCCGTGATGCCACCCCGGGGACGGCCCGAGGAGATCACCCACTGCGTCGGGACCGGGGGCGGCGGCTTGCGCAGCGCGAGGTAGTGGCGGAACTGGCCATGCTTGATCACGCAGTCGGCGAGCTCGTCGCCGCTCGGCGTGTTGTGGAAGAACTCGAGCGTGCTCGGACCCGTGATGATGCGCCCGAGGAGACCGAGATAATCGGGGACCGGTGCACAGGCCGGATCGGGCATGAACCAGAGGTCGATCCTGCGCGTGTCGGCGGGGACCTCCGCATCCGTCTCGACCGGGCCACACGTCGCGACCGCGGTGCGCACCAGCTGCTTGCCGAACTGGTCGAAGCGCGTCCGCGTCCAGGCACCGAAGCGGCCACTCCGAGCTCCCTGCTGCTGCGTGACCATGATCGCGAGGAGTATCTAGCAGACGGGCGGAATCGATATCAATTGCCTCAATGGCCCATTTGATTCCAAGTTATCTTCTTTATATTGATCTGATTTTTATACAGATTAGGAGTCTGGATCGCTGCCCTTCAGAAGCGCGCTCAGAGCGTGCGGGCCTCGAGGATCGCCACTTCTTGCTGGAGCACCTCGATGCCGCGCAGGAGCTCGGCCACGCGCTCGACGCCGAGCGCAGAGAGCACGCCGGGCTCGCTGGGTGCCGGGGCGCTGCCGAGGTGATCGGACAGCCACTCGTGCAGGACGTCGAGCAAGGACGGGCCGAGCTTGTCGAGCGCGGTGTCGGTGCCCGGCGGGAGATCGCCGGCGTGCCCGAGGATCGTCGTCCGCCCCTTGCGCAGCTCCGCGAGGTGATACCCGATCACCTGGCCGCCGTGGCGCGCGGAGGGCTCGCCGAGCTTGAGCAGCGGCACGAAGTCGGGATCGAGCGCGAACGCGCGCTCCTCCTGCTCGCGCGCCCACGGATCGGGTTCGCGCACCGTGGCCGCGGGATCCGCGAGGGCGAGGAGCTGCCACGGGTGAAACATCGGCTCCACAGGCAGCGGGAGCTGATGCGGATAGACGCGATCGAGGACGTACAGCTCCGGCGGCATATCGGTGCCGTAGATCGCGCGCATCACCGCGCCGGTGGACTTGCCCGCCGCGAGGAGGCGGCGCGCCCACGGGATCAAGGAGTCGAAGTCGGCGCGTGATGCGCCTGGGGGTACGGCATCCGACACAGCTGGTCCTGCTCCTGGTCGTCGGGCCTCGCGTCGTCATTCGAACGTCGAGACTGCCGCCCAGTGTAACCGGACCGCGCAGCTCCCGGAAGACGCGTCTCACCTCCGAGCCGCCTTGGCGGCGCCGGATCCCTGCCGCCGCCTCCGCATCCGCTGCAAATTACAGAGGCGCCAGTCCTCGCGGATGAGCCAGAGATCGCCCCCCCCGCGGGCAATGAACCCGCAAGCGACAGCAGGCGCTACTCCGGGCCGGCCGCAGCCCCCATCGTCTTCGCTCCACTGCGATGAGATCTGCGCCAGCCGGCGCGCCAGTTCTGCAACCGCCGCCTCGTCGAGCTCGCACCGCAAGACGCTGAGCAGTGTGATCCGCGTCGCGTTGGGTGCCTCGGTCGGGTTGTCAGCTTGCGGACACAAGCTTGCGTGAGCTCTCTCGGTGAGATGTCGTTGATTTCTGGCGAGTTTTGCCTTTGGCTGCTGGAAGCGGCGCGTCGAACACGTCAGCCACATCCTGGCGAGTAGCCCCCATTGCAATAAAGCCGCGTAGCAGGAGCTCGAACGAGACTTCAGGATCTGCCGCCTCCATCTTTGCAATGCGGGACTGGCTCGATTTGATCCTCTCAGCGAGGTCACGCTGCGAGAGCCGCAGCCTGGTGCGTCGCTCTTTGAGCGCCTGACTCAGCGCAAGGCGAAGGTCGACGAGGAGGGACTCAACGTCCGACCAGCCGAGAAACTCGCTGACGGAGCCAACACGCCAACCAGCAGCCTCGAGTTGCTTTCGTTTACTCTCCTTCATGTCTCATATCCTCTCGAGCTATTTGATCTGGTCGTACGCTTTGAGTCTCTGCTGACAAACCGCGATCAACTGTGCCGGCGTGGTCTGAGTCCGCTTCTCGAAAACAGCTGCGATCACGATGGCTGAAATACGCACCATCATCCGGCACATGCCCAGTTTATGCCAGATCCGACATCATGCAAGCGTTAATCTGCGCGTCGAGTTCGAGACGCGCGACCTCGGGAGCGCGGGCGATATTATGGGCGCAGCGTGCCGTTGGCGAGCGGGGTCCAGTCTCCTGCGGGAATGAATGCAGCCCAGTAATAGGGATGTGTGAAGCGCGGCTGCCGAAGAATCCGGAGCTTGGCCTGGCGTAGCGCCTCGGCGCGTCCCGTGCCGCGCGCGAGCTCGCCATAGAACTCGCGCATCAGCTCCGGCGCGGACGAGTCGTTGACGTTCCATAGGCTGACCACCTGGGACTGTGCGCCGGCCAGGACGAGCGCGCGGCGCATGCCGAACACGCCTTCGCCGGAGGGCACCGCGCCGACACCGGTCTCGCACGCGGACAGCACGACGAGCTGGGTGCCCCACCAGTCCAGGCCGGCGAGCTCGCGCGCGCTGACGATGCTCTCGTCGGGTCGCACGTTCGCGCCGGTCAGGACGAGGCCCGCTCGATCGAGCGCCTCGGCCAGATCTTCGGACGGTGGTGGCGGCGGCAGAGCTGGTACCGAACTCTCGAGCCACATGCCACGCTCTGCCTCGGGCTGGCGCCGTGGCGCGACCGGCGGCGGTAAGATCGGCGAGGGTGAAGGAGCACCGCGGAAGTAGAATCCATGCGTCGCGACGTGGAGCAAAGAGGGGCCAGTGAGAGTCGTGAACGCCGCCTTGGTCGCCTGGTCCTGAGCCAGCACCTTGATGCCGGGAAACTGGCGCTGGATCTCTTCGGCCTCGGCGCGCGTGCCGGGGAGACGGCCAAAGGGCTTCCCCGGTCCGTAGTCAGGATCTGCAACGATCGTCGCTGCAGACCGGGGCGCGGGGCGCGCGGCGAGGCGTAACAGGTCGCGGCCGCTGGTCACATAACTGATGAGGTACTGCTCGAGCGCGTGACGGCCCTGCGGATCGATCAGCGCCTCGAACGGCACGAGGTTGAGCTTGCCGTCGGGCGACAGAATGAGGTGCGAGACGCCCGAGAGCTGGCTGCGAATCGGCGCGAGCACGAGCGCGTCGAGATTTCGCAGCGCGGCTTTGGCCGTGCTCGCGCTGGTGCTCTTGCGCATCGCGGCGAGCACGCCATCGACCGCGGCATCGATGCGAGCCGCGTCGCCGAGCGCGACCCATCGTGGCGGCCCTTGCTGGGGCAGCAAGTAGGCGAGGTAGCGTTCCTCCTGCCATGGGCGCCGCGCCTGCCGAGCATCGTAGCGGCGGTAGCGAACGAGCTCGACGAGCACAGCCCCGGACGGCAAGGCAGCTTGAACCTTGGCGATGGTAACCGGCTCCGATTGCGCGCGAAACTCGAGGCTCGCCGCGTTGAGCTCCCCCTCGAGCTTGTCGATCCGGGTGCGGAGGGCAGCAACCTCGAGGCTCTGGTTCTGCGCGGTCTGTGGATTGAATGGTGCGCGCAGACGCGCCGAGAGCTGCGCGCTGGCGCCTGCGAGCTGGTCGAGCTTGTCCCGGAGCTGCGGAGTGAGGTGAGCGCGCAGGCTGGCCTGGACATCCGTGAGTAAATCGAGAACTCGGCCCTTGCGACGCAGAACCGTGGTGATCGCTAGCTCAAGCGTTCGAGTGGAGGTGAGCCTCGAGTGAGCTTGAAACGAGATCAGTCTCTGAGTCTCCTGTTGCAATAGGGACATCATGTCTAGCTGGCGTGCCGAAGAGAGATGAGCGAGCTCGATTCTCAGGTGGCGTTCTCGGATCTCGGCAATCCGAGCAAAGAGCGGCTCGGCCCGCGCATACGCGCCTTGTGCTTGGTAGAGCGCCGCGAGAATGCCGAGGCTAAAGGCGACGTCCGGATGCATCAGTCCCAGCTTCTTCTCGGTTATGTCGAGTGCACGGACCAAGAGCGGCTCGGCCCTTGCGTCCGCGCCTTGTGCTCGGTAGAGTATCGCGAGGTTGTTGAGACTGATTGCGACGATTGGATGCATCCCCCCCAGCGCTTTCTCTCGAATGTCTAGACCCTAACCAAGCGCTAAGCGGGTTCATCGACTCGCCTGGGAGAGATGGGAGCGTAGCTCACGATCCATGTCGCGGCTTGGCAGCGCAACCCCGCTCAGCTTGAGCCAGGATCGTCGTCGGAAACCGCAACATGCACAGAG